>JBAXJQ010000010.1:0-37817 GCA_037137775.1 Candidatus Falkowiibacteriota bacterium | reverse complement strand
TATTTAATCAACTAATTAACAGTTAACACTGTTGCGTTAGATTCTAAAAACTAAGATATAATAATCGTGTAGCTTTACTCAATCGTTGTAGTCATAAAGGAAATTATGTTAATTTAAAAATAAACATTTTTTGCATCACGGATTTAAAGGATAATTTTCGCTCTAAAATAGTAAACCCTTTTGAGTAATTTTTTAACAACAAACAAAACAACTCGTAAAAAGTTGTTTTGTTTGTTGTCGTAGCGCTACGGAGAATCGAACTCCGGTTACCAGGATGAAAACCTGGTGTCCTAACCACTAGACGATAGCGCCAAAAAGTATAGCTCAAAAAATAAAAGCCCGGTTGGAGCTTTTATTTTTATACCTTATTTTTTTATCCCCGTCAAGATTAGCCGAGTTTTTCCAATTCTTTCTTAAACCAGTCCACCCACTTAATTTGTACAGGATCAACCCCGTTTAATAGGGCTAAATAATACGTAATCCACTCACCTAATTGGAGCATCTCAAAGGCTTGGCCAATTTTAGTTCCCGCGGTAAGTTTATGAGAAATTACTTTAATACCATTTTTTTTAACAACGGCTTTGGTAAGGGCAATACGCTTGATTAATCTCGGAGAGTAAAGCTCTGATTCTAAAAATAAAAATAATATATCAGTTTTGTTACTTTTTGGATGCGCTAATCCTTCCATAGCAAAATGATTCATGTCTGGTAGTATCAAGTACTGGGCAAAATTTTTGGAATTTTCACAAAGTTGGTTGCGAAAGGCCATCATATTGCCAACTAAGTGTTCCGCGCCAACCATAATTGGCATATGCCCAAAAAATTCATTGGCAATTTTTTTAGCCTTGTTTTTGGCCGTGGCAATGCTTGGCGTTAGCGATTTGTTGTTTTTTTCTAGATCTGTAATGATTTGGGTTAGATCTTTTGGCTTTACATTAATCACACCAGTGGCTGAAATTAGTGCCACCATGCCAAAAATTGAATAGCCAACGCCGAGTCTTGGCTGATTTGATGGATTAACTTTGGGCTCGAAGAGATAGGCAGGAATTTTGTCTTTGGCAATTAAGCGTTGTAATTTATTATCTTCTTTAGCGGCAATGGCAATAATCTTGGCACCGCGTTTTTTTACTTCATGATAAACCGAAAGCACTTCTTCGGTTGAACCAGAATATGATGAGAGAATATATAGCGTGCGATGATCAACAAAGCCCGGTACGTGATAGCCAGGGGTGATGGTCATGGGCACTTTTAATTCTTTGGCAAAAACAGTTTTAATGATGTTGGCGCCAAGATTGGATCCACCCATTCCGTTTACAACGATGTGAGTGACATTACTATATGAGCTAGGAATTTTAATTTGATCCAATTCGTTAATTACTTGTGCGATTTGTTGTGGCAATGAACTGATTGAATCGCCAACTAGTGATTGATCAAACTTTTTATAAGCCTCGAGATTGTCTAACATACAAAAGATTAGTAATAAGTAACAATATTATAGCAGGCTTTTAAAAACAATAAAACAATATAAACAGATTTTATGCTTGATTTTTTTACTTTAAGCTGTTACAATATTAATAATTCAGGCACAATCGCCTGCTTTATTTTTATCAATTTTTAGTTTAATTTTATGTCTGGACATAGTAAGTGGGCAACAACTAAGCGACAGAAAGCCGTTACTGACGCCAAGCGTAGTGCAATATTTACCAAGGTGGCAAACCTAATCACCATCGCTGCTAAGGAAAAAGGTGGCGACCCTGCCACAAACTTTGCACTACGGATCGCAATTGAAAAGGGCAAAGAAGCAAATATGCCCAAGGATAATATTGAACGTGCCATTAAGCGGGGTACGGGCGAGCTAGGTGGCGCAGTGATCGAAGAATTATATTATGAAGGTATTGGTCCATTGCGTAGTCAATTTATTGTAAAATGTTTAACGGATAATAAAAATAGAACCGCATCTGAAATTCGTCATATTTTTTCTAAACACGGATGCTCAATGGGTACGGTGGCTTGGAATTTTAGTCAGCGCGGTGTTGTAAGATTAACCAGTGATGCAGTTGGAGATCGAAATTGGGATGAATTTGAACTGGAATTAGCAGATATTGGTGCTGAAGACGTGGTTCAGGAGGATGAAGGCATGACCGCTTATACAAAAATTGATGATTTACAAAAAGTTAAGCAATGGCTCGATCAAGCAAATATTGCCGTTGATTCGGCAGGCATTGAATATGTTGCCAAGGAAACACAAGAAGTTGATGATGAAGAAATGCCATCACTAGAAAAATTTGTGGAAGAGTTGGATGACAATGATTCAGTGAACGATTATTATCACAATATCAGCAATTTTTAATCTCATGAATATACAGAAAGTATCGACGGTGATTTTGGGTGTTGACCCAGGAATTGCTGATACGGGAGTTGGGGTTATTGAGGTGCTTGGCGGTAGTCTTACGCTCAAACATTATACCTCGATTAAAACTTCTTCAAAAATGGTACTGGCAGAACGATTGGTGATCTTAGCACAGGAATTATCTCAAATAATTACTTTGTACAAGCCGAATCGGGCAGCCATGGAAGAATTATTTTTTGCCAAGAATGCTAAAACGGCGCTAGTTGTCGGTCAGGCTCGTGGCGTGGCACTTTTAACCCTTTGCCAACATGGTTTGGCCGTGCAAGAATTTAAACCATCACAAGTTAAGCAAGCTGTATCTGCTTCTGGAAATGCCGATAAACGACAAGTGCAAAAAATGGTACAATTACTATTGCACTTAGACAAAGCACCTCAGCCTGATGATGCAGCTGATGCTTTAGCAGTTGCAATTTGTGCGGCTAACCATCCGGTAAATTTTAACCCCTATGCCTAAAATGCTCAATATTGTAAGTATTGCAAGTGAAATAGCACCTTTTGCTAAAACAGGCGGTCTTGCTGACGTGGCTCGAAGCTTACCAAAGGCATTGCGTCGTCTTGGCCACCAAGTAATAGTGGTGATGCCCTTTTATGGTAAAATAATTGATTGTAAAGAGCATAATTTAATTTCATTACATAAAGACGTCGTAATCTCAATTGCAGGTAAGGAAATCGGTGTTGTTAATTTTTGGCAAGGTTATTTAATGAACGGCTTGCCAATTTATTTTGTTGAGCATAAAAAATTTTTTTCTCAACGCAAACAATTGTATGGTTATCCACGAGAAAATGCCAGATTTATGCTGTTTGACGCAGCAGTGCTTCGACTACTGACGCTATTAAAATATCCTGCCGATATTATTCATTGTCATGACTGGCAAACAGGACTAGTGCCATATTTATTAAAAACGGATTATCGTTATTCCAAAATTTTACAAAATGCCAAATCAATTTATACGATTCACAACCTTGTTTTTCAACTAGGTCATAACTGGTGGGAGGTGCCACCGGAAAATAAAGATTTTGGTAAAAAGCAATTGCCAGATATTAACAGTACTGAAATTGAATATATCAATTTTGCAAAGCGCGGCATTTTAAACGCAGACATTGTTAATACCGTTAGTGAACAATATCGTGAAGAGATAATGACAAAGCATTTTGGTCAAGATTTAGATAAAATTTTAAGGAGCCGTGAAAATAGTTTGTACGGCATAATAAACGGGATAGACTATAAAGCATTTAATCCATCCGTTGATAAAAGCTTGCATCGAAATTTTGATCACCGCAAAATTCATCGTAAAAAATTGAATAAACAACATTTGCAACAGCAATTTGGCTTACCAATTGATGTGGACATACCCTTGTTTTGCACCACCTCACGAGTTACTTTTCAGAAAGGGTTTAAATTAATCTCGGAACTCATGGATCAAATTATGCACCATGACGTACAAATGATAATTTTGGGCGCTGGCGATAAGCAGTATATAAAAGAGCTAAAGAAAAAAGCAAAGCGATTCCCTAAAAAATTAGTGGTCATTCCTTCTCATGAGCAGACATTGCGTTACGAAACAAGTGTCTATGCTGGAGCAGATTTTTTTCTACTACCCTCCCATCAAGAACCTTGCGGTATTAATCAATTAAAAGCGATGCGTTATGGCTGCATACCAATTGTGCGGAGAGTTGGTGGTCTACATGATACGGTAAAAAATTATAATCCAAAATTGCAAAACGGAACGGGCTTTACCTTTAATCAGTTTGATGTTTGGGGGTTATATGAAGCCATTATTCGAGCATTGGAAAGCAGTAAATATAAAAATGAATGGCGAAATTTAGTAGTTCGTGCCATGAAACAGTCAAATAGTTGGGAGTTGCCTGCACAAAAATATATTACGTTATATCGCAAAGCGTTAATTATTGGTGATAAAAAATCATGAAGTGGATAAATTTATTGCATTTGTATCAACCAGCCAACATGGAGCGGGAAAAAGTGCTTGAAGCAACGGAAAAAAGCTATGAGCGAATTCTTCGTGCGCTTGAAGAGCACCCACAATTGCATTTTACCTTAAACATCGCCGGTTGTTTACTAAAACGATGGGACGAAGAGTTTAAGCGTCAAGACTTAATAGCGCGTTATCGAAAGTTAGTACACGCTGGCCAAATAGAACTGACAGGTAGTGCGGCGTATCACGCTCTTTTGCCATTAGTTAGTCAGGCAGAGGCAGCGTGGCAAGTTGATGAGCAGGAAAAAATATTACACTATTATTTCGGTGATAAAATAAAAATTAAAGGATTTTTTCCTTCAGAGTTGGCCATCAATACTAGTGTATTAAAATTAGCGGCTCGTAAAAAATATCAGTGGATAGCCTTAGATCCTGCTGTGGCGGGGGATAATTTTATGAGTTACTCCGATAGCGTTTTTCAATTAAAAAACGCTTCGCTTTTAGGTGTTTTTAGAAATCGTGATTTTTCAGAAACATATGTGCCTAAAACCATGGCTACCTTAATAAACAATAATATTTCTGAAAGTGTGGTAACGATTTCAGATGCCGAGCTTTACGGACTGCATTATATAGATCAGTCAGCAGAATTTGAAAAAGTTATCAAACACCGTGATTTAAAAACCTTAACCGTTAGTGAATACGTCCAACAATCCAAGCTATTGCCCGCGATTACGTTGCGCGCTGGGTCGTGGCAATCTACAGTTGAACAGTTGGCTCAAGCCCAACCTTTTTTACTATGGCTAGACAGAAATAATCGTGTTCATCGGCAATTATGGACTCTAGTTCGATATGCCGAAAAAATGATGTTGAAATATCAAAATGACGCATCATTATGGTGGAGTCGCTGGCATTTTGTACGTGGAGTTGCGAGTTGCGTTTTTTGGTGGGCATCCCAACACGATTTCCGTCAAGTGCTTGGTCCGTTGGCTTGGAATCCTGAAGAAGTTGAAAAGGGGGTAAATGAACTAATTCGAGCAGTTCGAACGCTTGAAAAATCTACTACAATTAGTGAAAAGCTAAAAGCTGAAAAGCTTGCCATTGTAGTAAAAAAAACATTATGGCAAACTCATTGGCAGCTTGACGTGAAATCATAATATATGAATATTATTCTTGACTTGCTAGACTTAGATAAGGTGGCAAAAATTTTTAACAAGAAGATATTATCCCAGTATACCGGGGTAAAAAAAATATCCTTAATCGAGATAGTGCCTCATAAAAAACAAATTTGGCACACGACTTACCACGTTGTCTTTCAATACGAAGTAATATTTGATTTTGGTAGTCATAGTGAGTCAAAAAGTTTGTATTGCTCGGCACATAGTTCAGAGCCTCGACATTTATCCTTTGCTGCAAATACATATTTATGGCAATGTGGTCTGGGGCGTGGACAATATCATGTTGCTCGGCCTTTGTATTATAGCAAAAAGTATAATGGCTATTTTTACGAGGGAGTTCCAGGACAAAGTTTATATGAATTAGTTAAGAACGGTGAGCGTGCCAAGGTTTTAGAGGCAATAGTTTTGACTGCCAGGTGGCTAGCTAAATTACATCAATTGAAAAAACCGGGGTTGAAGAATTTTAATCCCATGAATAGTCGTTTAGCTACAGTAGTACCAGGGTCGCAGTGCGTAATCAGGGAAATTACTGATCGTTGCCCACAGTATGCGCCGCTTTTTAAACAGTTTTATAAAATTTTTATTGATAAAGAAGCTTCATATCTGAAGACCAGGCCAATGCTTTCATTAATTCATGGCGATGCACATCCGGACAATGTTATCGTTGGTGATAAAGGCGTGGCTTTTATAGATTTTGCTGACATCTGCATTGCTGATTTTGCACGAGATCTTGGCTGTTTCTCTCAGCAACTTGATTATATGATTGGGCGAAAAATAAATGATGTTATTTTTGCAGATAAGTGTAAGAAAAAATTTATTAATGAATATTGTCGAGCCAGACGGATTAAAATTTCTGCACCGATTGAAGAACGGATTAAAACATATTACTACTGGACAGCAATAAGAACGGCAAATTATTTTTTAATGAAAGATGATCCACAGCCAGAGCGCGCAAAGCCATTAATCGAGGAGGTAAAAAAAGCGCTAGGTTTATAAATAAAATAAATATATGTTAATTGATTTGCAAATCCATTCAAATTATTCCGATGGCTATTTAACTCCGACCGAGGTGGTTCGTTTTTTAGCAAAACAAGGTGTCAAAACTGCAGCTCTTACTGATCACAATACCGTTGGGGGAACACATGAGTTTGCAGCTGCCTGCCTGCGTCATAATATTAAGCCAATTGTCGGCCTGGAGTTGTATGTAACATTGGGAGTGAAAAAATTGAATGTTCTGTGGTATAACTTTAATCCAGCCAGCCCGGAGTTACATGCCATGTTGCGTGATAGTCAAACTCGTCGTCGTACTAAGGCGCGAGCTATACTTGAATTAATGGTTAAGGATGGTTTTGTAATAAACATAAATAAGGTTCTGGATAAGTATAATCATTACGTTTCAATTAATCATGTCATTGATGATATTTGTGCACATCCTGTTAATCGGAAAAAAATTCAAAAAGAGTTGGGTCATTCACGTCCACGAGAAGAGGAAATTATAAAAAGATATTTTTTTAGCAAGATTCATCCCCGGTTTAACAATAGTTATATTGATATTAAGCGTGTTATTGCCTTGCGAAAAAAAATTGGTGGGCAGCTTGTCTTTAATCATCCAGGAAAATACAATCAATTAAAACGTGACATTTTGGTAGAATTAAAAAAAATTGGCATTGATGGCATTGAAGTGCTTTCGCCACATCACTCAATCGGAGCAGTGTTATTTGCCCAGGATTTAGCCATGCAGTATGGTTTTATTATGTCTGGAGGATCGGATTTTCATAAATTTGAATCATTGCCGAATGCCTTAATCACCAATTCATGGCAATATTATAAAGTTGAGCACAAGATGTTAAGGGGGGTGGAAAAAATCATTGGCTAATATGCATCATCTAATTTTTGAAGGCGCAGAGTTGTCGGGCAAGAGCTGGATTATGTCCCAGGTCTATAATTATTTACAGCCAAAATTTAATCAAAATCAAGGACGACTGGATGGATGTCATTGGATAAATAGTGATATTGGTGTCTATGGCGATTCTC
Source organism: Candidatus Falkowiibacteriota bacterium (assembly GCA_037137775.1). Taxonomy (GTDB): domain Bacteria; phylum Patescibacteriota; class Patescibacteriia; order Patescibacteriales; family GWE2-39-37; genus JBAXJQ01. The sequence continues at coordinate 30,264 of JBAXJQ010000010.1, read as the reverse complement.
TCGGGCTACCATTATTAAAAACCTATTGCGAATTATTTACTGTGCTAGCTTCGCGCAACCTAATCGTCGAAAAATTTTATCTTGCAGATGCGGTATATCATTCGATGGCTGGCAAACAAGTTTCTAATTATACCGAAATTGAAAACAAATTAGTTGAATTGGATTTTAAATATGTTTTGTGTTTATTACCAGAGGATGAAAACATCATTCAAAAAAGACTTGAGGACCGATTGCGTTTGTATCCCCATTATAAAATAATTGCTCAAGAACCAAGGTGGTATATTGAACAACAACAAACCTATCTAAAATTAATACAACACTCTAAAATCCCCTGTCTAATGATTCAAACATATTCATTTCCCGATGAGTTGATTTTGCCAAAAATTTTGCGTTGGTTGGGTGAATAATTTTAGTAGTATTTGGTTTTTTGGCTTGTTAAATAAAATTTAACAAAAACATATTATGAAAAACAATAAAAATAACGTGACCACTCAAGCATATGATAAAGCGATAGCGGTTTTAAAAGGCAATATGTCTCCTTTTGGAATTTTAGCAAGTCAAAAAAATAAATCTTCCTCTAGTCGTAGATATGATAGTATTTTTGCTCGTGATATCGGGGTTTCAAGTATTGGTATTTTAGCCAGTGCTGATGATGAGCTGATCAAGTCGTTAAAGGCAAGTTTGTTATTGTTGGCAGCACATCAAGCCAGCAACGGTCAGATACCAAATTTTATAAAGCCTGAAATAAAACAAGTAGATTTTTGGTATTTAGGATGTATCGATGCAACACTGTGGTGGTTAATTGCACTAAAACAGTTCGAACGCCATCAACCCAAAGATCAGCTTGTAAACAAATTAGATAAAGAAATTAGACGAGCCTTAAATTGGTTAAGTTGCCAAGAACATCCAGCGGCCCATTTATTACAACAAAATGAAGCAAGCGACTGGGCTGATATTTTGCCTCGATCTGGCTTTGTGTTGTATGACAATGTTTTGTGGTTGGTTGTAAAAAATTTATATAATATTTTAACAAAACATGAAACAAAAAGAAGTATAAATTATTATTTTAATCCCTGGCAAAAAGTTCCAGAGACATATTATAAAAACAATTATCGTGCAAAACATCTTATCTCCTATGCCCAGCAAAAAGTTAAGCCAGATTTATTATGGTTGAGTTATATAAATTTTGAAAATGTTGGTTTAGATGGTGATTTATATGCAAACATTTTAGCAAGTCTGTCAGGAGTCAAAACAGGCCAGCAAAATAAAATGACAATAAAATATATTATTAGCAAAAAATTGAATTCACCCTTTCCAGGCAAGTCTTTAATGAATCCAGTAGAACTATCGAGCAAGCAAGGGCGTAGTTATATGAAAATACATCACCAAAACCACCCACATCAGTATCATAACGGCGGAATCTGGCCATTCATTGGTGGTTTTTGGGTGCTATTATTAGCGCAAGAAAAAAACTTACTTTGTAAACTAGAGCTAGAAAGATTAGCAAGCGCAAATCAACAGTCAAATTGGCGGTTTACTGAATGGTTAGACAGCACAACCGGCCGTCCACGTGGAATGAAACATCAATCGTGGAGTGCTGCTATGTATATACTAGCGTATCAAGTGGTTAATCAAAAATTTAATTTTTCTTTAACATAATGAATATATTATTTACAGCCTCAGAAATGGCGCCACTGGCTAAAGTTGGCGGCCTAGCCGATGTGGTTGGCGCTTTACCTAAAGCACTTATTGAATTAGGTCATAATGTTTGTGTTGCCTTGCCATTTTATGACAGCATAAATCAAAAGCGCCTAAGGCAAGTAAAGGTTTTATTTAGTGACTCGATCAAAAAAGGACAACAACTAGTAGATTTTGAAATAGTACAGGCAAATACTACGTTTAGTAAGATATCGGTAATCTTGGTTCGAAGTAAGTTGTTTGAATCTGAAAAGGTATACACAGGTATTAATGATGGTGAGAAATATGTCTTTTTTTGTTTAGCGATACAGCGATATTTGAAAAAAAACAATAAACGTTATTCAGTTGTTCATTGTCATGATTGGCACACCGCTTTATTACCCCGCCTATTAAAAGAAAGCAACCCATCTTTACCAACTATTTTAACCATTCATAATTTAGAAGTTCAGGGCAAAATAGACTTTGCAGCCATTCAAAAATTTGATGATTTAAAAACTATTTTTACCATAAACGGCCAATCAATAAATTTACTGGCGATTGGAATTGAAACAGCAGACTACATTACCACTGTTAGTCCAACATACGCTCAAGAGATTTTGACTAAAGAATTTGGCCATGGTCTTGAGCAAGTAATTGCGCAAAAAAAGAAAAGATTAATAGGCATCCTAAACGGCATCGATGTTGATTTATTTAATCCGCAAACGGACCAATTAATTAGTAATCAATTTTCTTTAAACAACCTAGGCAATAAATTGGCTTGTAAGGAGATATTGCAAAAAAGTGTTGGGTTGACCCTAGATTCAGATGTTTGCGTGATTGGTTTTGTAGCACGGTTTTTTTCACAAAAAGGACTTGACCTGTTATCGAATAAAATTGGTGATCTAAAGGCGCAATATATTTTTTTAGGATCGGGAGATGAAAAATATGAAAAAAATTTACAAACACTCGCAAAAAAATTTCCTCAAAAAATTAAAGTTGTAACAGGTTTTGATTTAGGTCTAGCACAACAAATTTATGCTGGTGCAGATGCTTTTTTGATGCCATCACGATTTGAACCTTGCGGCTTGGGTCAAATGATTGCCATGCGGTACGGCACGCTACCTTTAGTTAGACAAACCGGCGGGCTTAAAGACACGGTTAGTGAGAAAAATGGATTTTATTTTACTGAATATAATCAAAAGAGCTTAATTAAAACAATAAAAATGTTACTCAATTGCTTTTATAATGATAAAAAAGGTTGGCGAAAAAAACAAAAAGCTGCAATGAATGGTGATTATTCTTGGCGGAAATCAGCAAAAAAATATCTGCACTATTATACAATTTTGGCTAATATAAAATAAAATATTAATATTGGTTATTTTTAGGCCCTCGCAGGTTTCGGCCTAAGTTAATCTGTTGTATACTATAAATAACAGTAGTGTACTTTTACACTTCTTTATTGTTTTTATGTATTTAGAAAAATTAGAAATTCAAGGCTTCAAATCGTTTGCCAATAAAAATGTATTAGTTTTTCCTGGTCTTTTAAATAAAGATCAAATGGGTATAACTTCGGTAGTGGGTCCAAATGGATCGGGCAAATCAAACATTGCTGATGCGGTTCGTTGGGTATTAGGCGAACAAAGCATGAAAACTCTTCGAGGTAAAAAAGCAGAAGACGTTATTTTTTCCGGTTCAGATAAAAAAAGTCGGTTAAGCATGGCAGAGGTTTCATTGCATTTAAATAATGAAGATGGACGCGCGCCAATTGAATTTGCTCAGGTAGTACTGACTCGACGATTGTATCGTGATGGCAATAGCGAATATTTACTTAACAATAGTCGTGTTCGATTACTTGATATCCAGTTATTATTAGCCAGGGCAAGCTTTGGCCAAAGAACGTATAGTGTAATTGGCCAAGGGATGGTCGAGGGGTTTTTAAACACTAGTCTCGGTGAACGAAAAGAGTTTTTTGATGAAGCTACCGGAGTTAAGCAGTATCAAATTAAACGTGATGAAGCATTAAATAAGTTATTATCAAGTTATGATCATTCTGATCAGGCGCGGTTAGTGCTCAATGAACTCGAACCGCGATTAAAAAGCTTAACCAAGCAAGTTGGAAAACTGCAACGTCGAGGCGAGCTGGAGTCAGAATTGGCCGATTTACATAATTTGTATTATCGACAAGTGTGGCATGAAATTCATGATTCTTGTGTAACTTTTCGTCAACAAGTTGCTGAGCTTGAAAAGGAAGAACATGCAAAAAATCATGATTTATCAAAACTATCTCACGATTTTGAAGCAATTAAACATAGCCAGGGTGGTCGTGAAGAAATTATTCTTGTCCAACAAGCAATTAACCAACTTCAACAAGAAAAGGAACGAGAACAGTCCCAACTGTCAAAAATGGAAGCACAGCTAGAATTACGTTTAGAACAAACCGGTAAATTTGATTTGGCATGGTTGAAAAACAAACAGTCCGAGCTTGCTCGAGAATTATCTAGTCTGCGTCAAGAGTTTGACGTAATAGAAAAATCGGTAGCCCTAACCAAGGCGGAAGAAACTAGCTTGATATCAAGTAAAAATGAATATAATCAACATATTAGAGAGGTGAATCAGTCATTGGTGCGTAATAAAACAACTCTAGGAGATGATGAGTTAACTCATTTGCACAATGAATTGCGACGCTTATTTTCTCGACTGGAAGAAGCGGAAAGTGAACAAGATTTTACTATTACTAAGCAAATTATTTTCGAAATTAAGGCCGATTTAAAAGCATTAGTAGCGCTTTCTGAAAAGGTAGTTGGTGGAGAGAGTTTGGAAAAAATCCATCATCAGCTAGTAATGTTAACTGATCAGCGCGAAGCGGTAAGTGCACAATTAAGCGAGATTCAGTCCAAGTTGTGGCCACAACAAGAGCGGAAAAAAACCTTGCATGAACGAGAGAATCAAACCATTCGTGAAATTCAATCGGTTGAATCAAAATTACAACAACAAAGCAAGACCATTGACTGGTCTGCATTGACGCAAGAACAAGAAATAATAAAAAAAAGATTTAATGAAATCGAGGTAAAATTACTGGGTGAAAGATCGAAATTGCGCTTGCTTGAAGAAGCTCAGTCTGACGAACGGCAGCAATTGTTCAGCTCGCAACAAAATATTCAGGCTATGCAACGAGAAGTAAACATTATTGTTGGTCGATTAAACGAAGCCAAAGTTGGGGCAACTAGATATGAAACCAAGCTGGAAGATTTGGAATCAGAAATGCGACAAGAAAGAGTTTTGATAAAAGACATAAAAAGCGCCCGTAATGAATCAGTAATTGAGCTACCATTGGTGCTTGAAAAGATAAGATCAATTAGGCGTCAGCTTGAACATATTGGCGGAATTGATCCAGAAGTTGAAAAAGAATTCATTGAAATTAAAGAACGGTTTAATTTCTTATCAAAGCAGGTCGACGATCTTACCCAAGCCATAGACTCCTTGGAAAAAATAGTAAAAGAACTCGACGGAGTAATTAAAGAACGATTTGATAAACAATTTAAAATAATTGCAGAAAAATTTGAAGAATATTTTAAGATATTGTTTAATGGTGGTAATGCAAAAGTTATTAAGGTTATAGATAGTGAAATGGACGAAGAGGCCGACGATGAGGAAAAAGATGCAAACAATGAACCTCGATCCATTTTTCAAGATAGTCATAAAAAGCTGAAGTATTTGCAAAAATATAATGCTACCGGTTTGGCTGGTATTGAAATTCAGGCAACGCCGCCCGGTAAGAAAATTAAATCAATTACCATGTTATCCGGTGGAGAGAGAGCGTTAACGGCAATTGCATTAATTTGTGCCATAATTCATGTTAATCCTTCGCCTTTTGTAGTCTTAGATGAAGTCGATGCAGCGCTTGATGAAGCAAACTCAGAGCGCTTGGCTAAAATTTTGGATGACTTATCTCACAAGACCCAGTTTATTGTGATAACTCATAACCGTGCTAGCATGCGTCGAGCAAACGTTTTGTACGGTGTTACAATGGCCGATGATGGTGTTTCACAATTGCTAAGTGTTAAATTAGAAGACAGTTTAAAGCACGCAAAATAATTAATTTTGTTTATGTCGGCAAAAATTTGGTCGGCGGCTTGTGTTGGTATTAGCGCCGAATTGGTCGAGGTAGAAGCTGATACTGGCGGCGGCCAGCTTGGCTCATTTACTATCGTTGGCTTGCCGGATGCGGCAGTCCAAGAGGCTAAAGAACGTGTGCGGAGCGCGATTCGTAATACTGGTTTAGATTTCCCCAAAGTAAAGGTTACGGTAAACCTTGCTCCCGCAGATATAAAAAAACAAGGTCCGGGATATGACTTGCCCATCGCCTTAAGTATTCTAGTTGCAACTTCACGACAACCATTCGGGGAAGTTTTTTTTGATAAAAGCATTTTTTTAGGAGAACTAGCCCTTGATGGAAGTTTGCGGCCGATAAGTGGCGTCTTACCCATAATAACTACAGCTAAAATTTGGGGGAAGTCGATTATATTCCTACCTAAAGATAATAGTGTTGAGGCCAGTTTAGTAAAAGGGGTTACAATTTACGCAGTTGAAAATTTAAAGCAGATACTGCAATTATTAACAGGCAAAATTGAGCTCGAACCAGTGCGACCAATTAATAGAGTTTCAAGTAAGACAAGTAATTTGTCTAATTTTGCAGATATTCAAGGCCAAGAACAGGCTAAGCGGGCTTTAGAAATTGCAGCAGCTGGCGGTCACAACTTACTTATGAGTGGGTCTCCGGGTGCCGGCAAAACATTATTGGCCCGAGCATTAGTATCCATTTTGCCAGAGTTATTAGATGAAGAAGTGCTGGAGATTTCAAAAATATATAGCGTTGCTGGTATGTTGACCAGAAATGCGCCCTTTTTAGAGCATCGTCCATTTCGATCACCACATCACACCGCCTCTGCAGTATCAATGGTTGGTGGCGGTAGTTGGCCACGACCAGGCGAAATTTCACTTGCCCATCGTGGTGTTTTGTTTTTAGATGAATTTCCAGAATTTGCCCGACAAACAATAGAAAACTTACGTCAACCGCTGGAAGATGGCGTAATACACGTCAGTCGCATAGCTGGTAATATTACATATCCAGCCAGAGTTATGTTAGTTGCAGCCATGAATCCTTGTCCATGTGGTTATTTTGGTGATCCTAAGGCACTGTGCACCTGCTCTAGCAGTCAAATTAGTTCATATCATAAAAAAATTTCCGGACCTATTATGGATCGAATTGATTTACATGTTATAGTGCCTAGAATATCTTTTGGTGAATTACAACAAACAACGCCTGCCGAAAATTCACAGCTGATTCGCTCCCGGGTTGAATTGGCTCGTAAAAGACAAGTTGAGCGTATGTTAGAAGAAAAGATGTATTGTAATGCTGAAATGAGTTCGAAGCAAATAAAAAAATTTTGTCAGATTGATGCCTCTGGGGAAAAATTATTACAACAAGCAGTTGAAAAGTTAAATCTTTCTGCTAGGGGGTATTACCGAGTTTTAAAAGTAGCTAGAACAATAGCAGATTTAGCCGAGGAGATAAATATTTTGTCGCCTCATATTGCTGAAGCATTGCAATATCGCTCAAAAGCCCAAGTTTTTTAACAATCGTATTTTTGTGCTATAATAAAATAAAATACAATACAATACAATATAAGAATATACAAACCATGAAAAATAAGACTTTAGCGATTTTACTACTATTAGTGTTTATATTAACCACGGGTTTTGGTTGCAAGGTTCAAAGCACTGAAGTAAAAGCTGGTTTAAAGCCAATTAAATTAACTTATTGGCGGGTTTGGGATGATCAAGATGCCTTTGCCAGCCAAATAACTAAATATCAATTAGTTCATCCTAATGTAAGCATAGAATATCGTAAATTTAGATATGAAGAATATGAAAGTCAGTTACTTGATGCCTTTGCTGAGGATCGAGGGCCTGATATTTTTTCCATTCCCAATACTTGGGTAAAACGATATGTTAATAAAATCGAACCTTTACCGGATAGTACTACTTTAGTTTTTAAGGTAACACAAGGAACAATAAAAAAAGAAGTCATTGATGAACTCCGCACAAATAAAACTATGACGTTAAAAGAGGTAAAAAATAATTTTGCAGACGTGGTATATGGCGATGTAGTAGCAAAGGGCTTGGATGCTAAAAATTTGGCCAAAGAACAAATACTAGCGTTGCCTTTATATGTTGATACTCTTGCGCTTTATTTTAACAAAGATCTATTTAATAATGCAGGCATAGCGGAACCACCAGAATTTTGGAATAAAACATTTCAACAAGACGTAAAAAAATTAACCAAGCAAGATGCGAGCGGTAAAATTGCACAATCTGGCGTTGCCCTTGGCGGTGGTACTAATATTCAACGTTCATTTGATATTTTATCCGTTTTAATGATGCAAAATGGTGCAGAAATGACAACTGATTCTGGTGGCGTTATTTTTAACGAAAAGCCAAAAAATACCAGCGTAAGCTACAATCCAGGTCCAGAGGCACTTCGCTTTTATACTGATTTTGGCAATCCTGCCAAAGAGGTATATAGTTGGAACAAAGATCAACCAGATTCATTGCAATTATTTACCAATGGACAATTGGCTATGATGTTTGGTTATGCCTATCATTTACCCATGATAAAAGCAGCAGCGCCAAAAATGAATTTTAGTGTGGTGAAATTGCCTCAAATTGAAAATAGCAATCAACCGGTAAATTATGCTAATTATTGGGTGGAAACAGTTTCAAAAAAAATTCTAACCAACCCAGAAAACTTAAAAAACGGCGCTAGTTACGCTAAACTTAAGCGTGACTCCGCCTGGGATTTTGTCCAATTTTTGTCAAAAGAAGAACAAGCAAAGTCTTATGTTCAAAAGGCGATGCGTCCAACTGCCCTACGCAGCCTCGTTACTAAACAGGGTGAAGATCCTGAAATTGGCATTTTTGCCTCACAGGTACTGACATCAAAAAGCTGGTATCAGGGCAAAGACGTAATTTCAGCAGAAAAAATTTTTAATGACATGATTGACCAAGCGCTGCTCGCGCCAGACAATATTGATAAAATAATGGATGACGCCGTGTCAAAAGTTCAACAAACAATTAATTAAAACATGAAGAAAAAAATACTTTTAGTTATATTTAGTGCCATTTTACTATTAAACTCGGCTAGTTCAGTTTTAGCCCTCGAACCAATTGTAAACACGGCGGCAAATAAATATGACAACGGGGATTACACGATTTTAGACATGGTTGATTTGTTTGTGCGTGGCTCTAAATTTATGTTTGCCATTTTAGCCTCACTTACCTTGCTTTTTATCGTGTATGGCGGATTGGTTTTAGTTTTGTCAGGGGGTGTTAGCGAAAAAGTTAATAAGGGCAAGCAAATTATTACTGGGGCCTTAGTTGGTATGGTTATTGTTTTGTGTAGTTATGCAATTATATATACCGTTCTAGACAAAATACAATATAAAAGAGGAGCAAATACCTTTAATACTGTGAAACAATAAAACATGGCACAGGCATTTCAAAAAAATAAATTAATTTTTGATGGTGAAACAGTTGCTGAGCAGTTACGACAGGCAAGACAAGCCAGCGGGTACACTATTGAGAAAGCTGCAAAAGAAGTTGGTATTAATGTTAAATACTTGCGTGCGCTAGAGCATGATGACTTTAATGTTTTGCCGGCCGGAGTATATGGTAAAAATTTTTTGAGGGAGTATGCACAGTTTTTATGCTTGCCGGAAAAATCATTAGTTGCTCTTTATGAACAAGAGGTGAAATATAGCCGCAAAGAGCCAAAAGTGGAACTTTTTTCTAAACAAGTGGTAAGAAGCTGGGACTTATTAGCCACTCCTCGTTTGTTGCGAAATATAAGCTTAGCATTAGTTGTTGCAGTATGTATGGGATATCTCGTTTATAGTTTAAATCGGATAGTGGCACCGCCTTTATTAGTATTACAATACCCAATAGAAAATGCAGTGGTGGATAAAAGCGGTGTAGAAATTAGAGGCTCGGCTGAACCAGAAACAACCCTAACCATAAATGGTGAAGCGGTTTTAATGGATTATCAGGGAAATTTTGCCAAGGAGGTTCAATTGAAAAAAGGAATTAACACTATTACGGTTTGTGCGGAAAAGCGTTACGGTCAAAAACAAATTGTATCAAGGCAGGTATTGGTTAAGGGATAAATTGCCAAATCTTAAAAAAATGGTAAAATAGTGAAGCAAGGGGACGGCAGTTCTCTTGTTGTTTATTTTTTATTTATTAATGTTGCCAAAGGCAAATAGAGCTAATTATATGTTAGAAGAAAAAAAATCTAAAGTTAGCACAAAAGAAGAGGATGAAAAAGGCAAAATTGTTGATGCAGCCCTTGAACAAATTCGCACGCGTTTTGGAGAGGGTTCAATTATGCGTCTCGGAGAAGCTAAATCTATCAAGGTTGAGGCAATTTCAACTGGTTGTCTTTCGCTTGATATTGCTTTAGGTGTTGGTGGCGTGCCCCGCGGCCGTGTAATTGAAATTTTTGGTCCGGAGTCAAGTGGTAAAACTACCTTAGCCCAACATATTATTGCCGAGTCACAAAAACATGGTGGCATTGTTGCATTTGTAGATGCCGAACACGCTTTAGATCCAGACTATGCTGCTAAAATTGGGGTAAATGTAAAAGAAATGTTGATTTCTCAGCCAGATACCGGCGAACAAGCCTTAGAGATTGTGGAAACCTTAGTTCGTTCAAACGCAATAGATGTGGTGGTAATTGACAGTGTGGCTGCCTTGGTACCGCAGAAAGAAATTGAGGGTGACATGGGAGATTCACATATGGGTTTACAGGCTCGATTAATGAGTCAGGCCTTGCGTAAATTAACTGGCATCGTGTCAAAAAGCAAAACATTGGTAGTTTTTATCAATCAAACTCGTATGAAAATTGGAGTGTTTTTTGGTAATCCAGAAACCACAACCGGTGGCACTGCATTAAAATTCTACAGCTCAGTTCGAATTGAAGTACGCCGTGCAGCTCAAATTAAGCAAGGCGACAAAATAATTGGTAACCGAGTTAAAGTTAACATTGTTAAGAATAAAGTAGCAGCACCATTTAGAACCTGTGAATTTGATATTATGTATAATGAAGGTATTTCTGTAACCGGAGATTTGCTAGATGCTGGTGTTGAATATGGGGTAATTAAAAAGAATGGTAATAGTTACACTTTTGAAGAAACACGTTTAGGTGTAGGTCGTGAAAATGCTAAACGATTTTTAAAGGCAGAAAATAAATTACAACAGCAAATTCGTAAGCGCATATTGGCTGAGGTAGAGCTGAAAGCAAAAGATGGATTGGCGGTAGCTGAGTAGAAATCATTATAAAAAACACTGTTCAAAATTGAACAGTGTTTTTTATATGTAGCCAGTAATGTTAAGCGCGTTCGACGTATTCTCCAGTGTCGGTGTTTATTTTAATCAAATCTCCTTCCTCGATAAACATTGGAGCACTAATCTCTTGGCCGGTTTCAATAATAACAACTTTAGACACATTGCCGGCGGAATTGCCACGTACACCTGGTGGCGCAGTGGTTACTTTAAAAGTCATTTTAATGGGTAAATCAATTGAGACAGGGTTATTCTTGAAATGAAGAACGTCAACATCAGTATTGTCCTTCATGAATTTAATTTTATCACCGATTTGTTCAAGGGGTAAATCAAATTGTTCAAAAGATTCGCTGTCCATAAAATACGCATTAGCTTCGTCCCTGTAGAGATAGCTTGCCTTACGCTTTTCTGTAATTGCTGGTTCGGCCTTATCATTGCCTTGATAGGTTTTTTCTAAAACGTTACCATTAATCAAGTTTCGCAATTTTGTTTTTAGTACTGCCCCACCCCGCCCCATTTTATGATGATCAGCACGAATGACCGCATATGGTTCGCCGTTGACCTGGATAAGCTTACCTAGTTTTATTTCACTTATTCCGTACATAAATGAGCTTATTGATTAACAAATGGCATTAATGCCATCATACGTGACTGCTTAATGGCAGTGGCGAGCTTACGTTGGTGTTTAGCGCAGGTGCCGGTTTTTTTGCGAGATAAAATTTTCATGTATGAACCAACAAATTTACGCAACAAAGTTGCGTCTTTGTAGTCAATCTCAATCATATTGTTCTGACAAAAATGGCACTGCTTTTCAATTTTAATGCTGTTTTCCATAATAATAAATTTAAAAAGGAATATTTTCTACTTTTATTTCCTCTTCTTCATTAGCACCTGAGCCAATGTCTATAATTGGTTCGTGGTTTGAAGATGTGTTGTTTATGTAGCTATTGTTTGAGTCTTGATTGCTCTGATTAAAATTACCACCCATTGGTGCAGCGCCAGAATTGGCGCGATCGAGCATAATCAAGTTATCGCCAATAATTTCAGTTCGATTGCGCTTAATGTTGTCCTGCCCGGTCCATTCCCTGGTCTGTAAGCGTCCTTCCACATAAACCTTTGAACCCTTGCGTAAATATTGACCGCAGATTTCAGCAAGTTTTCGCCACACCACAATATTGTGATATTCAACTCGTTCTTGTCGTTGTCCGCTTTGGTCAGACCAGATTTGATTAGTGGCTACAGAAAAGGTTGCGACCATTTGACCAGAGGGTGTGTTTTTTACCTCTGGATCCCTGGTTAGATTACCGATTATCATTGCCTTGTTAAGATTCATATGATTTGATAAAAAATAATTTAGATAATGTCAGTGTTTTCTAAAATCTTTTCTAACTTTTCATCCAGTTCTTTTAAATCAGCTTTTTCTTTAGCCTTACTTTTAGGCTTAACAACTTCTGCTTTAATCGGCTTAGCCGTTGTCATTTCAACAACTGGCTGAGGTTGTTGTTGCTCTTTTAATACTGCGCTTGGCTGATTTGCGTGCTTTGACTCCTTTTTAATAATTTGATGACGAATTAATTCTGGCATCATACGCAGATTGCGCTCAATGCGGCTTAAATTAACTGCAGACAAATCAAATTCCACCAAACGGTAATAACCGTGGGTAAAGGTTTTGATTGGATAGGCGAGGCGTCGCTTACCCCAATCCTCGTCATAAGTAATTTTACCTTCGCCTTCAGCGATAAGCTGGGCGATTTTACTGACAATTGGCTCTAATTCATTCTCGCTGAACTTGTTAGAGATAATGTACAGCAGTTCGTAGTGCGGTGTTGCCGCTGATTTGTTTTTTGCCATAGCATTAAAAAAATCCCAGGCATTCTAAGCGCACTGAGATTCGGCGTTCGAAGTACCTTTTCCTGAGTCATAATTTTGCTCAGGATAAGCTGTGTAACAGCGTTGGGAAAGGTTATTTAAATGTGTGCTAACTATAGCAACAACAATAAAAAATTGCAAGAGATAAAACTATATGATAAAGTGAAAAATATTATGCAATATTTTTTTGTTTTAGGCAATAATCCAGAACTTTCTGCGGCTGAAATTATGCAGACTGCACAGGCTAATTTTAAAAATCCAGTATATTTATCTGGCAAGGGTTTGTTGTTGGTTGAAAGCGATAGTGAAATTGATGCCGATATGTTGATTCGGTGTTTGGGCGGCACCATAAAAATTGGTCTTGTTAAATCAGAAACAACCAAGGAAACCGCACCAAAACAATTTTCTGAAATATTATTACTAAAATTAGGTAAAAATCGAATAAGTTTTGGTATTTCTTCATATTCGGAACGGGTCAGGATAAAGCAAATTGGCATGACTGTAAAAACGTTCCTTAAGGAACAAAACATTTCTGCACGTTGGGTGGTTAGTCGTGAGCCTCAATTGTCTAGTGTAGTTGTTGAGCAAAACGATTTGTTAAAAAAAGGAGCAGAATTTATAATTTGGGAATTAAATAAAAAGTTATTTTTTGGGCTAACTTTAGCAGTGCAACCATTTAAGGAGTTGTCTGTTCGAGATTATGGTCGGCCAGACCGAGACGAAGAATCAGGAATGATACCGCCAAAATTAGCCCAAATTATGCTTAATTTAGCCAATTATTCTGCTGAAAAAGTATTATATGATCCCTTTTGTGGCTCGGGCACTATTTTGCAAGAAGCTTATTTACAAGGCGGTTATCAGCTTTTTGGTTCGGATATTTCTCAGAAAGCAGTACTTGATTCCCAAAAAAATATTGATTGGCTAATAAATAAGTTTCAGCTTGAGAAACACTCAATTCAAATTAAAATAGGTGATGCGACCCGGGCTCGTGAAGTTTTTGCTAATATTAAATTTGATTGTATAATAACTGAACCATACTTAGGGCCTCAGCGGGGTAATTATGAGGTTGAACAAGTTGTAAAAGAGTTAGAGCTAATGTATGCAAAATGTTTAATAGAATTATCAAGTATATTAAACATTGGCGGTAAAATAGTAATAATTTTGCCAATATTTAACCAAAAAGGTCAGCATTATAGTTTGTCAGATAAAATTGTACCCAAAAGCTTATCCTGGGTAAACTACCAACATAAAAATTCAATTCGCGATAACATAAAACGACCCACCTTGCGATATGGTCGTGTTGGTCAACGAGTTTGGCGAGAGTTGGCAGTTTTTGCTAAAACTAGTGATTAAATAAAAAATGACAAACGTCCCCATCTTTTATTATATAGTCTTTCCCTTCAACTTTTAATACGCCCATCTCCCTGGCCCTTGCTTCATTGCCTGCTTTTATAAAGTCATCATAGCCAATTACCTCCGCTCGAATAAACCCCTTTTCGAAGTCGGTATGAATAACACCGGCTGCCCGTGGGGCTTTTGCACCATTTGTTACTGTCCAGGCGTGTGTTTCGGTTGGGCCAGTAGTAAAAAAAGTAATTAAATTTAAAGTAGTATATGCGGTTTTGATTAATTGATCAAGGCCGCTTTGTGTTATGCCAAGTTCTTGCATAAATTCTTGGCGGTCATCAGGATTAAGCATTGCCAACTCCGTTTCTATTTGCGCGTTTATGGTTAATACGGGAAAATTTTCATGTTGAATGGCGGTTGGTGGTGTTTTATCATCAACATTTACAACATAGATAAAAGGCTTTAAGGTGAGCAAGTTTAACTCACGAATGATTGTTTTTTCTTCTAAGGTTAAGTCTAGTTGTATAGCTAACTTGCCTTTGTCTAAACCAGCTTTTAATTTTTCCAGAACGGCTGACTGGGCTAACACTTCCTTTTTGCCGGTTTTAATTTCACGAGCTACTCGCTCAAATCTGCGTTCAACGGTGAATAAATCAGCTAATATAAGCTCTAAATTTATAGTTTGTCGGTCTGACTCTGGGTCGATTTTATTATTAACGTGAATAATGTTTTCATTGGGAAAAGCTCGTACGACCTGGCAGATCGCGTCGCATTCGCGAATGTGGGATAAAAATTTATTGCCCAAACCCTCTCCTTGACTCGCGCCCTTGACTAAACCTGCTATATCAACAAATTCAATAATAGTCGGTAATGTCTTTACCGAGTGTGAAAGTGTGGCAAGTATCTCAATTCTTTCATCGGGCACCTTAACCAAGCCAACATTTGGCTCGATTGTGCAAAAAGGATAGTTTGCCGCCTCTGCTTGATTTTGGGTGAGTGCGTTGAAGAGTGTCGACTTACCCACATTGGGCAGACCGACAATGCCGATAGAAAGTGGCATAGTTACAGTAAATTTAATAGTCTTGTATGCAATGTAGCAGACATTTTTTATTTTGCCAAACCGAGCTTGAAATATGGTTTAAAATATGCTATACTAAATATACAAAACAAAAATAAAAATAAAAATATGTACAAGACAACAGGATTGCGAAAATCTCATGTTTACTTTTGGAAAATAACCGCAGCCATTACTGGCTTGTCGGTTTTTTTAGTTTCGATTAATCCCGCAACTATTTTAGCAGCATCATCTACAGAAATTATTTCTGGTGTAGCAAGCACCACTCAATCCACAGTAAACCCTTTAACAATTTTAAGTCATCTTGATATTACACAAACTGCCTCAAATATTATATACAGGTTTGCGTTGAATTTAAAACCAAACACATTAATTTTAAAAGTACTTGATAGTTCGGGGACAATGGTAATGCCAATTACTCAACTACCTTCAGAACAAATTTCATCAGACGGTATGACGGTTTATTATTCTGGCAATTTTGTGCCACCAACCTTGCCCGGATCATATCAATTAGTAGTTGTTGCAAATAACAATTTTGAGATCAAGGATGCAAAAATATTTAGCATTTCAAATCCCTTGGCTTTTGTTGATATACCCGTTAGTTATCCAAGTGTTGTTTTGCAAAAGGTAAATTTTTATTTCATTTTGAATCAAAAACCTGATAGTGTAAATGTAAAAATTATTAACGGTTCAGGTCAAACCGTATTGACGCCCCAGTATTCTACTGTTGAACAAACTGGTGGTAATTTTCGTTATCAAGGGGATTACCCGTCAAATTCGTATCCGACAGGAGATTATAAAATGATAATAGAAGCAGCAAAAAATAATGTAGTAATTACAAAATCGATTCCATTTTTTTTAGTACAAGTTATTGAAACTCCTCAGTCTGTATTAGATGCTACAAATTCATCAAATACAACCACTCAACCAGTTTTAACTTCGACAAATTCAACCACACAGCCGGTGATATTACCAAAAATAACTATTCCCCTAGCCCCAACAACCACTCCACATATACCATTACCAATTGAAACATTAACGATTGATAATATCTCGCCACTAGAAGGCTATTTGAGTGGTATTAAGCCAATGTCGATTAGCCCAAAAACTGGGGCAAATAAGGTAAAAATTGCAAAATTTATTTTTAGTAAGGATGGAAAGGTTATTCCATTTTATGGAACACTAAACTCAACAAATAATAAATGGGAAGTAGAGATTGATACTACCAAGATTCCTAATGGCGAATATGATTTTAATATTGTGCTTGTTTCTAATTCAAACGTTGTTGTAAATAGCAATGTTGTTTCCGCAGTGATTAAGAATGCTCCAGCACCGAAGCCAGAACCAACTCCAGCACCGAAGCCAGAACCAACTCCAGCACCGAAGCCAGAACCAACTCCAGCACCGAAGCCAGAACCAACCTTGGTTCAAAACGTAGCAAATACAAACAAACTGCCAAGCAGAATGACTGATTCATTAGGTACAGATCGGGTAAGTTTAATTAAAAAAGTTGCTCCAGATTGTATTAATGTTGGTATTACCGACATAATAAAATGTGAAGAGTATATCATGACCAAGGTGGCGCCTCAGTTTTGTATTGAAAAACAAGCAACTAGTAGAGAGGCGTGCTTGCCATTTTATAAAAAAGAAAAAGGAATTCCAGCTACGTGTGATAATAATTATTCTGTCGCAGCGTGTGATCAATATATTATTAACGTAATCATGGCTGATTTCATTCCTGAGGATACTTATGAAAAAATTAACTATGGTGCAGATCAATTAATTGGCTCAAGCATAGATTTTTCATCGTCAACCACTGGCATAGTGTTTAGCAAAATTCCGGTTAAATTAAATGATAGGCCAACATCAACAGCTGTTGATGCAAGTAATATTAATATTTCGACGTTTATAAATTCTATACCATTATCAAAAACTAAGAATGATGTAAGAGTTACGGTGGCAAGGGCCGCTATTGATAAAAATCAAGAGGAGGGTTTATCAAAAGCAATATTGCTTCTTGATGATGATGGCGATGGTATTCCAAGCGAGCTGGAAAAACGAATTGGTACCGACCCAAACAAATTTGATACCGATGGCGATGGGTACGGTGACGGAGCTGAATTAACTGCTGGCTATGATCCGCTCAATAAAGACAAGAAAGCTAAAAGAACTTTTGATTTTTCAACCTCGGAAAAGGCTATAGTTTTTGGCGCAGCCTTAGAGCATCCGAAAGTTCATGAAGACTTGTCTACCTCAACACTTTCCGTACAATCCACCTCCAACATCTTACTAGATCAACAATTAAATAAGAGATCCATCAAGTTTGAAGGCAAAGCTCTACCCGGTGCGGTTGTTGCTCTTTATATCTATAGCCCATTGCCCATTGTGGTTTCAGTTAAGGCAGATGCAAATGGAAACTGGGTCTATGACATGGATAAGACCCTAATTGATGGTAAACATGAGGCTTATGTGGTTATTAACGAGGCAAATGGAAAAATTAAAGAACAATCTGCTCCGTTTTCTTTCTTTGTTAAGGAAGCGCAAGCTATCAGCCCCTATGACTTCATAACAGCAGACGTATCCGCGACTAATCAATCTAATAGCCTGATTGGCTGGTTCGTGGCTGGTGGACTAGTGCTAATACTTTTTGTCTTCGGCGTTTACTTTACTTATGTAAGGTCAAAACGAATAACTTCATAAATACAATATGTTTGCCGTTATAGATAAGTCAGTAATCAAGCGTAATCTCGAAGTAATCTATGCGGTTTTATTAATCATATTTATTCCGGCGGCAATTATTGTTAATACACTTATTTTTACTAATTCGTTTGGCTCAGTAATCAATCAAGAGCTATATTCTAAGGGCGTAGCGATTGGCGATACCATTAATGCCGGATTGATGCCATTTTTAAAGCAACCGGAATCAATTCAAACTCAACTTGAACACGTTGGCCGACTAAATTCTGAAGTAGTCGGCCTTGATGTTTTGCAAAAAGAAAATGATGAATTTAAGGTAATAGCTAGTTTGGACCGTCGCGCGATCAATAAAACAACTAAATACATGCAGTATGTTATGGCTTGGCAAGAAGATAATTCAATTGCCTATGTGACTGCTGCTACTGGCAAAAGCACTTTGAGTGAGCTATCAGAGATTAAAAATGATGGTATAAGGTATTGGCAGATTA
The DNA here is from genome assembly GCA_037137775.1 of Candidatus Falkowiibacteriota bacterium. Taxonomy (GTDB): domain Bacteria; phylum Patescibacteriota; class Patescibacteriia; order Patescibacteriales; family GWE2-39-37; genus JBAXJQ01. Next base: position 11,712 of record JBAXJQ010000010.1, on the reverse strand, counting down.
TTATGCCAATTAGGGATCAATTAGGACAAAAACAACTACTTCTTTCAATGAGAGTGTCCATGAAAATGCTTGACGACTTAACCAGTCAAGTTCTATTTCGTTCCTATGGCGTTTTGGCCATAACCGTGTTATTAATTATTTTTGTTTTGCTCAACAATACCCGTTTATTTGCCTACGCTTCGCTCTATAAAAAAATCAAAGAAATTGATCAAATGAAAGATGAATTTATTTCAGTTGCTTCTCACGAATTGCGTACCCCAGTTACTGGCATTCGTGGGTTTGTGTCGATGATTTTGGCTGGCGACATGGGACCAATTGGCGACAAGGCAAAGCAAAGTCTGCAAATTGTGCAAAGTTCTGCTGATCGTTTGGCTGGCTTGGTTGAAGACCTTTTAAATGTAAGTAGAATTGAACAAGGTAGATTGTCGGTTGATATAAAACCGACCGACATTGACCCAATTATGAAATCGATTATCGCCGAGATGAAAATTCAGTCTGATGCTAAGAATCTTTTGTTAGAATATAAACCACAAGAAGCAAAACTATCACTCGTTAATATTGATACCGAACGATTGAAACAGATATTAATTAATTTGATTGGCAATTCAATTAAATATACTGAAAAGGGCAAGGTTGAAATTTTTGTGGAAGAAAAAGATAAGAATATTGAAATTAAAATTATGGATACCGGCATTGGCATGTCGCCCAAAGCACGTGAACGGTTGTTTGAAAAATTTTATCGGGTACAAACCGAGCAAACCAAAAATATTGTTGGTACGGGATTAGGTCTTTGGATTACCAAACAGTTAATTGAATTGCAAAAGGGCAAAATTACTGTTGATTCGATTGAGGGAGTGGGGAGTCAATTTGTGGTTACCTTTCCTGTAGCGAAATAGGCAATGGAAAATTATCAAGCATATATCAAAAAAAGGTTTTCACGTGTGGCCTCAGTCTATGATGCCACGTTTGTTATGATTAAAAAAATCAGAACAGCAGCCATAGTTATAGCAGGGCCAATTGTGGGTGAAAAGGTGCTTGATCTGTGTACTGGAACTGGCGAGATTGCACTCGCTTGTGCCCGTCAGGGCTCAAAGGTGGTTGGTTTGGATTTATCATCTGCGATGTTAGCTAGAGCCAAAAGAAAGAACGGCGCTGAGTTGGTTGAGTGGCTTGAGGGTGATGCGACAGACCTGCCTTTTGAAAATAGTCGATTTGATCTCGTAATTATCTCATTTGGGTTGCATGAAATGCCTAAGCAGTGGCGAGAAAAAACTCTGCAGGAAGTAAGGCGGGTAATAAAATCAAGCGGACGATTAATCATTGTTGAGTTTGTTCGGCCGGTGGAGTATGTTGGTCCGAAGTGGCTCAAAAAAATAGGGTATTATTTTTTAAATAAGTATGAATGTAAATATTTTCAGGAGTATATTAGTGAACCCCTTGACACGGTTATACAATCAGCGGGATTAAAAATTACAAAACGGAGCTCCTTAATAGCAGGTTTCATGGAAGTGATAACTGTTTTGCCGAGTTAGAATTTTTAAGAATGCAGTAATAATTATAGCTATCGTAAATTATGTTAATTTTTTGCGCGTGAGTCTTTTGGCATAACCGCAAAAGACCTTTTTTAGTAAATGCATGATAATAGCGCCAGCGATTATTATTTTTACCCCATTGAAATAATAAGTCTCCAAAATCGAGCTCCGATAACCCAATTATTTTTTTTAAAAAACTATTGGTTATTAATTTGGCGATTCGGTAGTGACGATTTGAAAGCATTTGCCAGTTTGTCCAAAGACGCCAAGCTGAAAAAACTATGCGCCCGTTAGGTTTGCAAATTGTCAAAAGTTGATTTAGCCCTTTAGCTTGAAGATTGTTACCAGGAAGATGGTGTAAAACTGCCATGCAAAAGACATGGTCAGCCAGTGGGAGCTTGAGTTGATCGAGGGAAAGAATATTACCCAAAATGAATCGTTGATTAATTAGCCGAAATGATTCATTTTGCTCTGCCAGGGTTAGTAAGTTTTGACTCGCATCAACGCCAATATAAGCAATATTTATATTTTTTAAAACTTCACGCAAACGGCCATTACCACAACCAATATCGATAACAATATCGCCGTCTTTTATCTCGGCTGTCAGCTTAACAACAGGTGGCCAGAGTGGTTTGCGCCTGGTTTGATGAAATTCTTCGGCAATTTCATCGTAGTTTTTGGTAACTATGTCTAGTAATTTTTGTTCGGTAAGGTGGTTCATTTATAAAGATTAGCCTTAAGCTTAGCAGCGACGAATTTTATTTCCGACCAGCTGATTGGATCACCTAACTCTTCTTTAGCGAGGCCAAGTCGATTAAGGCCGTGTTTTTCAATTATTGGTGATATGAGTTGTTGCTTTGTTATTTCTACAAGCGCGTCAATATCGGTGAACAGTTTTTTTTCAATCAAAAAGCAAAAATGATCGGCAATTGTGCCTGGCTTTAAGTTTCTCGTTAAAGCAATTTGATCAAGATTTAAGCCATTTTGCCAAAGCTCAAAACTTTCAAGCTGGGTTAATTTAGTTGAAATAACATCAGAGGGGGCGGAAACGTCATTAAGTTGCTCTTCGGAAAAAACATTGTTTGGTAACATTTCATCGATTATATGATTGGTTGAATTTATACAATTGTCGCATTTTAAACAACGGGGGGCATTAACAGTACCGAAATAATCCAGAATATATTGCTGACGACAACCTAAGTGATAAATATAGCTTTCCATCAGATCAAGTCGTTCATTGGCACGGTCTAATTTTTGCCGTAAACCAGTGGTATCGAGCGTGATTTGATGTCGCTCGAGCCGTTTTAGAATTTGAATTTCAGTGCCTTTAAATGGTGGCTGATAATCGAGAGCGTTTTGTTCTTGAAGTTTTTTTATTAATCTACGCAGCGACTCTTTTTTCGTGGATAAAATCACTGCCATTTCTTCTAAATTAAAATTAAATCCCTGATCAAGCAGTTCGCCATATTTTTGCCATAGTGCAGTCCAAAGTTTTTGACTGGCTTTAGCCTTAGCACTAAACAGGGTGTCAATTTCTAAGGCCGGGCGCAATAATTTTAGGTAAGCATTGGCCGCTTTTTCTTGATTACGCCTAATTAGCCCCTCTTTTTCTAATAGTTTTAAGGCCGTGCCGATTGCCATGTCGGGAATATTGTCAGTTAATTGACTCATTAGATCAGCATAGGTAACGAGCACGCGGTCACTTTCATACGACAATAATAGGTCGTAAAGTTCGTAAATTAATTCAGGTGATGGGTTGTCGCCTTTGATAAAAAATTCCTGCAAGGCGCGGTCTCTTGAATTGTATAGCAAAAGACAAAAGCTTGGCTGTCCATCACGTCCGGCACGACCAACTTCTTGATAATAGGCCTCAATTGTGCCTGGCATGTCATAATGAATTACAAAACGAATGTCAGGCTTGTCGATGCCTAGTCCGAAGGCATTGGTTGCCACAATCACTCTGGCTTTGTTTTTCATAAAATTTTCTTGTACCCATTTGCGATCATTTGGATCCATGCCACCGTGGTAACTAATTGCTTCAATACCACTATCAAGCAAGGTAGCAAGTAGCTGTTCTGCTCGAGCCCTGGTGCCGACATAGACGATGCCAGAACCATTAGGTGCGCTTTGAATGGCCTCCACCGCTAGAGTGGGTTTTTGCCCCTCGCTTGCACGAACTACGGCTAAGGTTAAATTAGGCCGTGCAAAACCGGTAATAACTAGCTTTGGGTCAACTAGCCCAAGTTGTTTAATGATGTCATTTTTTACTTCGGGCGTGGCAGTGGCGGTTAAGGCAATCACTTGCGGCTTGCCTAAAAATTCAACGGCTTGGCGTAAGCGTAAATAACTGGGTCTAAAATCGTGACCCCAAGAGCTTATGCAGTGGGCCTCATCGACGGCAAAAAGACTAACCGGTACACTGGCCATGGCTTGCATGAACTCTTGGCTATAAAAACGTTCTGGAGCAACATAGACTAATTTAAACAAGCCTTGTTTCAATTCTTCAATGCGCCGACTTGTTTCTTGAGGGTTAATTGAGGAATTAATAAAAGTAGCTGGGATTCCAACTCGATGAAGACCGTCAACCTGGTCTTTCATAAGTGCAATAAGTGGAGAAATTACAATCGTGATGCCATCATTAACCAAGGCGGGTAGTTGGTAGCATAACGATTTGCCACCTCCGGTTGGCATAACCACTACAACGTCTTTTTGATTTAATAGCGCATCAATAACTTCTTCTTGGCCAGTGCGGAAAGCCGTAAAACCATAGTGTATGCGTAATAATTCGATTAGGGTTTGTTTTTTGTCTTGCATGTTGAAATTAACAAAAATGGTGAGCCAAAACACACCATTTTGCGTTAGCATTTGAGTATAGAATACTACTGATGTCGCTGTTTGTATAGGGTGAGGGTGTTTTTGAATGCCATAGCAATGGTAATGGGACCAACTCCGCCTGGAACTGGGGTAAGGCGACCACGGTGATTTGCTACTGAAGTTGCATCAACATCACCTACAACGCTATTGTCGGGTAGACGGGTGATACCGATATCGATAACAACAACTCCGGGCTTGAGCATATCAGCGGTTATAAATCCCGGCTTGCCTAATGCAGAAACTAAAATATCAGCTTGACTGACTTGAGCAATTAAATCGATTTCGTCACCATGTAAAATATTGACTTTGGCACCGGCGCAGTCAAAAAAATGACCAATGACTTTACCTAATAAGTCCGAGTTTACTAACGCGACAGCATTTTTATCGGCTATGGTGATATTTTCGTGGGAAATAATTTCTCGGATAACGCCTATTAACGGTGGTTCAACCAAGCTCTGGCACGTTTGTAAAAAAATTTCGAGATTTTGGGGTTGAAATCCATCAATATCTTTTTTAGGATCAATAGTGGCAATGATTTTATCGGTGTCTAGAGCCTCAGGTAGTGGTAGCTGAATGAGAATACCATCGATTAATTCATCTTGGTTTAAGAATGTGACGGTATCTAACAGTTCTTGCTGGCTGATATTTTCTGGGCAACGATATACGTGTGTGTCGATGCCCACTTCTCTCGCTTGTTTTTCTTTTAAGGTAACGTAAATTTTTGAATCTTCTCGCTCGCCAACCAAAATAATTGCTAAATTTGGACGCGCTGTTCCTAGCGTGCTAATTTCAGCTACCACCTGGTTTTTAATCTTTTCGGCGATGGCTTTGCCATTAATTAATTCCATAAAATAATATTTAAACGCTGGGAATAGGAAATTTTTTACACAGCTCGGCTACTGCAATTTTAATCTGAGCTAGCACATTCTCATTTTCGTAATTGGTTAGCGCTTGGTCAATAAAGTCAGCAACTAAAACCATTTCAGCTTCTTTCATGCCTCGAGTAGTAATGGCTGCGGTACCCAAACGAATACCAGATGGATTCATTGGTGGGTTAGGATCGAACGGCACAGTTGATCGCGATACGGAAATGCCGATTTTATCAAGCGCCTCTTCGGCTACTTTGCCAACCAACCCTTTATTGGCGAGGTCGAGCACCATTAGGTGGTTATCTGTGCCATCAGAGACAACATGAAAGCCCCGTGCCATGAGTTCGGTTGATAGAATTTGAGCATTAGTGATTATTTGCTTGGCGTATTCGATAAACTCAGGTCGGAGTGCTTCAGCAAAGGCAACTGCTTTAGCAGCAGTGCTGTTGTCATGGGGACCGCCTTGCATGCCAGGAAAAACAGCTCGATCAATCTGCTTGGCAAATTGTTCTTTACACATAATTATGGCACCACGTGGACCACGTAGTGTTTTGTGAGTGGTAGTGGTGACGACGTCAAAAAGTGGCACCGGATTTTCCAGTTGTTTACCGGCAATTAATCCGGCAATATGAGCAATATCGGCAAAGGTATAGGCGCCAACTTCGTCGGCAATGGCTTTAAAATGATGCCAATCTAAACTACGAGAATAGGCGGAAAAGCCGGCTAAAATCATTTTTGGTTTTTCGCGCAGGGCAATGGCACGAACTTCGTCCATGTCGATACGTTTAGTATTGCGGTCGACTTCGTATTGAACGAAATTGTATAGCATACCAGAAAAGTTTACCGGATGACCATGGGATAGATGACCACCATGATCTAGTTTTAAACCTAGTACTTTATCGCCCGGTTTAAGCATGGCAAAATAGACCGCCGCATTGGCGGGTGAACCAGATAATGGCTGCACATTGACGTGTTCCGCATCAAATAATTTTTTTGCCCGATCAATGGCTAGTTGTTCAATCTCGTCAACAAACTGATTACCAGCATAATAGCGTTTACCAATATAACCCTCACTGTATTTATTGGTAAATATTGAACCAAGCGCTTCTTGCACTGCCTCGGAAACATAGTTTTCACTAGCAATAAGCTCTAAGCCAGTTTGCTGTCGCTCGATTTCTTGTTGTAAGCCAGCATAAACCGCTGTATCTTGTTTTTCGAGATGAGTGTATTGCATCGTTTCTTTTTTAAATATTAAATACGAATATATTTATTATAATTGATTAAATTTTAGCAAAAAATCGTAATAATGCAACTTATGATAAAGTTTTTACCATGTAGGTTTGTTGCAGGCGATACCCAAGCTTGCGATAATACCCGCGAACGCCAACTCCGGCAATGATAGCCATTTTGTGATACCCATTTTTTACTGCTTCTTTTTCTGCTAAATGTAATAATTCACGGCCCAGACCGGCATGTTGAGTTTGTTTTTTTTCGCCAATGGCTACTAATTCGCCATAAACGTGAAGTTCACGAATTATCGTGGCATTTTGCAAGGCGGGAGGTAGATGTTTAGCCTCACGGTCGGGCAAGCGTAATCGGCAAAAGCCATATAGCAATTTAGCATCGTCACTGACCGCTTCAATAAATTGCTCCTCTCCTGAATTGGCTTGGTAGGCAATCGTGTTGATATGATATTTGGTGTCACGTGGCTGCTCTTTTATTTCTCGGCACCGAATGCAGTGGCAAACTGTGCCACGTTGCTGCATAACTTGGCGGAGATTGGTGACCGTGTTGCCGGCAATTATTGATTCGCCAGGTATATCGCGGATAAGACGAATAATGCGTACGTAGGGTGGAATAAAATTTTTGCAATCGGCTATCAATTTTTCTAGTACTGTGTTTGAGTAAGGTTTGTACTTACCTTGTTGCCACCATTGATACAACAAACTATCCTTTGTAACTACAGTTGGATAAAATTTAATTTGATCGGGCTGAAATTGTTCATTGGTAAATAATGTTTTAAACATAGTCAAGTCTCTTTTGGCCGTTGCGCCCGGTAGGCCGGGCATAAGGTGGTAGGTAATTTTAAAGCCAAAGTCACGCAACATTTTGGTGGCAGTGGTAATAGCGGAAACTTTGTGGCCGCGTAGATTTAAGGCCAAAATCTTGTCATCGATTGCTTGGACACCAAGCTCGACGCGGGTGCAACCCAATAAACGCATTTCTAAGAGTTCTTCATTGGTAATATAGTCTGGTCTGGTTTCTAAGGTCAGTCCGATAATTTGATAGGTAGCACGTTCATTTTTTTTCTGCTCGAACAACAAAGCTGATTTTAGTTTTGCTAGTGGTGATTTTTTGGGGTAGCTTGACTTTACTGTTTCTAATGATTTCTTGAGATTAAAATTGTTGGCCGCTCGGAAACATTCTGTAATGTACCAATACTTATACGCCTGAGGTAAATAGCTCCAGGTACCACCGATTACTATTAATTCAATTTTTCGGGGCGAGTGACCATTGGCCTCGAGGGCGCGAAGACGTTGCCAGGTTTGCGTAAAAGGGTGATAATTACATCTGATAGCTCGCATCACTGCCGGCTCGTTGGAGAGATAGCTTTGTGGCACATCCTTTTCCGTTGGACAATAGGCGCATTTACCTGGGCAAGGATAGGGCATGGTTAAAACAGCAACCGGGGCGACGCCAGACAAGGTTCTTACGGAGCGACGGCGCAATAATTTACGTAGCACGGTATATTGCGGATGATTTTTGCCTGTTAGATCAAGCGCTGCGAGTAACTCGGTATTAGTGGGCATAACAATGCCATTTTTTTTAGCCAATTGTCGTTTAGCAGATAAGAGTTGCTCACGACTGGTAATATTTTGCTCTAATAAGCCAATAATGAGTGTATTGACGATTGATTTTGTGTTTGACTTTTGCGCCATTTGTGATAGCGTTAATAATGAATAACTAACCTATTTAAGCATAAACTAATGAAACTAACAAGTAAAATGCTGGCAGTAGCAGCAGTGCTGTTTTTTCTGCCGCTAGCCGCCGCTCAGGCCTTTACTGCACGTGCTGGCGACACCGTTAATTTAGTAAAGGGTGAAATCGTAGAAGGCAGTTTATACGTTGCCGGTGCCAATATAAACATTGATGGCAAGGTGACTGGTGATGTGGTGTGTGCTGGCCAAACGGTGAACATTAGTGGAGAAGTGTTAGGTGATGTGGTGTGTGCTGGCCAAACGGTGAACATTAGTGGTCGGGTGATTGGTAATGTTCGCTCGGCAGCGAGCTCAATCAATTTAACTGGGCAGGTGGGCAAGAATGTTACTGTGGCCGCCGCCTCGGTAAACACAAGTGCTAGCTCAACCGTTGGTTGGGAGATGTTGTTTGCAAGCGCTTTAGCCGATCTTAAAGGCAGAGTAAGCTATGATTTGGTTGGCGTTGCTAGTGGGATTAATTTAAGCGGCAGTGTGGGCAAGGATGTAAAACTACGATTAGATAATCGAGATGCCAATCAAGTTCATTTGATTGTTGGTAAAACGGCGGTAATTGATGGTAAGTTAACCTATACTGATTCTAAACCAGCAACCATTGAACCAGGTGCTACAATTGCCGGTGAAACAGTGCGTCAAGATCCGCCTAAAAACGCGGAACGACGAAGCTGGTTTTTAGCTTGGCTTTGGTCTACGCTACTCGGTATTTGCGCTGCTTTTATTATCGGCTTAGTATTGTTAACGCTTTGGCCAAACCAGGTTGAAAAAATTAGTCAGTTGCTCAAAGAAAAAACGCTGAAATCATTAGGTTGGGGCGCAGTGATAACCCTTTTAACCCCAATTATAATTATTTTATTGTTTGTTTCTTTTGTTGGCATATATTTAGGATTGTTTACTGGCATGATATGGCTTTTGCTATTATGGTTGGGTAAAATCGTAAGCGCCTATACCGTGGGAGAGATCTTGCGAGAGAAAATGAAAATTAAAACCGCACATCCCCAGATTATTGGCTTATTAATTGGTGTGGTTTTATTCTGGATGATATTTGCTTTGCCTGGACTAGGCTTAGTCGCGTCATTTTTTGCCTGTTTATTTGGCGTTGGCGCTATTTGGTTACGACTTTTAACGAGATAAGATATGAAAATTAACCCAGACATATTTAAGGCTTACGATATTAGGGGTGTCTACGGACAAGATTTTGACGAGACTACATTTTATAGTATTGCTTGCGTCTATGCGGAAATTTTTAAACCAGTCGAACCAGTCATTGTTAGCTATGATGTTAGATTATCATCGCCTAGTTTACAAAAAGCAGTCATTGATGGGCTGACAGACAGCGGAGTGGATGTAGTTGACATCGGTCTTGCCTCAACCGAGATGTATTATTTTGCGGTCGGCCAGTATAAAATGGCCGGAGGATTAATGATCACCGCCTCGCATAATCCACAAGAATATAACGGCTTAAAAATGGTGGCCAAAGACGTTGTACCGATTCATAAAGATAACGGAATTTTTCAGATACGCGACATGGTAGTTGGTGATTGGTTACCAACCCCAGCGCTGCGTAAAGGTTCAGTTGTTACCAGGGCTGTTTTGGATGATTTTTGTGACTTTGCCGTACAATTTTTAGATGAATCGGCCAAAGTACCACAGAAAATTGTCATTAATCCTAACTTTGGCTTCGAGGGTGAGGTGGTAAAGCGCTTTGTGCAAAAAAATAATCTACCTTGGCAATTAATCGGGTTGAACGATCTGCCGGATGGTACTTTTCCCAAGGGTCGACCTGATCCATTTGTGCCTGAAAATCGACCAGAGTTTGTGGCCTTAACTAAATCAACTGGCGCTGATTTTGGAGTGGCTTGGGATGCTGATGCTGACCGTGTCTTTTTTTGCGATGATCAAGGTCGCTTTATCGAGTCGTATTATATTAATAATTTATTAATAAAATCATTGTTAGCTGACAAGCCGAACGAAATTATTGTTTACGATCCTCGCTATACTTGGGCATTAATTGATGCGGCAAAAAGCGTGGGAGCGAAGGCGGTCATGGAACGCGTTGGACATTCGTATATTAAAGAAAGTATGCGACACAACAATGCCATTTTTGCTGGTGAATCTAGTGGACACACCTATTTTCGTGATTTTTGGTATGCCGATTCTGGTTTGTTGCCGGTATTAGTTTTGGTAAATTTATTAGCCAAGGCTGGTCAACCGCTTTCGGAATTAATCCAACCAGTATTTGATCAGTATCCAATGTCTGGAGAACTTAACTCTACCGTTGCGGATGTAGCAGCGGTTTTGGCAAGAATTGAGAGTAAGTATGCTGATGGCAAGATTGAGCACTTTGACGGTTTATCAATAGAATTTAGTGATTGGCGTTTTAGTTTGCGCTCATCTAATACAGAGCCTTTGTTGCGACTAAACATCGAAGCTAGAACTGAAGCGCTAGTGACTGAAAAGGTGGCGGAGATGTTGGCAATAATCAGGAGTTAAGCTTGTTTATCAATTAGTGGTTTTAATATGTCACAGAAAAATGTGTGGGAGAAGGAATATCAAAACCATAAATTGGTTACTGGTGGTGAAATGCCGCAAAAAGACGTGTTACGATGCTTACGCTACTTAAAAACTAAATGCAATTTTATACTCGAGGCTAAAACTATTGTTGACTTGGGTAGTGGTACCGGACGCAACGCAAATTATTTAGCAGAACTAGGTAATGAAGTACACGGTATTGAATTTGCTGGTAACGCCGTAGCTCTGGCACGTAATCGTGCACGTGCTGCGAATGTGGTAGTAAACTATTATTGTCAAAGCATGGCCGAACAGTGGCCGTTGGTTGAAAATCAGGCAGATTTGGTATTGGACATTACCTCGTCCAATTCGTTACTAGCCGAAGAGCGGCAAAAATATTTGCAAGAGATGTTTCGAGTGTTAAAGCCAGGTGGATATATAATATTGAAAGCGTTGTGTAGCGAGGGTGATAAAAATGCAAAAGCGTTGATTAAAAAAAATCCAGGGCCAGAAACCAACACCTATGTTATGAAAGAGTTAGGATTGGTTGAGCGGGTATTTGGTCGATCAGACCTACTTGCTACCTACGACAAGTATTTTAATTTGGTAAATTTAGATAAAAAAACCAGCTATACCAGAATGAACGGGCAAAGTTATAAGCGAAATTTTTGGTTAGCAATTTTGCAAAAGTCAGTTTTGTAAAAAATTATTGCACAATTGGTTAATAAATGGCAATAATTAGCATTAAATATTGCCATTTGTCATAAATTCAGATTTTAGGTTAAGAGTTGACGAATTTACTTCTTTTTGTTAAGTTATAGATAATTAAAAATAGTCCGCGGGCTATTTTTATTTGGAGCGGTAGCTCAGTTGGTTAGAGCGCTGCCCTGTCACGGCAGAGGTCGCGGGTTCGAGTCCCGTCCGCTCCGCAAG
>JBAXJQ010000009.1:0-39837 GCA_037137775.1 Candidatus Falkowiibacteriota bacterium | reverse complement strand
GGATATATTTTTTTAGCCTCGGATTCGTTTCTATTTTCTTTTTCCGGCCCCTTCGAAAATTAGCAAAAAAGTCAAACAAAAATAAGCCTAAAATTAACCCAAGCTTATTTATTGTAATTATTTATATTGTAACCACGCCTTACTCCTCCGGTCGCGATGAAACGTAATGGCAAACCGATGTGCTTCGTCGCGTACCCGTTTAATAAGATGCAATGCTGGTGAAGCTAACGGCAACTCAAGCGGTTTAGCTTGATCTGGAAAAAAAAGCTTATCCGGCGCACCAGCTGATCGTAAACCTTCACCCTTAGAAATTGCAATTACTGGAATATCTAATTTATTATTTTTTAAAATTCGGGAAATCATATTTAGCTGCCCTTTGCCGCCATCGATAATCATTAAGTCTGGGAGTGGCCAATCATTATTCAGGCGTCGTTCCATCACTTCTTTGAGCATACCCACGTCATTACCCCTGCCATCATTAATTTTTATTTTAAACTTACGATATTGGCTTTTGTCCGGCTCACCCTCGGCAAACACCACCATCGAACCAACTGATTCTTGGCCAAAGGTATTAGAAATATCATACCCCTCGATCCGCTGTGGCACCTTGGGCAAGCTTAAAATTTTTGCCAGCTCCACTACATCGGTTGCATATTTATCTACCAGCCCTAAAATATTGGCGTGAGCTAAAACTTGTTGCATGTTAATTAAGCGATATTTTACTCCACGTAAATCATGTTCAATATTTTCTTGCTCGTCCGGTGTAATATTTTTACTCTGCAATTTTTTCTCTAAAACCAACGCTTCTTTCTGATACATTTTTACAATCCGCTCTTTTTTACCTTCAAAAAATAGCATAATGGGTTTAATCACCCAGTCCAAATATTCTTTGTGAGTAACTACACCACCACACACACCAATACAACGTCCCACGCTGTAATAAAAACAAGGCTTTTTCTGGATTTTTCTGGTAGTACAGTAGGGCCAGATTTTACGAATAGTTTTCAGAGTTTCCTTTAGTGCTGTCGTACTCGTAAACGGTCCGTAATATTTACCAGCCTTATCCAGATTACGCGTGATAAACACGCCAGGCACTTCATCATCCAAAGACACTTTTATATAAGCATAGCGTTTATCATCGCGTAATAATACGTTGAACTGAGGTTGGTATTTTTTAATAAAATTTGACTCAAGCAACAAAGCCTCGATTTCACTATCAGTCTCAACCCATTTAATAGTCGCTACCTGATTAACCATGGCGTACTTTGTTGGCGTGTGATCCGTACTTTTCTGCCAATACGAAAGCACGCGGCTTTTCAAATTAGCCGCCTTGCCCACATAAATTATTTCACCAGTAGTATTAAAAAACTGATAGCTGCCTGGTTTTTTTGGTAAATCAATTTTTTTTATTTCTTCTAATGTCATAATTAAAGACTAATACGCTTTTGTTAAAAAGAAAAGGGCGCCTTGACGACGCCCCTCTACTGATCAATTTAGATGAGTTGATAGACCACTAACTCATACTGTTTATCCCGCTGTTCAATGTTCAACCATAACTTCTCGTTGGCGGCAACCATGCCTCCGGAAACAGGCAAGGGTATAATTTTGCTAAACGTGCCAGCGCTGTCAAATATTTTTACAGCCGTGGCTATCGTTTTAAACTGATATGGGCTTTCCATTGGCCCGTAATCGGTTATCAACTGCCACCAGAGGTTAGAGGAAAAATTATGCATTTGCCCGTCATTATGAAGAGAAATGAATGAATTATTTAGCACCTCCCTCTTGGCAATTGAATATTGATAGACCGCCTGTGTTGGCGTCCAGTGGCGATAACCAACATTGTCAAACAAAATTCCATTAACAATCGCCAGGTTAATAATTCCACCATAGCCACCCGGGGTAGGTAAGTTGGGCAAAGTGAAGGTCTCAACAATTGATCCAGCCGGGGTAAATTCAATCATCATCCCCACCCAGGTTGAACCCGTTAATGCCAAATAAACAGCCTGGATGGCATAGTATCTGCCACCATCTTCAAGGATATGACTATAGCCATACGGAAAATCAACCTTTGGTAATGTGATATTTCCGAATTCCTTGATGCCATCATCAATTTCAGTGTACACCAATATCTTGCCATTGCCACTGATAAAAAAATACTGTCCGCAATATGCAATGTCACCCACTTGCTCGAAACGGCAAAGACGACGATAATCATCCAATCGATAAACATACATTACATTTTCACACTTCTGTTTCTCTTGGAGATATTCGCCAACCAGTACATACACAAATCGACTTGAAAAAAACACCCGGCGAATGTCAATATTTATGCCGTCTAGCTTAGCTGACTTTTCCAACCTAGGAGTTGTATTGTCTGTGAGATTGAATGTCTTTAAGACTCCATCACTGCACAAGACAAAAAACTTGTTCCCGACTAATTTCGTCCCGGCTACACTTACCGGAGCAAAAATAATTGAAGAACGTCCAATTTCTTTGAATCCCTTGGCCGATTTTACTTGCACGACGGGCGGAGGAACTTGCACGACGGGCGGAGGAACTTGCACGACGGGCGGAGGAACTTGCACGACGGGCGGAGGAACTTGTCCAGCGGAAGAAAAAGACTGCTGAACAGGGCCACTGGTGTTATTTGTCATAAAGCTATTGTTAGCTTCACTGCCGCAACCAAACATGACCGATACCGTGCCAATTGCCAACCAACTCGTTATAATCCTTCTCATGACTTTTCTCCTTTCTGGTAATGTGCCGTAGCACGCTTCTATTTTCAGGGTGAACTAGTGTCCGCCCCCGAATATAGTAAATACCGAGGGATAACAGGCCAAAATTAACTAGCTGGCGCTAGATTGTTTTATTTTTAAATTACAGTTGCCTGCGCATTATTTCGCAAACAATGACTTTACTTATTAACATAAAATCCATAAAAAAACAAGCCCATTTTTGAGGTTTGTTTTTTTATTGTTTGTAAAATTTTACGCTACAGTGATTGCCTGGACTGGGCAGCTTGCTGCCGCATTCTTGGCACATTCGATGTCGTCTTGGCTAATCGCTTCCGATTTACCTTCAGCATTCATCTGAAAACACTTGGGGCAAAGGGCGACGCAGGTGCCGCAGCCAATGCAAGCGATGTCATCAACCTTGATCATAATATCATTATTAAGAAATAACTTTCTACAGGATAGCAAAATTTCGCTTTCTGGGCAACTAAGCTAATTTCCCAGCCAAATACCCCTTTAGTTCCTCAACCGAAATAGTAATCTGCTCCATGGTATCACGATCTCGTACGGTTACCACGCCTTTTTCTAAAGTATCAAAATCAATGGTTACGCAATAGGGGGTGCCGATCTCATCTTGACGGCGGTAGCGCTTGCCTACATTGCCATTGTCATCAAATTCACACATCCAGGACTTACGTAAATCAGCAAACACTTCACGAGCTTTGGCAACTAATTCAGGCTTATTCTTTAACAGTGGAAATACTGCCACCTTCACCGGTGCTAAATCCTTATGTAGCTTTAACACAATTCTCGTTTCGGTTTCACCTTTGCCATTGGTTAATTCTTCTTCGATGTAGGCATCATCAATAAACATTAAAAACAATCGATTAAGCCCAACAGATGTTTCCATAATATGGGGTGTAAAGCGTGTGTTAGTGGCCTGGTCAAAATAATTCAAATCCACGCCAGAAAATTTGGAGTGCTGTGATAAATCCCAGTCACCTCGAGCATGAATACCTTCAACTTCTTTAAAGCCGCCCAAACATTTAAAATCATATTCCACATCATAGGCTTCTGAGGCGTAATGAGCTAATTTTTCATGCTTATACCATCGCAATTTTGTTTCCTTAATGCCATACGATTGATACCAAGCCCAACGCGTCGCCTTCCAACTCTCGTAGCTTGCCACCATATCTTTCGGATCTAAGAAATATTGCATTTCCATCTGTTCGAACTCACGGGTGCGAAAAATAAACTGTCGAGCCACAATCTCGTTACGAAACGCCTTACCCACCTGAGCAATACCGAACGGTAGTTTTGGATGAATCGAATCAATAGTATTTTTATATTCCAAATAAATACCGCCGCACGTTTCAGGCCGTAAATACACCACATTATCTTCCGACAAGGCATCAGTTGGTGAACCAATGTTTGATTTAACCATTAATGAAAATCGCTTGGCCTCGGTTACATTTTCCGATTTACAATTAATACATTTTAATTTATGTTCGGTGCGCAACTTGTCTAATTCGGCGTTCAAATAATCAAGCGGTTGTTTATCTGCATTAACACCGAATGATTCTAACACATGGTCAGCCCGCATGCGAGTTTTACAGTCACGGCAATCAATTTGTGGATCGTCAAAACCGCCCACATGACCAGAGGCCACCCAGGTAGTCGGGTGCATGAAAATAGCACTATCCAAAGCCACCACGTCATCGCGCAGTTGAATCATATGCTTCCACCAGGCATCACGAATATTATTTTTTAACAGTGCGCCGTAATGACCGTAATCATAGATCGCAGCCATGCCGCCATAAATTTCGGATGACGGAAAGACAAAACCCTTGCGTTTACAGAAGGCAGCCATGTTTTCCATGGTAAATTTTTGCTCTGACATAATAGTTATTTAATTTCTTTATAATAAATAATTGACACGAGCGCCGTGGCAATCCCAAAAACAACCTTAAATATATTATCAATATGTTGCAAATAACATTTTTTTTTCCATGTTAATTGAATAATTTTATAATACACATTCAAGTCAACATTTTCCAAATTGTCTCGTTCTGTATATCTGACCATCGCCAATCCGGTTAAACCCGGAATAATTACAAACCAGTTAATTAACAAAAATGTTACTCCAAAAAAAGCAACAAACATTAAACTGATAATTCCAATCATACTATTATAAGTAAACCCGGACACAATTTCATTTACTTTATATGTTTGAATTGTAGAATTTTTGTTTTTAAATTTCAAAAAAAGTAATACCCTATAAATAAATAGATGCATCCCACTAATGGCCATGATTGACAATAACATTGTTCCCAGGGTATCTGTCATATTGATAAAATAAAAAAACTCGTCTCAAATAACCAAAAATATGATTATTCGGGACGAGCCTTCTTTGACCCGCGGTTCCACCCGCTTTTCCGCCCAAGACGGACACCTTTATATGAAATTTAATAAGGGTGCCTATCTCCCTTATTTTGATAGTATTAATAATTAATCAATTTTTGTCAAGTTGTATAAAACAAAAGGCACCAATTAAAAAATTATTTATTATTGTATTTAATAATTGGAATTTCCCTTGATTCCTTAATATTATAAGCAATTACTATTCCAAAAATAAAATTAATTATCATGCTTATTGGTAAAAAAATAAACAAAAAGCCAAGACCACACATGTCACCCTTACTTGGTCCACAATTTTGATGAAATAAATTGATAAATAGAGCAACTATAATTGGAACCAAGGCATAAACTACTGGTAGAACAAAACGAATAAAACGAATTAACCCTATTTTTGAAATATTTAAAATTCTTAAAATATACAATAAAATCAGATTCAAAATTAGCAAAAATAATAAAAAATAATAAGTACCATCAGAATTAAATAAATCCATGGCCACGCCAACAATGGCTGAATATATTAGTGTAAAAACGATAATTTTATTTGAGATTTGCATATTATTTAAAAGTTACATTTCATCAATTATTTCAATACCTAACAAATTAAACCCATTTGCAATTATTTGTTTAGTTGCACTTAACAGCTCTAGACGTGATTTGGCTAACTCGGGGTCAGCCTTAAGCACGGGCACATCATGATAATAATCATTTACTAACTGCGCTAATTCAAACAGATATTTTGCTAATTCTGACGGTTCATAATTATCTCCTGCCTGTTGAATCACCTCAGGATATCGTGCCAACTTAAGCGCCAACGCATGTTCTTTTGGGTGATCCAAGTCGGCACCTTTAGCATCAAATTTAATATCCGCTGCTTTTCGTTCCATGCTTGCAATACGCGCGCAGGTATACTGCAGATACGCTGCGGTGTAGCCGTCAAACCGTAACGATGTTTCTACGTCAAAGGTAATTGGTTTTTCCCGACTCACTTTAAGCATCTCAAATTTAATTGCGCCAAAAGCAATTGCCCTTGCAACTTTTTCAACTTTTTCAGTTGACCAATCGCGATGTTTTTCTGCAGTTGATATTCTAGCGCGTTCAATCGTCTTGTCTTTTAAATCCTCATAAGAAACAACGTTGCCGGTGCGTGACGACATCATGCCTTCAGGTAATTTAACAAACTCATATCCCAGGTGCATCATTTCTTCTTTGTACCCTAAAAGCTCTAACACTTTAAACAATTGTTTAAAATACAGTCCTTGCCGAATATCAACCACATAAATTGATTTTTTCAATTTATACTTTTTAAACTTCGCCATTGCCAAGGGCAAGTCAGCAACGGGATAAAGAGCGGTGCCATCCGTCCGCAAAAACATGAGTACATTCAAACTATACTCACTTAAATCAGCAATCACCGCTCCTTGACTTTTAACTAAAAAATGCTTAGCATACAACTCACCGGCAATTTTTAAACCTTCGTCAATATAATCACTTTCATAAAATGTATCAACAAACTGCACACCCAACTCTTGATACACGCAAGCAAACTGATCAATGCTCCATTGTCGCGTCTGTTGCCACAAATCATAAATCTCGCCCTGGCGTGATTCGATCTGATGCATATATTCGCCGACTTCGATTTTTTTGTCTTCGTTATCACCCAGCACAGCTGAGGCAGCGGCATACGTCTGACCTAAAAAATATCCCTTATTTTCTAATTCATCTGGTTTTACTCGATTAATATTGTCCGGATTGTTTGGGTGCGTTAACCACCACAACGTTTTAGCCACATGAATACCAAAATCATTAATATATGAAACCGGAATTGCTTCATAACCATTTGCCGCAAGCAAGCGATAAACAGAGTCGCCATAGCTAATATTGCGTAAGTGGCCGACATGATATTCTTTATGAGTATTTCCATTGGAATATTCAATCATTACTCGAGCTTTTTTGCCACTGGTGTTTTTGCCGTACTGATCCTTGTTTTTAGCAATTTCTGTCATTAATTTCTGGCAGAACAAACTCTTGTTAAGTGAGATATTACAATATGGTCCTACCGCCTGCACGCCACGAATAAGACCAGTGGATTTTATTTTACCAACTAAAAATTGAGCTAATTCATTAGGAGATTGTTTACTAGACTTGGCAATCGCAAAACAAGCCAGACTCAAATCACCCATTTCTGGATTGGGTGGATAAACAAAATCAGAAGCATTAACTAAATCAAGATTCAACGCCTCGTTTACTTCTTTGGCTAGTTTTTTAGTGATTTGCTCTAATAAATACATCGTAATGTTTTAAACGACTCAAATTATGATTAGTTGTGTCGCGAGAAAGCTATTTTAACACTATAGTTTCAACTTCAGCAATGTTCTCTTCTAAAAAACGGGAACCGAGATGCTTAAATGTTTCGGCATCACCAGTGGTTAAAAACCGACGGGTACTATTTTTAGATAACTCTTTATCCCAAGCTGGATGTCGTTTCAAATACAACGCCAAGCTTTTAGCCACTAAATATTGAGGATCAATTATTCTCGTATTCGAACCAACAATCGATTGCATAACTGGCTTCAAAAATGAATAATGTGTACAAGCTAGTACAATAGCATCCGGTTTGAACAAAATTACCGCTGCTAAATAATCAGCAACCACTGCTCTTAATTGCTCCTCTGGAACATCAGCCTCTATTAATGGCACCAGAGCTGGGCACGACTGCCCATACACCTCCACCTCCGGATTCAGCTTATATATTTCCCGCTGATAGGCGCAAGAATCAATAGTTGCCGTCGTACCCATTACACCAATTCGCTTTAGGTTATACGTAGCAATACTTTCTGCCGTAGGCACAATTACTCCCAAAATTCTCCTTTCGGGATAATGTTTAACCAAATATTCTTGTTGTAATCGACGTAATGCTTCCGATGAAACCGTATTACAAGCCACAATCACTAAGCCACAATCCTGCTTAAATAAATAATCTACGGCTTGCTGAGAAAATTCATAAATTTGTTCAGCGCCGCGATCACCATAAGGCGCTCGAGCGTTATCACCCAAGTAAATAAAATCATATTGCGGCAACTGAGCGATAATTTCTTTTAGTGTGGCAACCCCGCCCATGCCAGAATCAAATACACCAATTTTCATTTATTCTCCAATTACGCGCACAAATTGGCGCTTACCCCGTTGAATTAGAATTCCAGCGGTAACAATATTAATATCGGCCGCTGTATCAGCAACAGTCTTGCCATTAATTTTAATACCGCCCTGCTCAATTAGTCGTCTCGCCTCGCCCTTGCTCGCTGCTAACTGCAGCTCAACTAACAAATCAATCACCTTGTAATTATTTACTGCTAAGCGTATCTCCTCCACTTCATCCGGCACCTCTTTTTGTTGAACCGTTTTTATAAAATTATTCTCTGCGGCTTTAGCTTTTTTTATTCCGTAATTTAATCGAGTAATTTCTAAGGCCAATTTCATTTTTGCGTCTCTCGGGTTAGCCCCTACCTGCAATGCTTCCTTTAGCTTATTAACTTCATTCATTAGAATGTTTGTACACAATTCAAAACCATTAATGATGGCGCCATCTGGCCAAGACATCACCTTGCCATACATGTTTTCAGAGGAATCATCCAAGTTTACGCCATTTCCCTCGCTTTTACCCATTTTTTTGCCATCATTATCAACCAATAATTTTGTTGTAACGACAAATTTTTCTTTTTGTTTGAGTGATTTCATTAAATCACGACCACACAACATATTAAACGTTTGGTCGTTACCCCCTAATTCCAAGTCAACATCCATAGCAATGCTGTCGTAGGCCTGTGCCATTGGGTAAAAAAATTCATGCATATGAATTGGCTTTTGCTCTTCCATTCGTTTTTGGAACATGTCCCGTACCAACATTTGTCCGACTGTAAAATTGGCACCCAACTCAATCAAATCTGCAAATGAGAGCTTGTCCAACCATTTACTATTACGTAACACCTTAGCAGGGTTAGCGCCCGTAAATTTTAAAAAGGCCGAGGCCTGTTTTTTAAAGTTCAAGCTATTGGCCACTACTTCAGCCCGGGTCAATTTTTTTCTGGTGGCTGTTTTATCCGTCGGATCGCCAATCATGCCAGTAAAATCACCAATTAAAAATATAATCTCATGACCAAGGGCCTGAAACTGAGCCAATTTATTGATTTGAATTGCATTGCCAATATGCAAGGCTGGAGCGGTAGGATCAAAACCACAATAAATCCGCAACCGTTTGCCCGATTGCAAAGCCTTAGCGACTGTTTCACGGTCGGGATAAATATTTTCAACGCCTCGGCGTAACACCTCGTCAATTTTAGCTTGGTCAGTAACTACCATAGTAGTATTTTTTGCTTAGATTAAAACTAATTCAAGAATATCGTATTTTTTTTATTTTGGCAACGGTACAATATTATCTAAAAAACTACAACTTTGAAGCCGCTGGCTGATCCAATACAACAATTAATCGTGGGTGCCGTTGAAGTACTGATGCTGGAACTTCTTTTGTCACCTTACCTCGAAGTGCGCGGGCAATTATTTCCGCCTTACCTTCTCCGCTAGCCAACAACACGATTTGCTTTGCTTCCATAATCGTGCCAATACCCATAGTCATGCCCTGCGTTGGCATTTCTTTTAAATTTTTAAAGTTTTTCAATTGTGCTTGGCGCGAGCTTTTAGTGAGGTCAAGAACTTGAGTTCGTGAAGTAAAGCTTGTGCCTGGTTCTGCCCAAGCGATATGCCCGTTGGCACCAATGCCTAATAATTGCCAATCAATTCCCCTTTTTTCTTTAATTAATCGTTCATAGCGTTTACACTCCTTTTTCAAATCAACAGCACAGCCATCAAGCATGTGAATATTTTTTGGCAGTAAATCAACTTTATCAAAAAAATGAGTACGCATGTAATAAAACAAGCTTCCCCTGTGGGCTGGATCTAACCGAGCGAATTCATCTAAACTAATTGTTGTCGCACGAGCAAGGCTGATCTCCTTGCGTTTTACTGCTTGTACTAAATTTCGATAAAAGCCAATTGGCGTATTGCCAGTGGCCAGACCAAAAACACTGGATTTTTTCTTATGAAGCTGAGCAATAGCCAAGTTAGCAGTTACACGTGACATCTCCGCAAAATTTTTTGTGACGATAATTTCCATATTTATTTACTAATTAATTTACCAGCACCCTTGGGATTAAACCCGGCCAAAATTTCTAAACCATCCACAAAACCATCTTTATCTGAATCCTGATTACTTATTTCTGTACCATATTTAATTTCAAGTTCATCAGGTAAATAATCTTGATCACGATCCTTCATTGATTTTACGCTTACGAGTAACAATGAACGAGCCATTAACTGCTCGGATTGATTAAAAGGTTTTCTATTAAACTTAGATGTAAACTTTTTTAACGACTGGTTTTTTTCCGTATTTGTCATTTTTTTTAATCCAGCCACATCCCCTAAAATTTTAATTGCCTTTTGATCCATTTTGTCATTTGTCGGAATTCGCTTATACAAACTAACAAATAAATTTGCCGCCGAGTCCTTATTTGGAATAGCTTGCTCTGGTGCTAAGCACATATTAATCGGGCAGGCGTCTTCTGTTTTTTCCTGATAACGATAAGGGATTTGATTATCAGAAAAGTAGGCTATTGCAGTAGATTCATTAGAATTTCCATAAAATGAACAATACCCATATTCTGTTCCGTCTGTGCCACTTACACCACCACTCATTTCAGTGAGCCTAGCATCGAATCCGGGCTTGCACATTAACGAAATAAGTTTTGAGCCTGGCATCGGCTGTTTTAAAATTAATAGATTATCTCTACTTGCTTGTGAAAACTCACGAGTACTTGAAGTGACTTCAAATCCATTTAATACGCTACCTTTCGCAGAATAATAGCATACCATAGCCATGCTCGCTGAAAAGACAGACATTGCTTTAAAACGGCAAAAACCAACTGAACGATTATCAATTGATTTTTCAATTGAATAATCCTTTAAAAAAATATCCTTATTGGTAAAATCATTATTTCCACACCACAAGCCAACACCGTTATACTGCTCCGGGCAGGCCATGGCAGTAACATAATAATCGCCAACTTTTTTTGCCTCAACAGATTTAAAATACCGTACGAGCTCCTTGAACTCACCGAGGTTTTTACACGCACCTTTGTCGCATCCATTTAAGCAATATTTTTTTGTCGCTACGGCCTGGCCCTTGTTGCATGAATATTCATTAACATAATTTACTTGATCACCTGTTCCGCAAAAATCATAAAATGTTTTTGATTGACCACTTAGCAAATTTAATTCCTCAACATGACTCTTTATTGCCGTATTTTCCCCTTCATCATAATCATAGCACTTCGTCAATGATTGAATATTAACTACAACTTCGGTTATTAGAGAATTATTATCTTTATCCGACTCATCGATATAATTGGAATAATCCAATAACACATTCAAACGATGACTTCCTGAGTCAGCTGGTATTTTTACACTATTTCTTTTGCCTGCACCGATTGTGCTTGCCAAATATTCAAAGCTGTTTTGAGTCGCCCCTTTTACAAGCGTCCCGTTAAAATTCACCACGGTGACACTATAGCCTGCTGGAGCCTCGGCATTGCCAATATTTTTATACTCCACCTTAATACCACCAGTTCCATCTCCATTGTCATAGGCCTCGACTTTTTCAATTATCAAATCAGGTCTGCCATCAAGACGGTAAACTTTTTTAAACAGCCTCTTTGCCTTACCCCTTGCGATTTCGTCACTACTTGCCCCCACCGCACCTAATATTTTTAATTGTTTGGAGCTCGCATCAACCGAAAACGAACCGAAATCAACTTCCTTGCTTTGCGAAGCAAAAATATTTAGATCTATCTCTACGGATTTTTTGAATATTATTTTTTGGCCATTATAAACCACTAAACTAACCATTTTATTACCCTCAAATGATATTGGAGATTTGCTTGTGACTACCGCTGTTAAATGAACATTCTTTTTGACTGTTTTTTGCGTAGTAGATTCTAATTGCAGTTTCACCTCCGAGACAATAATATTGTTATTTTGCTCCTCGGTAACGCAGCCGCCATTAAAGCAACCAATGTCGCATTTAATTTTTTCGTATGCGATTTCATCATTTTCATCGCAGTAATATTCCTTCAGATATTCACAATCATACCCATTGCAAGCCGTTTCGCTACCTGATAAATCAAATATACACATATCATGAACCCGCTCCTGATCCTTTACAGTATCGCTACTAATCATATGTGCCTTACCTTGATCAGCATCAAGACATTTTCCCGCTGCCAATGTTTTTTGAGCAGACATTAAAAATATACTGATAGTTATTACAGTTACAATTTTTTTACATGGATTCATAAATTTTTTTATATTATATACAATAATTATATCAAATTATAAATTTACTAGCTACTTATTGAAACTTAGCAAAAGCACTGCTATAATGTCTATACTATGCTGAAAAAATCACCGTTAAACATCAATGATCGCGTGTTAGTCATTGTGGCTCATCCAGACGACGAAACTATTTGGATGGGCGGCACCATTCTTACCCACCCTCAAATCGATTGGACCATTCTTGTGCTCTGTCGCGCTTCCGATAATGACCGCGCGCCAAAATTTAAACGCATCTGCAAAGAACTTGGTGCTAAAGGTATAATTACAGACCTAGACGACGAAGGCCGATATTCGATTGAAAAATATATTCCACTGATTAAATCAACCGTTCTACAGGCGACAAAAAGCAAAAAGTTTGATATTATATTTACGCATGGTGCGAATGGAGAATATGGTCACTACGCACACATTGCCACCCATCGCGCGATTACGCAACTTTATAGCGAGCAAAAACTGAATTCAAAAAAACTGTTTTATTTCCACTACAAAAAATCTCGCAACACTCCAAATCAACTCATGCAACCAAAAACAGGTAGCAGCTGGCAAATCACATTAACCCAAAAACAATTTGCTCAAAAGCACCGCCTCATGACAGATATTTACGGTTTTAGTCCGAGCGGCATCGATACAAATTATTGCACCAACCCCGAAGCATTTAAAATATACCATTAATTATTCAAGGAGAATATTCTTAAAGTAGCATTATGAAAATCGCAGTTCTCTACGCCCACCCAGTCGAATCAGACGGCTTGAGCATCCAGGGCAACCTAATGTACCGCGGCTTGAAGGAGTTAGGCGTAGATGTTATCGCCTGCCACTACAACCCAAGCTTTCAAAAACAATGGGTCTATGACGCGTTCAAACCAGATGTGGCGCTTGGTGTTGGCTGTTGGACCTACGCCCCGAACATCGTTTTTAGTCCGATGAATAATGGGGTTATTCCTGTGCCCTGGTTCGTCGCTAATGGGTGGGTGGCCAATTATCACAAGCAGCTGTCAAATTTACCTCTCGTTTTTACCACCTCTAACTGGGTAACCGATACCTACAAGCGTGATGGTGTGGACGTAACCAATTTTCAGGCATTGCCGATTGGTTTTGATCCTAAAGAAGTTTTCCCAGTGCCACATAGCGACCCAAAAATCCAAACCCTGCGCAAGATGCTCGGCATCAATCCAGATGAAAAAATGATATTAACCATTGGCGGCGATGCAACGAGCAAAGGTGCACAAGAAATGCTTAAAGCATTATCACTGGTCGACCAAGAATTTACCAACTGGCGCTATGTTATTAAAACCTGGGAAAGTGAAAGTGCAGAAATTCATCGCAAAGAAGAAGATGAGCTAATCGAGACTCTTGGTCTTGATCGTGGGCGTATTAGCTACCTCACTGGGGCTTTTTCCCACGACTTTATGTCATATCTGATTAGTGCATGCGATATTTATGCCGCTCCTTCTCGTCTTGAGGGCTTCGGCATGATACAAATGGAAGCTGAGGCGTGCGGCCGGCCAGTTATTTCTATTAACGTTGGTGGACCCGTTGATACAGTTGTTCATGGTAAAACCGGCTATCTCGCCGAAGTCGGTGAAACGGTAAAATTAGAATCAGAGTGGGCCTGGGAACATATGGGTTTTGATGCCGACCATCGCATTCACTTCGAAGAACCAAAAATATTTGCCTACCGTGCCAGCGTACCAGATTTAGCCAAGTACACATTAGAGCTATTAACCAACGACGCCAAACGCGAAGCTATGGGCAAGGCAGCATACGAACATGCTATGGCTAATTTTCAATATCAAAATGTGGCCAAGCAAGCCTATGAAGCTATTCGCAGTAAATTAAACCTACAATAAATTTTTTTTAAAAAAATCGCCCTCAATTTTGAGGGCGATTTTTATTTATGCAAAATAGAGAACTTTTTTTTGTTTAACGCACTCATGGGCGTATATATACATACCAGCTGTCCAGGCTTGGTACGGCTCACCCTTTGCCTCACCAGTAATACCATCCAACCACTCATTACATTCATATGCACCATCTAAGTCTCTAATTTTCATCGATTGCATTATAGCTTGTGCTAAATATTCCAATTCAGCTTCTGCCTTGCTGAATTGTTTAGCTTTAACTAACGCCGCCACATATAATCCGCCGGTCCATGGCCAAATACCACCATTTAGATAATGAAACGGCTCACGAGCATCACAGCGGCTGAAATATGGCTTCCAAGCGGCATCACCTGGTTTAATTGGTGGCCAAATCGCCTTACACGGGTATGGTCGGTTAACCGCCTCCCGATCAACATAGTCTAAAATACTTTTAGTAATTTCCGGAGTGGCTAAGCCAGAAATAATCGCTAAAAAATTAGCTGCCGCATCAAAATAATCTTCTTGCTCTTTATCACCACCATGATCTTTCCATGCCCAAGGATGATAATATCCCAAGGTAGAATCATACAATGCTAAATATTTTTCAATTTTCCCATTAACTACATTTTTTAAATGTTCTGCGCGTGATTCATCACCTACTAAACGCAAAACAGCATAATGCATAGCTTGGGTATGTAGCACACGACCGTATTTATGAGGAAAGGCATCCATCCAATCACCTGTCGGCTGTTGTACAATTAAACCATCGTTATTCGGATCCTGATAACGTAGCCAGGTTAATGCACCAGCAATATTATCTTCGTATCTTTGTAATAATGACGTGTCATGATAGGCCTGAGCGTAAACATATTGCCCTATTACATACCACAAAGGCGCATCAATTGAATTAAAGGTTACATCTGACTGCCGTTCTTCGTTATACGAACCAACACAATTTGGAATTAAGCCTAACTCAGTCTGATTTTTTGACAATAATTCAATGCTTTTACGCATAGTTGATTTAAAAGTATCTCCAACTAAACTCGCACCAAGTGAACACGTCATTGAATCACGTGCCCACAAGGCTTCGTATCCACCCCTAAGACCAGAGGCGTAAAAACCAACTGGCCGAACACAAGCAGTTAACACTTCAACTGATTTTTTATATGCTTCGTTTATCATGTTATTTTTTAATATAAAATCGATAGGTATGATCTCCATTCACACAGGTAAATGCAGATGATTTTAAGGGTGGTAATACGTACTCATTAAGTTGTTTCAAGGCCTTAATTTTTGCAATCGGTACTGGCGTTAAGTCCGGAATATCATTATATCCGAGCACAAAAATTCCACCTGGACTCATAATCTTAAAAATGGCATCAAATGTTTGTTCAATCTGCATTGGATCATTTAGCCCCCAGCCAAAAACGCCATTCATAATCACAAAATCAAAAAAATTATCTTCAAAATGGGCTTTCAAATTTGCCACATCATCAACGATATGATGCTCTGCCCCAAATTCCTTGCGGCGTGTTTTACGATCAAGCGTCCACAACTCTCGCCCCACGAAAAAAAAATTATAAAACCACTGATAATCTTCCCGGCCAATGTCTAGTACTCGTTTCGGATTAAATTCACCTAAAACGTAAGGAAATATAATCCGCTCTAAAACATTGCGATCCTCATATTTTTCCCGCTTATAGTTAGCATGTTTTTTAACCAAATAAAAAGAATATGCCTGATAATATAGCTTTCGTATAAATTTCATTTGAATGGTGTTAGTACTGCTTATTTAACTTTTTCAACGGTTAATCTAGCTAAAAGATAAGATATCGTCGATTCAGCACCTTGATTAAAATTGATTGACTCGCGACCAAGACCGTCATAACAACCACCCGTAGCCTCATCAAACATCATTTGACTTAAATGATTCTTGCCTAAAAACCATTCAAAGGCTTGTTTCGCTAATTCAGCGTACTGCACTTGTTTAGTAACCGAATAAGCAGTAACCAAGGCCTCAACGGCAGAAGAAGCGTCTTCCGGTTGTTGATCAAAGTAGGCACGACGGCCATCTCTAAAATACCAACCGTCTTGACCAATGGCGGAAAAATAATCAAACTCAAAACTAATTTTATTTAAAAAGGCAAGCGACTCAACCGCAATCTGCTTGTACATTTCATTCTTAGTTACTTGATAGGCACGCAACATCGCTTCAGATAATTTATAATTAGAGTAGGTTAACACATCCTCAAACCAAAACCATTGTTTATTCTGACTCTCCGGATGAGCGCATTGTTGCTCAAAACTGGAGGCAAGCCGATCCGCCAACAAGGTAATTACCTTGTGCAACTGAGCCTTTTCTTGCTCTCTGCGATCTGTCTTACCACAAACATCATGTTCCTGGGCATAGTATAAACCTAAAATTGAAAATGATATGGCTCGTAAAGAGCGCTGTTCTCGTGCCCACGGCAATGCTCGTTTTAACATCTTGCACGCTCGTTGACGCATTTCAAGTGGTAACTCCTTAGTACCAATGGCATACCCCAAAACCCATATGGCACGCCCAAAGGAATCTTCACTTTCACTTGTGTCGATAAAGGTCTGGGCATAGCTGACAAAATTATAAAACTTACCATTGGGTTTTTGCACGAATTCTAAAAAATTCAGATATTGTTCAATCGTTGATAGATACGATTTGATTGGGCGTGAACGATACAACATTAAATAACTAAGCAGCGCCCGTGCATT
This sequence comes from Candidatus Falkowiibacteriota bacterium, assembly GCA_037137775.1. Lineage (GTDB taxonomy): Bacteria > Patescibacteriota > Patescibacteriia > Patescibacteriales > GWE2-39-37 > JBAXJQ01. The sequence continues at coordinate 22,637 of JBAXJQ010000009.1, read as the reverse complement.
ATCATCCAAACAATAGCCCGAGGTTGTGTCAGGCTTGGTATGCGCTGCAAACTGAATTATACCAAAATCATCCGTTAAATTTTTTATCTGCCCTAAATTAACCGGCGGTAATTTACCCTGTTCGGTTGGCATAATTTTAGCTAGCTCATTGAACGTTTTAAAATAAGACAAAGCCACATTTTGCCAGGTCATGTGGCGCGAATAAAAATAAGCATTCTTTTTCATCTCCTTGCGCATCTTATGATCAGATAACATTTCAATCAAAGCTTTCTCAATCGACCTGGCACTGCGAAATTTAACCAATGTGCCCCGTTCGTGATTAATGACGTCTTTAGCATATTGGTTGGCAGTGGCAATAATCGGACAGGCGCACGACAAAGCATATGAAATAGTGCCGCTCACCGCCTGAAGCGGATTTAACGTTGGTGAAATATATATATCAGTTGCTTTTAAGAAATCTATCAACTCTTCCAAGGATAAATATTTATCATAAAATTTTACATTATCCTGCAAGCCCAGTTTTTCCACCAAAGCAATTAATTTATTGCGATATACTTCACCTTCTTCTTTGCGCACGACAGGATGAGTTGCACCTAAAACTAAATATAATATGTTTGGTTGTTTGGCCACAATTTTCGGCAACGCCTCAATGGCAAATTCTATGCCTTTATCACGATTCAACATGCCAAAAGTCGAGAGAATGGTTCGTCCTTCAAGATTTAATTTCTTTTTGGCCTTACTTTTTGAAGGAAACGCAATATGATGTACACCGTGAGGAATAACGGCAATCTTTGCCTCAGCCACGCCGTACACTTCATGAAGCAATTTGGCTGCACTATGCGTCATTACCACGACTCGATCGGACTTGTCAGCAATCATCTGGGTAATTTTAACCAGTTTCTCTTTTTCATCCCAATCTTCAGGATTTGGTAAAACGGTGTGCATCGTCGACACAATCGGCTTTGTAATCAACTCCATAAACGGCAAAATATAATTTCCCCACTCACCACCATAAATACCGTATTCGTGTTGAATGTTAACGAGCTTAATTTCAGGTGAGCTATTAATTTCATTGGCCCGCTCTAGATAATCCTCAATATCCTCATCATTTATTTGCAATATAGTTTTTGGCGGATAATTATACAACGACGTACCATTCTTGTTCATAGCCAAAACCCGACTTTTCAAGCCGGGACTAAATTCTTTATCAATGGCATTGGTTAAATCTTGAGTAAACGTTGCAATACCACATTCACGGGGTGGAAATGTGCTGACATAGAGAATACACGGAGCCTTACCTTTGGTCATATAAGTGTTTACACCGAAATTATTGCTTAACTTTATTTTTTAATAATTCAGAGAGTAATCGATCAAGAGAAATGCTTGCCACCGCAACAACCGAGTCAGCAGCACCATAATATACATAGAGTTTGTCGCCAAACTGAGCAGTGCCTGTTGGAAATACTACTTCACTGACATGACCACGTAATTCGTAATCTTTTTCTGGTGATAATATTGGCTCGGGCAATCGTGCAATCAATCTTGATGGATTGTTTAGATTAAACAGTGCCGCTCCTCCGTGGTACACTCTGCGCTTATTACTTTCTTCTGTACCGTGATAAATCATCAACCAACCATGTTTCGTTTTTATCGGTGGTGCACCGCCACCAACATGTCGTTCTTCAAAGCCATGTGCATTTTCAAGTATAACATACTTTGACATGTTCATCAGATATTCGAACCAATAATATTCGTCTTTTAAATCATTAAAATCATTAAAATACGCAATTTGCATGTCTGGTAAAATTCTGTGTACCAAGACAAATTTTCCATTTATTTTTTCGGGAAATAAAAACCCATCTTTATCCCAAACTTTAATATTGCGACCACCAAATTGCTGATAATAGGCTTGATAAAAATAATAATCGTCCTTCAATTTGGAATGACGAAATAATTTTCCTACCTTGGCGTAACTAATTTGTGGACTGATGATGCCACCACGTTTTAGCTTAAGCAAATCTTTGCCATACGAATATGCTAACAATGCATTTTTACCATCGTGTACTATGTATACCAAATAATACGTATCATCTATCTTGGTTAGCCGAGGGTCTTCGATGCCCTTACCTTCATATTTATAGTGAGGGGCTAAAAATGGTTTGGTCCAGCGTTCAACTAATTTTTTAGGACCTTCGAGTCGCGCATAACCAAGACATGATAAAAAATCTTTATTAATCGCCCGATACACAATATGAACCGACTTGCCCTCTTGAAGCACTGCAGGATTTAAAATAGATTTATTCTCAAAATCCCGAGTGGTTTTTTTTAGAATAACACCTTCGCGTTTTAATTTAAGCATGGTTACATTATAAAGAAAAAACTAGGTTTAGACAACCATTTTAGCGCAAAGTTTTAATAAACTCCTCGGCACTCGCTTTAATACTGGGGTCAAGTGAAATTGCCTGCAAAGCAGCAGCCTTAGCATTAGCAAACTCGTTATTGCGACGATACAAATCAGCTAACATGGCATAAAGTCTGGCTTCTGGCTGCAAATTTACTGCACCAATTATCGCCTTAATTGCCAAATCAAGTCGATCTTGTTTAACATATTTACTAGCTAATTCGACTAATAACTGCGGATTACCCATGCCATAAGCACCACCAAATTCGATACATTGATCAGTGAGTGTATCACCTTCTTTATTGGCTTTTGTTATGTATTTTACTCTGGCCAATTGACAATAGCTATCGCCAAAAGTTGGATTTATCTCAATGGCACGCTTTAATGCGATGATTGCTTCATCTCGTTTATTTTGCGAGAGTAACATATTTGCTTTAACAAAATATTGTGGTGGACGATTAGGAGAAGCTTGGATGGCGCGATTAATTGAACTACTCGCTACTTCAAAATATTTTGAAGACACATTCCTGTCTTTAAACGGTAACGTTGCCGCAAAATAATTAATTTGTGCATTGGTTAATAAAGCTAAACTATCCTTTTGGTTCAAGTCAAGATTTTTATTCGACATGGCAATCGCAAAATCTACAATAGCCCTTGCTTGATCAATAGGTAGTTTTGCAACCTGACCACCCTGTTCTAAAATCATCTGTACAAAACTATTCCGACTATCACGATCCAGTGGAGTATTATCACTTAATGCTTTTTTATATTGTTCCACTACCTTATTTAAATCTCCAGTTTGCAACGTACGATACGAAGATATGGTGGAATCTAACATGCGGAACACTTTTATGTTATATTCATAAGCCACAAAAAGAATAACCGCTGTTATAATCAGCACCGCACCAAACTGTGCTAAATCACCTTTAATGCTAAATTTGGGCGGTATGTGTAGCATTTGCTCCTTACTACTCACGCCTCGCCAATATACATACCCAAACACCACCATGAGGAGTAAATAAGTTACAAATGAATCAAATAAAACAATGTTTTGAATAAAGTAGGCGATTAACAAACAAAGTAACAGCACATACTCCAACCAATCCAACCTACCATCGCGCCTAGCTAACCATAAATAGTACACCACAACCACAAATATTAATAAATATGTTGCAAGGCCCAATATGCCGACGGTTGAAAGAATGTCGATTACATTATTATGTGCATGATCGAAATAAGTTTCGTTCGGCGAAATATTAAAAAATTTCGCATCTAAATATTTATCAAAACTAATCGCAAAATTACCATACCCAGTGCCAAGTAGCCAATGATTGGGCAAATCGTTCATGCCGGCTTTCCAGGATAGTAATCTAGTTTGAAAGGTGCCTGCCGAAAAATTAATTTGAGTAATTCTGACAAAAAGCAGGTTACCTTTAACCCATGGCTGATCAGCGTTTTTGTAAATTATAAAAATAAATAATACGAGTGCGACCACTAAGCCGATACTACCATAACGAACAAACTTTTTTCTACTTACTACGGCCAAACTAAAAAGTAACACAAAGACACTTACTATCACCCCAATATAAGCTCCTCGCGTGGCAGCATTTTTCATGCCAACAAACATAAAAATTATTGCCAGAGCATAAGCGCTTCGTAACCACCAATTTTTGGTCTTTGTGGCAAGAAGCAATGCAAAATATATCGAAAAAATCATTTGACCACTCAAATACGAGGTATTACCAAGCTGACCATAAGCCTTCTGAGTAAATAGCGGGCCATTCGGGGTCATCACTGAAAAAAAAGTAGCAAAGACTTGAATTACGCCGGCAATAACTGCTGCATTAAGTAAAAAAAGCCAATGTTTTTCCTCACGAAAAACGGTAATAATAATGAAGTAGTAAAACAAAAAGTGAAATAAATGAAACACTCCAAGCATCCGCTCAATATCGCCCCAAAAACTCAAATTAAAATCAACGCCGGTAAAACAACTTATAAGTAGTACGAAAAAAAATGCACCAAGACTCATGTTTAACCACTGACTTTTCCAGCCATCACTATTAAGCCGAAATGGTGACCAGTTTGGATATTTAATTAAAAACGACAACCAAATCAAAGTTAATGCCTCTATTAATAAATTAAATGGAATTTGCTTTGAGGTAATAAATGGAAAAAGTAAATTCCCAAATACAAAAAAAAGCATAATAAAGGCAGCAGCTACACCACCTCGCAAAACTGCGAGATAAAATTTTTCAGACATACAATATTGTTTAAGTGTTTTAAAATAAAGTTACAAGCTCGACAATTGTGCTTCAATCTGTGACTGCTCATTCCTCAAGACGGCCAGCTTCTGTTGTTCTATGGCAATAATTGCTGCGGGGGCTTTAGCAATAAATTCTTGATTACTTAATTTAATGGACAATAAATCTTTTCGTTTAATTATTGCAGCCAAATCCTTTTCTAGTCTGACTTTTTCTTTTTCCGCATCAATTGCTCCAATTAAATAAATTTCTATTGAACCAATGGACACCAAAATGGCATTTTCAACTTTTTCCGTTTTTTCACTAAACTCAACTTTTCCCAAACCCGTCCGCAATGCTGTAATAATCTCGAGTTGATTTATAATAACGTCCTTGTTTTCGGTTGCATGAATAATGGCCTCAAGCTTGCGTGATGGCTCAACCCTATGCTCACTTCTCGCATTGCGAATTGCAATAATAATTACTTTTGCCAATTCAAATTGAGCAGCTTTTTCATCCACAATAAACTGTTTATAATCGTCTATATTCGGCCATTGACTAATAATTAAATCTTTTTGTAATAACATCTCTTGCCAGATTGCCTCAGTCACAAAAGGCATAAATGGGTGCCATAAAATTAACAAATCAGACAATATTCGTTGTAAAATAATTTGTTTGGCTTCACTCTTCTCAAACTTGCTTGCCTCCAAATACCAATCGGCTAAATCATCCCAAGTAAACTGACGAAGTGTTTCGCAAGCCTGAGAAAATCGACACGCCTCCATATCACGACTAACTTGTAAAATAGTTTTTGCCGCTTGGTGTAAAATCCAACAATCTGCAGCAGATAACGTTTCAGGAGATATACTCAAAATATCCACCTTAGACAAGCCACTACTGGTAATATAGCGAGCGATGTTCCAAAGCTTGTTCACTAAATTTCTCCCAGCTTCCACTTTTTCTAAATAAAAACGGGAGTCATTGCCAGGCGTAACTCCATTTAACAGACTAAACCGTAAGGCGTCTGTGCCATATTGAGCTACCACTTCAAGTGGATCAATGTTATTACCCGATGACTTGGAAAATTTCTTACCAGACGCATCTCTTAACATGCCATGAATATAAACCTGTTTAAATGGAATCTCGTTTAACGTATACAGGCTCATTAAAATCATCCGAATCATCCAAAGAAAAAATATCTCATACCCCATCTGCATCCAGCTAGTAGGATGAAATGTTTTTAAATCATTTGTTTTATCAAATTCAAAGCCAGACCATCCTAGCGTAGAAAATGTCCACATACCTGAAGAAAACCAGGTATCAAGCGTATCTTCGTCCTGTTGCCATCCCTCGCCCTCAGGCGCAGTTAGGCCACAATATTGCTCGCCACCCCGATACCAAACCGGAATACGATGTCCCCACCAGATCTGACGGCTAATACACCAGTCACGCAACTGGTTTATCCAATTAAAATATATTTTTTCATAACGAGTAGGCGTAACTTCAATCTTTTGACCAGCATCTCCATTATGTCCTATTGCCAACACCTCAATTAATAATTCTTTAATGTTTTTGTCTTTACCCGGAATTGGCTTATTTACGTCCACAAACCACTGTGTCATCGGCAAAGACTCAACCACATCACCAAAACGATCAGAGGTGCCAACACTTTGAGTAATGTCTTCCTCAGCAATTAATAAACCCTGCTCTTTTAGCCAACCAACAAATTTCTCTCGAGCGACTAAAACGGACAAACCAGTATATTCTTGCCCAGCTGCCTCGGTCATCTTGCCAAATTGATCAATAACCGCAACCATCCCGATCGGAGTGCCTAATGTTTTTTGTTTCACATACATCTCATAATCTACCATGCTATGAGCAGGAGTTACTCCCAACGCTCCGGTGCCAAATTTAGGATCAACTGATTCATCCGCAATAATTTTTATTTCCAGTGGCGTAGCCGCACCAACGTCTACGGTAAATGTCTGACCGATAAACCGCTGATACCGTTCATCAGCTGGATGCACCGCCACCGCAGTATCACCCAACTTGGTTTCTGGTCGGGTTGTAGCAATGGTAATTGGAAAATCTTGACTATATTTAAAGGTATACAATTTTGCCTCACGATCAACATGGTTTAATTCATCATCAGAACAAGTTGATTGACCGATCACCGACCAATTTACCACGCGATACCCTCGATAAATCAAGCCATCGTTATACATGCGAACAAAAACCTCATTTACCGCCTTGCTCCGCACCTCATCAAAAGTATATGCTAACCGAGACCAATCACAACTCGTACCCATTTTTCTTATTTGAGAAATTATGGTCGCTTTTGACTGTTCGGCATATTCTCGAACCTTAATTAATAACCCCTCACGACCAAGCTCGGCCCGTGGATTGGTTATACCACCCGCCATTAACATTTTTTCCACCTTAGCCTGAGTAGCAATCGCAGCGTGATCTGTACCAGGCACTAATAAAACCTTTTTACCCAAAAGCCGCTGATACCGAGCCATAACATCCATTAACGAGTTCTCCAGTGCATGCCCAAGATGTAACACGCCAGTAACATTAGGCGGCGGCATCATAATAGTATATGGCTCTCCAGATAAGTTATCTGGATTAAAATAACCAGAGGTTTCCCACTGGTGATATATTATGTCTTCAAATTCCTTAAAATCGTAACTTTTGGCAATTTCCTTTTTCTCCATAGTATTCATTATTATATACAACTGCCTCAATTTTGCAAGGAAAAATCAATAAAAACGTCCCTCCTGGGCTTGACACGATTCCGTCTATCAGATATATTAATAAACTGACAAAAAATTCCATCAAATACTTATGCTCAATATCTATCAGCAATGTCAAAGCCGACTTTCACAGGCGGAACACATTTTAATTATAATTAATCAATATTGGCAGCCAGACGCAATAGCGTCAGCACTGGCCTTGTCTTTGTATTTGGCGCAATTAGGAAAAACCGCAACGATTATCGCTCCCGTAGCTTCACCCAGCACTGCCCTGCAATTTTTACCCGGATGGGATACCATTCAAATCGGACTAAATAATTGGCAACAATATACCATTACTCTGGCCACCAATAATGGCCAGCAAATTAACCAAGTCGAGCAGAAACAAACAGCCGCCGGATTGCAATTTATCATCGAACCAAAAATCGGCACCTTTACCCAGGCCGATGTTTCATTTAAACCTGCCACTCCTAAATATGATATCATTGTCGCCATCGACAGTCGCGACCTTGATTCATTCGGCACTTTATACGATGATAACACTGACTTGTTTTATCAAGTGCCAGTTGTCAACATCGACCATCACCCCGGAAATGAACAATATGGACAGATAAACTTAATTGAACTTACGGCAGCCTCGTCCAGTCAAATTATTTATGATTTATTACACGGCTGGGATGAACAATATATTACTGAAGATGTGGCTACGTGCCTTTTAGCCGGCATCATTGCCAAAACCAGAAGCTTTAAAACATCATACATCTCACCGTCAGCCTTAACGATGGTGGCCAACCTAATCAACAAGGGTGGCAGACGCGATGAAATCATTAATCGATTATATCGCTCACGCGATTTAACTGTGCTCAAGCTTTGGGGAGTGGTATTAGCTCGCCTAAAAAGCAGTGCAGACAATAGTTTAGTCTGGTCACTTGTCAGCCAAGAAGATTTTAATAAAACAAAAACCAATATCGAAGATCTTGTTGAAGTAGTAGATGAGCTAATTATCAATATCCCCCAAGCAAAAGTTATTATCCTTTTTTACGAACAAAATAACAACGGCCAAACCACAAGTGCCGCTAAAATTTTTGCCTTAAAAACAATGAGTGCTATAAATCTTACCCAAGAGTTACATGGAGTTGGCACTAAACAATCAGCTGAAGTTATTTCCAAAGAATCATTGCCAGTTTTTGAACAACGAATTATTACGCATTTACTGCAAAAAATAAGTGATTTACCCAATGTCAACTAAGTCTTTACAAGCGACTTAAAAATACTTACAATATCAAAGATTGGACGATTAGCTCAGTTGGTTAGAGCGCTACATTGACATTGTAGAGGTCAGAGGTTCGAATCCTCTATCGTCCACTAATAACAAATGATCGGCGTCAGCCGATTTTTTGTTATTAGAAGATATTGGAAGAACAACCTTTGTTTGAGCAAGGTTGAGCTATTTATCTATTAATTATTAAAAAATATTAAATATATATCATTAAACGTGAACACTGACCGAAAAGGGGCTTCCGCCCCGGTGAGAATCCTCTATCGTCCACAAAATTAAGAAACCGATCACGATAGTGTCGGTTTTTTAATTTTGAAGATGAGGAAAAACAACCTCTGCTTGAGCAAGGCTTAAAAACTTCAATAAATATTTAACAAACTAAAGGCATAATATAATTAAATGTGAATACTGACCGAAAAGGGGCTTCCGCCCCGGTTCGAATCCTCCATCGTCCACAGAAACTAAGGAATCAGCGACAAGCTGATTTTTTGGTTTCTGTGATTATAAAAGATTCGAAGTTTGTGCCCTTGGGTAAATCATCCATCGTCCACAAAATTAAATAATATCTGATAAAACAATAATTCTCAATCTTTAAATTAAATATGTATTAACTATAATGCGTCTTGAAAAATAGCGTTATTTCCCCTACAATACTTGCATATGCTCCCATAGCTCAGGGGTTAGAGCACCGCTCTTATAAAGCGGGGGTCGATGGTTCAATTCCATCTGGGAGCACAAATAAAACAGGAATACGAAGGTGTTCCTGTTTTAAACTAGCGGGGCTTCCGCCCCCTTCCGCCCCTTCAATTCCCTGCCTACCGGCAGGCAGGCATCTGGGAGTACAAATAAATCTCTCAAAAATCAAGAATAAGCTCACCTTGCGCATAACCACTTAAAACTGGTATAATTTAAGTACTTTTGTACAAATTATTTGAACTTTATTATGGCACCATTTTTTAACCGTAGTAGTAACCAGGCTTCGCAAATTCCTGTTGGCGAGCTAGGCAAAATTGAAGAAGAAAATTGGTTTGAAAATGACTATGAAGAGGGTCAACTTTCAATCGACGTCTTTCAAACTGAAACCAATTTAGTTATAAAATCGACAATAGCTGGAGCAAAATCAGAAGACCTAGATATTGCGGTAAACAACGACATGCTCACTATTCGCGGCAGTCGGCAAATGGATGAGCAAGTATCACCCAACGACTTTCTCTATCGAGAATGTTATTGGGGTCCATTTTCCCGCTCTATTATTTTACCCATGGATATTTTAGCCAATAAAATAGAGGCTTTTTTAGAGAACGGGGTACTCACTGTCATTCTGCCAAAAGCACCCGTTCAGCCCCAAGTTTCAATTAATGTTAAGGACTTATAATTCCATGTCTCACTCCGTTACTCTGGATCGAATCGAAGATGACCGAGCCATTTTAATAACCGACTCTCACCAATTAGTAACCTGTCCCACCGAGTGGCTACCGACAGATTTAATAATTGGCGATAAATTAATTATAACTCTTGACCTTGCCTCAAAAAAAAGTAATTCAAACGAACAGGCCAAGGCAATGCTGAACGAATTATTGAACGTCGATCAAAATTAAATATGATTGGCTTACTCCAAAAACCTGGCTGGAAATCATGGTTGCTCTATCTGGCAATCGTTTTTTGTTTTTTTATCTTAGTGTTAATCATTGGCGATGCGGTCTACGGCAGCAACTACCGAAATCGCATTATTTCTGGTGTACATATCGGCAAAATCGACCTTAGCGGCTTATCCAAACAAGAAGCTGAAATGCAACTGGCTAAAAACTGGGATACATTCAATGAAAATGGCATCCTCCTGCACTTAAATGACCAATCCGTACCTTTAACTCCTCAATCATTTTCTTCAAACGGCGACGCTGGTGCTTTGCTCATTGATTTTGACACGGAAATGACAGTCAGCAATGCTTTTATTTATGGTCACACCACCAATCCAATCACCAACACATTAAATCATCTTTCTACCTATTTATTTGGCCGGGCAGTTGAGCCTACCTTTAGCATGAACCAGTCGGCAATATCTACCTTTTTACACAACGCTTTTGCCAAACAAGAAATGCCAGCTAAAAACGCCAAACTAGCCTTTACCACCACAGCAAACAATGCAGATTTTACCATCACTCCAGAACAATCAGGTAAAATAATTGACGAGCAAGCACTATTTACCGATCTTGAACTCAATCTACGTACGCTTTCAACTCAAACCATTGAATTAAAACTAATCGAATCTGCCCCATTAGTAAATCAGATCGATTTGCTGGCGGTTAAATCAGAGGCTGAACAATATCTAGCACTTACCCCGATAAAATTAAAATCCACCTCTACTTCATGGAAAATCGACGGCAAACGACTCGGTAGCTGGATTACTAGTAGTCGAGCCAACCAGACAGACACTGCTCAAATCGGTCTAGATTTAGATCAAATCAAAAAATATTTGCGCGAACAAGTAGCAGCTAAAATTGATCAACCGGCTGCTGACGCTCGATTTTTAATTCAAGGCGGTCGCGTTACTCAATTTCAGCAAAGCAAAGTTGGCAAGGTTGTCGATATCGACGCCACCGCCGCCTCTATTGAAGCAAATATTCTAGCAATGGTCACTTCAACGATTCCAGTTTCAATTAAAATTGTTACTGGGTTAGACAACTCTGCGAGTAGCACTGATAATCTCGGCATAACTGAATTATTGGGCACTGGCCAATCAAATTTTTCTGGCTCTCCAGCCAATCGCCGCCACAATATTAAAACCGGTGCATTTTCCTTAAATGGCTTACTTATTAAACCTGGTGATACATTTTCAGTGGTTAAAAATCTGGGGTCACTTGATGCTGCCGGTGGATATTTGCCAGAACTGGTTATTAAAGGTAATAAAACTACTCCCGAATATGGTGGTGGACTTTGCCAGGTGGGCACTACCATGTTCCGAACCGCTATTGAGGCTGGTTTGCCAATCGTTGAACGACGCAATCATTCTTATCGCGTCAGTTACTACGAACCAGCAGGAACCGATGCCACTATTTATGACCCGTCACCGGATTTTAAATTTTTAAACGACACAGGAAATTATATCTTGATTCAAGCACGAATGAGCGGTAATATGTTATATTTTGATTTTTGGGGAACTAAAGATGGGCGGATTGCTAAGCACACCTATCCCTCAATCACCAATATCGTTAAACCGCAACCAACCAAAATTATCGAAACGACCGATCTGCCAGTTGGACAAAAAAAATGCATCGAAAAAGCCCATAACGGCGCCGATGCCTCGTTCAATTATTCCGTCACTTATCTCGATGGATCGGTAAAAGAAAAGCAATTTAATTCGCACTATACGCCTTGGCGAGAAGTTTGTTTGCTTGGGGTAAAAGAATTAAGTAGTGCAACTTCGACTACCAGCATCTTACCAGTCAACTCATCAACGAGTAGTTCAAATAAAACAAACAAAGCAACATCGACATAATAATTAAGTCATCTCATAAAAAAAGCCATCCGTTTATGGATGGCTTTTTTTATGAGATCAACTCTGGCGGGTAGGCAAGAAAATTTCTTCTAGGAATTCTTCAGTCCGGAGACCAAGCAAACCCTAGTCGAAATCCCCATGCTTGTCGTGCCTAGCCCGCCACAATCGATCTCAATAATTTCTTAAGCAATATATAAAGTTAGCACAATTAATTAAACTTGTCAAGGGTATAAAGCTATTTCATTGATTTTTATCCTATTTTTAGCTTATTTTTAATAAATATAGTGGATATAGTATTTATTTCTAATTAAAATCAACCCAAAAAATATATTTTGTTTTCTCTATAATAATACTAAAAAAGAACACTTTTATTACAGTAAAAGCTATTTCTAAAATCTACACTTATAAAAATTGAAAAATAAAAACCCCAAAATAATCGGGGTTTTGCTATCTAAGAATTATTTTTATAACAGTTTATTTTGACCCCTGACGTTATTAGTGGTGCTTTGCTTAAAAATACTTATGCGTCCATATTGTCCGTCGAATCCGGGAACAATCGATATTTCACCAGTTCTCACTCGCCTTACCCCTTCAGCAACCCTCTCTCCGGCAACCTGCGCGATTGCCTCAATCGAGCAGTGCATTAGAATATCCAACTCGCTTCCAAGCGTCTTAATCAAAGTATCATACATCAGGCGCACTTTTACACTGGTACGACTTTTAACTCCACATGCCTCGGCTATAATTTTATCTAGCTCAATCAATTTCACAAAACCCGGAGCGCCTTTAAGATGATATCCGTCCGGCCGATCAGCCAACTCTTCAGCTCGATTAGCAACACCAATAATTAACGGCTTTTTGCACACTGGGCAAATTCCACCAAGCTTCATTGTTTGCTTCGGTTCAAAACTCACGCTGCAATCACGATGGCCATCGAAATGATACATCCCCTCCTCTGGATAAAATTCCAATGTCTTAATGATTTTAGACCAATCACAATTTTTAATTACTTCAAATATTTCAGCATAGGTTGGGCAATTGCTTAAATCAAACACTGTTGCTTCACGGGCGATGTTCGGCAAAGAGTGGGCATCGGAACTCGACAAAAGGGATAGTTTATCAAGTTGTGAAACCCGCCAATTCATGGCCGGATCGCTCGACAATCCAGTTTCATAGGCATAAATAAATTTGGCTTGATCTTTAAAACACGCTTCCATCGAATTGAAGCCGGATTTTGAACCAAAAACCGAAAACCATGGCGTCCAAATATGCGCTGGATAGATTAAAAACTGCGGATGAATCTTAAGACAAAGTTTTACCAAGTCTGGCGCTGAAACACCCAAGATGGGTCGACCATCCGATTTTAAATTAAAGCGCTCGCCCAGTTGACGATTCAATTCAGAGGCAGCTTCAATATTAGGCGCGTGTACAACCAAATGTAACCGCCGCACACGTTCTTCATCTTTGTAGATTAACGCTAGCTCGGTAGTCAGTGTAAACAAAACCTGATTATCTAAAGCATCACGATGCCGATATAAACCGCTTAAATCTTCCGTCTCGACCAACTCGCTCCTTATTTCCCGAAACCATTCTGGATGAGTCATGTCGCCCGTGCCAATAATTTGCACCCCCTTAATGCGACACGTCGCATCTAAATTTGCCAAAGTTAATTCCTTGGAGCAGGCGCGAGAAAAACGTGAATGAATATGAAAATCAGCAATATATTGCATACTATATTATACCTAATGTTATTTTTGCGCCCGAAAGCAAATATAAAACGGGTCTTTATTGTATTCTTCCCAAAATTCCTCTCCATTTTTTTGAATATCTGCCGGATCGATTTCCATCGTAATCCATTCAAAATTTTTAAAACCGGCATCTTTGGCCGCTTGCTCAACATCTTCTTCTGAAAAATAAGCGTCCGTTATAGACATATCAGTTCCGCCCTGGTCGTTAACAAAATCAATATTAATAAATTTTATTTCTGTGTTAGACGAATTTTCTTTCCAGATGAAGCGCCGATTACAGATTGTTTCACCATAGCGATTAAATTTTGGATTTAGTGTTTCGCCAACGAATTTTCCCCCTTCCTTAAGGGAGCTAAAAGCATCAACAAACATTTCACCAAGCTGTTTTTTATCAACCGCGCAAGGCAAAACCATAATCGACGACACCATGTCAAACTTTTTATTCGTTGATATATCAGGGTGTTCAGAAGTATAATACTTAATTCCTAATGGCTCTGCTTCTTCTTTTTGTATAGCAGTCTCAATCTGTTTAGCAGAAGCATCATAGCCAGTGACACTAGCTCCAAATCTGGCCGCAGTTCTGGATGATTCGCCGTCACCACACCCCATATCAAGAATTACCTTACCTTTAAGCGCTTCATTGCCATTTTCGATTGACTGGCCATCCAAAAATAAAAGTTTGGCACTATAATACTGCAAGCCTGTTTTTAATCTTTTTTTAGTTGCCTCTGAATAGGCTTCGCTTACGTCATTATATTAATACACCAAGGTGCCATCAATTTCATTCTTATGCGCTTCGTTAATGATTTGTTGAGCCAGTGCAGGGTTTTCGTTTTTTAATTTCATAAACCTGTCTCGTTCTGCTTGGATTGATAAATCATTAAATGGCGGGAATGTTTTTTCTTTCATATTATTATTTAGCTAGCGCCCAGATTGTTTCAAAAATACTTAAAAAGCTTTCGTGAATGCGTGGGCTTTCAATTATTAGACCGAAATTTTCTGCAAAAGACACGATACTAACTTTATGTTTTTCGTATATCATTATCTCGATTTTAAGTTTAAATAAATCAGCAGAGATTAATTTAGTTTGTCTAAGCGATTTTTGATTTGAACCAGCCAACTCATGCATGGCCGGATTATCCGGCAGAATCGTCCGGCTGGATATTTTTTTAGCAACCCGTTTTGGCACATAATAGCTTGAAAAATAATTCGGATCGAAATCTTGTTGGTATGATTCAGAATACAACATGCAAATCTCGGTGTTGGGATACTCAAGTGCATCCTCGAATACATGCTTAATACCATCCATACCTTCAAAATAACGAAAGCCTGGCTTTTTGTCGACTAAATTTGTAAAAGCCAATAGCTCTGGAATTAATTTACTAATCCGTTGCTGACGTTCTGCCATAATCTGCTCTAAACTACGCGGATCCTCGGCATAATAATACTTTTTTGCAGCTTTATGTATGGTGGCGATCAACCCTTTTTGCGATAGGCTCTCAAGCGATAAATAGGCAGTGGTTCGTTTTATGCCTGCCTTTTGTGCTAACCGCCCAACCGTTGTCTGACCAAGCTCTAAGGCGGCAATATACAACTTGGCTTCAATTTCGTTCAAACCAGCATCTTGTAATTGCTTATATAGCATAAATTTGATTACTTTTCAGCTTTGTCATCAAAAATGACGACATTTTTATGATAGCAAATTTTAGTTATATTGTCAATAATATTAAACAAAATATTGCAAAATAATCTCTAAATATTTAGTAATATTTTAATGCTATTGACATTATTATTGACAATATAGCAATTTGGTGTTATTATGACATATTACAGTTCATTACAACGTAGAAAACCCCAACCCGATCACCCCAGGTGACGGAAAATACCACTGGAGGAAGTCATGTTAAAGATTAGTAGTTTAGGAAGCAGTAAGGGAGTCGCTGGGGATGTGATGTACAACGCCATGGCAAAAGTTGGCCGTTTATTGGCCGAATCTGGTCATGTTGTTATGACAGGTGGCTTCAGCGGCGCCGGAATGGAGGCTCCCTGTAAAGGTGCCACTGAGTCCGGTGGTGAGGCGATTGGTATCACCTTCGGCGGATGGAAGTCAAACGACTTCCTCACCACCGAAGTCGACTGCCAGCACGAGTTTACTCGCGCCGGCGAAGCCCCATCCCTGGCCGTCCAATTCGGAGTCCGACTTGGGCTCCTGCTAGAGGCCGATGGGTACATCATCAGCTCAGGTAGCTCCGAGGGTACCATGGTTGAATTGATGGCCATTGTTACGGCCAGAAAATTCAACAGTGCAAAACGTACCGCAATCCTCCGCATCGAGGAATGCCCCGGCTGGAACGAGCAGATGCTCGATACACTCCATGCCTGGGGTGTCCTCCCCGATGCGGTCCGGCAAGACATTCGGGTGGTTACCACACCAGAAGAAGCCGTTGCCTGGGTAACGGCAGGCAAATAGTTCTTTGCAAAAAGGTTTTGTTATGAAGCTGGCAAATAACCGCCAGCTTCCTTTTTTGCCATTTTTATTTATTTTAGATATAGTTAACATAATTCATAAGCTAAAAAAATGCATTATCAACTCGACTCAACTGACATTCCCCTGCTTGACTACACTAATATTTTTGTAGCGAACTTAGTATTTATGCGCAGAAATATTGATCAAGAAATAGCGACTTTTGATTTAGTGGTTCGGGAATTGCCAGACAATTGGGGATTTTATATTTTTGATGGGCTAGAGCGGATGATTGATCTTTTACTTAAATTTCATTACGACCAGAATGCCATCGCCACTTTAAAAAAAATGGGATTAATTGATTCTAAAAAATCAGAACAGTTTTATAAAAACTTTCGGTTTAGTGGTGATGTCTGGGCCATGAAAGATGGCACTGTATTTTTTCCAGGCGAGCCGATTGTACGGATTACCGCCCCCATTGCCGAGGCCAACCTCCTTACTGCGTTTTTACTCAATGCCTTTGGTTTTCCCGTAAGAATCTTGAGCAAAACCTTGCGGGTTAAAATTGCTTGTGCGCACACTTTATTCTTTGGCAGTTCACTTGCCAGATTGCCAGGTTTTGAACAAGGTTACTACTCCTTGCGGGCGGCCTATTTACTTGGCAGCAAAGTGGCCACGCCTGTTTTTTATAGAAAGCACGAAGAAATAGCCGCACCTGACAAAATTACCGCCACCATACAGCATGCATTTATTAAATCCTTCGACACCGAACAAATAGCATATCGTTATTTATTGGATGAGCTCTTCGACAAAGCAGATTTTTTCATGGTCATGATTGACACCTATGACATGAAACAAGGGTTAAATACATTAATACATGAAATTGAACAAACTCCACATTTCAACTCCAAAAAAATAATGATCACCATTGATAGTGGTGATATCAAGGCACAGGCTCATTATGTTAGAAAAGTTCTTGATAAAAACAACTTAAAAGATGTCCGCATTCAGGCCATGAGCAATCTCACTGAATACAGCATTGATCAAATGGTCAAATCTAAAACCCCAATCGACTGCTACATTTCAGGGACTTCGTTGGTTAACATAATTGATAACCCAAAATTCGAAGCCGTTTACAAGCTAGCAGAAATTGAACATCAAGATGGCACCATTGAACCAAAAGCCAAACTCACCAAGGGAAAAGAAAGTTATCCCGGTAAAAAACAAATCTTTCGAATCTATAAAAATGGAAAGATTGTAAAAGACATTATTGGCCTTGAAGATGAACATCTCGGCAAGCCACTTTTGCATAAGGTTATTAGTCAGGGGAAGCTAACCAATAAATTATCTGATATTAATGAAACCAAAAAATTCATCGAAACAGAAATTGACGCACTACCATCTACGTACAAAACAATCTACTGCACTAAGAAGTATCCAATATCAACCAGCAAAAAACTCACCGAGCTAACCAATCAAGTTAAAAAGAAACATCTTCATTAACAAAATCGCCTCCATAATAGGAGGCGATTTTGTTAAATGTAATTCTTCATATGTTTTGAGAGATTCCCCCATTCTCCTCTCGAGAGGGGTGGCTGAAAGCCTGGGTGTGTAATTTATATTAATGAAGCGTGAATTCCTTAAAATTTTCTTGCTTGGGTTTATTTATTATTTTTTGCACCTCCTCTAACTTATGAACAAAGGTAACGCCCTGCAAGCGCGCCTCTTCCAAGAGTTTATTGTATGGCCCTTCTGGCGCAATAACCTCGCACTCAATGCCATTTAACTCAAGCAACTCTTTCATCTTCACTGCTTCGGCTAAATTATCATTAATAAGTAATACTTTCTGTTTTTCTTCGATAAGTGTTTGAAAAAATGGATTTTTGGTCTTATCCTTACCCTCGACCACATAACCATCAACCAACTGCCGCAACAGTTTAGATGATTCTATCTTCATCCGCTGAAAATCCTCATCACCAAAGGAGTAAATAATTAATTTATCTCTCCGTGCGCGCAAACCTTGCAACAATTCAACTGCGCCAGGTAACAAATAATGATCGATATTCAAGAGTAATTGACGAATATTCGCATTCGTCTTGATTTTGTCCACTTCCCTTGGCCATCCTCGTTCAACAATTAATGTAACATGATCAAACGGATGGTAATTTCGGCCTTCCTTTTTATAATACTGTTCATAATCATTATTAAATTGTTCCCTGGTTAAATGCAACGTAGCTGCCAAATCATTTTTCAATTCATCGGCATCTAGGAGGGTGTAATCCAAGTCGATAACATCAATCATGTGAGCGAGTTAATGCTAAAAAAATATCAGCTAATTTTTTTTCATTATGGCGTAAAATATCACCGGACTCATCAATCACGTCACGCAATATTATTTTTTTTTCATTTACCTCATATCCTGCTTTAAATAAAACCGGCTCGGCATTTTCTTTTTTATATTTATCTAGCATCGATTGACTTGGCAAAGCGCTGTTAGCAATAACGATATCCAGCGGCCGGCCGATAGCGGTTTCAATCTCTGAAATAAAATCCGATAAATCAAAGCGGTGCGTTTCGCCATACTTGGTCATAATATTTACGATATAGACCAGCTTAGCCCTAGTTGCCACCAGCGCCTCGCGAACCCCCGGTACTTTCAAATTAGGCATAATCGAAGAAAACAGATCGCCAGGACCAAGCACCACAAAATCAGCAGCCAAAATCGCTTCGATAACCGGCGGGTACACCTCGACACCATTTTCATGGCCATTTTTGTGATGCGGCACCAAAAACACTTCCTTGATTTTTGCCCGATCACCCCGAGGAATATCAATAGCCGACTCACCAAACAAACGCGTGCCATCTTCCAGCTCTGCTACCAAGGTAGCTCGATCAATTGTAACCGGAAAGACCCGACCCTGAACAGCCAATAACTTTGATAAGGCTTGAACACCAACCGGAAAATTGCCAACGTAGTCGGATAAAAAAGATAAAAACAAGTTTCCAGCATTATGACCTGCCAACTTTCTGTCATCACTCTCGTCAAACCGAGTCTGAAACACTTCACGTGCATACTCACGCTTAGCCGATAAGGCAACGATACACTTTAAAATATCGCCTGGTGGTAAAACTCCTAATTCATCACGCAAACGTCCGGTTGAGCCGCCCGAGTCGGTCATAGACACCACAGAAGTAATATCGTGTCCCAAGTCACGTAAAGCAGAAAGGAGTACATACTGCCCCGAACCGCCGCCAATAGTAACTATTTTAATTTTTTGATCGGTATTCATATTTATTCAACAGTAACTGACTTAGCTAAATTTCTCGGCTTATCCACATCCAAGCCTTTTAATACCGCCACATGATATGCAAACAGCTGCAAAGGAATGACTGATAATATCGGGGTGAGCATTTCCAAGGTTTTCGGAATAAATATTACCTCATCCGCAATTTTGGCAATATCATTATCCCCCTCAGTGGCAATTGCAATAATCTTACCGTTTCGCGCTTTAATTTCCAATAGATTGCTAATATTTTTTTCATAAACACTGTCTTGTGGCACAATAAAAATTGATGGAAAATTTTCATCAATCATGGCAATCGGTCCATGCTTCAATTCTCCCGCGGCAAACCCTTCTGCATGAATATACGACACTTCCTTAAGCTTGATTGCGCCCTCAATTGCTACTGGATAGTTATACTTGCGGCCTAAAAAAGCAAAATTAGTGGCTTCACAATATTTTTGAGCGATTGTCTTAATCGCTTCGTCTTGCAGCAAGATTAAAGCCACTTTAGCTGGCAACAGTTCAAGCTCTTTTAAAATCTGCTGCCCGGTTGCCAGCGACATTTGCCGCTGTCTACCTAATTTTACTGTTAGCAAGGCAAAGATGGCTAATTGAGAAACAAATGCCTTAGTGGAGGCCACAGCCATCTCAGGGCCGATATGATTGTAGACTCCGGCATCGGTCAATCGAGCAATCGAGGAACCAACCACATTAACCACCCCAAGCGTTAAAATATTTTTTTCTTTCGCTTCCTTTATGGCAGCTAGTGTGTCTGCTGTTTCACCGGATTGGCTAACCGCTAAAACCGCCGAAGCCTTGTCTAAAATCGGTTGGCGATAACGAAACTCACTGGCGTAATCTACCTCGGTAGGCATACCAGCAAATTCTTCCAACATATACTCGCCCACTAAACCAGCATTTCTAGCTGTACCACACGCAACAATGGTTAAATGCTCCACCTGGCGTAGCTTGTTGGCAACACCATCCAAACCGCCCAATACTGCCAAACCATTCTTAATAATATATCGACCACGTAAACTGTTGCGAATCGACTCCGGCTGTTCAAAAATCTCCTTATGCATAAAATGTTCATGGCCAGATTTTTCCGCCTGATCTAGAGTCCATTCAATATATTCTAATGGTTTTTCAATTTTATTTAAATCAGCATTAAATATAGACACGTTATCCTTGTTTACCACCGCAACTTCGTTATCCTCTAAATAAATTACTTTTTTGGTATACCGCAAAATCGCAGACACATCCGAGGCCACAATGGTCTCGGTTTCGGCCAAGCCGATCACCAATGGGCTGCCTCGTTTGGCTACAATTAATGTTTCCGGCTCGTCTTGGCTCAACACAACCAAGCCATATGTTCCTTGTAACAACGGCAAGGTTTTATTCACTGCCACAAAGATATCGCCAGTATAAAAAGTTTCGATTAAGTGAGCAATCACCTCGGTATCAGTCTCGGATACAAAAATATGCCCTTCCTGCATTAGGTGGGCTTTTAATTGTTGATAATTCTCTATTATGCCGTTATGTACAATGCGAATTTTACCGGTGCAATCGGCATGGGGGTGGGCATTGGCTTCCGTTGGCAATCCATGGGTGGCCCAGCGTGTGTGAGCAATGCCACAAAACGATTCTACGCTGCCATTAATTTTTTCTTCCAAATTTTTTATGCGCCCGACAGATTTTATCTCGGATATGATATTGCCAACCACAACCGCCACTCCGGCAGAATCATAACCGCGGTATTCTAATCGTTTTAAGCCATCCAACAAAATCGGTACAGCGTTGTTTTTCCCCACGTAACCAACAATACCACACATACGTCTAACTTAAGGTTTGCCACAATGAATTAAAAATCGTTTTTTGAGTTTCAGCAATCATTTGGTTTTCAACCAAAACGCACACCGGATTACCGGCTTGATCTCGCGAAATAAAAGCACTCTTACCCGCATAAATAATAATATATGTTAAGTGTGCATCCGCTTTTTCACTCATCGGCAACCAGCGACGTTCATCTAGCCCATACGTACCGCCACCCTGGGCTAAAGAAATCGTTTTAGCCATAATACCAGACTTAACCCGCTTTTGATTAAACTCGGGATAGGCCTGATAAATATCCTCGCGCACACCCAAGGCAGAATACACAAAATACGCCTTGTCATTTGTCTTAGACATGGTTAGTAAAACATCATTTAAAATAGTTTTTATTCCGGCCCTGCCCTCGTAAAATCTGGTTACCGGCTGGGTTGCCTCTTTGCCGGCTAGCGATTTTAGTTCAGGGATGATTTCAGCTAATTGGAATTTAACCTGTACCAAGCCGCGCTCTTGTTCTAAAACTAGTTCATTTAATTTTTCTGGCACCTCGGCCACAAATTTTTGCTTTGAATCTTGATGATAAAAGCTCACCAAACCCAGCTCTTGCAAATGCTTTAAGGTGTCATACGCCGTACCGCGATTAAGTTCAGTTAATGCTGCTAGAGAGCGAACCGACAAAGCGCCTTGCTCTAATAATTTTATATAGACTAAAATTTCACGTTCGGTAAGGCCTAATTTTTTTAATATTGAGAGTTGCATGATTTTTTAAACAAAGAGAAAAAATGTCAAATGACATTTTTTGTGAAGTGGTTGGGAGGGTGTGCCTAACTGCTTGGTGAGTTAGGCGGAGGGGTGTTGTTTTTTTTGCTGACTTAGATTAAGTCGGCAAGGGAATTTGCGCTGATCACTCCAGCAGAGCAAATACCTGTGTATTTAAAAGAGCGAATCTCGCATTTGGTGGGTTTGTGTATATCTACCGACCAAATGCTTTTTCTCTTTTTATGTAATGTTCTTTACACTACCATCATAGCGCACTTTCAAATATTTGTCAAGTATTTTTCAACACTTTTTTACATAATTAAATATTTTATTTAATTTTAGCTATTTTTTAATATTATTTTGACAATAAATATTATCAATAT
>JBAXJQ010000008.1:0-42198 GCA_037137775.1 Candidatus Falkowiibacteriota bacterium | reverse complement strand
TTATAAAAATATAGCGTAACCTCAAATTCTTCACTTAAGGTCTTGGCAACGTATGCCCCGCAACCGATACAGCAAACATGAAGTAATAATTTTTGCTTAGGCATATTATTTTTTAACCGGTTTTACCACTTTCATTTCAAGCGATTGTTCGTACGAAACCCCTAGTCGACCAACCACATCACTCGAATGCTCGGCAGTAGAAGCGGTTACTAATAACCCATCAGTAAAAACACTTTCAGGCGATAAAATACCGCCGGCTTTTTCTAACACAGGTTTTAACGAAACCAAATTAGCAACATGTTTTTTAGATATTAGTGAAGTATTAGCCAATACTGCCATGCCGTTTTCAATCGCCCCTATCGGCTTCCCTGCGCGAGCAAATTCTTCTGCTAATAATCGCAAAGTATCGTCTTCCGCAATATGCGCCATAGCCGCTCCACCCAAAAACAAGACATAGCAATAATTATCAGGCTTCACTTCACCCGCCGTTATCGTTATGGTTTGCTTTTTACCCTGATCACTTACTGCTGTGCCACCTTGAATTGAAACAATGTCATAGCCGATTTTCAATCGATTAAGCTCTGTGGTAACTTGCTCAAACTGATTATCAGCAAACTCGGCAGGAGCAATTACAATCAACGCCTTGGGTGAAGGAGTGTTGCCTGTTTTATTTAAGTCTGGCTTAGCCGTGACACCGCAACCACTAACAAGTAAGGCCAGACTAAGATATAATATGATTTTTTTCATAATTATTTTATTATATTTTTTGTTCCATGATTGTGCGACGAATGGCCGACACCACTTTTTTTTCTAACACCAACGGTAAAAGCTTAGTTTTAGTTGGCTTAACTGAATAGGCCACAGCAATCGCGGCCGCGATTTTCATTTTGGTAGTAACTTTGCGAATACGACCATCGAGCAAACCTCGAAACAGCCCAGGAAAAACCAAGGCATTATTTACCTGATTAGGATAATCAGATCGACCCGTGCCCACAATCGCTGCCCCAGCTGCATAGGCCACCTCCGGCAAGATTTCCGGATCAGGATTGGCCATGGCTAAAACAATCGGCTGAGCATTCATCGAGTGAACCATCTCCCCACTCACTAAATTCGCCTTGGATACACCCACCAACACATCAGCACCGACCATCGCCTCAACCAAACCACCTTTAATTTTTTTCTTATTGGTTTTTTTAGATATCTCCTGTTTGATATCATTCAAATCTTTTCGCCCACTGTGAATGGTGCCAACACTATCGAGTAAAATTACATCGGCTACTCCTTGTGCTAACAGTAACCGAGCAATAGCCACGCCAGCCGCGCCGGCGCCATTAATCACTACACGCAATTCCTTCATCACCTTACCCGTCACCCGACAAGCATTAATCAAGGCCGCTAAGGTAACAATAGCCGTACCGTCTTGATCATCATGAAACACAGGGATCTGCAATTCTTTTTCCAGCCGCTCTAAGATGGCAAAACAGCGTGGCGCAGCAATATCTTCCAAATTTATACCAGCAAAACTGGGTTCGATTAGTTTACAAAAATTTACGATCTCATCGACATCAGTTGAATTAATACACAGTGGAATGGCGTCGATATTAGCAAACTCTTTAAAAATAATAGCCTTGCCTTCCATGACCGGCATAGCTGCCTCCGGGCCTAGGTCGCCCAAGCCTAATATAGCGGTGCCATCACTTACTACTGCCACCTGATTCGCTCGATTGGTTAATGTCCATGATTTTGTCACATCCTTGCCAATTTCCCGACATACTTCGGCCACGCCAGGGGTATAGGCCAAAGATAGGTCTTCCTTGGTTTTTAAAGGTACTTTAGATTTAATCTCGAATTTACCTTTTTTTCGCTTATGTAAGGCAACGGAGGCCTGATTATAATTCATAATTTTGACAAGTTAGATAGAATAAAGTAATTTAACTTTAGCCTAAAATCCGAAATTGTTCAATATTTACGGCTCCGGCCGCACTTTACACAATCTACCCCAGAAAGGAGATGCACTATGTACAAAAAATCAGTAATCAAGCCGTTTGGGAATCTTGGAATCAATCTGGTAACCATACTCAGGCCAGAACAACTTGTACCCTGTGAAAAAAGTTCCATCAAAAAAACGGTAACTTTTCGACCAGGTTATGGCAACATAATCAACACTGGAGCAATAAAAAAAATCATTGAAGGCCAATTACAATTAATTCAAGGTCAGTTTTATGTATGTGGCGATGTTGTGGCTGATTCGCCACTCATGACCGATGATGAACATCTCAAGTTGATCAAATTGGTTCTAAACACTGTTGCTGGCAGACGTAAAGTGATCGCTTCTACAGGATCAAATGATACGTCAGTCGCCATCGAAATGACTAAACTTGCACTTGGCTATCATTATAAGCCCGATGGATTTTTACAAACCGTACCATACGGGTTGAATCTAACTCAGGCAGAAATGAGAAATCACTTCACCCTCATCTTCAAAGCCTTGCCTCATGAGTACCGCAATATACCGATTTTATTATATGACAACATCTTTCGCACTGGTGTAAGTGCCGACCCAGATACCATTCTACATCTGGATAGAGCAAAAATTATCCGGGGAGTAAAACTGGTAAGTCGTCAAGGTGACCAACTTGCGGAGGTGTTAAAACACTGCTCACCAGATTTCATGGTGTATGTTTGCGACGAAGAAGAGGCATATGGAAAGTTACTAAATGGGGCGCATGGAATCATCTCAACCTTGGCAAACATTTTTCCACTGGAAACTCAACGGATGATATCCTATTGCAAAGGACAAGATATTGGGCTTGGTGGTCTGGCTCTGCATCGCCACCTTAATCCGTTCTTTAAATTTGCTGGCATTATCTCACCGGGTAAAACGGTTAAAGCTGCTTTATGTATGATGCACGACTTTGACTATATTGTCAGAAGTCCAACACTTCCGCTTCCGGAAGAAAAACAAGGTGAGCTCAAATCATTACTGAGGAGTTACAATCTTTTATAATTTCATTTCCTTCCATCACAAGCCACTGCTCCCGCAGTGGCTTGAAACTTTTTTATTACTAATCACTATTTTAAAATTATTGCCGCCACAAACCTCCCTTCAATTTCGCCACTTCGCAAAGCTCGATAATGCGAATAAAACAAGGGCGAGGTGGCGGTGTCGAATGTGCTTACCTCAATCTGCTCTCGTGCAATGCCCAGCGACTCAAGTTGTGCCAGATTATATCCAATCACATCAATCGAGGTAAAACCATTTGGCAAAGCTTGTAAATACGGTTGCCAATCTTCACCTTGTTCAATTGGCACATCAAACACATATGATGACTTTTGAATCGACGGCCCAAAACCAATAACTAACTTACTCAAATCACAGCTATATTCATCTCGCAGTTGTTTGGCAGTTTTTTCAGCTAAATGTAAATCAGTGCCTCGCCAGCCACAATGTGCAATTGCCACAACCTGTTTGTCTGGGGCATAAAATAAAATCGGAATACAGTCACCAATGACAAAATATATCGCTATATTTTTCTCTCCCGTAATTAATGCATCGCATTCAAAAATATTATTTTCTAAATTAATTACATCAACAATCTTGTCACTATTTTTTAAATCCGCTTTAACCACACGGTTTTTATCCAAACCCATTGCTTGCCAAAATTTATCCATATTAGCTGCGTAATCATCACCGTACTTAGGCGACATATTGCCCAGCATATTCGTTGAAAATCCATGACTAATACCAGATTGTTTTGATAAATTATCTAATTGATAAACTCCATTGTTATTCTGCATATTAGGGTTTTAAATATGTTCTCTTTTTTAATTCATCGGGCATATACTCCTGTTCCTCGTTATAGTTGTGATCAGGTGAATATTTATAACCCTGGCCATAGCCCAAATTTTTCATTAACTTAGTCGGTGCATTACGAATATGGAGTGGCACTTGCAAATTGCCATACTGGCGGACATCAGCCGCAGCCTGATTATAAGCCGTGTATAATTCGTTTGATTTCTGACACTTAGCCAGATAAACCACGAGTTGTGCCAAAACCACATTACACTCCGGCATACCCATAAAATGACACGCTTGGTACGCAGCCACTGCCTGTTCGAGCGCGCGCGAATTAGCCAAACCCACATCCTCAGAAGAAAATCGCACTAAGCGACGAGCGATATAGAGCGGTTCTTCTCCCGCTTCTAACATTCGTGCCAGCCAATACAAAGCGGCATCGGCATCTGAGCCGCGTAAAGACTTATGCAAAGCAGAAATAATATTATAATGCTCTTCCCCGTCTTTGTCATACAAAAGACTCGATTTTTGCAAAGCCTCACGCACGATTTCCGGGGTAATTTCTTTGCTCATGCTGGCGGCGTATTCAAGTACGTTCAGGGCTACGCGCGCATCGCCGTTGGACAAGTCTGCAATCAAGCCTAATACTTCTGGATTGACGGTTAATTTCTTTTTACCCAAACCATTCTCTTTATCTTTCAAGGCATTAGCTAAAATATTGACCAGCTGCACTTTATCTAATTGCGCCAACACAAAAACACGACAACGCGACAATAACGCGCCCCGCACTTCAAAGCTCGGATTTTCGGTGGTAGCGCCGATTAATGTCACTGTACCCTTTTCGATATGCGGTAATAGAGCATCCTGCTGGGCCTTAGTCCAGCGGTGAATCTCGTCTACAAATAATATCGTATTGTGCCCATTGCCCTGCTCCGCTCGCGCCTCCTCGATAATCGCCCGCAAATCCTTAACTCCACTAGTTACAGCAGATAACTGGATAAACCGCGACTGTGTCTGCTTGGCAATGATATTAGCTAACGTGGTCTTGCCTGATCCAGGTGGGCCCCAAAGAATTAAAGAAGGCACGTTATCAACCTCAATTGCGCGCCGCAATAACTTACCCTCCCCCACAATTGCTTCCTGCCCAAAAAATTCCCTCAAAGTTTGAGGTCGAATCCGATCGGCTAATGGGGTTACAATTAGTTGCTTCATACCTCGATACTAGCAAAATACGACATTTTTTACAATAAAAAAACTGGGCGGCCAAACGGTCGCCCAAGCACCCCAAAGGGGAACAAATATTGTAATACGTATCAAGAACGTTGCCTCTCGTGCTCAACTTGTCGAACGGTAATAACCTTGTCCGCGATATTTTCCGGTATCAACTGTAAAATCATGCACTCAAACCGGTAACGCCACAAGAGTGAATAATATTCACTATTACCTATCAACTGTTTCAGAGCATTATTCCTGAATGCGATGTCGGTTTTACCATGTAACGGCGAGGGGTAGATATCGTGAGTCCATCGCGCCACTTCAAGCTGTGATGGGTTCAACGGTTTGGCGTCAGCAAAGAAAAAACCTGGCACTTGATAGACGTCTTTAACTCGATGCAGCACCTGCCGCCGAATCAATTCCGGTAACAGCATTAAACCAATGCAATACCTCAATCGCGGATCGTTTACTGACGGCTCAGCCATAAGGTGGAGCAAAAATCCAACAGCATCGTCAAATTCAAGTATTCGCACTTCCGTTTCCATTAAGCGCCTAAGTCCTACTGCATGACTGATGTTAGTATTTAATGTTACTCGGTGATGCCGCCAATAGTAATCCAGCCGTTCAATGAGTGTTGAGTAATCCGGCGTAGTTATCGTTGATTGATAACCATCTGCCGGACCGTTTTCCAATACCCTTTTTGCATATCTATCTGCAGCAATCGCTTTCATTTCAACCTCTCAATCTAGGCATCGCTGCCTGGTTAAATTGCCAATGTACCTATTCAGGATTATTACCACCAAATCTCCTTTCTCGTATATTATACTCCTCAATAATCTTATCAATATCGCTTTCTTCAAAATCGGGCCAATATTTCTTCATAAACATCAATTCACTATATGCCGATTGCCACATCAGAAAACCGGACAATCGTTGTTCTCCTGAAGTGCGCACAATCATGTCGGGATCAGTTACCGCCGGTTGATACAAATATTTTTTAACTAACCCTTCGTGAATTTGTTCTTCGGCTAAGTTATTCTGTATTATTTTTTTAATAGCATCAATTATTTCAGGTCGGCCGCCATAATTCAAACAAAAATTAACCACACCAGCCCGACCATCCTTGGTCTGATCCATAGCCTGTTGGCAAAGTACGGGCAAATCTCCCGGCAACTCGGACAATCGTCCACTAAACAGCAGTTGCCACCCTTTTTCTTTAGCCCGAATAATATCCGATTCAATTGCCTCTTTAATTAATTTCATTAAATAATTAACTTCTTCTTGCGCTCGTTGCCAATTCTCGGTTGAAAAAATATAAAATGAAACCGTCTTAACACCACGGGCAAACAACCACTCTGGCACCTCTTCTGTTTTCTTGTAGCCCTTGTAATGGCCTTCCAAGGTCGAAAGGTTGCGCTCCTTAGCCCAACGTCGATTACCATCAATAATAATCGCAACATGCTCAGGTATTTTAATGGTTGGCTTAATTGAATCCACCATATAACTTATGAGCTAATTTTAATTAATTTCAATTTATCACCTGCCCCGCTAATTATTTTTACATTATCTTTATTAACGCTAAACATTATGGATAAATATTTAACAATCACTGCATTCGCTTTGCCTTTTTCAGGCGGTGCGGCAACATCCATTTTTATCGTCTCGCCGTCTGATGTATCAAGCGTACCGTTTAGTTTGGTAGCTGCTGCACCAGGACGTGCTTTAATCCGTAAATACAACTCATGCGATTTGCTTAACTCTGATTGCCAATGACTAATTTTAGTTTCCATACGATTATTTAGTTGCAAATAAAATTGCATTAGGGATATCACGACCTGGCCCAGACAAAAATTCATCGTTGTAAAAAAAGGCCGTCGAGCCACCACCATCTAAATTGATGGCGAATTCAAAATACATCGCTTGTAACACCTCACCCAAATCCGGCACCGTAGCGTTGATTACTTCCACAAGATAAATTTTGTTATTTTTATACGCTAAGGCATTTTTGGTAGAGTGTTGTTTTAGTTGCTTATTATCAACTTCCCAATCGATTAAAACATTCATGTAGTTTTCAATAATCCGTGGTTTGTTGCCAATAGCGGCTGCGAGCTTGGTATTATATTTTTTTTCAAAATCGGCTACGCTTTTAAATTCGCGGCTATCTTTAAAATAATACATTTTATTATTTTGATCAAAAGCAATAATTGGACCAGTGGTCCAATATTTTAATTGATCATCATTAATAAAAACACCTGCTTTAGTGTTGTATACCGGGAAAAAATAATAATTTTTCTTTGCTACGCTCGTGTCAAAATAGGTTGCATTCATGGCGGCAAATACCTTAGGCGTGCTTTTAATATAGCTCCACAGCGGCTTGGCCTGACAATTGGTCTTACAAGTTGCTGTCTGAGCCGAATCAGTGATAATTCGCAAATTTGGATTTGCCAAATCAATTTCAACTAAATCAACGGTGTAGGTTTCTTTGCGAATAGTAATTTTCTGCCGTTCATAATGACTATATTGATCAACCGCTTCATAAAAAACCGGCTTATGAATATGCGCCAAATTTTCACGGGTGATGCCAATCGCAACTTTTTTTATACTGGCTAAAGCAGTGACAGCATCGGTTAACGGATATCTTTTCAAATCAGCTAGATTCACAAACCACAATTCCCCGCCTCGCTCGTTTCGTTCGACAAACCGCCCGGCATATTTTTTGGCAACGACTACATCTCCAACAACCGGCATACCGCCTTGTGCAATTTTTTGAAAATCTACTTCGCTAATCGGCTTGGCTAATTTTTTGGCCACAGCCAATAAATCTTCGTATTTATCAACCTCGTATCGTTGTTTATTGTCGGGGTTAACATACCATAGTTCACCGCCCTGCTCCACGTTTAACAATATCTTACCAGCCAGCTTTGCCCCCATGGTGGCGGCTTGCGCATAACTAGACCACAACAAACATATTGCTAAACTCAAGCTCAAGATAATGCCTTTATATATTTTCATCACATTGGTTTTAACGAGTCAGTCGGGATACCCGGAATCGGACCGGGGCTTCACGCACCCGAAGCGCGCGTACGACCACTATACGATATCCCGAGCCCTACTTGATAGGATCAAGTAATCGTCCTAGCACGTAATTAATCAACGACAAAAGTAAACTAAAAATCATCGCTGCAAAAAAACCATCTACCACAAAACCTTTAACTATGGTAGTGGCCAACAAAACCATTAAAGCGTTAATTACTAAAGTAAATAAGCCTAGCGTTAACACATTTATCGGCAAAGTGACTACCAATAAAATCGGCTTGAGCGTAATATTAATTAAGCCCAAGATTACGGCCAAAACCAAGGCGGTCCAAAGACCATCAACGTTTATGCCAGGCAAAAAGTAGCTAGCTAATAAAATCGAAACGGCCATAATTAGCCATTTAAGCAAGAGATTCATAGTTTTTTCTTTAATTTTACTGTATTTATTGTACCTAATCCTCCAATAAAATTCAATATGGCACAAGCTGTCAAAAAAAATAATCATAAAAGAAGTGCCATGAGCACTTCTTTTACATACTCATTCAAGTCAATTATTTTAACAGCTCAATTTTCTCAATAATTACATCATCTATTGGGTGATCGTTTTGATCCGTTTGTACTGTCTCAATTTTACTAACAATATCCATGCCTTTTATTACCTTGCCAAAATTAGTGTGCTTGCCATCAAGCCAGGGTGTAGCGTCTGCCGTAACGATAAAAAACTGGGAACCATTGGTGTCTGATCCAGAATTAGCCATAGCCAAACTACCCTTCACCAAAGGGTGCGTATTAAATTCATCGGCAAAGGCATAACCAGGACCGCCACGACCATGTGTTGAGCGGTCAGCATCTTTTGAATTTGGATCGCCGCCCTGAATCATAAAATCCTTTATTACTCGATGAAAGCTAGTGCCAGTATAAAAACCACGCTTAGCTAAATTTAAAAAGTTATTTACTGTCTTGGGTGAATCCTGGTTATAGAATTCCACTTCAATATCACCTTGATTGGTTTTTAAGATTGCTTTCGAGTATTCCTTGGTTAAATCAGTGAAATCTTTTTGATTCACACTGGCTGGTGCTTGTTGTTCCATAGTATTTTTGTTAGAAGTTTCCGAGTCACCCGATGTGGCTTGTTCGGTTGAATTAGTGTTGATTGAAGTAATTTGAGTGTCGTTCTGCTTTTCGACTGCGCCGCAACCCGCGGCAAGCAGCAGTACCGCCGCTAGAAAAAAAACTTTTTTCATAAAAATAATTATTTAATTTCTCTCCGGTCGGTATTACCAGACCGCACATAGATAAGATAGAACATTTCTAGCTGATTGACAATTGCTTTGACCAACACTCGCTGTTCTTTGCTAATTTCAAGGCCTGGCACCAAACAAACTATCTTAAACACGCCATTTGACTTGCTTGAATAAATTGCAGTTACCCCAATTGGCAATTTACCGTTTATTATATTATGGCACCCGATGTCAGCATTAGGAAAGGGTGCTACCGTATTACTGCCGCGGTATCTGATTTGCTCCGCTAATATCTTGCACTCCGATATATCAATTATTTTTAAACAAACCCAATCAATATCAGTTAACGCCAATACCTTGTCACTCAGAAATTTCAAAATTACCTTAAATTGTGAACGACTTTCCGGGTATTTATTCTCCCCACTAAAGACCGACCGAATCTCCTCTAATTGTATATTCAACTTGCCAATATACTGAAACGCTTCGGTAATATTATCCTCTAAACTACGCTTATCTTTTTTTAAACGCTCGTACTCATGTAAATTTTCATTCACCACTCGTTTATACAACGTATACATTACATACGCAATAGCAAAAAAGCCAATTGTTAGCACTAATTCAATTTGCCCTGCCCGACCCAGCTCACCATTTACCAAATAGTGATTCAGAGTTACGAGAACTGAATCTGCAATGAACAAGAAAATGTATAATCGTTCTAAAAATCGCAGATTCTTTGGCATAAGATTAGACCCAATGGGTATGCTTAAGTTTATGATCATCGTGGTCGCGTTTGGCCTCTATTTCAATTTTTGCTTTAGCGCGTAATTCTTCTACATTTAATTTATTCAACTCTTGACTACGTTCTAACAAGTACTCACGCGTATTTAGCGACGGTTCTTCAATTACTTCAGCTAATAACACATCCAAAATCGCGCCAATTTTGGGACCGGGCTCAAGCCGTAAATCAGTCATTAAGTCGGTGCCGTTAATGTTTAACATTTTTACTGACACCGGATCGTTACTCACTTTTTCAATCATGTATTCCAGGTGGCGCAATTTGTAGGGCATGGCCTTGGCAACGCCCGAGCCAAGTCGATCACCGATACGTACGGCAATTAAATCTTTCAAATTCTCTCGTCCGGTCTTAACGATTAAGCGCCGCACGGCAGCTGGTGTCACTTCGCCGGCATTATAATAGAACATGTGATTGCGCACCAAGTTGGTCACCTTGTCCAAGTCTTCGTTAGCAAAGCGCAAGCGGGTCATGATTTTTTTAGTCATCTTGGCACCAAGATATTCGTGATTATAAAATGTAGCCTCACCATCAACCATTTTTTTCGTTTGTGGCTTGCCAATATCATGCAATAACGCGGCTAGTCGCACGCGCCAGTCTTTACTGGGACAATATTTTAACGAAAGCATTAAATGCTCAAAAACCGTATAGGTGTGATGTTTATTCTGCGTCTCGCCCACACCGCGCTCCAGCTCCGGCAAAATATATTGTAACATCTTTGTGTCATGTAAAGTCTGCATTCCCTCATGCGCTCGGTCGGAATCAAGAATCTTAATAAGTTCATCCCGAATCCGCTCATTGGCAATAAATTTAATCGCGCCAGCCAACTTAGCGATTGCTCGCTCTGTTTTTGGTTCAATACTAAAACCCAATTGACAACTAAATCGAATCGCGCGCATCAGGCGCAAAGCATCTTCGCGAAAACGTTCGCTGGGTTCACCAACGGCACGAATTATCCGCTTGCCCAAATCCTTGCGCCCGCCAAACAAATCAACCAGTTCAACATCATCATCACCAAAATTTATCACTTCTTTTTCTGTAATTAGTTTTGACTGGGATTTAAATTTTAACGCCATAGCGTTAATGGTAAAATCTCGTCGTTCTAAATCTTTATCTAATTCCGTTTCAAAGGTAATTTCATCCGGTCGACGACGATCACTATAGCCTTGTTCACTGCGATAGGTTGTTACTTCGATTGCGGCTAATAAGTTTTCCTCTTCGTCGCGAACCGGAACTATTACCGTGCCAAAAATATTCTCATATTTTCCTTCGGTAAAAACAGCCAAAATTTCTTCTGGTTTTGCTTTAGTGGTAATATCCCAATCTTTAGGCACGACACCCAAAAGCAGGTCGCGTACACAGCCACCCACTAAATACGCCTCGTGCCCTGCGGCATCTAAACGGGTTAAAATTTGGCCAACAAAAGCAGGAATTTCCATGTTTAATCTATTTTTCTTAATCCGAGGTTAACCACCTATATCATAAAAGGTAATAGGCTAAGCGTCAATGGCACTATATTAGTTCCGCCACTGCCCTGATTGGTGAGCCATCGATGTCCAATTTGAGTGGCCAGGCATATAATTTGAATTTTTTATTGTGAAGCTTGTCCAGATTGGTCATATTTTCAATAATAAACACTCCCGCATTAAGCAATATTTTATGGCTGTTAAACGGCTCGTAATCAACACTACACATATCTACGCCCACGCCTTTAATTTTTTTATCAACCAAATAACTAGCCACTTCAACAGGCATCGCCGGATATGATTTGTAATATGCCTTTTGGTAATATTTTTTAGTCATACCGGTGCTGAAAAGCACAAAGTCGTTTTTGTATATTTGATAATTTTTTACTTCATCTAAAATGAACTTCTGATTAATTCTAATACACACTCCATTGCCAACAAAATTCTCTAAGGCAAATTGATCGATATTTTTTCCATGCTTCACCATATGAGACGGTGCGTCGATATGCGTACCTGCATGCGAACCGACTGAAATATAATGGTCTTGATATCCATCACGAGACAAAACCCCTGCTTTAGCAATTTTCGTTTGTGGATCACCAGGATAAACCGGCGTTTGATTATTTATCGTAACTGACAAATCGATGTATTTCATATCATTAGTTTTTTCTTAAATTGCTTACCAAAATAAATCGCCAAAAGAATACTTGTGCTGGCAAAACAAATATATATTGGAAAGACAAATAAAACACGATTACTCGGATCAACGGCTAACAACCCAAAAAATCCACCTAATAACGTTAGCCACCAAGCGCTCGTTGTTTCTGTTTCCGGCTGTTCAAATGTTTTCATCACGGTTAACCACACACCAATCGCATCAATCAGA
Source organism: Candidatus Falkowiibacteriota bacterium (assembly GCA_037137775.1). Classification (GTDB taxonomy): domain Bacteria; phylum Patescibacteriota; class Patescibacteriia; order Patescibacteriales; family GWE2-39-37; genus JBAXJQ01. The sequence continues at coordinate 29,765 of JBAXJQ010000008.1, read as the reverse complement.
ATGGCAATAAACAGAGCGAACAATGGCTCCTTTGTAAAAAACCACAACAGCAAACCTGTGGCCATGCCAACTATTGCCAACTTATCACGAAAGAAAAATCCACCGAGACCAAATTTTAGTGCCAATAAAAATACTCCAAAATCGCCAACTACCTGAGCGCCGGTCAAAATTAAAGAATATTCCCCGCCCTTGGCCCATTGTGAAAAAAATGAAATCAGTCCCAATATCGACCAAATTAACCAAGATATTCGCTCTGGTTTTGTCTTGTGCAAAAAGACATCCCTAATATATGGCACGAATGATAATAAGATTGCAACTCCTGACAAATAACCCGCAATTTCAATCATAATACACAATTCATTACTAAATAGTTACGTGATGGTACTGAGCCAAGACACAATAATTTTTTTTACCTCATTCTCGGTGCCACTAAAATTATGTGGCGCGCTAGCAACAACCTTAACCAAAGCATTTTGTTCGCACAAAGTTTCATAAAACCATTCAGATATTTGAACGATGGGTCGATCAGCGTATTTATCATTTTCAGCCAATACAACACAAAGTGGCACTTTTATTTTTTGGAGACGAGTCGGCTTTTTGCCTGAAGCGTAACCAAATATTTCTTCTTCACTCTCGGGCGTATACAAACTTAAAAACCGTTGAGCATCCAGGGTTTGGCCCCAGACATTGTTTGGTAAAAACTCTTCACCCTTACCCATGGCAACCATTTTCTTGGCCGTTGCAACGGCTCGATTATAAATTTTTGGCTCCGTAAAAGCAAAAGTATCAGCAAAATCACTCATTGGAGCGAGCAGGATTACCCCCTTTACGATTGAATTAGAACGTTTGGAAAGATAATACACACTTTTATTACATCCCGTGGAATGCCCTAATAAAATTATTCTTTCTGGCGATAATTGACTTGCCCAGGCTACTGCCCCATCAATATCATCAACGCAATCAATAAAATGTTCATGGGCCGTACCAATCTCATGCGAAATTACATCTTTTTTATTTCTTTGATATACCTTGGAAATAATATTCGCACCACGATTATTAAACGATAACACTCCGGCATTGTTTGTTGCTAACATCTGAGTTATTACAACTTGTGAGAAAACACTGCCTTCCAGTCCATGGATAAAAATATAAATTGTCTTTGCTGATTCTGGAACAATAAAAAGTCCGTTTAGTAAAAAACGTTTGGGGGTTGTGATTTGAATATTTTTTATTTTTGCCACAGGATTGAAGTTATGATTAAATAATACCACGAATCAACTGATTGTAAACTAACACTACTCTTGGTTATACGTAATCACATAAAGTTTATTAGTAGAGCGAGTCAGGGCAACATATCTTAAATCGCGTTGTATTTTTTTAAGTTCAGGTGAGAGTGCCCCGGGATTTAATGCTTCAACTTCTTGAAGTGTGCTATCAAAAATTATAATAACCACTTCAAATTCCACGCCTTGCGATTCCGCAATCGTCATTGCCTTAATATTCGGAGCCACATGACACAATTTTTCTGGTATCAAATTGACTAAGTTATCATCAAGCAAAACGCCAACCGGCACTGCCACATTAGCCAATGCTATTACTTTAATATATTCAGCCAAGCTGTTGCTATCGCAAAATAATTTTTCTTCCACCGCAGGTCCATTTTTGGCATTCACTTGAATTTCTACTTCATAGCCTTGATTACGAATGTATTCTAAAACTTGTTTAGTGTTTCGATACGATTTTTCGAGGACGATATGACGACCATCTAAAAATTGTTCGCCCACCTCCTGCCAATTTTTTATCGTACCGAGGCGTGTTTGCTGAGACAAATCACCCACGTACAACATCGCCTTAGTATCGTTTACACATGCTTGGAATATTTTTATCTGCTCGGCTGAATAATTTTCAGCTTCATCCACCACCATAAACGAATAGGCTAATCCACCACGAGTATTTTGCATTTTTAAGGTGCCATGTTTATCCTCAGTAACTACTCGTTGCTCCCTGGTAATACCCCTGTAAACATTTAAATGATTACTAAGGAGCAAGGTTAAATCAAAGCGATCTAACAATTTTTCTTTTAGTTGCTTTTGGAACAAAGTATAAAATCGAGGTGGCAACAAATCACGATAGACATTTTCCAAATAGACAGCTGGCTTGGTAACAATATTTTTCTCATTATGTAATGCTTTCAATGCTTGACTTTTATACCATTCAAATAAATTTTTATCGGCGGCAGTTTCACCATATCGCCAAACATATTTTAAATCCGTAAGCTGTAACGCCTCAAACGCCCAGGTCTCAAACGTAGTTACCTGAACCTCTTCAATGCCAAGCTGAGGTAGGATGGCGCGAAAATAATTTTTTGTTGATTCGTCTTGCACAAAAACAATGATATTGCTACCAGGAAAAAGTTTGGTTGTATCGGGCGACTGGGTTAAATATGCAATCCGATGAAACGCCAAGGTGGTTTTGCCCGAGCCGGCTGGGCCTGAAATTAAAAATGAGTCACGATAATCTGCTCGAATTACTTGGTCTTGCGCTCGTTCCATGCGGGCAATAATCTCTGGCAAGGCAAATTCACTTTTTAGTTCAGAAAAATATTCTTGATGAATTAAAGTGCGTTCATAATCCATTGCCTCACTTGCCATTAAAAGCAACCGACTGTCTGTAATCATATACTGATCCTTTCTCACCAACGACACTGCTTTAATTTCTTGGCTGGGTAATTGATAGTTGACTGGCCCAATATCCCCAAACCGAAGTTGTGCGATTGGCGTAACCCAAGAATACACCCCTGCCTCGCTTAACTGAAACTTACCAATGTAGGCAACTTTTGTTTCCATATTGTCGACAACATAATCACACCGGACAAAATATGGCGAACCAACAATCTGTTCGAGCTGTTTTTGTCTGATATAGTTATTTGCCAATATGATTGGCTCTACCTTGCCTTCGATACTGGCAAAATTACGCACCCGCTGGCGTAAGCGAATAATGCTAGCCTGAACCGACTCAGCCTCATTCTTGGCCGATTGTAAAATTTGTGTGAGATGATTACGTGCTTCAGTAAGAAGCTGTGTTTTGTTTAACATAAAAAAATTGGCTTATTTTAGGCAAAATTGCATTTGGATACAATTTGTCCTACTTAAGCCAGTTGTTATTTATTGTGGTGAGGGATAATTATTATTATCGTAGCAAAAAAGTAATATTTTATCAACTAATTTTTAAGACATCGTACCGACATACCATCGTCAACCCAACCATTGGTTCTAACAATTTGCCAGGACACATATCTATCGTAAGCACGATAAATCCCATCAGCCGGGTTATAATTAATTCCATCTGTACGAAGAAGAGAAGCGGTTCCAAGTTCATAAAATAATCCATTGTGAAAACGATACCCTGCTGCCAAAATCGAAAAACCCATTGTATTAAGACCGTTTGATCCTCCCCAAGTTGAAGTAGCTTTAAGCTTATTAGCTGCATCAACACTCGTTCCAAGTGGAGTGGTCATATCAATGTATTCATTATCGGTTGCCAAATGCCAACCAGTAGGACAGGCGGTAAGTGCGGCTGGATGGTTATATAAAACCCCATAAATTGAGTAGTTGGCAGTGGCTTTAGCCGCTGTAACATTACTGCCTTGATAACTATGCACATAATAATAAGGAGTATTGGTTGCACCGGTTGCACTTGGCACTACGTTTGGCAGATAGGCCATGTTCTTAGCCGTCCAACATTGCGCACCAATTTGCACGGTAGGATAGGTATTGCCATCTCGCTCATCATATAAAGTCTGGCCACAAGCCGTAAATGGAGTAACGATAAAATTAGCCGTAAGTATTTGTGTCGAAGTTACATTACCGTCTGTTCTAGTGGCTGTAAGTACTCCATCACTCCAACCAGAAAACATATAATATGCGTTTGGGATTGCAATCACCTCAGTACCGGCACTGCCATGAGTCACGGTCTGAGTGGTAGCACCACTGAGTGTACCATTGGCACCAACCGTGTAGGTTAGGGTATAGGTGTTAATGGCAAAGTTAGCCGTGTAGGTCTGATTGTTCCTGATATTGGTGTCGATTCTGGTGGGATTGGTGAGCCCATCGTTCCAGGCAGTAAAGTGATAGCCAGTATTCGGGGTTGCAGTTACCTCAGTACCATTGGTGTTGAACGCAATACGTTGGGTAGAGGAACCAGTGATGGTGCCATACCCATCGGTAGTGTAAGTGAGTTGATGGATAGTCGGAGCACTGCTGGGGATAATGGGATTGGTGAATGGATTCGCCGGAATAGTGTCAGCTAAAGTGGTGCCACAGGCAATTTGAATAGTGGTGATATTGGTACTGGCCACGGTGCCAGAGTTATTGATGAGATAGCAGTGCTCGGTCATACTTCCCGGGGTAGCGGTTACCGAATAGCTTGCCCCGGTGGGTAGCGATGCTGGAAATGTAAATAGGCTCGCACTAGCTGGCGTGAGCATGAGTTGATCAGTGGTGTTATTCCTGAGCGTCACCGCACCCGTGAGTCCCATGATGGTACCCCCGATGGTGTAAGTGTTAACTGGGGTGATCTCTGGGGTATTGGATTTAGGTGATTCAATAATTACTGAGGGTGTTAATGGATTGGGCTTAAGTAATGAAGTAGTTGGGGTATTTTTAGGGGTTGGCGTGGCACCTGCAACACTACGCTCTTTTGTCATAACCTTGCGAGTGGTCGGGCCAAAATAGCCGTTGGCTGGGGTAATATGATTATCCTTCTGGAAACGGATGAGGGCTTGTTTCGTAGCTGGACCGAATACAGTAGTTTCCTTCCCCCGCGACCCAGCACCAATCTTGGCAACTGGATAGCCATGGGTATTTAAATACTGCTGTAGAGCCTTAACCTCGGGGTCACGGCTGCCTTGGCTGAGGTTATGAGAAAACACCGCGGCTTCGCCACGGTGGGCAAAAAGTAAAAAGATAAAAACAATGAAAATATATTTAACTAGCGATGACACACAAAAAGACATTTAATAAAAGTAAATATTAGGATATTTTATATATTACCATAAATATCCCAAATTGAAAAAATATTTGACAAAAAAAATAGCCCGATTGGACTAATTTTTTATATAAAATTTTTATTGTTTAACGACGTCCCTTAAAACGACTTGAGCCTCTTTCTTCGCCCCTGCCAACTGGTCGGCCGCGACGCTTATCAGAAAAATTTCGGTTTGGTCGTTCCGGCGTATAACCCTCAACAAGCCTAGCCTCAATTTGTCGTCCCTTGAACCGAGAAGCACCAAACGCTCGGGCCACATCTTCCGCCCTGCCCTTCTCAATGCCAAACACCGTAAAGGTGTCGGATAGCATGATCTTGCCAATTTCAGCACCCTTAAGTTCACGCTTACTATTAATCATGCCAAACAACATTTTAATATCGAGCATGTCTCGCTTACCGATATTTAAACGCACATTAACGAAGTTTTCATCTGGTTGGCGTGTGCCTTTTTCCCGCCATTCGTCCTTGTAACCGCCAGAAGTAACCGCTTCAAGATCTTTTGAATCTTGATAGAGTGATAAAAAGTGATTAAATTCAGCGGAAACGAATCGAGCTAACAACTCTTGGCGAGATAAGCCCTTCAGCATCTCTTCAATAGCGGGTAAAAATGGGGCTATTTTTTGTTCGTCCACCTCAATATTTTTCATTTTTTCAACCAAACTATATAGTTGCTTTTCACAAATCTCTTGGCCGGTTGGCACCTGCTTTTGTTCAAACGGTTTACCTACCTTTTGTTCCAACTCCCGCACCTTGCGCATTTCGCGCATAGTCAAAATCGAAATCGAAGCACCACTTTTGTGGGCACGACCAGTTCGACCACTACGATGCAAATAAATCTCGTTTACATCTGGCAAATTATAATTGATGACATGGGTTAAATCATTAACATCAATACCACGAGCGGCTACGTCTGTAGCTACCAACAACTGAATTTTGCGCTGACGAAAACGCTCCATGATCTGCGTACGCATATTCTGCGATACGTCACCATGCAAGGCTTCAGTGGAATAGCGATCTTCTTTTAATTTGTCGGCAATTTCTTGCGTTTCATTTCTGGTGCGACAAAATAAGATGCCATACACATCTGGTTCAGAATCAACAATGCGACGCAAAGCTTCGTATTTCTGACCTGGTTTAACTAAATAATATTGATGAGTCACATTGTCAGCGCCCATGTTTTTCTTGCCCACACTAATTTCTTTGGGGCTATGCATGTACTTCTTGGCAATACTGTTGATGGTTGAAGACATGGTGGCTGAAAACAACAAGGTCTGTTTAGTCTCTGGCGTGTCGGCCAAAATCGCATCCAAGTCGTCTTTAAAACCGAGATCAAGCATCTCGTCGGCCTCATCTAGCACAACAAATCGAATGGTTTGTAATTTTAAAATCTTGCGGCGAATCATGTCATGCACCCGCCCTGGTGTGCCCACTACAATGTTGGCACCACCACGAATCTGCTGAACTTGTAAATCTGCACGAGCACCGCCATAGACCGTAGCCAAGGTAACGCCAGGTGAATGTTTAGCAAAGCCAGACACTTCCTTGCTAATTTGCAAACACAGTTCGCGGGTTGGGCACAGAATAATGGCCTGAACTTCTTTATTTTTGGCTAATTTATGTAAAATTGGCAGACCAAAGGCAGCGGTTTTACCGGTACCAGTTTGGGCTAACCCGATTAGATCCTGATTGTTTTCTAACACAAAAGGGATGGCCTGCTCTTGAATCGGCGTGGCCTCGATGTACCCTAGTTCCTCTAGGCTTTTTTGAATGTGATCATTCAAACCTAATTCTTTAAATGTTTTCATGAATAATAACTTTGGCTAATATTAGTTAAATTAGCCCTCAAATTCAGCATATTTATCCATAATACACCTAATCTAAAAAGCTACCGGCAAAATATACCACTTTTTTTAATTTTTGTAAAGGATTGTTTTCAAAAAAAATTACGAGAACTATATAGTCCTCGTAATTTTATAGATTTTATATTTTTTATTTTTAACTAGACACTTCTTCAGTACTAGTAGCCCGAATTTTCATTTGTGGTCCAACACACTGTTTTACCTCGGCTTGAAAGGCTTTCTGAGCTTCCCCACGACCTTTTTCAAATGAGGCCTCGATTTCAGCTTTAGTTGTTTGTTCTGCTTTAATACAAAGTTTATTAGCTTCAAATTGCTCTGTAGCAGTAGTTTTATCTAATGCCAAGATTTCGCAAGCGGTTCTTTTTTCTAAAGAAGTGACTACTTCTTGTCCATGTTGGCTCATTACCGCCGATAACGCATCTGCCCTTCTATGAATTGCTGCCTTAACACATGGTGCAACATCAGCAGTAATAAAAGCTGGCTTAGGTGCAGTTTGTTTTTTTACACCATACAACGTCTTGCCAACTTTTTTAACATTGTCATACAGCTTTACCTCTTTCAGGTCGGATATTTTTTCTTGTACTCTTTTGGCAGAGGTGGTCGCCATGAAAAAGTTAGGATTTTCCATAGAACTAGAATCCATAGCACCTTGAATAGGCTGAGCTGGTTTTTGTTCGTCTGTCTTAGGCTTTACACCTTTTTCCTGGCCCTGTGGCTTAACAGGCGGTTTCATAGTTGGATTTTCCAAACCAAGACCAACGGAAATCTTGTTTGGTTGATTTATCGGTCGAACAGATTGAGCTGGCAGTCTAATTTGTCCTGCTCCTGGATTTTCCGCCAACACTATTCCAGCCGAAGCCAAAGTTAACGAAAAAACCATCGAAAACAAAATTGCTTTCTTCATGTTTTTATATTTAGTTTAATAATGAATGTATTATAACAATTTTTTTTAAATCTGTCTTTTTTAACTTACCAAATTAAAACAAGGCCATATTGGCCTTGTTTTAAAATATGCTAAACAAATCAATTATCTTTTTGCACCGCTATAGGCAATGGCGCGGACAATGTCCCAATCACTAGCTGATAATGGTGCGTGCTTATACACTGCTTTAAAGATCTTACTAGCTGCATTCTCGCTAGCCTTGTTTCTTTTCGCCGTCCGTAAGCCATACGCCATGATAGTAATGGCGGCATTATCATTACGATTCGTCATCACCGCTTCCCGCTTGTAGATTTTTTTAAATTCTACTAAAGCAGCTGCCTCTTTTTTAGGGCTTCGTTCGGTTGGCCACCGACCAATAGAAATCTTAATCGCGTCTTCCCATTCGGTTTGTGTGGTTGGCAACTTACCAAACGCAGCCTTGTAAGAACCTAGAACACCGGCGCGCTCACCAGCACCCAAGCTCTTGGTCAATGGTGTGCCATAGACAATAAAATTAGTCAGATCGTTTTGTTCTTCAGTTGGTAACGTGGCTAATCCTTTTAGTAAGGTCTTTACATATTTATCGTAGCCCGCTTTTTCCTTAGCCTCGTTTCGAGGAGCACCAGACAAAGCTAAAATATTTTCCACACCGACACGGCGAATGGCCATTGCTTCTAAGACAATTTGATCTAATTGTGCCTCATTAGTACTCGTCACCTTGGCACCCAAAACCCGTTGCAAGCCCCCTGAAACACCCGAACCTAAGGCCAACGGTGCAACTGGTGCAACCAATGAAATGGTATCCGTCACAACTACTGAAGTATTATCAGAGGCATCTTTAAATTTTACATACACGGTTTTAACCCCCAAGCCCTCGGTAAGTGTCCACGCCTTGGTAATCGCATACGGCTCCCATGATAACCCGCTAAAACTTAAGGTGTTAGAAATCATCATCTGTATTGCCGAAGTATCACTAGCAGCAAGGGTAAGAGAAACGCTAACACTTTCAGTGGTCGCTGCCCCACTATTAATTACTACCGAGGTATTTGTTGGTGCGGTTGTGTCCGGAGTTGAACCGCCACCACCACCTCCACCACCTCCACCTCCAGGAGGAGTAACTAGTGGGATTGTTATGGTATAGCCAAAGGTTGAAACACTTGAAGGATAATTGCCGGCGAAACAAGCAATTGCCTTAATGGTAACCGAAGCTGGCACGGCGATAGCACTGCCATAGGTAGTGCCAATTGAGCAACTTGGCTCAGTGCCGTCGGTAGTATACCGAATTGACAATGCGCCAGACGCAGACAACGTCACACTTTGTGCCGCAGTATACGATCCAGAGACGGGTGAAGCGGTTGGTGCTACCACCACCGTACCGGATATGCTAGTCCCTAAACCGGTAGAAAGTCCACCGGTAACTTCTGAGGCGACAGCCGGTAATCCGCTAAGGATTACCGATGTCGCTATCATTAGTCCAATAAATTTATTCATTTCCATACTGGTGTCTTTCGTTTAATTAAAGCGCTGGAGCAGAAGTGTCGATGCCGTAGCTAGTGGAGTAAGAACCGCCAGCCGACCCAACCGGAACTTTAACCTCTACAATTATTTGGAACTGCCTCCCTAAAGTACTTGGATCTAAATCTCCGGTCAAGCTAATTGCACTCCCATAGATATCTGCAGCACTAATAACAACTGGTCCGCCCGAAGCTTGGACAGAGGAATAACGAATATTGACTGCGGCTGGAATCACGTTCGTTCCGCTGACAAAATCACTAAATTTTACGCGCAACTCTGTTTCTGCAGTTGGTGCGGTTACATTAATGGCCCATTTCCAGCCATGTTCGAAGGTATCATCAGCGGTAGCATACGTGCTCAAGGCAGAGATTCCGGTTACGGCTAATACCGTTGAATCACGTTCAGTGGTAAAAGCACCACCAGTATAAGCAGCGGCCAAGGCATTACCTGCCTCATCAGTTACACCAGTTCCAACATGCACGTAATAACTAGTGTTTAAGTCTAAGCTGGCTGTTGGTTTAATCACTGCACGAGTACCGCCGTTTTCTACTGCGATGCTCGCAGGTACCACGCTATTATCAGTTGATTTTCTTAACTGAACATTAGTTGATAGCAAAGTTGCCAGCTTCATCGGTTCTGAAAAATCAACGTAAGGATTAACGGTTACCAACACACCAGAAGTTTCCGCTAATGGCGACTGAGCGATTACGGTAGGAGCAATGATATCGGCAGTGTTCAGTGCGGTAGTAAAGCCAGTGTTAACGCTGTTCTTTGGAGTAGTCTGAGCATTGTTTGCCTCATCAGTAATACCAGCGGTTACGACGAAATAATATGAGGTGCTGTAAGCAAGAGGCGCTGCTGGAGTCAGGTCAACCCGTTTGCCACCCTCAACTAATGATACGATTGCGCTCACTTGTTCAGCTGGTGCGCCATCAATACCTGCTTTCCACAATTGAACATTGGTTGAGTTTACTGTGGCTAACTTCAAGGTTTCATTAAAGATGAAAAATAATGGTGCGCTCACTGATACATCGGTTGCGCCCACAGCTGGAGAAAAGGCAGTGATATTTGGACCAGTGGTATCTGCTGGATTAAAATGCACTGTGGTATTACCCGGGATAAGTGTGCCACTGGTTACGGTTACATGTACATCACCAGCAACTGACTTAGTCAGAGTAGTGCCAGCCAATCCGCTAACTAAAGTAACCAACGTTTCGGCTAACGCGCCACCGTTGTCTGCCGTAATGGCTACGATCGTACCGCTTTGATTAGTAGTGATGTTGCCGTATTGATCTTTGCCCGTAACCGAGATGACGCTTGACTGATCGGTGGTTACTGGGGTTACACCAGTAACAATTAATTGGGCAATATTATCGGGATTAACCGTGATATCAAAAGTCATAGGGTCAGCTGCATTTCCGGCTTGATCAGTAACATTACAGGTGACAGCTGTGGTTAAGCTAACTGCAAATTTGGTGCCAGAAGCTGGTGTGCAAATTGCGGTTACCGGTCCGTCTTGCGTGTCAGTGGCAATCACTTCGTAGGTAACTACCTTGCCGCCAAACGAATTTGCCGCTTCAACCACTGGAGCGTGTTGTGTAATTACCGGCTTGGTATTATCAACAGTAAATTTTGATGAATTTGAATCTACTTGAATATTGCCAGCTAAATCCTTACCTCCAATAATGGCTACGTAAGCAAATCCATCACCAGCCCCAACGGTATAGTTATAGGTATAATGAGTAGCATCAACACGAGTCAAGTTGGTAGCAGCTAATATATTACTGCCAGAGATGGCAATAGTTGGTAGCGGGGTTGCTGCCATCGGTTCATCAAACATGACTTCGATAGTCAAGACATCACCCGCTTTAACCAAACTATCAGACGCAACAGCACCTTCCTTAAAATTAACTGAAGCGACCTGTGGTTTAGTTGCATCATATACTAATGATAACTGATCGGCGGCGGTGTTGGCATTGGCAGCAATATCGATTACACTGGCACTTGGCACGTTAATAGTTACTTCCCCGTCGGCAGTCGGTGTGATATCAAACGTATATACAGTCGGACTCACTGCCACAAAATTGCTCGCCACACCGTTGCCCACCACAATGTCGCCAAGTTCAAAACCGGTTACTGGCTCTGAGAAGGTTGCGGTAGCAGGAATTGGTGAGGTGTTGGTTGGGTCCGGTGCAGAAGTTGAAAGCACAGCGCTTGGTGCGGTGGTATCAATGACAATGTTTTTGTTATACCCCAAAGAATTAGTTGCACCAGGAAGTGGCAAAGCTAAATTGGTATCATTGCCCGCCAAATCGCGAATAGCTTGGCCGTTTAAATATAGGGCACTTGCTGAGAGATAATCCAAATCCGCGCTTGTATCGCCTGGTTGTACGGTATAAGAAAAGACTAAGGTGTCAGACCCGGAACCACTGGAATAATTTATCGTTCGATCAGTAGTGCCTGTTTCAAGGATAAGGTATGGCCGTTCATCAATGGCATCCCAGCATGATGACCATGACCAATACCCACAACCAGCTGGCACATAATGCGTGGTGGCATTCACTGGTTCGCTAAACTGAACCGTAACATCAATTACCTCGCCGGCCTTGTAAGCACCGTCTGTCTTAGGAGAAGTTACGTTAATAACGGTTGGCGCAGTGATATCATAAGTAATATTGGTATTGGTGAAGGTGGCACCGTTGCCAGCTAAATCAACACCATTAAACGAAATTGAATAAACATGACCATCAATAAAGGTGCCGGTAAAGCTACTGCCGGTAATAGTGTGTGTACCGGCAATCAAGTCTAAACCGGTTAACGTATAGGCGTGAACCGGGCTACCAAATATTTCAAGGTTACCACTCTGTAAATCTTCATTCAACGTATAAACAACTGAAAAGTCAGCTTTAATATAGGCATCGTTCGCTGGTGCGGTAGCGGAAAAAACCGGAGCCAAGGTGTCAACTACGAAAATATGTGTACTATCTGCGTTGATAATATTGCCTGGCACATCAGTTGCATCACTAATCGTTGCCGTACCCAAAGCACCGTCGCAGGCATCACCAACGACCAAATCATAAGTATACACATTCGCTTCCGCGGTTGCGGTCATTGCGTTAGCAGCAATATCCGCACAAGTGCCGTTGATTGATGAGTAGGCAACTGCTATTTTTGGACTGGTTACCGGCTCAGTAAAAGTAGCGGTAATCAGATAATTTCCCACCTTAAATCGTTTACCATCAGAATCCAAAGCAGTTAAGGTTGGTTTAATTGTTTCTTTAGTAGTATAACTTAGTGCGCTCACTGCGCTGGTGTTACCAGCTAAGTCGGTCTGTGAGGCGGTTAACGCCAAGCTGCCATCGATTAATCCGTACAAATCATTGGCCGCAAAACTGATAGTAGTGCCAGGCGTTACTGCTCCACTACCCGTTACGGTTGCATCATCAGTATCGGTAACGGTATAGGCCACAGTTGCTGCTGCTTCGCCAGAACCAGAAATGGTTGGCGCAGTTTGATTTAAGGTATTGATATATGTTGGTAAGGCGACCACTGGTGCGTCAGGCGCAATTGTATCCTTGGTGGCCGTATCGTTTCCTGCCAAGCTGATATTGCCAGCGGCATCGGTTAAGGTTACGGCTGCGCTTACCAACCCTTGTGGTAAAGCGGTTAAATCCAAAAGAAAAGTAACCGTTCCGTCGCTACCGACCGTACCAGAACCACTGACAGTACCAACCGTATAATCAACCGTGATTCCAACTTCACCAGTTACCACCAAAGGCGTGCTAGCCACATTGGCGATATTAACATACAAAAGTAAGTCAACAATTGGGGCTGCTGGCGTATTGGCATCAATGGTTTTTGCCACATCACTTCCCCCGATCGAAACCGAGTTTTCCGCCTCATCAGTAACCACTACCCCACTAATTTGCAACGGAGTTAAATGATCGCTCTCGCCCTCGGTAACCGTATAGGTTGCAGCATAGGTAGCTCCACCGTTGCTCGTAGACCAGGTTAATGCCTTGCCATTGTAGCTACCAGCTACGGTAGCAATTGGTTCAGCTGGGGAAAGTGCCACCGTAAAAGTTATTGAATCGCCGACTTTAAGCCAGCCTGGTGTTGTAGCGTTTGAAGTTAATGAAGTTACTTCTGGGTTGGTCGTATCTTCCACATTGACCAATCTAGTCACCTCATCCGCACTGTTGCCCGACGCATCTTTAACATTATAAGTAACTTCGTATGAAGCCACGATCTGCCCAGTATGTGCCGGATTATACATCACTACATTTGTGCTGACCGGGTTAATGGCCACGATGTCGGCGGTGATGTTACCGTCAATATTGTCAAAAGCAGTTGCGCCTAAGTCGGTATAGATACCGCGGTATTCAACGAATACCGTATTATCACCGTTCAAAGTGATTTTCGGTTTAGTTGTATCAGTAAAATGAATAGTGGTGTCGCCCAAGCTGGTTATTTTGCCGCTGGCAATACTATAGACTTGCAAGGTCACATCGCCACGATAATTAAAATTAATCGAGCAATTCACATGTCCACCAAAAGTTAATACCTGTGAAGTAAACGGACAACTAGACACTGGCGTGCCGTGCAATGCGGTTGTGGCAGGCACTACCCAGATTGCATTACCGTCTGGTACTAAATAATCATACCCATCAGCCACCGCAACATCCAAATTAATAACCGCTCCACTCAAACTTGCTTCTTGGGTTAACGGTGAAGCAGTGATAGTTGCTTTAGCTGGCGTAGTCGCATAAAAATTTACGACTGGCTTCTGATTTAACACCACTCCGTTTATCGTTACCGTGATGGTTTTTGATTGTGGGGTGATTGATTGCAGGGTGGCAGTAAAAATACCAGCCGCATTGGTTGGGGTGGTTTGTGGAGTAATTGTATTGTTGATTCCTGAGGCGGTAACCGAAATGTTAGCAGGTATAATGCCGGAAATCGGATTGCCAAATTGATCCTTTGCGGTAATTGTTATGGTAGTTACTCCACCACTGGTGTTTACAAAATCGTTACTCACGACCACAGTTGAAGCTGCAGCACTAACTGGGCCAACACCCACAACCACCAAAAACGTGGTTGGCGTAGCGTGATTACCGGCAGCATCTTGAGCATTGCAGGTTACCGTGGTGGTGCCAATCGGAAAAAGCGAGCCTGAAGCTGGTAGGCAAGTCGCACTAATCGAGGTATCAACATTATCGGTCACCGTGGGGTTGGTGTAAGCAACCGTTGAACCACCAAACGCATTAGCCACTAAATCAATCATCATGGCATGTGTAGCGATGACTGGAGCTATTATGTCGGCTGTATAATAAATCTTGATTTGGACTTGATCAATATTTAAATTTGATCCTCCACCTGTTGTTGCATTAAGACTTACTCTAAAATTAGTAAAATCACTTAAAGACCATGTTCTATTCCAAAGATCAGATGCTCCACCCAACAAACTTACACCATCATTAAATGGCGCTGAGGTGTCAGTAGGAACATTTGTTGTTTTTAAACCGGTTCCGGTGGTAAAACTTGTTCCGCCATTCCAAGATAGCGAAATATCAGCCTGCCTTGAACCACCCGTATACCCTTCAATTCTAACTTCAATTCCATTAATCGTGGAGCCAGCAGGAATCGATGAGCTGAAATTATAATAAACTACTACATCAGAACTGCTGTCAGCCACGGTCCTTGCGTTGTCTGAAGCATACCCATTTTCTGGACTTGCCCAGCCGCTATTTACATTCGCAGTTGGGGATAAAAAGCCAGTGTCTGCAGCCAAGGCACTGCCTGGTGCAATAAAAAAACCGCCTAATAAAATAGCGGTTGCAACGACGAAAATAGGCGCTTTGTACCATGATACAAAATCACGGGCCCGTTTGAGGATGTTTAGTTTTAAAATCATAACATTGATCGTTATCGATTGCGTGCTCTGCCCTTTAGACACAAACCACGCAAGAGAAAAACGTTAATAAATATTTAAATTTACTACAAAAAAATCTCGTCTGTACGAGAACGGCAATTTTTTAATGATCGAGTTTAAAGAGTTGCATAATTATTACCATCTTTAAACATTTTCTATTTTCTGGTCTTCTATTAATGCTAACAACAATAAAAATCATTGTCAATAAATTTTGCCTAAAATTACTATATTTCTTTAATTGTTTATTTTATTAAATAATTAAAAAGATAAATAGTACGGCAATCAAAGAAACTCCACCCAACAGAAGTGATGGATGCTGTTTTTTGATTTCAATAAAGACATTCAGCACCAAAGAAACCACCACGATAATCATTAAAATACTAAAATACAAACTACTTAATCCAACCACTTTTTTAATATTTTGATTTGGATTATTTTTAAGCAGTTGATACTGATCAGCTAACGAAACAGCCTGCGGTTTGATATCTTGTTTTGAAACATTAGCCACGGTTTCGGTGCCTGCCGAGTCTATCGCGCTCACACTGGCCAATATCACTGGTTCAGTTATAGCATCATACTCTGGGGCGGTAATAATTTCAGTAGCCGACCAAGTACTCGTAGCATTTTTTTGTAACGGAATTTTTTTCGGCCCCAAATTCAAGTTGGCAGATTTTGTTTTGGCGGGCAGCTCCACCACCGCTTTTACCACCTGTTCTTTTTTGCCTACCGGTTTGCTTACCACCACCGAGGCTTTAACAGGCCTGGCCACTACTTTTGGCGCAACCGGCTCGGCCTTGGCAGCCAAGACAAACGTTGGGATGGTTTCTGGGCGGGCAAAATATTGTGCGGCCAAAGTAGTATTTTGACCTTCGAATACCCCATCAGACATGGCCACGCCAATTTCACTAAAATCCGGATCAATCAAATTTGCATAATGTGTCGGACTGTTTTCCCAGGTCTTTATCGTATCTTCTGCAGCGGAATAGCCCATCGCCAAATTTTCTCCAGCCACAGTAAATGAATACCCAACCGAGCTAAGCCAACTATCCAAACTCTTATTGGTCGGACTAACGTGCGCAAAATATTGGTTAATCATCATGTCCTGTGTCTTTTTGTAGGCGGCTTGATCAAGTTTTGGATTTTGATTTAATTTGGCAACGGCTTTTGTAGCGCGCAACTCATTGGTTAGGGCCACAATTTTTTGGCCCTGTGCAACCGAAACCTCAGGCGCCAACCAGGCACTCAACGGAAAAGCTAAGACAAAAAAGACGACAACGGCCTTTACCGCTACAGCTCCGAGCAAATGAAAAGCAATCCGCTTGGGATGAAGTGAGTGCGGATGAAAATTATTACCGTGATGAGGAATAAAAAAATCTTTCAAGCCTTTTGGCGTGGATTGATTTATTTTTTTGCTATTTTTAGCCATATATATTTATTCTATCACAATATCATGAAAAATCAACAGCTAAAAAACTTGGCTTAATCAGTAAAAAAATCAGCGATTTCCTCTTTTGTTAGCGGTCGAGTCTGACCAACGGTCAATCGATCAAGTTTAATATTCATAATCCGCACCCGCTTAAGCTGCTTCACCTTAAGCCCAACTGTTTCAACCATGCGACGGATTTGCCGATTTTTTCCCTCAGTCAAAACAATGGTAAACCTTTTACTATCAATCCGCTTAACCTTGGCGGTTCGCGTGATATAGCCGTCATCCAATTTTACACCCGCTGCTAATTGTTGTAATTGTGGCGCGACAATCTCTCGATCAACACTCACTAAATACTCTTTCTCGTGATATCGATCTGGATTTAACAATCGATCCGTCACCCGGCCGTCGTTAGTTAAAATAATTAGCCCTTCCGAATCTTTATCCAGCCGGCCGATTGGCACCACACCTGCCGGCAGCTTGAGCACATCTACAATATTGCGTTCACTACCCTGTCCGCAGCTAGTAACTACGCCACGAGGCTTGTTATAGGCAACATAATACAACACTTTATCGTAATCCACCCAAACATCGTCGGTAGCCGCAATCATCTGGCCTGGCTCTGCCAGCTTGCCATTCACCATAATCTTACCCGCCTTCAGTAAGCGATCAGCCTCTTTGCGGCTGGCAATATTTTTTTGCGCTACATACTTATTAATAATAATCGGATAAATAATCTCCATATTAATTCGCCCAGACGTGATTTTTGCCAAACGGGGCAGCTGGTTTTTTTGTTTGACTGCTTGCCTGCTTCGATGGTGCGGGGAAACTAGATTTCGATTTTTGCTGTTTCGATTTTTTTAAAGATGACTTTCCCTTTGATTTGGGGATATATTCTGGATTAGCGATTGGCATAATATTAAAATAATAATTAGAACACACTATACGGTATAAACATAGGTTTTGCTCGGCATCGTCTCTAAGATTGTAGTTGGCGTCCAGTAAGGAATCGCAAACCCGTAAGAAATTACTGGCGTGCCAGGCTTTAATGCTTGTTTCAGTTTTTTACCAATTTTTTCCATAACTGCTCCGGTCAAAAATACAAAAACAGCTTCAGCCTGACTTAAGTCCGCACGAAAAAAATTAGTTTTGTAAATTGTAATGGTACTACCGCTAATAAACTTATGCAAAACTGTTTTGAGATAAGGATAAATCGAGAGTTCATACCCAACTGCACGAAAGCCTTTTTTCTCGGCAAAAAATAAAAAACGACCATCACCACAACCCAAGTCATAAATTAAGGCATTAGCTGGTAATGAAATTGCGGCTATTATTTTTTCCAAATTTGCAGTCGGCACTTTAGCCCAGGGAACGTTAGTGACAATGTTGACATATATCGTATTAACGCCCAACAAAACCACAAGCACTGTCGCCACCACAATAAACGATAATAAAATTATTAACCAGGGTAATATATACATAATCATAAAATAAGTGTACCATAAAAATGCTATATTATCTCATTTAAAAAAATAAAAGCCCTGTTAGAGCTTTTATTTTAATATAAAATAAAAATTTTACTTTTTCTTTTTAGCTGAGCTTTTTGCCTTACCTTCACTGATTTTTTTTGGCTTTACTTGAGTTGACGGCTCATGATTTTCTACTTCACTAGCAGCCAGCGCTGTATCCTCTTTCATCTTTGTAGAAGTAAGTATGGCCATAATTTTATCTAGCTTCGTATTCAATGCTTCAAACTGTTTACTGTAATCAGTAGCCGATTCAAAGGGTTTTTCCGAAGATGAGTGGAAAGTGGTTACTTTGCCATGTTCTCGGTTACCAAACGTTTTTGTACCACCGCTTTGTTGATCTGAATAACAAAAACTACACAACACTGGTTTTTCACCGGTTGGACGAAATGGTACCTCACAGTTTTTGCCACATTCGCTACAGATTGCTTTGTGCATCGGTCGATCAAATCCGCCTCGTGCTGGCCCTCGATCGCCGCGGTCACCAAAACTACTTCTTCCGCCGCGGTCATTGCCACCAAAACTGTTTCGAGCCGGTCCTCTGTCGCTGCCTCCAAATCCGGTACGTTCTGGTTTGCTAAAGGTGCCACGACCTCCGCCGCTTTTAAAATTTCCCCCGCCAAAGCCACCCGGCTTTCTTTTACTTTTAAACTCTCCCATATTTTTAAATTTGTATTAGTAAAGTAAGTCTAACGACTTAAGCCTTAGATAATAACTTAAGATAACATATTATTGACATTTTGTAAAGATCGGCCACTTTAATCAATCTTCAGGGTCGGTACAGCGAAATTTTGATTATGTCACAAAAAAAATTATTATCCACTTTACACAAATTATAAATTACTCCTGGGCAAAATCATATTTTAATCTTTTCCAACTGGCAGCAAAATCATTTTCATTTTTAACCATAGCATTGCCTGCTTTTTCATTTCCATCCAAAAAATAGACAAAATCAAGTTCACTATTCGATTTTTTTCGTTCTTCACTAAATTTCTGAACAAAATCTGTTGGAGAAACCATTTTTCGACCTGAAACAAGATGTAATGGGAAATTTATACCCTTTTTTTCTTTAGTTTGTAAAAAAGCATCATATACCAATTCAGAACAGACTAATTCGTCTTTTGTCTCAAAATCAAAATTATAATCGTATGGTTTGCCAAAATTACCGAAGGCACGCAAAATTGCCTTTAATTTGTCAGCCTTTGTCAGACGCGGACGCATAACACCAACATAATCAGCGTGAGCCGATACATTCAGTGGCTGTACAATAACACCGGGTGCCATTCCTTCAATCACGGAATATTCTAAACCGGCTTTATCTTTTATTATTATAGTCTCATATAATTTAGGATATTCTATTTTTAACAACTCATCTAATGAAGCATACTTTTCAAGTGGCACCGCCTTGAAATAATCAAGCAACGCGCTGTAGCCACCAAAATAAATTGCCGCATGCGGCCAAAAACCGGGAATACCAACATTGCTAGCGTACCAGTTGCGTCGCTCGACTAAAATATCGCCTGGTTCTAGTTGTTTTACCATTTCATCTATCTGTTCAGTAGTAATTAATTTTTCATGTCGTTGTGACACATAAATATTACCCATGACATTTGCAACATTTTTTTGGATTGGGAACCAGGCGCCAAATAATTTATTTTCATAACTTCGTCCAGCTACTTTTAGCATATTAATTGCCTGCGTATCTAATTGTCCTAACAAATAAGCGTTGCTGTTGGCCGATTCTCGTTTTAATAAAATATAATCTTCACCCCATGCTAAATCATTATCAAACAATCCAATAATAAATAAATTAAAACGACCCAGGTTTCTCCGAACCAAGCTTTGCGAATCAAAAAACATACTCATAGTATCATTATACGCATTTTTACCATTATAAATAGGCGAATATTCATTCAATATTTTTACCACCGCTTCATTATCATGAATCGTGCTAATTAATTTATGATAGAGCTCGTATTTTTTCATATACAACGCATAAGCTATCATAAATGATTTATTATTTTCCTCCCGATTCGTAAAAAAATTTATTTGATTGAAATATTTATGCACTTCGGTTAATCGTTCGGTTTCCGCCACTGCTAATAAAAAACGATTCCACTCTTGTTTAACCTGTGCATTCTGATCTGCCGTAAACTCTTTTTGATTTAATATCGGATCAGTAACAAAATCTTCGCCAACTGTTTTAAGATTGTCCAGCAAAACTACGGCTCGCCACGTGTCATCGGTAACCATTGTTTTAATTTGTTCTTTTGATTTTCCCAAAAACGGACTTGCGCCCCATGGCACAACCGCCAATGCTAAAAACCCAAAAAAAACTATACCGATTAACAAAATTGCTAAAAATTTTTTAGTGCGCCAAAAATTAATCAACATTAAAAATGGTTTTGACCGAGCAATTTTCCCTTGTTTTAACATGATAGCTTTAAACAAAAACCGAACCGCGATGAATGAAAAAATTAAAACAAATAAATAATAAAATGGATAAAAAATCCTAAACCCCACGAAAATCATGGCGACAAAAACACTTGCCAGTGCTAATACTATGTAATGCTTTGAACTATTGATCAACCAAAATCTTTTTGTGATAATTTTATTTTGCGTATTTTTTTTCATGAGTTTTTTTATTTAATTCTATTATAACTATTATACCACAACTCATAATTATAAAAATATAAATTATTACACGAAAAAATGGGAAAACGAATTCCCCTCTCATTTGCACAAAAGTACAGAAGATTATGCCAAAAGGCGTGCCCGTCTTCCTATCGGACGAACGATTGTTAAATTTTTCGGCTATCACAGTCCCAATGCAACAGGGCCTGTCGTTGCCTCGGCCGGCAATCAAAGTTGCCCTTATGGCAATGAATCTTTACCGCTGCCCAGTGACGTATTATGGCTTTCCACCGCCTTATTTGGCGTAGATCGTCTTCGTACCTACGACCCAGATAATATCGACAATACCGCTGAAACCACCCACGCGGATCGTCAGGATGAATCCAGCCCTTCTGTCGCCATATTTTTAATGACTGGCTAGCATTAATGTTAAAAAAATTTAGACTAGCGTCATGCTTTTCATGACACAGTTTTGCACGTACAAACCATCGAGCAGGAAATTCATTTCGACAATCTGTCATATACTTTCCCCCAAAGACGCCCAACGCCAACATCTCTTGAGGCGACAGATGTGGCAAAAAATCAGGATAAAAATTTTTACCCACCGCTTCGGTTTAAAAATAGGTATAACCAGATTGCATCAAATCGTTAACGGTAATTTTTTTTACCATATTACTCTTTGTGAATGAACACTTGGTAGTTATCTATATATTTCGTCTCAAAGCCAACCTCGCAATACACAAAATAATATAACCATTTATAAAAAAATTCTTCATCAAAGCCCAGGCTGAGAATTTCTTTTTTCTTGTTTATAAAATTATTTCTCCAAATATGTAGTGTCTTGGCATAGTCTTGGCCAATACTATCCAAATGAGTGATGTTGAGATTGTTTCTGGTCAATTCGCCGTTAACTTTTTCCAAAGATAATAATTCCGCGCCAGGAAAAATATATTTTTTTATAAAACCACTATTGTTTAGATACTGGTCAAAATCTTGATCCGGATAGGTAATAAATTGAAGGCACATCATGCCACCATTTACTAACAAGCGATTACACTTTTGAATAAATATCGGCACATAATCATGCCCAAGCGCTTCCATCATCTCAATTGAAACAATCTTATCAAACAGCCCATCAAGTTCACGATAATCCAAAAGTTTAATCTCAATATTTCCTTCCAATTTTTGTTCTCGTATTAATTTTTCAACAAACACAAATTGCTCTTCGGAAATCGTTATAGTGGTAACCTTGCAATCAAAATTTTTAGCAGCATACAATGCGAAACCGCCCCAACCACTGCCAATTTCCAAAACATGCTCACCCTTTTTTAACGTTATATTTTCACAAATTTTACGATATTTATTTAACTGGGCATTTTCTAAATTGTCCGAATCAGTAAAAACAGCTGAAGAATACGTCATGGTCGCATCGAGCCACAATGAATAAAAATCATTAGAAACATCGTAATGATTTTTAATATTTCGCCTACTCCCCTCCTTAGTATTTCTATTCCTACTATGCGCTACGTTAAGGATTAGCTTGCCCCACTCAAACAACACATCTTTTAATTGCTTTCTCCTAAAGCCAGGCAATAACTGACTATTTTGTACAAACCACAATAATGTTTTTTTAATGTCGTCAGTCTCAAACTCACGCATAAAGAATGACTCACCAAACCCAGTATCACCAAAAATAATCACGCGCTTAAAAAAATCCTTATGCATAACCCGAATAGTAACATCGTCAACCAGAGTGGTCGCATTACTCGGTAAAAGTTTTTGACCAAAGGTATAATCGATGCCCGCAAAAGACAAGTGTAAAACCCCCTTGAACTCCTTGTTTTTTAAAAAAAATAAAAAAATCTGTTTATACATAATTATTGCTTAGTATTTTTTTTAATAACCCCTGCAATAATATCATCTGTTTCGTTCTTTTTATAATAAGGGATTTTTTTAAAAAATAGCTTTATCGCCTGAAAATGAATTAAAATAATAACAAAAATAGTCATCAAAGGGTAACGTAATTGCGCCCATGATAAATTTTTATTATTAAATTCTTTGCGCTGTCCAATTAAATTCGTTTTCAAAATAATAGTTTCTCCGTCCAGTGAATCAATATTCATTATTAGATCATCTTGAGGTAGATTGAATCGCCAGCGTAAATCATTCTCATAACTTATAAAGGGTGAGATGTAATAATTTTTTCTTTGTCGTGAAGTAAACGATTTCTGGCTTGCATCATCAATTACCATATAATACATTTTTTGATCAAGAAACGTATTATTTATTTCACTAAACAAAACTCTAAATACCCCATTTTTATCGAAACAATAATAGAAACTAACGGGATTAAAGACATAGCCGAAATTTCGTAGATTGGTTAACAGAAATACTTTTTCAATTTCAAAATCCAAACCCAGCTCTTTTGCTAAAATTTTAATTCGTTCTTTTGTGTTTTTATTTTTATATTTTTGTACATCAAAATGATTATTTTCATTCGCGATAATAATTGCCTCCGCAGATGTGTTATTTAAAAATGTAAAATGATCATCATCCCAAAAGCTCAAAATGTTTTTTTTATTATAATTAAAAAGGTAATTTGTTTTTTGCAAATCAGCCAACTCGTCCAAGTCTAAATATGACAGATAAATGCCATATTTAAAGGAGTTCTTTTTAGGTGAAAATCGCTCGTGATATAGCTTGGAAAAATAAAAACAAGAATTCATTTTTTTATTTCAAATTTTTTAGCACACTCACTGCCCCTAGTCCTGACTTAACCCCATCCTCATGAAACCCATACCCAAAATAGGCGCCAGCAAACAACACGCGCGCGTCGTGATTTAACTCCGGCAATTTTTTCTGTAATTTGAAGTTTTCTACCGTAAAATTAGGATGTTCATAATCCATCTCTGTTATCGTTAGATCTTTATCTATGTTATCGAATGGATTAATCGAAACAAAATAGTTTAATTTGGCCTTTGGTTTTTGCAGGTTATTCATCCAGTATGTCGTAGTGCCCTTTTCGCCCGACCGATCTATAATTTGATTCCAAGATGCCCAAGCCCGCTTAATCGTTGGCATAATCGATTCGTCCGTATGTAACACAGCCCAATTACGATTATACCCAAACAATTCTAATAATTCACGCTTTTTACTGTTTATATTCTTGTATATATCTATACTCTCGTTAGCATGACAAGCCAAGACAACATAATCAAATGTATAGGCGCCTTGTTCAGTTTTTAACTCTACTCGGTTATTTGTATCAATCACCAAATTCACTTTTTCATTCAAATGGATATCAAAATTCGCTCTTGCAATAATTTTCTTCGTGTACGTATCAGAGCCACCGGTAACAGTGTACCACTGATACTGACCGCTCGCGCCCAAGAGGCCATGATTATAAAAGAATGGTAGCAGCAAGGAAATCGGAAAATCATACACACTAACATGTGGCACAGACCAGAGGGCAGATGACATTGGCGCTAAATAATTATCGATAAAATAATCTGACAAATTGTTTCTCCGACAATAATCTCGTATCGTTTCGCTACTTCCGGCAATGTGTTGATAATCTTTCAACGCTACAGCAAAAAATTTTTTTGCCTCAAACAAAAAGCGCCAATATTGAAACGATGCTATGTTTTTTTTCTGAGCGAACAGGGTTAAAAAACTATCACCCGAATACTGCAACCCATTCTGTTTATTAAACACCGAGAACGACATGTCTGTTTTTTGTGTTGCCACGCCCAATTCCTCAAAAAGACTAACCATATTTTTATAGGTCTCTCGATTAAAAACCATAAATCCAGAATCAATTTTAAATTTCTGGTCGCCTTCCGTTATGGTGTGTGTATGCGTGTGCCCACCGAGATAATCATTTTTTTCAAATATTGATATCTCAAAATCTTCTCGTAAATAATATGCACAAGTCACGGCAGAAATACCAGAACCAACAATGGCTAGCTTTTTTTTCATAGGCTATTTTTTAACAAAAAAGTTAGGAATCAGGACTGGCGTTTTCTTTGCATATTCAATAAATTCTTGATTATCAGTATAGCGTTTTTCCGCCAACGGCACTCCAGACACAAACCGTAACAAAATTGTTATGGTAAGTGGTCCGATTAAACCAAACCAAAAATAATCAGTGCCATAGGTAATAAGCCATATTCCCCACCATAAGGTCGCCTCGCCGAAATAGTTCGGATGACGAGTAAATCGCCATAGGCCACTTTTCATAATATGACCTTTATTTTCTTCTTTGCTTAAAAAGGTTTTTAATTGAGTGTCGCCAATAGCTTCAAAACAAATACCAAAAAGCCAAATCAAGATACCCACAACATTAATTACATTAAAGCTACTCGTTAAAGAGTTGCTGGCTGCCAATATGCTAGCCGCGACCAATAGTAATAAAGCACCCTGAACCATAAATATTCGAGCCCAGGAATTAAGCACCATCGAGCCCTGCCAACCCTCTCTCATCAGCTGATAGCGTTTATCTTCAGCAGTCACCTTAAAAAACCGAGTGCCAATATGATAAGCCAAGCGAAAACCCCAAATTGTGACTAGCACAGCAATGACAATGTTTGTATTATTTGGATTCATCAATACCCCAACCACCGACAGTAAAACAAAACCAAGCCCCCAAGCCACATCCGCCACATCATTTCTCCTTTTTATGGCGGCGTAGATAAACCACACATTCATAAATACAAAGAGCGATACGATCTGAACCGTTAAGATGGACATACGGTTAAATTATTTTGTTAATGCTTGAGCAATAAAATAGGTTACTACCGATACTGATGATGACAGGACTATGCCCCAGATAATGTCGATTATCGTGATTTGCCAAGAATAATCCTTTAACACGGCGAGGCTGGTTAAATCAAAAGTCATATACGTAAAAAAACCAAACAGAGCGCCATATGCCAAGGCATACGTCCATGAATTACTTCGTACGGCTGGATATATTGCAAAAATGATCAAGCCCACGATAAATAACAAATAGAACAAAATTGCGACTGGCCAATTTGGCATTGGACGCATTAGGTGGCCCATGTATTTTTGATAGATACCCTTAGCAATTATTACCAACCACAACATGTCGAGGGCAAAAAACACAGGAACCGCGACAAGATAAAGTTTTGTGAAGATTTGAATATTCATATGTTTTTTTGGAGTCACCTCTATATTACAGAAGTGAACTCATAATTAATTTTTTAGATTATTTGCGCTACTTATTGCAAATAACTTACCATTTATTTCTAATATTAGTAAATAATACCTAAACGTTGGCGTTTAGGTATTATTTTTTTAACAAAAAAATTTTAAACTAAATTAAAAACCCTCTTTCGAGGCAAATTCAACAAGTTGCTTCAAATTTTTTACCCCACCATCAATAACAGCATTATAGATTATATAACTAGGTAACTCAATTTTTTTATCCTTAACTATTTTTTTAAGTTCAAGTATTTTTTCTCTTTTGACTTCGTCTAATCCTGCAACTACTTTTTTCATAAATCGATTGCTTTTACTGTCCATCGTTTTCATAAACCAAATATCAACTTTCCATTTTTTTCCATTAAACTTGGTTCTCAAGCCGAGATAATATCCTTTTGGAAACCCCCTTTTCCCCCTGGTTACAAAATCGTAAAACACGTAACCATAAAAACTATTTTGCAATATAAATTCATCCAAGCATTTCATTGCACGCTCCTTGCTAAATTGTTTATCAATAACATAAATATCAATATCTCCATCAATCATCAAATCCAGCTCATAGCTCCCTCGCTTATGAACATCTCCATATTTATTTAACTGTTCGATTAGATTTGTTTTTTTCAACAACAAATCCGCCTCTTTTTTTACCTGTTGCGATAAGTTTTGCAGTTGATTTTTCATAAGGCAAACAAGGCACCAGACATGGCCATAGAAACACTCAGATGATCACCTACTTGCTTTGAGGCACGACCACAAATAGTTAAATAAACGTGACCAAACCAACTAGCACAGTTAACGTTTAGTATAAACATCTAGTCATTTTTGCGCCCAAAGGCATACCATCATAACATTGTCAAGATATTTTTCTCTACGTTATCAATTCTTTAACTTTTTTTACAATCTTTTCTAGCGTATATTCACTTTTGCAAAAATAATTCTTAACCTTGTATTGATTAATACAATTACCCACATCGGCACTATTTTTTTTCATACTAAAGACAATTAGCGGGCAATTATCTATTAAGTTTTTTTCTTTTAACTTCATTAGAAGCCACTCTCCTGGCTTAACTGGCATCAACAAGTCTAGAATTATTAGATCTGGCTTTTCTTTAATAATTTTTTTTAAGCCATCTCCGCCATCAAAAGCTTGAATCACTTCATATTTCTCTGCCTCAAGAGAATCTTTTAGTGCTCGCTGTAAAACACTGTCATCCTCAATGATAATAATTTTTTTCGTCATATTATGTGTTTATTATTTAATTGAAAATTTTACATAAAAAGTTGTACCGTGGTTTTCACTAGACTCAAACCAAATCCGCCCTTCATGAGCCTCTACTATCGATTTGGCGATGTACAAACCAAGGCCGGTGCCGTCAGTAGCTGACTTAGCGGCATTATCGGCTCTAAAAAATTTCTCAAACATTCTGTTTTGTTGATTTTTTGGTATGCCGATACCATTATCTGTAATCATAATTACCACATCCGTCTCGCTTTTCCGACATTCCACAGTTACGTTTCCATTAGTCTTCGAGTACTTAACTGCATTATTGATAAGATTATCAATAACTTGTTTAAACTTTTCAGGGTCTACATTAACTATCATTTTATTTAATTGATGCTCATGCCTAAAAACAACTCCTTTTTTTTCGGCCGATACTTGATTATCTGCAATGACATCTTTAATTAGTGCAACCAGATCAACTTTTTCCAGGACAATATCAAACTTACGACCTGTATCAATATGTGACACGTTCAAAAGATCATCAACTAACCTAATCAGTTTTTTTGCCGACCTATTAACATTATTTACATAATCACCCTGATTAAGACTTAACTTTTCCTTGAGCAGAAGCTCGGTCATCCACATAATCCCAGTTAATGGAGTTTTTAATTGATGCGAAGCCAAAGAGACAAATTCTGACTTAGCCTTATCGACCTCCCGCTCTTTGGTGGCATCTCGAAAAACGACTACACAACCAATAATTTCATCTTTATCATTTCGCAACGGGGACGCACTTTCCGTTATTGATATTTTCTCATTATTTTTATTGATTATAATTGACTTACTTGGCATAAACTGAATTTCACCAGTGCTTAAAACTCGACTAATTAACTCCTCATCGATTTTTCCGGGCGAAGATTCCTGGGCAAAACGTAATATTTTATTATATTTTTTACCTAGTGCTTCCTTTTCCGAATAACCAGACAAAAGACTAGCAACCGGATTAAACAAAGTAATGTTCAATTGTCGGTCTACTACAAAAACACCATCTCCTATACCATTAATAATAGTCTCAATTTTTCGCCTCTCTCTGGTTATTTGTTCATTCTTAATTTTAATATCCTCAATGTTTTGTCTTCGCTCAAAAACACTTGAAATAGACGCTGCCACTGTCTGAAGCATTTCAATCTCTGATTTTTGCCACTCTCTTTTAACATCTGTTTGGTCAAAACCGATAAAGCCAGTGAAATGATTTTTAACAATGAGCGGTAATACCAGAATAGACTTTATCTGTTGAGACTCTAAAATTTTCTTTAGTTTTTTTGGCAAGGTCGATACATCACTACTAACAAAAAGACCCTTCTTGTCTAAATCTCCGAAAAAAGATGGTATTTCCCCGTACGATATGTTTTGCAAAAGATGTTTTTGGGGCATTATGCCGCTGGCACACCACTCAAAGTCATTACTGGTCGTTTTTCCATCTGGACTATTTAAAAATATATACGAGCGACAAGCCTGCGTATGAATGGCTATTTTTTTTAATATATTATTAATGGTAGCTTGAAAGTTTTTATACTGATTCAACTCAACAACAATGTCTGCTAACATTTTCTGCTGAAGTAAACTTTTATTCAGATTAACTTCCGATATTCTTTGTTCACTAATGTCAATCATCACGGTTAATAAATATTTTTTACCTTGACTCTCAAACATTTCACCTGAAAATAGACCATCTATTAAACTGCCATTTTTTGTACGGACTTTAAGGCTAACATTGTTTATTTTTTCACCGTCTTTTAGTTCATGGGCAATTCTTTTCTGTTTATTTGGCTCAACAAACAAATTAATGTTTTGAGCTGTCTGGCCTACAACATCTTTAAAATCAAAACCGAGTTTGTCTAAAAAGGTAGAATTAACGTCTAAGAATTTACCAGTCTGGGCATCTGATAACGCCATCGGCAGTGGATTTAATTCAAACACCTTGTTAAATTTTTGCAAAGCCTCTTTTTCGGCAGATAAATCCCTGGATACCCCAAAAATACATTTCTGTCCATCCCAATTACCAAACCACACCTTGGTCTCAACAGGAACAAGTTGACCGTTTTTTGTTTGAAGTGGTAAGGGACAAGTATTAGTGTTTTTCAATAACATGTCGGTAAATATCTCCTTTGCTTCTTTTTGCAAATGACCAGGGTGGATATCTAAAATATACATTTTTTTTAATTCCATTCTTGAATAGCCCAGCTTTAAAATGACTGCCATATTAGCATAGTTAATTTTCCCATCTAATTGAGCAACGAAGACCATATCGTCAATAACTTCCAAAAAATTTGTAAGGTTCTGCTCATTATTTACTCGCATAGCATCGTTTTTCTTAAATTTACTCATAAAATTTATTCGCCGTATAATTTTCTTTAGATTATTTAATGTCATACGGGAAAATGCCTGCTGGTAAGTTGA
>JBAXJQ010000007.1:0-42538 GCA_037137775.1 Candidatus Falkowiibacteriota bacterium | reverse complement strand
ATATGTCTTTTTCATGTGCCAATATTATACAGGTGTTGCACTTACTTGTTGAACCCATCTGGAACATTCTTGACAAAATAGCACTTTAGTGCTATTTTTTATTTAGTTTTATGACAGATCTTTAAATTTTAATAAATGAAAGACTAGTGTTTTTCTGATGACACATTCAAAAACTACCAAGTCCTTGCGGTCACAAGGCGAGCTGTTTTTCGGAGAAGGTCATGAAAATCAGGTTTTGTAAAAAACTACATGGAGGTTCAGCAGCGCAGTCTGGCGAAATATCATCCAACGAATCATACCCTGACATTATTACTACGGAACAATTCAATGGCAAAGTTCTTGGGGAAAATAAGTTTGTACTGGTCCTCTTTTTTGCCAAGTGGTGTGCTCCGTGTAAACGCATGATGCCAATAATCAGGGAGTGCCTTGAAAAGATTGAAATTGAGATTACCCTTTATTGCGTCAATGTTGATGAGAGTCCAGAGTTGCCTCCCAAGCATGGTGTTGCGGGAGTTCCGGTTCTTATTTTATTTAACGAGGGATTGGAAGTTTATCGAGTGTACGGGGCTGATGCCACAGAAGTTGAGCATTTATTAAAAAGGCTGAAGTAGCCCTCAAACCCATTATTTCAAAATAGGAAAAACCCCTTATTGTGAGATAATGGGTTTTTCTTTTATAACACATAGCACAAGAACGACATTGGTAGATAATGTCGGGATATTTGGTCTTTTTACTCAATATCCTCATTTTTAAATGAATAATTTTAGTTGACTTTAGTAATATTAATATATAAGATTGTTCTGAATACGTTCTTAAGATCTATAACAAGCAGAAAAAATAAATTGCGATAATATTCGCAAGGAAAGGAGATGACTTGTAGGACCCAGTTTAAGCCCTCAAGAGACGATGTAAACCACCACCCACCCACACAAAGGAGAAAGAACCATGAACATGCCGCCTATCATTTTACCGATGGATCAGTATTCAAGTCTTGACAAACTGGTTGTTGATTTGAAGCTCATTTTGAGCGACCCAACTGCCCGCGCCTTGATCGCATACATCAAGTTTAACGATGGCATGCATCTCGATGATGGCGGGCCGAATGTGTTCAGGGAGGTTCAACGGGTTATTGATGATACTGGCTCTACTGCCAGCAGATTCCTTGACCTCAAGATTGCCGATACCAAGGATACCAATCTTAACACCCTTGGCCGCTATGGGGACTTGTCGGGGTGTATCGTCACCGTTCGCGATTCTGTATCCGCCGCCGGCTGGCTAGCTCTGCGCCGGAAATTTCCGAAAGCCAAGCTTGCACTGGTGAGCGTTTTGACCGATACACCGGAAGAAGAATGCCGGGAACGGAATGGCATGTCGCCGACCTATAAAATATTGGTCGATATCGACAACATCAACCACGCGTATGCAAAGATACGAACTGAAGCAGACAATCCCGAGCCTTTCGACATGATTGTCTGCTCGCCACTTGAGGTAAATGAACTGTTCCAGACCTGTGGGCACAGGTACCAGTTTATCGTTCCGGGCATCCGTGATGCCTGGATGTCTGCTGGTCAGCAAGCTCGCTTTACCGGTATTCGCGAAGCCCTGAAGTCCGGCGCGACCTATGTCGTGGCAGGCGCACAGCTCACCAAGGGCAACCCAAAAGCTGATTCGCCAGTTAGTGCTCAACAAAGCCGTGAATGGACCTACAAAGAGGTGGAGGCAGCAAACCATGTTATCATTGTCCCTGGCAACCCCTTGGCAACACTCGATAACTGCGACGGTTTTTATGAGAGTCCGATCGACGGTGAAGGTTGCTATGCCGGACCATTGGTGGCATACACCGGTACGTACAAAAACGATGTTGGTGAGCAAAAGAATTATGTTGGTTTTTGTTACTTCAACTTTTCCAGGGCCGAGGACAAGCCATTGGTTCTACTGGCTTTCTGCCGGTGGCTAGCCGACAAGATAAAGGCTACCAGCGGAGTGCCAGACGTACTTATGGCCATGCCGATGGGCAGTGTATTCCTAACCGTAATGCTCGGCAAATTCCTTGGTTGTCGTATCATCTTTGCCGAAAAGAAAATTATCACCCCGGCTGATTCTGCTAAAGGTACCAAGGAGGTAAGCATTCTCATTCTCGGTCGTCACGCGATCAGGCCCGGCGAAACAGTGGGCATCACCGAGGATGTCTGCAACAACTTTTCCACCACGAATAAGGCGGTGGAATTGATCGAAAATTCCGGCGGTATTTTCCATGGTGTTTACTGCGAGATAAATCGCTCTAACCTGACCGAGTGGCATGGTCAGCCTGTCACCTCTCTGGTGCATAAACCTTCACCAGAATTCCGCCAAGATGACCCGGCTGTAGCAGAGTTGATAGCCGCCGGAAAAATATTCTGGAATCCGAAGTCGACTACGGAGTGGCGTCAGCTCAAGCTGATAATGGAGCGGGGGTATTAATTCGTCTCCACCAGAATAGTTCGCTTTACCCACCTGTATAAAGGAAAGGCCCACTTTATACTTAGGTGGGTTTTTCTTTTTATAAATTTTGTCCATTTTTAGCATGTAATCATTTAAAATTAGTATTTTTTACAACCATTATTGATTTTTCTAACTCTTCATTGTTTTTTAATAATGCAAATGGTAGGATGAGAATATACATTAAATAAAGGTATGAAAAAACTTACTCCAGAAGAAAAAAGTGTGATTATAGACAAAGGCACGGAAGCTCCGTTTACGGGCGAATATGTCAACAACAACCAGACCGGCGTCTATATCTGCCGGCAATGTGAAGCCCCGTTGTATCATTCCAAAGACAAGTTTATGCATGATTGCGGCTGGCCCTCTTTTGACGATGAAATACCAGGCGCAGTTCATAAAAGCTTGGACGCCGATGGCAGGCGCACGGAAATAACGTGCGCCAGGTGTGGTGGTCATTTGGGCCACTTGTTTATCGGAGAAAAATTAACAGAAAAAAATAAACGATATTGTGTTAATTCAATCTCAATGAAATTTATCCCTGGAAAATAATTACAAAAAAATGATTAAAAAAATCGTCTTAGCTGGAGGCTGCTTTTGGGGCTTGGAGGATTTGATCCGACAGCAATCGGGAGTGCTACACACCACCGTCGGCTATACTGGCGGCAAAGTGGAAAATCCGACTTACGAAAATCATGAAGGAAACGCCGAGGCAGTAGAAATTGAATATGATTCCGAAAAAACGTCTTACAAAAAGTTGTTGGATTTTTTCTTTCAAATTCATAACCCAACAACCTTAAACCAACAGGGCAACGACATTGGCACTTCTTACCGTTCGGCAATTTTTTATGGCAACGACGAGGAAAAAAGGGAAGCCGAAAATTTTATTAGCATTGTAAATGAGTCGAAAAGGTGGCAAAGCCCGGTCGTAACAACCTTGGAACCATTGACTAAATTTTACCCAGCGGAAGAGTATCATCAGGATTATTTACAAAAAAATCCCAATGGCTACACCTGTCATGCTATTTATTTTGATAGCTATTTAAAATAACAAAAATTTTAATTATAGTATGATTATTATATACATTATTGCTGTAGTCATTATTGTCTGGTCTGTGTGGGGATATTTTGGTTCGCGCGTTGAGCAGACAGATTATACGGTGGTCAAGAAAACAAAAAATTACGAAGTCCGTCGGTACCCCGAGCATCTCGTGGCGCAAACTACGGTACCAGGTTTGTATCAAGTAGCTCTCAACAAGGGTTTCCGCATTATCGCCGGCTATATTTTTGGTGATAATGTCAAAAAAGAAAAGATTGCGATGACTGCGCCGGTAACCGAACAAAAATTAGCTTCCGAAAAGATTGCGATGACTGCGCCGGTTTTGGCGACGACCGATGGGGATTCACATATCATATCATTTGGCATGCCCCGTACGTATACAGCCGAATCACTGCCAATACCAAACGATCCTCGTGTTAAAATAGTGTCCGTGCCCGCCAAGACATATGCTGTGTTGCGGTTTACTGGCTGGAGAATCGATGTTAAAACGGAGAAAATGAAAGACAAATTGCTTTCAGCGCTTCGTCACGATTCAATCAGTGTAAACGGAACGCCTATTTATGCCGGCTACAATGCACCTTGGACACCACCGTGGATGACACGCAATGAAGTTATGGTGGAATTAAAATAGCTCTGAGCAACTATTTACGTAATAATAAAATAACACCAAAAAGGTGTTATTTTGATTTCGGTTGATATACTATTCTCTCATGCCATCAATAACGGCTGGGGTAATTTTACTAATATGTTTTTTAATGGCATAGTTTTCTATTTTTTTCATTACTGATTTTCTGACTTGGGGTGGGATACGGTAAGAATAACCTATTGCAGAATCACTCCAATAGACATTGGCAGATATTTTAGAAGATGCTTTATAAACGATTTTTTGTGGGGCAGCTAATATTGGTGTGACTGTTAGACTAAAGAATAAAAACAAAAAAGAAACAATGATAATTTTTTTACCCATGTGGTTAAAATAAGTGTTATTTTAAAAAACGCTTATACGTATTACATTATTTTCGCCATAATATTTCAAAAACGACTAAAATATCCATTGATATTATTTGCATTTATTTAATAATACCGTAAAATTAAAGCAATCGATGATTTTAAATATAGGAAAAAATGTAAATTATTATGAATAATATTTTTTATGGATGATAAAAAAACGGCAGAAATATTAATGAAACTTATACAAAAGGATATTCTTGAAGACAATGAAAAAGAAGCAATTCGAGCTGCTATTGGAATTTTAACTTGGACGCAATTGGCAAAATCGCGGATTAAAAAACAACAAGAAAAAATAAAGAAAAGTACGGAATGGGACTAATTAAATTTTTTAAAAATTTGGTCAAAAAATATTTTTTGGTAACTTGCATAATCCCTTTTTTTACTGTAGGATTTAGTCAAATTTAAGGATTTTGTTTTTTACACAACAAAAAAACCGAACAAGGAGGTAGGCCATGTCAAGAAAAAATGGATGTAAGCAGTGTGGACTGATAAAAGATCTACTGCAAATGATGGAACAAACCTTGCCAAGCTTATTTACTGATGTCAACATTCCGCAAAAGATTGCTGAAATTTTTGCCGCAATGATGGATTTTGAGCGGTGTGTCATTTTTCGGATAATATTTAATCCGAATGAAATGAAATGCCAACTCATTGCCAAAACGCCACTAGATGAGCATGAGTTAAACAAAGTATATTTGCTAGAAGAGCATTTAGACCATCTGGCAGTCTTTAATTCAGGGGAAGTTATACATGTAACCAATCCTGAATATAACCCGTTGACCAGTTACTTTGCAGAAATTATCCGTAGGAAAAACATCAATGAAATTCTGTTGTTGCCGGTAGTCATTAGAGAGCAAGTCAGGGGTATAATTGCACTTGATGCTGTTAATGATCAGGCATTTACTGCGGAAGATATCTACGCTTGTTCATGCTTCGCCAGATACATCTCAATTACATTTGATCGTGATGTTATCATTGAATCAGCGATACGTGACGAGCTTCTTAATCCATTAAACATACTCAGTGTCGCTCTTCGTAAATTGCTGAAAGTTGTTGAGAGTGTTTTATCGATTGTAAAAGATGCAATAGAACGGCTTGACCGATTTACTGATAAGCAGTCCAAAAATCGGTTATGAAATTGATTTAATTTGTTATGTGCTGGGGGCTAGTAAAGCCCCCTTTTATTTTAACGAAATTAGCTATTTGCAGAATACGTATAAAGAGATAAAATGTAATTAAGATAAGTTGTTTATTAAACAGTTTTATAATAATTCAAAATATGAAAAAAGTACTTCCTGTCTTTCTCTTTACAATGGTTTTTTTATTAACCGGATGTGTGAGTAAAATTCAGCAACCTAGCCAGTTGGATAAAGTGCCACTGGAATCACCTAAGGTAACCAAGGTAAAACCAACCCCTGTCAGTGCAACGTCGACACGTGTTGAACCACCCAAGGTAAAACCAACCCCTGTCAGTGCAACGTCGACACGTGTTGAACCACCCAAGGTAAAACCAACCTCTGCCAGTGCAACGTCGACACGTGTTGAACCACCCAAGGTAAAACCAACCTCTGCCAGTGCAACGTCGTCGAAACAATGTGTTACAGATGAAGATTGCGTAATTATAAATTTTAATGATAAGGCGTGTTGCCCTGGGCCAATGGGAAGAGCAGTTAGTAGTCAAGAAAGTAATGCATTGGATGAGTGGCGATTTAAAAATTGTAATTATCAGTTTATTAACAATTCTCCTTGCCCAAATATAACAGCGTATTCTGAACTGGATATTCCCTTTTGTGAACAAGGGATTTGTAAAATAAAACCAAAGGCGGTATCAGGGGTTAAAAATAATTGAATCGTGACATGTAAAACAAACTAGCCAACTATTTGCGCTGTGGCACCCGATGACATGCCTTTGTTTTCTGAGGTGGTGGTGTATTGGTATCAATTGGAGCTGGTCAATGACGAGCCGAGAGTACTCTCGGCGTATTACCTGAAATTGCGATGAAGTAAAAATGTTTTTTTGCGTGCTGTAATGGGAGCAGTTCGATCTGCTCCCATTTTTTTGTATCAAAAAAGCCACACCGATGTGTAACTTTTTTAATAAAATAAATCTATTTTTTCTTTTTGAGCGCTTTTTTAACACCAATGGCAGCAGCAATAAACGCAGCTGCCCCGGCCATGCCAGCAATGATTTTTTTCTTAGTTTTTTCGTCCGCTCTGTCATAGCGATCCTTCGCTTCTTTTACCGAGCTCGCTAGTCTTTCTGCTGCATGTCTTAGCGTATGAACCACCTCGTCCACCACCTCTTGCTCTTTTGTTTTGGCGCTGGGCTTTTTGTTTTCGCTAGTGCTTGTTTTTAATGCCATAATCCACCTCCTTTCTATTTTTAATAGTATAGCAAATTTATCAAGTTAAATATAGCTAACATTATTTTGTGTTCGGTTTGATGTAATAGCGTTTGTTGTTACAAAAAATAAATCCCTCGGTTATTAACTGTTCGACCGTGTTTTGGATTTGTTTATGAATAGTCGGGGCGAAGAATGACAATAGCTTTAGTTGAGATATTCCATTATGAGTAATAATATTTTTTAATAACTGTCCTCTCAATTGTCGATTAGAGCCTTCAAATTTTGTTTGTTTGGTAAAATGGGCACTGCGTTGATTAGGGTTATTTTTTTTATCTTTGCCCAGCATGGCGCCATAATCGAGTAACGCCCAGCACCATTCGCGAGAGTTGCTCGTGTCAAAAGATTTTTCAATCAAAGGGAATAATTCTTTGTCATAAATTTTTGCTTGTTCAGGAAAAAAATAATGTAAATAAACCCGGCGAACATTGGTGTCAAGATAAACTGTCGGCAGGTTAAAGGTGAAAGCACGAATTGCCGCCGCTGTGGCTGGGCCTATGCCTGGCAATTGTTGGAGTAATGCATTGTCATGAGGTAATCGACCTCGGTGTTCGCGTGCTACGATTTGGGCAAGTCGTTGTAATTGTAGCGCCCGCCGATTATATCCTAGGCCTTGCCACTCAAGCAGCAATTGCTTAGTTTCAATATTGGCCAAAGATTTAAAATTTGGTATCTTTTTTATGAAGCTTTGATATTTTTCCACCACCCGATTGGCTTGGGTTTGTTGTAGCATAATTTCTGAAACCAAAATACGGTATGGATTAGTGGTCTCACGCCAAGGAAAATTGCGCTTATGAACGTGATAGTGCTGCCAAATCACCTCTTGAAATTTTTTTATTTTAGCTTTATTAATCATAGTGAAGTTTATCTTACCAAAAAAATATTTTGGTGTCTATTTGCCAAAGTCATTCAAATCAGTTTAAATATGTGTATGGAAACTAAAATTGTTAAACCAAATATTTTTGCGGTCTATAAGCCGGTTGGTATATCATCTCACTCGATGGTTAATCGGGTACGGCGGATGACGGGAGAAAAACGCGTTGGCCATGCCGGAACGCTTGATCCTATGGCGAGTGGAATTTTGGTAGTGGCCGTTGGCAGGGCATCAACCAAATTACTACAACAACATGTTGAAGCAGAAAAAGAGTATGTTGCCACCTTTACCCTGGGTGTCACCAGCACTACCGATGATCAAGAGGGAGAAATGACAGCGCTCTCTGGTGTTTTAGCACCAAGTGAGACTCAAATAGTTCATGCCTTAGAGTCTTTTATTGGCACCATTGAACAAGTACCACCGCAATATAGCGCGAACAAGATTAATGGACGACGAGCTTATAAATTAGCGCGCCAGGGAAAAACGGTTGAATTGCGGGCAAAAATAGTTGTGATAAAATCGATTGATTTATTGACTTACACTTTTCCTTTACTTGAAATAAGGATCGTAACTGGTTCGGGTGTCTACATTCGTAGCATTGCCCGTGATTTGGGCAAACTACTGGGCACTGGCGCGTATATGTCAGCACTGGAGCGTACGCGAGTAGGGCAGTTTGGATTATTCGATGTAAAGCCTACCGATATTTTGCCAGAGTCAACCAAAAACACCGCTTTATAGGCGGTGTTTTTGGTTTTGGGAGCAAGTTAATTTCTGCCTCGGTCAGTCATGGCCTTAGCTACGCGTTCGACAGCTAGGGCATAAGCACCCATGCGAACTGTAGTAGAGTGCTGTTCTTTACTAGCCCAGACTTGATCAAAAGCCTGGCACATCATCGTTTCTAGTTTATTTAATATCTCAGTCTCAGTCCAATAATAGTTGTATTGATTTTGGACTTGTTCAAAATAGCTAACCGCCACTCCGCCGGCGTTAGCGAGGATATCCGGAATAATTATAATTCCACGATCGTTTAAGATTTTATCCGCCTCCGGTGTAATTGGACCATTGGCCAGTTCGATGACGAGCTTGGCTTTTACATCGTCAACATTTTCTTTAGTGATAGAATTTTCCAAAGCGGCAGGAATTAATATATCAACTTCATAATGGACAGCGTGTGCTTCATCATTGTTTTTGGCCTTGGGGTAGTGGGCTACACTGCCCGTTGTCTTTTTATGTTCACTGATGGCGTCAACATCAAGCCCGAGATAATCAAAAGCAATACCTTGCGAATCACTAACCATCACAATTTTATAACCTGCTTGGTGTAATAACTTGGCCATAAAACTTCCGGCATTGCCGAAACCTTCAATTCCCACTGTAGCGCCAGGCGCTAGGCCGATTTTTTTTACGGCCTGGTTCAAAACATACACCGCTCCCTGAGCTGTAGAATATTCTCGAGCTTTTGAGCCACCGATGCTCAACGGCTTGCCGGTAATGGTGCCGGGTTGGTGCCTTCCAGCGATGGTTTCATATTCATCAAGCATCCAGGCCATGATTTGTGGATTGGTATTTACATCCGGTGCTGGAACATCGATCTCTGGACCAAAGGATTTATATAAAGCACGGATATACCCGCGGGACAAGCGCTCCAGTTCGCCGACTGAAAGTTGCTTTGGGTCGACAATGATACCACCTTTGCCGCCGCCTAATGGTAAGTCAACCACAGCGGTCTTCCAGGTCATCCAGGCGCTTAATGCCTTTACCTCGTCAATCGAAACATTAGGATGAAAACGGATGCCACCTTTGAATGGTCCTCGGGCATCATTGAATTGGGAACGGAAGCCAGAAAAAACTCTGACCGAACCGTTATCCATCTTCACTGGTATGGCAACTTCAAAAAATTTTTGCGGTTGAAGTAATTGGGTGTAAATATTTTCAGGAATCTTGATTATGGCTTGCACTTCGGCCAACTGCGAAAGGGCACTGGCAAATGGATTTTGATTTGTCATAGATAAGTCTTATTTATAATGCTTGCGCAAGCTCGGAAGTAAATCGTTCCTTGTCACGATAGCCTACAAATTCATTGGCAACCGCCCCGTTTTTGAATAATTTCATATTAGGAATGCTTTGGATATTAAACTTGTTTGCAATTTCGGCATGTTTTTGATCTTCAACATCTAATTTGGCGATTTTTATTTTGCCATCAAATTCAACTGCTAGTTCATCTAAAATTGGTGCCATCATGCGGCAGGGTCCGCACCACGGCGCCCAAAAATCGACTAAGACCGGTAAGGTTGAATTATTAACTTCAGCTTCGAAGTTTTCATGGGTGAGTGTAATTGTCGTACTCATACGTTTATAATTAGAATTATTTTAATTTGAATAAATTTTGTAGCTGAGTCTTGTTAGGCGATTCGCCTCGCTCTAGTTTGCAAATCATTTCATTACCCAGAACTTCAGTGGCAATATTAGTAGCAGCTTGGCGGATGGCGCTTAACTGGATGATCAGGGCATCACAGGCTTTGCCTTCATCAAGCATGCGACGCACGCCACGAACCTGGCCTTCTAATCGAGCTAGCCGGTTGTCGATTTTTTTAATAATGTTTGCCTGTTTGGCAGGGGTGTCTTGTTTGTCCATGTAATAATATTTATACCCTATGGGGGTATTATAGCGATTATTTTTTTGTTGTCAAGCAGCTACATTTCATTTCGGTGGAAATTGCCAATAATTTATGGTACACTATAACCAATAAAAAATAATCGAATCATTATGCAAGATTTGCAAGCCGTATTCAGCCAGATTCAAAAGGTTAAAAAAGAGCAGCGTGAAATTAAATCCGCCTATAAACAAGCCCTAGAAAGTTCGCTTGAGTATAAACAAGTCAGCGAACAGTTAGATCAGTATAAGGCGAGAAAAAAACAGATTGAAGAAGTGACGAAACAGGAATATGCCAAAGAACTCGATAAACTGGATGTTTTGAAACGAGAATTGGATGAGCAAAATACGATGCTCTCCGATATTGCCTTATCAAAAATTATGAACGGTGAGCAGGTGGAGGAGATTGTGGATGAAAGTAATAATACCTATGAACCAATTTTAAGCGTGAAATTTAAAAAGAGTGGCTCGGTGCGACTGGAAGAAACCAAAAAAGCTTTGGATAAGGAAGATGTTAAAAACGTCGGTTTTGTGCCAAACATTATGGAGATTAATCCATCCCTTGATTTTTAATTTGAATGCGCGAGGTTACGATTGTAGCGATTGGGAAATTAAAAGAGTCGTTTTGGCAAGCCGCCTGGCAGGAATACTGGCCACGTTTAAACGCGTTTTATAAAGTTAGCTTAGTCGAATTATCGCCCGAAAAGTTTTCAGGCAACACGGTGACAAAAGCGAAACAAGTTGAGGGCGAACGGATTGAAGCGTATTTACAGAAACGTGCAGGCACAGAAATAGTGTTACTTGCGGAGCAGGGCAAGGAATTTGATTCAGGTGAATTAGCAAATGCTATTTTTAATAAAACCATACCACTTACTTTGGTGGTGGCAGGCACGGCGGGTTTTAGTGAAGTAATACTGAAAAAATATCCGGTGCATTGGTCGCTTTCTCGGCTCACTTTGCCACACGAACTGGCAAGAGTGGTGTTGCTGGAACAATTATATCGTGCAGGCACTATCGCAACTGAAAAAAAATATCACTACTAATTCTAAAAAAACAACTCGGTGTTATCCGAGTTGTTTTTTTGTGAATGGAAAAAATATTAGAATTGTACGAGTTCGGTTGGTTGTTGGGTGATGTTGGCCACATCTTCAGCGGCTAGTGATTTACCACAAGCCTTGCGGTCGGCTTCATATTGCTTACCGGCTTGGAGGCGGGCTTTTTTTAAGGCTGCATTTGCTTTGGATTGGGCTTTGCGAAAATTATTCCAGGCGGTAGTTAAAGCTTGCCGTCGTTGTTTTCGATCTGAAAGTGTCCAGGCGGTTTTAAGAGCGGCGCTACGAGCAGAAATTGCTGCCTTGGTGCTAGAGGCATAAACGTCGAAAGCAGATAATAAGGCTGTTTCCCGTTTTTCGACTGCTGTTTGGATGCAAATGACATTAATGGTTGAGCTGGCTTTTGGCTTGGCCGAGTAGAGCATGGGCACTGGTTTTTCAATTTTTGGTTGTGGTAAGGCTTCCGGGGTTGTTTCGGCTAGGTTAGTTTCAGCTAAAACAGTGCTACCAAAAATAAGAGAAACAAGCGTAAGAGAAATAAGTAGTTTTTTCATAAATTTTTAATAAATAATGATTAATTGTTGATAACTGCCGTTCGACTTCGGCATTGATTTTTATATTATACAAATAATAGCCAATATTGACAAATATTTGCTAATGAAAAAAAACCATTTTTATGGTATAATAAAATAAAGCGGTTGATAATTATATTATATTAGGAAAAATATAAGCTATTGCATTTTTTGTAAAAATGTTGTATATTATAATATTAAGACCAAAGCTCATTCAACGTCACAACCGGCGCAGTAAAAAAACCGCTAACACGGGGAAGGGAGAACGGCCATGAAACCATCATGGGTCCATGTCAGAACATTGAATTTATCCTCGGGACCAATCAATCAATTTGTATGTTATGGTTGCTCCCACCACCACGCCGAATATCTCAAGCCCGGCGAACCCGAACCAGAAAAATGCTTTCAGCTTCTTGGCTGTACACTTCCAAGAATGGAAGAATTGCCAGAAATGAGGGCAGCCGCATGAAAAAAGCGACAAAATTGAGTAAAGGGCAGCATGTAAACTCGCTGCCCTTTTTCTTTTAAAATTAACGTTGACAGTAATAATTAAATATAGTATAGTGCAGTCAATAATCTAGCAATTGCCGTCTGATTTCGGGGGCAGTTTTTTTATCTCAGTATGAACAATTTACGCAATGTTGCCATTATCGCCCACGTTGATCACGGCAAAACCACTTTAGTCGATGCTTTATTACGCCAATCTCAAACCCATTTAAGCAAGGAAGCCGCTGCCGGCGACTTGATAATGGACAGTAATGAACTGGAGCGTGAACGGGGTATTACCATTTTTTCCAAAAATGCAGCCGTTAAATGGAAAGATTACAAAATTAATATTATCGATACACCTGGCCATGCCGACTTTGGTGGAGAGGTAGAACGGGTTTTAACCATGGCTGACGGTTGTTTGCTTTTGGTAGATGCTAAAGAGGGGCCAATGCCGCAAACTCGCTTTGTTTTAAAAAAGGCGCTGCAGATGCACCACCGCATTATTGTGGTAATTAACAAAATTGATAAACCAGATGCTCGTCCAGACTACGTTTTAAATAAAACGTTTGATTTATTTATCGAATTAGGTGCCGATGATGAGTTAGCAGATTTTCCCGTAGTTTATGCTTCGGCTAAACAAGGCTTGGCTGGGCTGGAGTCGGATTTATCCGCCATGACAGATATTAACCCTATTTTTGAATCTATTCTTGAACACATTCCTGCGGGCAAGGGCGATCCTGAAAAACCATTGCAGATGTTGGTTAGCTCTATTACCGCAGACAATTACAAAGGCAGATTAGCAATCGGTCGGATTTATAACGGCCGCATCAAGGCTGGCCAGGATGTAATGCATATTAACCGCGATGGTCTGCAAAAAAAATACCGCCTTACTTCATTGATGGGCTATATTGGCTTGGACAAAATCGAAATGCCTGAAGCAGGGGCAGATGATATTGTGGCCATCGCTGGCATCGCTGATATTACCATCGGAGAAACTATAGCCGATATAACCACACCAGTCGCTTTGCCATTGTTAAAAATCGATGAGCCAACCGTGAAGATGGCGTTTATGATTAATGACTCGCCTTTTGCTGGTAAAGAGGGTAAGTTTACCACTTCTCGACAAATACTAGAACGCTTAAATAAAGAACTAGAAACCGATATGGCTTTGCGAGTCGAGCCGAATTTGGATACCAGCTGGACCGTTTCTGGTCGAGGTGAATTACATCTAGCTATTTTAATTGAACGGTTACGCCGTGAGGGCTATGAACTACAGGTTGGCCGTCCTCATGTGATTGAAAAAGTGGTTGACGGCAAAACCTTGGTACCATTCGAACGGGTCATGATTGAAGTGCCAGAAATGTATGCCGGCATAGTGATTCAGAAATTAGGCAGTCGTAATGGCCAAATGACTGAGATGCGCTTGGAAAATGGCACCAACTTTTTAGAATTTATTATCCCGACGCGTGGCCTTATCGGTTATCGCAGTGATTTTTTAGTGGATACAAGGGGATTAGGTATTATGAACAGCATTTTTGAAGAATTTGCCATCGACCCAGGCAATTGGCGTGAGCGCGAGCAAGGCTCTCTGGTGGCTTTTGAAAGTGGTGTTACTAATCAGTATGGCCTAACCAACGTTCAGGATCGTGGCGTGTTGTTTATTGGTCCTGCGGTCCTGTTATATAAAGGACAGGTGGTGGGCCAGCATTCTCGCGGCGGTGATTTGCGGGTTAATGTCTGCAAAGCCAAGGAATTATCCAATATGCGCTCCAAGGGCGATGGCGTGAGCGAGCATTTTAATGCGCCCAAAACTATGGAATTAGAAGACGCTTTAGAATATATTAGTGATGATGAGTATGTCGA
Source organism: Candidatus Falkowiibacteriota bacterium (assembly GCA_037137775.1). Classification (GTDB taxonomy): domain Bacteria; phylum Patescibacteriota; class Patescibacteriia; order Patescibacteriales; family GWE2-39-37; genus JBAXJQ01. The sequence goes on along the minus strand of JBAXJQ010000007.1, from coordinate 28,084 downwards.
GGTAACACCTCTAAATATTCGGATTCGCAAACAAGTTTTGGATGAAAACGAGGCCAAGCGTTTGCAAAAAATGGGGCTAAAGTAATTTTTCGGCAATCTTGCCACAACGCATCAAGCCAAGAAAGGAGAGAAAAGCGTGGATCTTTTTCAATTCGTCGTCTGTTTCATTGTCTCGGGTGCGCTGTTTTGGTGGCTACCCGACCTCTCGCCAACCGCCGCTTTGATCATGCGTGGAGTTGGTGCAATTTCAACCGCTGTGGCAGTATTTTTTGTATTTAAAATCGTGCATGGCTTAATCGCCGAAGCAAAGGAACAGGAGCAAAAAAAACGTGAGAAGGAGGGTTAGCTATGTGGTTCCGGATAAAACTTACAGTACTAGTGGTGTTGGTAGTAGGCTGTGCTGTTGGCACCTATTGCCATTTATCGGCCGACTTCGTGGCAGTGGCAATTGGTATTTGTGGCTTGTGGCTTTCCCCCGTAGTCGTAAAGGGCTTTGCCTCTGTTGCCGTTGGCGTATTGGTCATTTGCCTTTTTATGATGGCGAGCGACAGCCTGCCTTTCGATTAACTGGCCAAAGTTTAAGGCCGAAATCATGCCCCATCTTTTTTTAAGACGGGGCTCTTTTTGTAATATTTAAGACTTGTATAATTTATAATTTTTTTATATACTAATCCGGAATAAAGGTAAGTTGTTTAAATTACACCGTCTTTATTAGTACCATCCAAAGGAGCACAGCTCCTAAAAAACACAGGAGGTAAGACAATGAGCAAAGAACAAGTCGGTAGTAGTGGTCGTTGTTTTCCTGAAGGTGCCATTCCGGCGGAAGTAGAACGTATTCGAGTGCTGTTTATTTTGCAGCCTCAACAAAGCCTTATGGGCAAGTTGGAGCCAGGACCTGGCTTCAGAGAATGGATCCATACTCCCGGTGAACGTCCAGTTGAAGGCATTCCAGGTTTGGGCGAGGTTACCACCAAAGAAATGATTCTGCAGATCGTTGAGCTGGTGGATGCTGCCGAGGCAGTAGGAATTGTCCTTGTGGTCATTATGAGGGATAAGCATCACTACGCCATAAATGCCGAATCTACCGCCAGAGGGGCAAATGGCGCGCATTGTGTTGATGGCACGCCAGGAATTAGGATTGAGCCGCGAATTGAGCTTGCGTTGGCCCGGTTACGTGCACGTGATAAGGTTGGAGTTAAGATCGCAACAAAGGGTGAGCATCGACACGTCGTAACACACAGCATCGGCGACAGTCCAGACTTTGCAGAAATTATGCGATGCATCGATGAACTTTCGTTGGACGGGCAAAAAGCCGTTGACTTCTTTGTCTGCGGTGTAACGAAACCTTACGCCGTCTATGAAACAGCACGCACTCTGCAACATCAAAAACGGGGTGGAGATGTTTACATTCTTGATGCCGCCATTTCAGACCGGCAGGATGCAGTTTATGCAACCAAGGTTGCTGTGGCAATGGAACTTTTTAACATCAAGCAAGCCAAGATCCGCTTGCTTAACGGCAAAATAATATTAATTTAACCGAAGAACGTCGCGGGGAGGACAACCTCCCCGCTTTTTTTTGGAAATCATTCATAAATATGGTAAAATATAATTATTATTACAATAATAAAAGTACTATGTTAAAAATCATTAAATCCGTTCGTCAAAAATTAACCAGCATCATTTGGAGTTTTGCCTTTACTGGCGTAGTACTTCTTTTTCTTGGGGTTTTGGTTTTGGTAAATGGTTTTTTTGCTCAAATTGTGATGTTTTCCGTTATCGTTTTGGTGGCAGTAAATTTTTTACTGCTTTCTGGAAAATTTTTGGAAATCAGACAGGAGCTTGATAAATGGTTTAAGGCATAATACTCGGCCTTTACTTTTTTAATTGACTCTGGTTAAATACTACGGATAAGTATAATAATTTTCTATGAAACATTTTGCATCTCGTGTTGCGCTAATTTTGGTCATGTTGTTTGCATTGTCGGGTTGTGGCCAGGCGCCAGCACCGATTAGCCAGGATCAGGATGGCAAATTACATTACACTAATCAAGATTTGGGCTTTGAGCTGTATTTACCGAAGCAATTTGAGTATTTTCAAACGCAAAGGAAAAATTTGGCTGAGTATACCGATGTCGAGTTTTTTGCTCCAACCAGTGATATGGGGTATAAACAGGAAGTACAGAGTTATGGTAAATTTTTGATCGTGCGGGTAAAAAAGCAGGCCGCCACTAAGCCTGATACTGGTTTTATGGAAGCGCCCAATAATCAATCCGGAAAATTTTGGTTGCAATTTTGGGAAAAACAACCCAAGGATTGGTCGAAAAAATGGAATAAAGAGGTACAAAAAGATATTATCAATACTTTTAAGGCCTTGTAATCAGCAAAATATTATAAAAAGCACCGAACACGTAATCGTGTTCGGTGCTTGATTTTATGGCTAATTTGTGGTAAAATCATAATATATTTACGCAATATTAAATTCGCTATGGTAAATCCTTTGTTCAGTCAAAAAGATAAAGTGTCACTAACCGTTAATGAAGAGATAAAAAAGCTGTTTCAGGAAATATATCGCAAACAGCACCAGCCTCCCGTTAACGACGATGAGCCAAAAATAAGGGTTTCAGAAATTATTTCCAAGGCTGCTTTTTTTTACGAAAAAATCAGGAACACGGTTGATGACAAGGAAGAACATTTGCTGCATAAAAATGCCATTGATCGAATAATCCGCCGCCAAATCGTTATTGAGCAAATGCGCGACCCGGAAGATATTGCCAAGCATCTGTTATCCGAATTGATTCGCGCTGGCTATTTGCCTAACAATAAAATTCCGGAAAGTAAAATTCAGGATGTAGCCGTGATAGTGAAAAAATATTTATCATTACGGCGCATGTCCGCGCCAGTGCTGGATACGTTACCCAGCGAAGAGAAAAAAGATATTAATCGATGGTTTATTTCTTTAACCGCTTGTGAGATTGAGGGTATAATCAAACGCGACTCCGTAGCTCAGCTCGCTATCAATATTTTGTACCAGAACTTGGTCAAGAATATTGAGCTGCCAGACAACTCGCCTTATTTGCGCGATAAGGAAATCTTGATTTACACCGGCGTATATCGCAGTTATCTGAAGGCAGATAGCGACATGATCAGTTACGTTCTATTTAAATATTATATCGCTGATTGGGCAACCGCTAGTGATACCTTAATTGCACAGACCGCTGCCAACATCGCTTCGTTATATCAGGCAATTAAATTTCAAGATAATCATCCACTGGTACCTCGGTTATCTAAAGTAATCGATCGCTATGCTTTGTATTTTAGTATTTTACGAGAGGTGATAGAGCACGATCCCGTTACTATTTATAACGAAATTAAAAGTGACCCCAAGGCTTTTCCACGCAACATAAAAAATGCCTGTGCTAAACGGTATAAATCTACCAAGCGTAAGCTGTGGCGTGCCGGCATTCGAAGTATTATTTATTTATTCGCCACTAAAATGCTATTAGTGGTTTTGTTGGAAGTGCCACTCGCTCAATTTTTATTAGATGAAAAAATTAATTTGTTTACACTGGGTATTAATGTCAGCTTCCCACCCATTCTTTTGTTTTTAATAATTTTGTTCACTGCCTTACCAGGCGAAAAAAATACCAATAAGATTATCGAGGGAGTTGAAGAATTAGTTTTTGTCGAGAAGGAACGCAAAGATGCTATTCGGATGCGTCCAATTGCCAAACGAACCAAAGCTGTTACGTATTTTTTTAATACGTTATATGCCGTTACTTTTTTTATTACTTTTGGTGGGGTAATTTATGTGTTAGATCAAATAGGTTTTAATTTTATCAGCATTAGTATTTTCGTTTTATTCCTTGCTTTGATCAGTTTTTTCAGTATTCGCATCCGCAAGCGAGTACGCGAGTTGTTAGTCATCGATGCTTCGGAAAATATTTTTTTATTTATTTCCGATTTTTTCTACGTGCCGATCGTAGCGGTGGGCAAGTGGATTGCCGAAAAATTTTCACGCTTGAATTTGATCGTCTTTTTCTTGGATTTCATTATTGAAGCCCCGTTTAAAATATTTGTCGAAATTTTTGAGGAATGGAGTAAATATGTTCGTGAGCGTAAGGAAGATATTTCCCAATAATTATTTGATATGCCAACTCTCTATATTGTTGCCACACCGATTGGAAATTTAGAAGATCTTACTATGCGCGCTTTGCGTATTCTTAAAGAAGTCGATTACGTCTTGTGTGAGGATACGCGAGTTACCAGCCGGCTGTTGGCGCACTATGATATTAAGACACCAACCATCTCCTATCATCAGCATTCGACTTTGCAAAAGGTGGATCAGATTTTGGCATTGTTTAAACAAGATAAAAATTTAGCCTTGGTAACTGATGCTGGCACACCAGGCATTTCTGACCCCGGTGGTAAATTGGTGCAAGCAGTGTTAGAAGAATTTGATGAAGCCGTAAAGATCGAATCTGTCCCTGGCGCCTCGGCCGTAACCGCGGCCTTGTCTATTTCCGGTATTAATTCAGACCGATTTGTTTTTTTAGGGTTTCCACCACACAAGAAGGGCAGACAAACATTTATTCAAAAGATTGTCGACAGCGAATATCCGGTGGTGGTGTATGAATCCAAACATCGCATTATTAAATTTTTACACGAGCTGGAACAGCTTAGCGCCAAAGCAGAGGCAGAGCAGGAAATTGAAGAAGTGCTTGAAGAGGAAGAATTCCGTTATAAAAAAGATAAAGAAAAAGAAAAAAAGTCACTGCACCTAACATCAGTGGTGGTTTGTCGTGAACTTTCAAAAATGCATGAAACCGTCTATCGTGGTGATTTAGATAAAATCATTAAGAAAATCGAAGAGAATACCGATGACCAGCGAGGAGAGTTTGTGGTAATTATTAGTAAATAAAAGTATGCCAAGCGAAATTAGTTGGACGTATTACGCTACCGAGCAGCGCATTAAACAAAAAAATTTGTTTCGTTATTTATTGGGGGCAGCGATGCATGCAGTCGGCCCAATCTTTGCCTTAATTTTATATTTTGATTATCAGGAAAAGGGAGTATTTGAAAAAGTAACTGCTATACTTTTTAGTATAATTTTTATTTTTGATCTGGCCATTTGGTATTTTTGGCTCAATAATGTATTAAAATTCAAAGAGCGCTCATATAGTTTGCATAATGTAGGCATTGATATTATTGAAACCGTTAGCCAAAAAAAGAAACAGCATGAATGGGGTCAGTTTACTGGTTTTTCTTTAGACGCAAGATCTTTTGACAAGAATAATAAAAACATTCCTGCTCCAGCCCCAGATAGCGAGCATATTTATTTAGGCATTAAGAATGGCTTACAATCAATGGTGATGCCATATATGACGATTGACGTTGAGCCGTCGGTGCGAAAGGTAGTTGAAGAAATTCTTAGGTCAAAATTGCAAGAGAAGTTTTATTCTGAAAAATAAATAGAGACACTGATACTACTATGTCAAACAAAAAAACATTTTACGTTACCACGCCAATTTATTATGTAAACGCTCAACCGCATTTAGGACACACGTATACAACCATTGCTGCGGATGTTTTGGCGCGGTATCATCGTATGATTAGTGAGACGACTTATTTTATGACCGGTACGGATGAGCATGGTGCCAAGATTGCCGAGAAAGCGGCCGAAGCAGGGCAGGAGCCGCAAGTGTTTGTTGATGAAGTAGCGGCTAAATTTCAATTGGCCTGGGAGGAATTGAATATTAGTAACGATAATTTTATCCGCACCACCAACCCCAAACACATGGCCGCTGTGAGTCAGGCAATGCAGTACATGTATGATAAGGGCGATATATATAAAAGCAAATATGAAGGGCTCTATTGCCAAGGCTGTGAGCAGTTCAAGAATGAAAAAGACTTGGTAGATGGTTTATGTCCGGATCATAAAACCAAACTACAATGGATGAGTGAGGAAGCATATATGTTTAAGCTCTCTGCGTATCAAGATATTTTGCTTGAAAAAATTAAAACCGATAAATTAAAAATCAGACCACTGGAACGCAAGAATGAGATGATTAGTTTTTTCGAGCAGTTCGGTTTAAATGATGTGGCGTTTTCCCGGCAGAAAGTGAAGTGGGGCATTGTTGTGCCTTGGGATGAATCGCAAACCGTGTATGTTTGGGCGGACGCCTTTTTAAATTATCTCACTGGCTTGGGTTGGCAAGGGCCAAAAGGCGAAGCAGGTTTGGCAAAAGAGTTTTGGCCAGCTAGTGTGCAATTGATTGGCAAAGATATTATGCGCGTCCACGCTACTATTTGGGCAGCAATGCTATTATCGCTTGATTTGCCGACAATGGAGCAGTTATTTGTGCACGGCTTCTTTTTATCCGATGGTCAAAAAATGAGCAAGTCGCTCGGTAATGTGATTGCACCCGAAGAGCTGGTTGAAAAATATGGTGTTGATGGTGTGCGCTATTTACTTATGGGTGTAACACCTTTTGGCAACGATGGCGACATTACCTGGAAATTTTTAGATGATAAATATAATGCTGAGCTAGCGAACGGGTTAGGTAATTTAGTTTCGCGGTTAATCACCATGACGATTACTGGCTATAACGGCTTGGTACCAACACCCGAGGCAGATAATAATTATTCAACTGAAATTGAAGCCCAAATTAGTGAGTGGCAAAAATCGTTGGAAAATATTGCCTTGGCTGGTGGCTTAACTGCAGTTGGCAAAATAATTTCGATGCTCGATAAGCAGATTACTGACGCGACTCCCTGGAAAGCGTTAAAAGAAGGCAGGACAAATGAACCACAGATTCAAACCGATTTTTATCATTGGCTTGAAAGCTTGCGCATTATCGGCTGGTTAATATGGCCATATATGCCAACAGTGGCACAGGGAATTTGGCAAAGCTTAGGTTTAGTTAATGAATCAGAACAGGCATTTGAGGTGGCTATCAAGTGGGGCGGGCTGAAGCCTGGTAGCCAGGTGCAAAAACCAGAATCATTATTTCCAAGAATTTAAAATAAAATATGGGTTTTTTTGACATTGGGTTAATTGTAGTTTTAGCAGGCTTTGTCTTTTATGGCTTGTTTTTTGGGCTAATCCGCACCATTGGCTCACTCTTAGCAGTTATCGTTGGCGTGATTGCTGCTAGTTGGTTATATCAATCCACGGCTAGCTGGGCTGGTGGTATTTTTATGGGCAATCAACTTTTGGCCAAGATAGTTTGTTTTTTTATTATTTATACCTTAGCCAACCGCTTAGTCGCCTTTGCGGTTATGCTTATCGATAAATTTTTTGATATTCTCTCAATTATTCCATTTTTAAAAACGATCAATCGTCTGGCCGGTGGCTTGTTTGGCCTACTCGAAGGCGTGCTCCTGCTTGGTTTGATACTGTATGCCATAAATGGGCAACCATATTTGGCCAATTGGTTATCTGGCTGGTTGAATAAATCAAAAATCGTGCCTTATTTAACTCTGTTTGTTGAAACAATTAAGCCCATGTTGCCGGGTGTGTTATCCGCCTTGCGCGGTTTAGTGTAAAATTATATGGAGGTATTACGAGTTACAGAAAATAATGAAAAAGCCAGCATTGATCGAGTGGTTCAGTGCTTAGAACAGGGCGGGGTAATTGCCTATCCAACCGAAACGGTGTATGGGCTTGGTTGCGACCCCACAAACCTGGCGGCAGTTGAACGGATTTATCGAATTAAAAATCGTGCAAAAGATAATGCCGTACTTTGTTTGATGCCTGATTTGCTCACAGCGGAAAAATATGTGGTTTTTAATCGTGGCGCCCGATCTTTGGCGCAGGCGCATTGGCCAGGAGCTTTGACTCTGGTTTTACCATTAAAAATCGAGTGGTTTACTGTTTTTCAAGCTAAAACTTTGGGCGTGCGGGTTTCTAGTCATCCCTTAACTAGTCGATTATTACGGGCTTTTAATCAGCCCTTAGTATCGACCTCGGCCAATTTGTCTGGCCAAGCGCCGGCTTTGCGTCCTGATGAGGTAATTTTTTATTTTAATGATAAAGTCGAGCAGCCAGACCTGCTATTGGCTGGTGAAATTTTGGGTCAAGGGTTGCCTTCGACCGTAGTTGACGTAACCACAGAAGAGCCACAAGTGTTACGGCAAGGCGCAATTTTTATATGAAATATCAGTTAATCGATACTCATGCGCATGTTAATTTTAACTCGTTCAAGGATGATGCCGATGAGGTAATTAAACGCACACTTGAGCAAAATATTGGACTTATTAATGTCGGTTCTCAGCTTGCTACCAGTCAACGCGCGGTGGAAATAGCTCATAAATATGACCATGGTGTGTGGGCGATTGTTGGTCTTCACCCCCTGCATTTACACCCTCAGCGACTTGAGTATTCAGATGTTGCTGAATTACCGCCAACCATAATTAACACACGAGGAGAAAAATTTGACATCGAGGCATATCGACCGTTAGCCCAGGACAGTAAAACAGTAGCCATTGGTGAAGTTGGACTGGATTATCATCATTTCGAAGATGGAGATCCGATTGAGGAATACAAAGCAGATCAGAAAAAAACTTTATTGCAAGCAATTATCTTGGCCAACGAAGTACAAAAGCCAGTAATGATTCATTGTTGGGATGCCTATACTGATTTGCTCACGATGTTAACCGAACAGCCAGTCAATCGTACCGGTGCGGTTCATAGTTTTGTTGGCGGCTACAAAACCGCTCGCAAGTTTATTGAACTGGGCTATAAAATTGGCTTGAATGGGGTGATTACGTATTCAAATAGTTTTGACCGGTTAATAAAAGAAATTGATTTAACTGATATTATTATTGAGACAGATTGCCCTTATCTTGGTCCGGCAGAAAAAAAAGGCGAACGCAACGAGCCAATTTATGTTCGCTATGTGGCGGAGCATATTGCCAGAGTGAAAGATTTGCCAGTCGAGCAAGTCAAAGAACAGACCACTCAAAATGCGATTGCGCTTTTTCAATTAACCTAATTTTATGCCAAACACGTTAGAAGTAATGCCAACCATTGATTTGCAAAAAAGTAATAATTTACAAATGTTAATGTCTAAACAGTGGGCTGAGCAAGCGTTGGCGAGTAAATTATCGGAACAAATCATGACGGCTAAAGAACAAATTTTGTATATATCAGAAAAGCAATTGGTGTGGATTGATTTACATTCGGCAAATTTGCGAGAATATTTGGAAGTCAATCCGAGTGTTTTGAATAATTTAGATAATGGAGATACAATTGCCACTATTCAGGATTATCTAAATAAAAAACTGGATGAAAATTCAACTAAAAAGGAAGTGATAAGTGGACCGGAATGGTATTCTTTGCTTGACGTGGTTAAAATCGATGGTCGCTGGGCACAAATCAGCGGTGCTTATGTGGCCAAAGGTGACCATGAACCGCAGGCTGTTTGTTATTTGGATTCGGGTGAGTATGCGTATATTGATTTTGCTAAATATGACATTGCAAAAATAATCGATAGAGATAATTATACGCTTTTAAATTCGGGGGAAATAACTCCAGCTGAATTTAAAAACGTACGTTGGGATGGTGATAATATTGGTACGCCGCTTGCCTTAAATGTGAGGGTTTTTGGTGAGTTTAGGAAAAAATAAAACCGCACACCATCCATTCGGGAGAATAGTTGATGTGCGGGGGTTGAAGGTACTGGTTTGTTATTTGCGGCGGAGGCGGAGAAGCGCCAGGCCGCTTATGCCGGCAAACAGCAAGATGAAGGTGCTGGGTTCCGGTGTTGAAATGGGGACGTTAGAGTTAAGCCGGAACTGGCCATACAAACCCAGTTTGTAATCTGGGCCCTCGAACTGACTGAAATTCACAGCCAGTCGTGTTATTGTTGGCATTGTCCAAGGGCTTGTGTCATAAGCTACTTCGAGTACATCGAAGTTGCTGCGGACATTTGATGTGCCACGCCCGTTGTACCCAAGTAACTGTAATCCGGGTAGGGCTTGCGTGGCGAACCATTCGGCGTCACTGTAGTGGCCCACTGCCAAGGCTTGGCCAAGCGGGGCGCCGATTGTCAGTTGCCAACCATCAGCAAATGATGGGCCCATGATAAAAAATTGGGATGGCCAGTTGTTGCTGGAGTAAGAAAAAACGGTGTACTCTTCCGAATCAAATGACAAATTTTCGCCTTTACCGACGTAGCTACCTACATCGGACGTAAAGGACAAAATTGTTGTGGCCGAGGCCGGGTTTGTGAAAGTTGTGGTCGCCATTACCATTATTGCCAGTACTGCTACGAAACCGTGGCTCATTTTTTTCATGACTTTCCCTCTCCTTGAAGGGATGTTGCTGGGTTGAGGTTGTGTTGAGATATTGATGAATTGTCAATTTCCTTTTTTACTGAACGAGTTTCGCCTCCTTTCTGTAGAGTTGGTTGTTGACTGAAATTAGCCAAGGTAAAAGTAAAAATACCTTAGATATTAGCATTTTTTAGCAAATTTGTCAATAGTGTGTAGAAATAAGCTTAAAAATGTTAATTTTATAATAAAAATAGGCTGGATTAGCTAAAAAATGGGTTGACGGAAATGACTTTTTACTCTATTCTTATATAGAACGTTACAAAATTAAGATATATAAATGGCACAAGGGGACCGATTGCCAAATACACCATGGTGGCAACCAGGTTTATTTTTGTTTTTCAAATTAAGCAGCTGGATTGTAACTCCGATTTTGTTGGCTGTTTTTTTTGGAAAAGCGCTTGATCGCCACTTTGGTACAGAACCGTGGCTGTTTTTATTAACCGTCGGTATTGCTTTCGTCTTTTCTATGGTGGCGCTAGTAATACAATCTACAAGAGAAATTAAGCGTATCGAGCAAGAAGAATTAAAACGCAAGCACAATGAGCAAAATAGAAAATAAAATCGAAGAGCAAGCGGTAAAGACTCCAGCTTTAAAGACTGAAGGCCAAGCAGTCGAATCAGAACAGCCTGTTCAGCACGAGGCTACGCTTTTTGCTGAACCGATTGCTCATCTTGGCAATTTTCCGATTACCAATTCATTAATAATGAGTTGGTTGACGGTATTAATATTAGTTGTGGCGTTAGTGGCCGTCAACAAAAAGAAAAAAGCCGTACCACGAGGCATCCAAAACGTATTTGAATTGCTCTTAGAACAAGCATTAAATTTAGGCGATACGATTACCGGTGAGCGCAAAAAAACCGAACGGTTTTTACCAATTGTGTTGACCTTGTTTTTGTTTATCTTAATTAGTAATTGGTTGGGATTATTGCCTGGAGTTGGTACAATCGGTTTTATCGAAGGCGAGGGTGCCCATCGTGTTTTTGTACCGTTTCTTCGTGGCGGTACGGCTGATTTGAATACCACCTTGGCCTTCGCCTTATTCGCAGTGGTTATGTCCCATATTTTTGGTGTAATTTCAGTCGGTGCTTGGCGGCAGTTAAATAAATATATCAATTTTAAGACATTGGGGCATATGATACAGCATATTAAGCACGAACCGCTTAACCTGATCGTTAGCCCAATTAAAGTATTTGTTGGCCTAGTCGAATTGGTTGGTGAAATCGCCAAGGTTGCGTCATTGTCCTTTCGGTTGTTCGGCAATATTTTTGCAGGAGAGGTGTTGTTAGCTTCGATGATGGCTATATTTGCTTATGTGTTACCGTTACCGTTTATATTTTTAGAGATTTTTGTTGGCATCATCCAAGCCTTTATTTTTTCGGTCCTAGCTTTTGCCTTTATGTCAATTGCCGTGACTGCGGATGAACATTAATTGGTTGTTAATTAATTTATTATAGCGGCGGGGAATCACCCACAAGAGAGATGACAAACCGCAGCAAAAAACCACTATGGAATTAACTATGTTAGCCAAAGCATTGGCCATCGGATTGGGCTCGTTCGGGCCCGGACTCGGCATCGGTTTGATTGGCGCTAAAGCCATGGAATCAATTGGCCGCAATCCGGAATCAACCGGCAAAATTTTTGTACCAATGTTGATCACCTGCGCTTTTGCAGAAGCTATCGCCATTTATGCCTTGGTGATTGCCTTCTCCATTAAATAGTAGTCTTTGACCAATCCTCAGTCTTTGAGGGTTGGAATTAAGATTATTAACCAATTTCATCTATGGGAGAGATTATCAATACATTTCATTTGGACATTAAGCTGATTATTGCTCAGCTCGTAAACTTCGTGATCGTTTTAGCAGTGTTGTACAAGTTTGCCTATCGGCCGATTTTGCAGATAATGAACGATCGTACCAAGACAATTGAAAACAGCCTGGACAATGCGAAAAAAATTGAACAACGCTTAACGGAGACCGAAGAAGAAGCCAAAACGATTGTCCGTGAAGCCAAGCAGGAATCCGCAGCCATTATGGAACGCGCTAACCAGGCAGGCGAGCAACGTCGTCAGGAAATGATTAATAAAGCCAAGGAAGAGATTGGTCAGATTATTAATCAAGAGCGGGAAAGAATTCAAGTCGAGAAGGGCGAAGCGATGAAGGAGATTAAAAAAGAAGTGGCTATAATGGTTAGCCTGTCTTTAGAAAAATTAATCGGCAAAAAAGTTGACGGCAAAGAAGATCAGGCGATTATCGCTGATGTGGTTAAGAAATAATTATGAGAATTAGTAATAAACAATATGCTCGGGCACTTTTCGAACTAACGGACGAAAAAGAGAAGAGCGAATTACCAGCAATCATCGAGCAGTTCGTGGCTGAGTTAATTCGTCGGCACGACACTTCACGCACCGAGCGCATTTTAACTGAATATGTTAAGCTGTGGCAAGCATCAAACAGCGTAGTTGAGGCAGAAGTTACCACCGCACATACCATGACGGACGAAACGAAACATACTATCGCAGCCTATGTGGCCAAGTGGCAAGAGGTAAAAGAGGTGGTCTTGAAATCACGAGTTGTACCAGAAGTGTTAGCTGGCGTAATTTTGCGCGTCGGCGATCAGGTGATTGATGCCAGTACGAGGCAACAGGTTAAAAAATTAGAAGCTACTATATTAAAATAGGATTATTTATATGAGTACCAACAACACAAAAGATTTTATCGTTGAACAAATCAAACAGCAAATCGGTCAATTTAAAGTTGAGGCCAGTCGGCAACTTGTCGGCAAAATTATCGAAGTCGGTGATGGCGTAGCTCGTGTTTCTGGCTTGTCTGATGTTATGGCGGCGGAAATGGTAGAATTTTCCAATGGTGAATACGGCGTAGCGTTGAACCTGGAAGAAGAACGTGTGGGTGTGATGGTTTTGGGTGAATATAAAACGTTGAAAGAGGGTGATGAGGTAAAAAGTACGGGTAAGATTTTGTCGATTCCAGTAACCGAGAAAATGATTGGTCGCGTGATTAATCCTTTGGGTCAATCTGTGGATGGCAAAGGTGCAATTGAATCTGATCAGTATTACCCAGTAGAAAAAATTGCCCCCGGTGTTATTACTCGACAAGGGGTGAACCAACCAGTACAAACCGGTATTAAGGCCATTGATGCCATGATTCCAATTGGTCGCGGACAGCGCGAATTGATTATTGGCGATCGTCAAACCGGTAAAACTGCCATCGCGATTGATACGATTGTTAATCAGAAAGGGCAGGACATGATTTGTATTTATGTGGCTATTGGTCAAAAGGAATCGAAAATCGCCCGTATCGTGGCCGAGTTAGAAAAACGCGGTGCTATGGCCTATACCACGGTAGTTATCGCTGGTGCGTCCGATCCGGCCGCTATGTCCTATATCGCTCCATTTTCTGGTGCTGCCTTGGGTGAATATTTTATGGACAAAGGCAAAGACGTGCTGGTGGTCTATGATGATCTCTCACGTCACGCTTGGGCATATCGTCAGATTTCGTTAATCTTACGCCGTCCACCAGGACGCGAGGCCTATCCCGGTGATATTTTTTATTTGCACTCACGCTTACTCGAACGCAGTGCTAAGCTGAACAAAGATTTTGGCGGTGGTTCGTTGACTGCCTTGCCAATCATTGAAACTCAGGCCGGTGATGTGTCGGCTTACATTCCAACCAACGTTATTTCTATTACTGATGGTCAGATTTTTTTAGAATCAGATTTATTTTATAAAGGTATCCGCCCAGCTTTGAATGTGGGTATCTCGGTTTCACGCGTGGGCTCGTCCGCTCAGATTAAGGCCATGAAAAAAGTGGCCGGCCGTTTACGTTTGGATTTGGCTCAGTTCCGCGAGTTGGAATCGTTTGCTCAATTCGGTTCTGATTTGGACGAGAAAACCCGGATTCAGATTGAACGAGGTCGCCGCACGGTTGAGGTCTTAAAGCAAGGTCAGTACGAACCAATGGCGGTAGAACATCAAGTAGCGGTCATTTATGCTTTGATTAACGGGTTTATGGATGATGTGCCAGTGGAACAGATTCAGGAATGGGAAAAGCAATTTCATGTATATTTAGACAATCAGAAATCCGCAGTGAATTTAATTGCGGAAAAGAAAGAGTTAAGTGAAGAAGTAGTGGTGGCGTTGGAAAACGAAATTAAGGATTTTAATGATTCGTTTATTTCTTAGCTTGAAAATATGCAACTAAATAGAAAATTAATAATTAGTTTATTGTTGGTAAGTATATTTGTTGTGTCGAGCGGAATTTTGGTTAGGCAGGGGGCGGCAGCCGAAATAAAAAGTAAGGTTCAATAGAAAACACTAACTAGTCCTGAATTAAAGCTTAAATTTGAGTATCCTCTAGTATCAAGCAGTAGTGTATTTTCCTATAAATACGAATCATATCCCAAAAGCACCTCTGATCCATCTGGAACATATTTTGGGTGGGATTTAAAGAGGTCTGATATTGAGAGTGGGTATACGTATGGAATAGCAGGTGGGGTATCTGCTGACTGGAAAATTGGTAGGGATGGTTGGGTGACTGAAAATATTCGTTGGTATAAAAAGGGGTCAAATTATTTCTTAAAACAGCCACAGACAAGCTTTAAAATAAAACCTTTAAAATTTATTTATCGTAAGGATGGAATGGTGGGCATTGTGTTTAATCCCAGCAAGGACTATTTTTCAAAAGGGTATGGTCCGGTTAATCCAAAAATGGTTGATCGAGCGGTAATAATTAATCTTCCAGAAAATTACAATAAAAATCTTAAGTCATTGACGATTTATTTTTATGACTCAACTTCATTTTCCGATATAGAACGTGTGGTGAAGTCAATTAAATTAAATCAAAAAAAATAATCTAGTTATTATATGGCAAGCGGCAAAGACATTAGACGCCGAATAAAATCGGTTAACAATACCAAAAAAATTACTCGAGCCATGGAAATGGTCTCGGCGGCGAAGATGCGCCGGGCAGTGGCTAGCGTGGTCGGTATTCGGCCTTACGCGGTTAGTGCTTGGCAGATTTTAACTAATTTGGCTCGTGCGTTCGAAAGCTATCAACAAGGGCTATTAGCTGTCCGCCCAGTTAAAAAAGTTTTAATTGTGCTCGTAACTTCAAGTCGTGGGTTGTGTGGGTCGTTTAATTCGCAACTGGCTAAAAAGATTCGGGATGAACTAGCCGCACCAGAAAAATTAGCCATTAATCGTATTGGCCATAAAAAAATCGAACCAGGTGTTGATGTAAAAGATTTAATCGTTGACTTTGTGACTGTTGGCAAAAAGGGTGAGGCCATGGTACGGCGAGTGCAGAAAAATCTCGTGGCTGCGTTTCCAGAATTAGTGAATAATTTGCGTATTGATAATGTTAAACCATTGTCCAAAATAGTAATTAATGAATACTTAGCTGGGACGTACGACAAAGTGGTGGTTGTGTATACTGATTATATTTCAGCTATTTCACAGCAGACGCGGGTGCGTCAGTTGTTGCCAATCTCTAAGCATGATATTGAAAAACAGATTAGTGAGATTGATACTGCAGCCAAGGATCACAGCATGCCTGTGTCCAAAATAGAATATAAAGTTGAGCCAAACCCAGTTATGGTTTTGGAGCAGGTTTTGCCTAAATTGATTGAGATGCAGTTGTTTCATGCTATTTTAGAATCAGCCGCCGCTGAGCACAGCGCTCGAATGTTGGCGATGCGCAACGCCACTGATGCCGCCGCAGAGATGTCCGGTGATTTAACCTTTATGTATAATCAGATTAGACAAATGAAGATAACTCAGGAGATTGCAGAAATTAGTGCCGGTAGGGCAGCCCTGGAGGAGTAAGAAAAAAAGCTACCCCGAGGGGTAGCCTTTACAACGAGAACCGACCGTGAGGGCGGTGATGATAAAAAGGACAGTCGCTTGAAAAGTGCTAGCAAGGATGTAGCAGAGAATTATGGAGGCCAGACCACCCAATACAATAAAGGGGAAGAGTAGCATACCAATAATCTCGCCGCCGACTTTGCCAACTTGCCTCAAGTGCATCAGTAATCGTTTCATGGCAGTCTCCTTTTGCAAGATAGTTTCAATTACTTTATTTATAACAAATTTTTACATAATCGAAAAGATATGAATACAGGCAAAATTTCACAAGTAATCGGTCCGGTTGTCGACGTTGAATTTGCGGAAGCACTCCCGGAAATTTACCACGCCTTAAATGTTGATTTAGGCGAAGGTAATAAATTAGTCTTAGAAGTTCACCAACATTTAGGTGGAAACAAAGTTCGAGCGGTAGCCATGGGTGCAACTGATGGTTTGAAGCGTGGCATGGTGGTGAAGCACACCGGTGCGGCCATTCAAGTGCCAGTTGGTCAGGAAACACTCGGTCGCATGTTTAATCTTTTGGGTGAGGCGATTGATGGTAAGCCAAATGTTGAGGCTAAGAAATATCAACCGATTCATCGTGCCGCGCCAAAGTTTAAAGATCAATCCAACCAAGCGGAGATTTTTGAAACCGGCATTAAGGTGATTGATTTAATCTGCCCGTTTGTGAAGGGTGGAAAAGTTGGTTTATTTGGTGGTGCTGGTGTAGGTAAGACCGTGGTTATTCAGGAATTAATTCGTAATATTGCTCAGGAGCATGGTGGCTTTTCCGTGTTTGCGGGTGTGGGTGAACGTACTCGTGAAGGTAACGATTTGTATCATGAAATGAAAGATTCGGGTGTGTTAGATAAAACCACATTAGTATTTGGTCAGATGAACGAACCACCTGGAGCTCGTCAACGTGTGGCTTTGTCCGCCTTGACTATGGCTGAATATTTTCGTGACGAAGAGCATAAAGATGTATTATTGTTTGTTGATAATATTTTTCGCTTCACCCAAGCTGGCTCCGAGGTTTCTGCCTTGCTTGGTCGTATTCCTTCAGCGGTGGGCTATCAGCCAACGTTGGCTGAAGAAATGGGTCAGTTGCAGGAACGGATTACCTCTACCAAGGATGGCTCGATTACTTCGGTGCAAGCCGTGTATGTGCCAGCTGATGATATGACCGACCCAGCACCTGCTACCACGTTTGGTCATTTAGATTCGACAGTGGTATTATCTCGTGCCTTGTCCGAACTTGGAATTTACCCAGCGGTTGATCCACTCGATTCTAGTTCAATTATTTTAGATCCAAACATTGTTGGCCAGGAGCATTATGCGGTTGCCCGTCGTGTGCAGAGTGTATTACAGCGCTATAAAGATTTGCAAGATATTATCAATATTTTGGGCATGGAGGAATTATCCGATGATGATAAATTAACTGTCTCGCGGGCTCGCAAGATTCAGAAATTTTTGTCCCAACCGTTCTTTGTGGCCGAACAATTTACTGGCACACCAGGCAAATATGTGAAGTTGATTGATACGGTTCGTGGCTTTAAAATGATTTTGGACGGTGAATTAGACGAAGTGGCCGAACAGGATTTCTATATGAAGGGCGGTATTGATGAAATTATTTCGCAGGCTAAGTAATTATTGATTAATGACCCATGTCTGATTTAAAAATAAAATTTAAGATTGTTACACCCGAGCGGACCGTGTACGAAGAGGATATTGAACAAGCAACTCTGCCGGCGTTAAGTGGTCAGATTACGATTTTACCCAATCATCGTTCCTATATTGGGGCGCTTAAGGCGGGTGAGATTATGATAAAACAAGCAGGGCAAGAAATTAATTTGGCTATTTCAAGTGGGTTAGTTGAATTTAATCAAAATACTCTTGTAATATTGGCTGATACCGCTGAGCAGGCCACAGAAATTGATATTGCTCGTGCTGAGGCCACTGCCCGGGAACGAGCAGAGGCGGTCAAAAAAGAAAAAACGATTATGAGCGAACAGGAATATGCCCGCGTAGCTGCCTCGATTGAAAAGGAGCTGGTCCGCATTAAAGTTGCCCGTAAGCATCACACCAAGCACGGCATTACTATTAACTAATCATTTTTGTTATATGATCGAAGGAGGATCACAATTTGTGGTATCAGAAAACTTGGTTGACCAACCAAATAATTCGGATGAACGTATGCGTCAATTGTTGTGGCGCGAAACATCTCGAAACGAAATTATCAGCAGGCTAAATAGTGGTGAATCGATGCAACAAATTATTGATTTATTAGATAAATCAACCAAAGCAGAAGCCTTTGATATAAATAAAGAAAAAGTGTTGGTTTGTGCTGATGGCCGAGTAGAAATGAACGATGATAGCCAAGTAAAATTTGGCATTGCCGGCGCTGGTGTTGCCTTTGATCTCGTTGACCCATTAGCATATAAACAGTTTGTTGAGTTTATGAAAAAAGCAGGCATTACTGAGGTGTGGAGTCATGACGATTGTGGCGCTGCCCAAGTGGTGCATGGTAAGGGTGATACTGGGGATGAAAAGGGGAGAGATTTTGCGGAGCGACTCGCAAATGATTTAGTTGTAGCCGCTAAACATATCATTGAAGAGGATGATAGTGGTCGCACTACACCAGAAATGCCGATTCATCTTCATCACGAACGAATGCTTTGCTTGGACGGCACCGGTTATCTTAATCCACAAAAGCTCGGTTTACCCAGTCGTTTTTTAATGAGCTCGCCTAGTATTGATGGCTATCCAGAAGATAAAATAAGAAGTGAGTTAACCACCTTATTGCGTGATGTAACCATTAATCATGGCTTTGGCCAAAATTTTTCTGTTGAAGAGCCGATGTATATTGTCGTTTCCGCCAGAGATGCCGCACAACAACAACGGTTTGTGGCCTTGGCTGAAGAAGTGGCTTCTGAGCTAGGTGAAAAATTACCAATAAAGATTGACAGCTTTATTTATAATCGAGAAAAAAATTAATTTTTTTATATGCAAAACAATCTTGCAATCGATGGGGAAAATCGTTTTAATGATGAACAATTTGGTAATCCGGAATTTGATGACGCGCGTTGTTACATAAGTCGCACCGCGAGGATAACTGGCCGGGTAAAAATTGAAAATGATGTCATTATCTGCCCACACGTCAGTTTGCGGGCCGATGAGGGCTCACCATTTTATATCGGAGCAGGCACCAATATTCAAGACAGTGTAATCTTTCACGGCTTGATTAATAAATTTTTTGAAGTAGCAGGAGTAAAGTATTCAGTCTATGTCGGTTCCGAATGCACCATTGCCCACCGCGCGCTCGTGCATGGGCCAGCTGTATTGGGTAACAATTCTTTTATTGGGTTTAATGCCATCTTTCACGGTTCTCGAGCTGGTGAACATACGTTTATTGATTTTAATGCCACGGTAAAAAATGCCACTTTGGGTAATTATTGTCATATTGGCATTGGTGCGATTGTCAGCGGAGTAACTATCACTGACCATTCATATCTTACTGATGGCATGGTGGTAACCGATCAGGCAGTGGCAGATGGCTTGCCGAAAACGCCCGAGAAAATTGCTGAAGGTGATGATCATTTTAATAAAGAAGTTGTCGAGTTTAACAAGGAGTTGCGAGAGCGATATTATCTGAGGCGACAGGCCAAGGAAAAAAGATTGCAAGAGCAGGGCATTTCACAATAAAACTAACCAGTAGTTCATAAAGGAGACGAGCAATGAGTGAACGCCCAAGTAAGTTATTTGAGTTGATTTTGCGAATTTGTGCATTTCTGGTTTCACAGTCGCGTTCCCACCGAATTTCCATAACCATTGCGTATTCATTACTCGTTGGAATCTTTGGGTCACTCTTAACTTATGTAGTTCACAACCTGTTGGTTGAACATTGGCCGCTTTTAATCCTGTTTTTTTTCATCATTTTTTTCAGTTCGTTGTTATTTTGTTTTGCGGTTTATGTGCTCATGAACAATCTACTTGATTTGAATGAGAAGTCATGTCGAGATTATTTAACTGGACTCTACAACCGAAGATTTTTTGATGAAATGGCCAACATTCTTGAAGGCTCGGCCATTCGATCCGGTGAGTGTGTTGGTTGCGCCTATTTGGACCTCGATGGATTCAAAGCAGTAAATGACAACTTTGGGCACGCTGCGGGCGATGAGTTACTTCGAGAAGTTGCAGATTTACTCGTTGGAGTTTGTCGAAGAACGGGAGATATTTTGGCACGAATGGGTGGTGATGAGTTTGCCATTTTAATCTCAGTGCCAAATCGCGCTGCCCTAAAGGCCCAAATGAAAAGATTGCAAGATGCTTGTCGTGAATTTAGTAAAACAAAAACGGAGATTGGCTTTTCCATTGGTTTTGCTTTTACAGGGAAAGTCAATCGACGCGGCCAAGTCATGGAATTGGTTAAATTAGCCGACATGAGGATGTTGAAGATCAAAGAAAAGAAAGGTTCAAAAAAGTAAATGTACATGTTATGCGAAGTGTTTGGTTTAGGCCAAGCACTTTTTTTAATAAAATTTTTTAGCTTGACAAAAATTGAAAACAGTAGTAGAGTATAAACTTATAAGTATAATAAGAAAGGCTAAAATTGGCCTCTTGTTTGTTAATTACAATTTGCAAATTATTTTTTCAGCGCGAATGCGCATATTACCAGAAAAGGAGAAAACCATGGACGAGAAATCACGCAGCATGACTGAGGGAAATTTTGAGTTTTTTGACGACGAAACCTTCGGCAATCCAACCTACAACGCTGAAAAGGTGTATATCAGCCGGTCGGCTCGCATGACCGGACGAGTGATCCTGGAAGACGAGGTGGTAATTTGGCCGCACTCTTCGCTCCGCGCGGATGAAGGTTCGCCTTTCAAAATAGGGCGCGGTACCAACATTCAAGACAGTGTCATCATGCATGGGCTCTACGATGCCTTTGTTTACGATGAAGCTGGTGAGCCGTATTCGATTCTTATCGGTAATCACTGCACTATTGCCCACCGCGCCACCATTCATGGCCCCACTCGAATAGGGAAGCACACTTTTGTAGGCTTTCACGCCATTATTCACAACTCCGTCATTGGCCGAGATTGTTATATCGGTCTGGGTGCTATCGTAAATGGTGTACAAATTCGGGATCATGCTTATGTTCCTGATGGCTGGGTGGTGAACAATTCTCACACCGCTGACACCTTACCCTCGGTCCCTGACCATTTGCGCGAGTTCAACCGCCGAGTAGTTGACCACAACAAGCACTTGCTCAAGCAGTATCACGAGCGACGCAATCAGTTGCAAAAGTTATCCAAAGGTGGTAAAAACGTAGTGTTTAACCACCACTCCCTCAATTCCGCACCGTAATAAACCATATTAATTTGCAATTTTCTTTAAGCCGGGCACTTTGTAGTAAGCCCGGCTGTTTTTTTCTTGACAGGCTTTTAAATCGTGCTAAAATAGAAAGGCACTTAGCACTCAAACATTAACAGTGCTAAAATAATTTCGCTAATAATTAAACAATTTGAGGCTAGCAGAAAGGTCTTTCCGCTAAATTCAAATGTGGAAAAAGATATGAATATCAAACCATTACAAGACTATGTCTTAGTTAAAGCGGTTACCGAAGAGGTGACCAAGTCCGGTATCGTTTTACCAGATACCATCAACAAAGAACGTCCAGAAAAAGGTGAAGTAATTGCCTTGGGCGAGGGAAAACTGCTCGAGAGTGGTCAGCGGGCATCCATGAGTGTTAAAGTCGGCGACAAAGTGATGTTTAAAAAATACGCTCCAGATGAAGTTAAAGTCGATGGTGCCGAATATCTTATTATTCGTGAATCAGACATTATCGCAATTTTGTAATTAATCAGTAATATTTAACCCTATGAGTAAAGTAATTATTTACGATGAAAAGGCACGTGCAGCATTGAAGCGTGGCGTTGACCAGCTGGCAAACGCTGTTAAGGTTACCCTTGGTCCCAAAGGCCGTAATGTGGTAATTGACAAGAGTTACGGTGCACCGGTTATCACCAAGGATGGCGTTACCGTGGCTCGTGAAATCGAATTGGAAGACAAGTTTGAAAACGTGGGTGCGGAAATTATTAAAGAAGTTGCCAGTAAAACTAATGATGTAGCTGGCGATGGTACTACAACTGCCACTGTTTTGGCACAAGCCATGATTACTGAAGGCTTGAAACTGGTTTCAGCTGGTGTTAGTCCAATCGAAATTAAAGCCGATATGGAAAAAAAGACGGCTGAAATCGTAGCCAACTTAAAACAGATGAGCAAGAAGATTTCTAACAAGGCGGAAATCGCTCAGGTGGCTTCCATTAGTGCCAATAGCAAAGAGATCGGTGATAAAATTGCTGAAGCTATGGATAAGGTCGGCAACGACGGTGTGGTAACCGTGGAAGAAGGTCAATCGTTTGGCGTTGAAGTGGAATCAGTTGAAGGCATGCAGTTCGATAAGGGCTACGTCTCGCCCTATATGATTACCGACACCGAGAAGATGCGTGCCGAATTTGAAGATCCTTACATTTTGATTACTGATAAAAAAATCAGCTCAGTCCAGGAAATTTTGCCCCTATTAGAAAAATTATTGCAGATGGGTAAAAAGGATTTGGTTATTATTGCCGATGATATTGAGGGCGAGGCCATGGCCACTTTTGTAGTCAACAAGCTTCGTGGTATTTTTAATGTCTTGGGTGTTAAAGCTCCTGGCTTTGGTGATCGTCGCAGTGCCATGATGGAAGATATTGCCACCTTAACTGGCGGACGAGTTATTACCGAAACTGTTGGTTTGAAATTGGAAAACACCACCATTGATGATTTGGGACAAGCTCATAAAGTCGTAGCTACTAAAGAAAACACCACCATCGTGGATGGTAAGGGTGAAGAAAAATTAATTCAGGATCGCATCGCTCAAATTCGTCGCGAATTGGAAGCTTCGGATTCTGATTATGATAAGGAAAAATTCCAGGAGCGTTTGGCTAAGTTGTCTGGCGGTGTGGCTGTGATTAAAGTTGGTGCTGCTACCGAAACCGAGATGAAAGAAAAGAAAGATCGGATCGAGGATGCCTTGAATGCTACTCGCGCAGCCGTAGAAGAGGGCATTGTGGCTGGCGGTGGTTTGGCTTTGGCGGTTGCTGGTAATGCTTTTGAAGAGTTAATGGAGAAGAAGGCTGGCACACCTGGTGCGCAGATTATTGATACGGCTATTTTGGAGCCAATCAAACAGATTGCAGCCAATGCTGGCCGTGATGGTTCGATTATTTTGTACACCATCATGGGTGAGCACAAGAATGGCAACAAGCAGATCGGTTACAACGCCGCCACTGATACTTTTGAAGATTTAATTGCGGCTGGTGTAGTTGACCCAACTAAAGTAGTGCGGAGTGCATTAGAGCACGCCACTTCAGCAGCAGCCATGTTTTTAACCACCGAAGCAGTTATTGTTGAAAAACCAGAAAAGAAAGAACACGAACATGGTGGAGGCGGTATGGGCATGGGTGGAGGTATGCCAGGCATGGGTGGTATGGGTATGATGTAAATCAAAAAAAGTAAAAATAAATAACGCCTCCGGTCTGTCGTCGGAGGCGTTATTGTTTATAAAATGATAGTAATTATGGTATAATTATTTTACTTGAACAAAAAAATAATTATATTATGATAAATTTAAAACCATTTATACTTGTATTGTTTTATTTGATTATTTTTTTTCTTTCAGTACCACAGGTAAAGGCTGCATATAACTGGATCTACCCAGAAACTAACCCTCACGAATTATTAAAACAATTAAATATAACTTCAGCAATGGGAATTACTATTGATCATGCTGGGAATCTATATGTGACAAACGAGTCAATTAATGAAATTAGAAAATATGACAATAATGGAAACTTGTTGTTATCTTGGGGAAGTACTGGGGTTGGAGATGGACAGTTTAATGGTTTGACTTGGGGGATTGTTGCTGATAGTCAAAATAATATTTACATAACCGATCCTAATAATTGTCGGATTCAAAAATTCACCTCAACGGGAATTTTTATTAAAAAATGGGGTACTTGTGGTAGCGGTGACGGTCAGTTTAACACACCTAGAGGTTTGGCAATTGACTCGTCTAATTATATTTATGTTGCAGATAGACGCAATGGTCGATTACAAAAATTCACTTCGGACGGAAATTTTATTACAAAGTGGGGAGGATTTAATGTTTGGGGATTTCAAGCTATAGCCGTAGATCAGTCAGACACTGTTTACACAATTGAATTATATGCCTTTTTAATTAAAAAATTTACAGCCTCAGGGACGTTACTTACTCAATGGGGTACGAATGGAATTGGCAATGGTCAGTTTTTAGACCCAAGAGGTTTGGGCTTTGATTCATTCGGTTATTTATATGCCATCGACGTAACAAGATCTGATATTCAAAAGTTTACTACTAATGGTACATTTTTAACAAAAATGGGCAATCTTAGTGTTGGACCAGCCACGCCCTTTGGTCTTACTTTTGATGTGTCTAATAATATTTATGTTACTGACAGGGCAAATAGTAGAGTCCAGGTTTTTACTCCGGCTAGCCCACCGTCGACACCAAATGTATTAACAGTGGAACCACAAATATTTTCAACGAAATTAAGATGGGCGTCTTCAACAGATAATGTAGGCGTTAGTTATTATACGATATATCGCAATGGAGCATTAATTGCAACAACTTCTTTATTGGAATATACTGACGTAAATTGTCTGCCGGGTAGTAACTACATTTACACTATTTCTTCAACTGATTTTTCTGGATATGAAAGTCAAACTTCAGTTTCTCAAAATGTTTATACCTACCCAAGTCCATACGTGGTGAGTGCATCTAAAAACGCGGCTGGTAATACTATTGAAGTGGTTTGGCAAGGTGATGCTTCTGCATATCAGGTAGAGCAAGGCAGTGGCAATAATTGGTTTTCTGGTACTACCTACATCAAAGATAACATCACTTGTGGCAGCACCTATACGTTCCGGGTCAAAGCCAGAAACACGGCACTAGTCGAAACCAACTATTCTGACTTCGTCAGTATTACCACCGATGCCTGTCAGGCAGCCTACACCCCACCACCAGCTCCGGTCATTACCGAACCAACTCCAGTAGTCGTCATTCCAACACCTACTGAGTCAACCGAACCAGGCAGTGGCAGTCTCTCGTTCTCAGGGGTGAGTAATGTCAAATACATTGCCATCTCCAAAACCGCAGACTTCTCTCAAGTCTCCTGGGAACCATATACCGATACCTACCAATTACCGACTGATTATTCCGGTAATCTCTTCGTCAAATTCCGCAGTCCAGAGGGCGGGGAAACCACTCCCATTACAGTAACCCCACCAGCTAAGACAGAATCGCCTACTACACCTGCAGAACCAGTTAGTCCAAGCACTCCTCCTGTACCAGTAAAATCAGGGGATACTAATCAAAATGGACTCTCCGACAAAGTGGAGCAGGCAACCGGTATCATTACCACCAAAACCGAGACGGCTATCCTCATCTCTGGTGGTGGTAAACCCACTCCAGGAACATTTACCGTCCAGCCAACTACTACGGCTAATTCTACTCCGGCATTAGTTTACACCAGTCCCGTGACCAAGAAGACCTATGTCATGGATACCCCACAGGAAGTGAAACAAGTGGTTAAGGAGACCGGGGTCTGGGTGAATCACAAAACCGCTACCGCCACCGTTACTCCCAAGAAACTCCAGGGCAGAATCTTGATTGATACCCAGGATCGGGGCAGGGCGTATTACGCTAATTCCAAAAGCGGGAAGAAGGTGGAGATTAAAATTAAAAAGTAGGCTACACTATACATTAAAAAACCGCCTAGTGTTTTTTACCCGTGTCTACTAAATGGGGTACAGTTCACTAATGCGAGCGTTTTTTTGTTAGTTAAATATTTTGTGGTATAATAGAAGTATAAAAAAAATTATGCCAAAAGAAAAACGTATCGCTCCAGAAAAATTGTTTTCGGGCAAAGAGATTAACATTACCACCAGTACATTGTTTCGCATTGTCATGGTTGGCTTGCTGGTTTATTTCGCTTTTTTAAATCAAGACATTTTAATGGCCTTGTTTGTGTCATTGGTTTTTGCCAGTGCCTTAAGTCCGTCAGTGAATTGGTTTGAGCGCCACAAAGTGCCACGGTCGCTCTCGGTCTTGATTATCTATTTAACTGTTTTTGTGGTGTTTAGTTTGGCGATTTTTTTAATAACACCACCGATTATAAAAGAAGTTGGTCAGTTAAGCCAGAATTTTCCTCATTACGCTGAAAAAATTCAAAACATCTACAATTCCTTAAAAGAATACTCAAGCAAAGTTGGAATTTTAAATAGTAGCTCTACCAAAGGATTAGAAAGCATAAACTCTGCTTTAAGTGGCGCAGCGGGTAATATTTTTTCGTTGGCTGGCACTATCTTTGGTGGAATAGTTTCTTCAATCTTGGTCTTGTTTTTAACCTATTATATGGTGGCGGAGGAAAAAGTAATCAAACGCTTGGTTTGGTCGCTATCTCCAGTGGGTCGACGCGATTATTTTTTGGAATTATTTAATCGCATGCAGGTTAAGACTGGGTTGTGGTTGCGAGGGCAATTGCTTTTATGTTTATCTATCTTTGGGTTGTCTTTAGTTTTTTTAATGATAATGCAATTCTTTTTCGGCATGCAATATGCCTTAGTGTTAGCTATCATTGCGGGTATCACCGAAGTAATACCATATCTTGGTCCAACTATTGGAGCGATACCAGCTATTTTCTTAGCTTTCACCCAGTCACCTTTTTTGGCTTTGGTGGTAGCAATTGGGTATTATCTGATTCAAATGATTGAAAACAACTTTTTAGTGCCAAAGATTATGGAAAAAACCATAGGGTTAAATCCCATAATCAGTTTAGCGGCGTTTGTGGTTGGTTTAAATTTAGCTGGTATAGCCGGGGCGGTATTATCTATCCCAGTGGCTGCAGCCATTAGCTTGTATATCGGTGATGTTTTGGTGCACCGGCGTGCTGGTGAAAAGGAACCGGAATTTACATAGTAGACAATTTTTATAAAAGAAAAGCGACCTTCGGGAGGTCGCTTTTTTTCGTTGCAAGTTGCGGGATTACTTGGCAGACTCGATTAGTTCGGTCTGCCGGTCGATGACAAAATCAACCAGTTTTGGTGTGGGGTAGTAAATCACCCCAAATTCAGTCAGGTCTTTTTTGCGAATGTAGCCGATGTTAATTAACTCGGCTAATCCACTGCGCACATATCTGCTGCCGCCAGCATAAATGCCGCTGGGCTTGATCTGTCGGAGTGGTGTAATGGTTGCTACTGGCTTGGCATGTATAAGCCAGTAAATTCCAAGTGTTATGATTCCATGCCAGACCCATTTCCAGAACAGATGATCGGCACTTATAATGTTGTCGTGATTTTGCCTGATATCTTCTTGGCGGTGCCGCCAACCGACTACGTCTTTACTGATTTGTTCCCACAAAATCTTTTCGGGAACGCCAACCCAGTATCCCATAAGATGGGAGACCGCTACGATTCTGGCGGCCATTTCGTTCATCTCGGGGAGGACAAATGGCTGCGGAACCTTACTTCCGTGTGGTGGAAATTGGATTTCCAGGGGTTCGTGGGGCATCTCCTCGAGAACGGGAAACATGGCGGGGTTAAGGGTGTTTGTAAAATCAGATGGCGGCATTCTCAAAAATTCTTGCATAAATTCCTCCTTGGGTGTTGGGTTGATGGTTAATTTCGAAGTACAAAAAATAAATTTTTATATTGTAAATTACCATATATATCATAAATTGTCAACCAAAACAAAGATAGGTTCAACAAGTAAGTGCAACACCTGTATAATATTGGCACATGAAAAAGACATAT
>JBAXJQ010000006.1:0-42647 GCA_037137775.1 Candidatus Falkowiibacteriota bacterium | reverse complement strand
GTAAAATTTTATTTCAAAAACAAAATAGATTTAAATGTAAAAATTACCCAAAAAAATCATCAAACAAATATAACACATTAGCAAAAAATGCGGGTATCGTATAACGGCTTTTATATCAGCCTTCCAAGCTGAGGATGGGGGTTCGACTCCCCCTACCCGCTCACATCAATAAAAACCACCGATTTTTCGGTGGTTTTTATGATATAGCACACATTGTTTAGCTATTTATTTTAAATTTAGCTATCATATCGACCTCAGCTTGGTGACAAAATCGTCTATCCTGCTATTGCCCGCCCCGTCAACGAGATTCGGACCGCCCGTATCAATTATTCTTCCGTTTTCCAAAAAAATTATTTTATCACTGATATTTTTAGCAAATTCTAGATGATGAGTCACCAGAATAATTCCGATGCTATTGTTCTTGAGTTCATGTAAAACTTCTATCACATTTAGGGATTGTTCTACGTCTAGTGATGCCGTAATTTCATCGAGTAAAAGATATTTTGGGTCCAATAATAAAGCTCTGACTATTGCAACTCGTTGCTTCTGTCCGGCAGATAATTGATTTGGATATTTACTAAGATGCTCGGTCAAACCGAAACGCTCGCACAACTCATCAAACTTGTCTTGCTTGCTGGCAAAATTTTCGATTGGCAGGATAATATTTGTTTTTGCACTTAAGTGCGGCCATAGGTATAAATTTTGGTAAATTATTGTCACCTTCGGCCAAATCATTATAGGATTAACGTGTCGTTTACCGTCACTCGCACACTCAACTCCATCAATCACTACATTACCTTTTGCGGGAATATCCAATAATGCACAAACTTTTAATAATGATGTCTTGCCGCCCCCGCTAGGGCCGATTAAAGTCAGAACTTCACCGGGGGTAATGGCTAAACTTATGTCCGTCAATATTTCGCGACCATCTTTAATCTGAGAAATGTTTTTTAATTCAAGCATACGTTTCTTCTGATAAATCTCTGGTAAACCTGCGCTTAAAATACGCAGCTAATAGATTCAAAGGTAATGACATACCCAGAAAAAGCAATCCTAAAGCAGTATAAATTTCGACCGGCCTGTAGATCTGGGCGTTTATTTGTTGGGCAATCCTAAAGATCTCTTCGACTGATATTAAGCTGCCGAATAATGACATGTGTAAAATCGATATTTTCAAATTTATTACACCTGGTAAAACTTGACGGAATATGATAGGCAACTTGATTTTGATGAATATCTTCGACTCGGCCATGCCGCAAACTCTAGCCGCTGATTCGTACTGAGTCGGAAAATTGTCCAATGCTTTTTTAATCAAATCACCCATTAATATTATATCAATTATCGACATAGCAATTATCGTTGTAAGCAGTGGGTCTAGAGCAATTCCAAGGATTGCCTGTGCTGGATAATATAACCAGAATAACAACACAATGGCCGGCACACTAATAGTAAAAAGCGAACAAGCGGCTAGTATTCTGGCAAGCATTTTCCTTTTCTGTGCAAAATAACCAAGGGTAGTTCCAAAAATAATACCGAGCGACCAGGCGCTGCTGCAAATAAGCAGTGTAGCGCCTAGTCCTCTTACAATGGCAGCGTGATAATTGATAATAATATCAAGCGAATTCATTTATTTCTTTAAATGCGTCTCGGCGTATGGCTTGGCAATGGGATAGAATGTATCACCAAAGACGTCATACTTTTTAAGTAGCTCGTCAATGTAACCATTATTAATCTCCTCTCTTAACACGGTATCAAGCATATTCTTGAATTCCTGTTCACCCGTGTTAAACATCAGTGAATTACCATCAACACGCACCACCTTATTGCCAATTATCTTTAGGTTGACGTCCGGGTTGTTTTTTAAGAAAGTCTTAGCGACAAAGGGATCAATCATGACAACATCTGCCTTTTTTGTAGCTACGTTCAAGAGTAAGTCAGATTGGGCTGAAAGTTGAGGCAAAGCAACGATTTGCGCCTTGGCGAATCTTTGCTTGGCAACCAACTGTGCCGTAGTGCCATCAACCACCGTGACTTTAACTTTTTCCAAATTGATGTCATCTAATGTATTCAACCGATTGTCATCAGCCCTCGCATAGGCGTACATAAGATTATAGGTAAGTGGAATGGAAAAATCTGCCTTCTGAGCTCGTGCGCTATTTGCCCAAACCGGAGAACCAACGATATCATAACGGCTCTGGTTGAGGCCCTCAATCATCGTTCCCCAACCCACCTCCTCAGCCCATTCGATCTTGACGTTCAGTTTTTTGCCGACATCCTCTATGATGTCATAATACATACCATAAAGCTCGCCAGTATTCGGATCTTTGGCTAGCTGCTGTGGCGTAGTTGCCAAATAGCCAACCCGAATTTTCTTTGTTCGCAAAACCTTTTCCTTTAATGTTTCCGGTGCGTAAATTGTCGGGCTTGATGGCGAATAAAATTTGGTTGCCGCAAATGAAATGGCAAACATTAAAACAACCAAGACCAATGAATTAATAATTTTTTTATTCATACTGTTTTAATTAATAATTATTAAATTAGTCAATCGACCAGTGACTATTCAAACGCGCGAATTATAGTTTATTAAATTGGTCAAGCTGGACCCAATTCTGATGCTGCCACCTTTATAGCTAGTGACAATTTCAGAAAAGGAGGCGAGAGAGTATCAGTCTCTCGCCAAACTCATTTGCCTATTCTTTAAAGGCAATGAATCCAATATAGGGGCAATCTTCTTCAAACCCCAGCCAATAGTTTTCGCCCATTGCTTCTACTCCTCCGTTTTCAATGTGGAGCGGAACCCACTCGAATCTAGAAAAGCCACCAGTGATAGTCGCTCGCTCGTAATCCATTCGACTGAAGTCTGAATACTCGGCAGAGCAAACAACTGTCTGGTCTTGGTCAAGAAAGAAAACAGTCATCCTATTATTCCCGATCTTGTGGAAGCACCGATTATACATCGGTACATCCAACTGTTTGAGATCGGGGTTGGCCAGAATACAAACAAACTGGCCGCCATGACGTAGAGCTTCGCATGTAGACGAAAAGAATTTCCTCAGATGCTGCGTGTCGTCAGCGTAGTGGAGTACCAAAACTGTTACTGCTTGGTCAAATTGCTCATTTCTTCGAAATTCCATCGGATCAGCTACTAAGTAATCAACGAAGATGCTTTTTGACGATTCTTTAGCCTGAGCAATCTGCCCAGCCGAATTATCATACGCCGTAACACGCGCGCCACGATTGACTAACAGCCTCGTAAAAGCGCCACCCCCACAACCTACATCCAAAATCATCTGTCCAGTTATGTCACCTAGTAAGTGCAAGGCAGAAGGGTATTGCACAAATTGTTTTTGTGGATCTTTCTTGACCATCTCCGCATACTGTCCGCTAATCGAGTCATACTGAGTTTCTTTCATGACGCCCCCCCCCTTTTTTATTGGATTTATTTTTTAAATTTTCGCGACTTGACTTTTATATAAAATCTCATCGTAATATAGCAATTTATCACGAATGACAATATTTGTCAAAGATACTAATACAAAATATATTGACATTTTGTTTAAAATAAGATAAAATATAATCACAATATTTTAAGTGTTGTAAATTATTTACACATATATGAAAGAAAAGCAAGCTCTCTTAGACCTAGGCTTAACCGATAGTGAAGCAGATGTTTATCTTGCACTCTTCCGAATTGGCGGTTCAACTGCTTCAGTGCTTGCCAAAGAGGTTGGAATGCAGCGCACCACGGTCTATCCCATCTTAAAAGCGTTAGCCAAAAAAGGCTGTATTTTACTTTATTTTCGCAAAAATCACCAATACTACTACGCGCAAAAACCGGAACGATTAATGGGTCAATTTCAAAAGAAATTAGATTTTTTTGAGAGCATCATCCCCTTATTCGAATCTATGGAAAAAAAACAAGCCCAGGCCACTGGCCTGCGCTTTATTGAAACCAAAGAAGAACTACGTCAATTTTATACTGATATTCTCTCAGACCACAAAGCTTATTTGGTTATTGGCAATGCACAAGCCTGGCAAAATATTGACCCAGAGTTTTTTACTGAGTACCGTAAAATTAGAGCAAATTTAGGTATAAAGACCAGGCTTCTTCTTTCTGGTGATTCGCAGGAAACTAATCCAGAAAAAAAAGATTTACTACGAAATTTCCGCTATTTACCCAAAGAATATCAATTTAAAAGTACCATCAATATTTTTAACGATAAAATTCTGATAGTTAGCCCTCATTCTTCTTCTTTAGCGGTTATAATTTCCATTCCAGCCATGGTAGATGTATTTAAATCAATTTTTGAAATCATCTGGCATTTGACCGATAACACCCTTGACTAATCGGCCAAAATCAACTAATATTTATTCATTGCGTAAGTTTTAATAAGATAAATAAGTTATGCTAAACATCCGATTATCCCGCGTTGGCAAGAAAAATGCGCCAATGTACCGCCTGGTAATCTCAGAAAAGGCTCGTGATCCGTATGGCCGTGCTTTAGAGATCTTAGGCAATTATAACCCACACAGTAAAGAATTGCAGGTCAAAGGCGATCGTATCACCTATTGGCTATCTAAAGGCGCTGGCATGTCTGCTACCGTCAACAACCTACTTTTAGAAAAGAAGGTTATTCCTGGCGAAAAAGTTAAGGCTTCAATTGCTCGCAAGCCTAAAAAAGAGGCAAAATAAGCCAATTCATTGACATTTTTAGCAAATCTGGTATAATATTATAAGATATCTTTGGCTGTGCCGAAGGTAGTTTAATAAATAAGAGCTCTTTCAACTGAATCGCATTTCCGCATCTCAGCTTGGAAGAATCTGTAACTTAACACTATGATGGACTTGGACAAAGAGTTCCTGGAGTACATCGTCAAATCGATTGTCGCTAACCCGAATGACGTGGTAGTGGACCGCACTATTGACGAACGAGGCGTATTACTGACCCTGAAGATTAATCCAGCCGACATGGGCTACATCATTGGCCGTCGTGGTCAGACTGCCCAGGCAATCCGCACCCTGTTGCGCATTGTAGGTGCCAAGAACAACGCTCGCGTTAACCTTAAAATTTACGAACCAGAGGGTTCACGTCGCCACAGCGAAAACCAAGAACCTCGCATGGAAGACATCGACACCTCTTCAGTCGAAGACCTCAAGATCTAACTATCAGATCTCATATATTCAAAAAACCAGAACTTGCTTCTGGTTTTTTGTTTGATTAAATTATTACTATGCATTTTCATTTGTTAACTATATTTCCTCAAATTCTAGATTCATATTTAAACGAATCGATTCTTAATCGTGCCCAAAAAAATAATATTATTACTATTTCAAAATATAATCTGCGGGATTGGACAATTGATAAGCACAAGACGGTCGACGACACGCCCTATGGAGGCGGCGCGGGCATGGTGATGAAAGTTGATATTCTGGCTAAAGCGGTCGACTCAATTACCACTGGAATGAACAATAAAAAAACTAAAGTCGTACTCCTTTCCGCCAAGGGCAAGACCTGGAATCAACAGTTGGCAAAAAAATTTAGCAAACTAGATAATGTCGTTTTTATTTGTGGTCGTTATGAAGGCGTTGACGAACGAATAAAAAAAGTTATTGACGAAGAAATCTCGATTGGTGATTTTGTTCTCACCGGTGGCGAACTTGGTGCGGCCATTATGATCGATTCCATCACCCGCCTGTTGCCAGGCGCACTAGGCAATGCGCAAAGCGCGGTGCAAGAATCTCATTCCATGCCAGGCATGTTAGAATATCCCCAATACACCAGACCAGAAATATTTGAATACAAAAGTAAAAAACAGCGAGTACCAAAAGTGCTGCTCTCCGGCAACCATGCAGAAATTGATAAGTGGCGCCAAGCCAAAAGCAAACAAAAATAAAAAACAGGGTGTTGCCAAAACTTGGCAACACCCATTTTATAAAGACGTAATTACTTCAACACACTTGTTGAAGTAATTGGGCAATCAATTCATCACCTGAAACAATTTTTCGTCGACGTAATTGCTCAACAACTCCAGGGATTTCTTCTACCTCGTATCGTTCTAGTGTAACGGCAGACTTGTACTGGTCTTCGTTCGTGCCGATTTTGAGAATAACTGCCATAATGGTTTCCATTTTGGCTAACCGAGCCGCCATGAAATTTTCTACCCCAGCCACAATCACATATCGAGGATCAACATTGCGACCGCGCATCGCCCGAACATAAATCAGTGCTGATTTAGCATTGGTTAGCCGTGTACTTGATTCAGTAATCCTCGCCAGTGAAACTATTTTTTGTGGCGTTTCGTCAATGTTAGCCAGTCTGATGTTATTTACCGCGAGGACGGCAGTTTTTCCTAACAGCGGATTGGCCAAAAATTTTTGCACCTGGATTGCTTTACTATCAACAGATGGCGGGCACAAAACATTTTCCAACTCCAACTCATGTGTTATGAGGTTATTTACATCCGGTCTAAAGAGACACGGGGTTAACACCTCATAGTCACCTGCCGCCACAGCCTCAACTGACTCCCGAGTAATATTTAGCCGTTCAGCAATAATCTTTGCATCCTGTTTGCGTTGCATTAACCGCAAGATCTCCTCGCAAATTTCAGCCAGCGAATACCATTCGATTTTAGCCACAAAGCGATACAACAAGTCATTGTCGAGTGGTGCCCGGATAAGATTTACCCGAACCGTTTTTTGTCCGCTGTGTTTTGCCTGCCAAAGATTGTTTAGGCCAGCAACTACCTCATAGCCACCATAAAACCGACGAACAAAAATAGTGTCATCACAGCCAATCATTACTTGATTAGTTTCATGCTTAATTGGTGCCCTAGTCTTTCGTTTGAGTGGAAAAATTTTCTCAACGCTTACCATAATTGCTTTACTCATCTGCAGTTGAGTACTTCGCATTTCGGCATTAGACGGTAACAAAACTTTAGCCAATCGTTCTTTTACTTCTTCGGGCAACTGTTGAGTCTGTTCTTCTGCTTCAACCTTCAACACTTTTTCGCCTCTTGATTTTTTTGCTCGATAGGTGCCTCGATTATACCCCCACTGATTTCAAATGTGTTCCAAAACCTGTTCGGTTGTTTTTTCTGCTGTTATAATGGTTGGCGAATTATTAGCTAACCATTGGTCAATCAAAGACGCCTCAAGACCACGAACATCCGACTGTGCATCTTGAAACGAATTAGTGCTCGGAAGTAATTTCGTTTCATCCTGACAAGCCGATTGTTTGATTTTGAAATTTCCTGGTTGACAGTGAAAGTCACACAAGTTTCTGTGCCTTGTTTTACAACAATTGTTCAGAGTAATTACTTCGGTAAGGCTTTTGGTTTCAAGACACATGATACAAATCCGTCCCGGAGAACCACACACCTCTTTGACACTACGACCGTTTCTACGAAAAATGTTTTCTCCACGACAAATCTCGTTATTTTTCGGATCGGCCGAAAGCCGGTAACATTCCTCAGCGCTATACACCGCGCCCTTAATTTGGCAAAGATGCCAAATTGGCCTTGAATCACTAGTAAATGACATAGCCGATCACCTCCCTATAGTTGGTTGAATTAATTGTGAAAAGGACATTATTTTATCTAACATTTGAGCATATTTTAGTTTTACCGTCAAGCCTATATAATAAAATAGGCTGGTTTTAGAATAAATTTCATATAAGTCAAAACGAGCAGATTTTTTATTTAACATTAGCCAATAATTTTAATACCGTAAACTACCAAAAAGTGTTGACAAATATCAATAAATATGCTATTATATTATATTACAATTGTTCGAGTTGTCCCTATCCGCGCCCATGGCGCTTGATTATATACATAATCTAGGAAACGGCTCGAAAATTTGAGCCTTGAAAATTTCATAGAAACTATCCTCAAAACAAAAAACAAAACAAAAAAGGAGAATGACCATGGCAATCACGGCAAAAGTCCTTTCGGTTAAACCTGAAGGCAGAACAAATTATTGGATCGGCGAAGTAGAGGTTATATTGACCAATGCCAGCGGCCCAATCATCAACGCAGTGGTCGAATGTATTTTGGGAGGAGCGAGTCCCTTGCCCACTCAAACTACAGACCCTAACGGAAAGGCCACGATCAATTTCACATTCTTTTCATTTAGCCGAAAAGGTCCGGAATTGATTATTTTGGCAAACGGGGAACAAGCTGCCATTACAGTTGATGCCAATCCGGCAACACCGCCACCTGCCAATCCGGCAACACCGCCACCTGCCAATCCGGCAAATGGTGGCCATACCGTAGTAAGCTGCAAACACTGCAACGGTGATACAATTTGCCGTAGCGCAACGACCTATGGCAGAAATCATTCCTGTGCGGTGTGCAAAATCAAGTCAGGTTTAAAAGACCTGGCGTTATTTTCCACGGTTATGTGTTCCGTGTGCAGTGGCAAGGGGCACGAAATCATTCATACGCCCAAACCGGCCAATGAAGGCCAGAAAAAAGGAGAAGCGAAATGAGTAAGACGACTACCGATAAAAAGACCGATTCGCCGGAATCCAAGGCGAAAAAAGACGGATTCATTAAAATGTTGCTGAAAAATGCAACAGACATCGCGGTCAATGAGTTGGTTCGCCCCTTGGTGAGCAAACTCCCCAAGGAGTTTTTCGACACCCTTATTGCCGTTAAAGCAGATTCCTGGCTTCCCGCCATGGCCACTGCCCTGATGACAGTGTTACCCAAAGGTGATGCCTTTGACGAGGTCAGGGACATCGTTTCCGAAACCTCAGCCGAACTCCGCCACCTCATGAAGGAACGGAAAGAAGGCAAAGAAAAGGTCGAAAAAACTTCAGCCACCGATGGCTGGACCAAAGTGGTACTTTTACTCATGCATCCCACCTACGCCAATGAAGTTGTCGTTCTCATGGAACGCCTCAACAGAATTCTCTACCCACCAACCGGTACGCAAGCCATTATCAATGGTAAACCTGTACCGGACAAACTCCTTCCAGAATATCGGAAACGGGTACAAAATGCCATTTCCGGACTTAACGAAGTCCAATTGTATGGCCTTCTGCAAGACTCGGCCAATGTCCAAGCGTTTGTTGATCTAATGGTCGAAGCGCCCACGGCCGAGCGGAAAAAATCATTTGCCGCTGAAGTCAAAACTCTTAAACGGGAGTTGACCAAAGCCGGCAAAACCATCCACAAGGAGCTGACCGGCCCAGCACTGGCGCAATCCAGAGTCTGGCTACACACCCTTGGTTTTCCTGTAGTACTCACCCCCGAGGAGCAGATGATCCCGGTCAACGTCACTCTTGAACAATTCAACAACCGCGCCATTCGCATGCAGCCAAGAGTTGACACATGGATGGCCGAACAAGAAACGCGTCACCCCGCCAAGCGCCCTCCACTTCAAGGTTGGCGCGGCACGTTACTGAGACTTATCGCCCCGTGGCATCCACGAGCATAAAAAAGGAGCTTATCATGTTCGGATTCATTAGAAGTTTATTATCACGTAGGTTTGCAACTGCCAGCTACAATTGGCTTAACGACAACACAGATCGGTATCAACAGCTATTATTCGGTTGGTTCACAACCAACATGATTATCCTGGTAATTGCCGCTACAATAAATTGTTGCAACGGACCGAGGTGGATTAACCTTGTCGGTTCAATAATATTTACAATAACGGCAACCTTCTTTGCCACCAAGCCGCGCAACATTGCATTCTTTTATGGATTAGGCAAAGCCATAAAAAAAGACTACCTAACAAAATACCAGGAAGTTGTGGTCGGTATCCTCCTATACAACAGTATAATTTTACTGTTTCTAGGCACTGTTAGCCTGGCCAATAATCCTATTGGAATTATAGTGATCTTGGCCGCCGGACTGGTTATTTTCTTTGCGGATATTGCATGGGGAATGACAACACGCCTCCTAAAGCCCCTTATCTACTGGTATGCGGTAGGAGTAATAATATTTACTTGCTGCCAATTCGTACCGAGCAGCACCTGGGTGCGCACCGTTGGTTTTGACCCGCTCCCTTACTTCCGTACTTCCACTCTGGAGGACCGGTTAGCAACAATTGACAACCTTCAAGCTACCGTCGCCCCTAGACGCGACGTGGCAACACTCAACGCCATCATTGCAAAATTAGAGAATGGTGGCACTTTAACTCCCCATGAAACCTCCGAACTGAAACGTATCCGATCTGAAAGAAGTATGACCGGAAAGGTTGCACATGCGTTTTCAAATGTATCCGAAAAACGGCATTTTGTCGGTCAAGGGTACGGTGAAGGTGACATAGGAGAAGTCAACACCCTACTTGCAGGGCGAGACTACAAAAAAGGCGACACCATTGTCGTTGAAGGCGGAAACTTTCAAGTCTTTCACGGCACTCCCGGGAAATGGCGGGAATATACCACCCGCCTTGACATACCCGTCACTCAAACACCTCCCGGTTGGTTTGCTGTTAAAGCGCCAAAAGGGACAGAATTCTTAGTATGCGTAATCAAGAAATGATGCACTTTACAAAGTTGGAGCACTCTTCAGGCAAACCCTGATGCAGTGCTCCTCTTTTTTTAAAAAATATAGTATAATACTATTAACAATAAAATTATATATGAAAATATTTTTACATTTAGGGTTTTTTCTTTTTTCAACTTTGCTGATTTCAAATTTATTAATACAACCAATTTTTGCTGGAACCAACGTTGATCCAAATGCAAAAACAAATCCAGATGGCACACCCATAACCCCCGCAAACGGCACCGTCATCCTCGAATCTCCCATCGCTGCAAAAAACGTTAACGAACTTATCAGTAAAGTTATAATATTCATCATGGGTATTATCGGCTCATTAACCTTACTCATGTTTGTCTATGGCGGGCTTACCTGGATGACCGCCGCCGGTGCTGCCGACAAAGTTAAAAAAGGCCGTGATATCTTGGTTTGGGCTATAATTGGCCTTGCTGCCATCCTCTTCTCCTACGCCATGGTCGACTTCGTCCTCAAAGGCCTAGGCGTTTAATCATTCCCCTCTTGAGAGGGGTGGCCGAAGGCCGGGGTGTGTTACCCTCTTTTACAAAAAACCCTCTATTGATAAAATGAGAGGTTTTTTTATTGGCTCAATTTTACTGAAACATCATTTATCAAACGTAATACCGCATCAATATCGTTTTTAACTGCCGAGTCATCAACCCGCAAAACGGTTAACCCTAATTTTTTAAGCCTTATGTCACGTTCTTCATCTTGCATTATTTTATTACCATGAGAAGCCCCGTCTATTTCGATAACTAACCCGATTTTAGGACAATAAAAATCGACGATATATTCGTCGATCGGTTTTTGGCGATGGAAATCCAGCCCATTCATCTGTTTGCCTTTAAAATAACTCCACAATATCACCTCCGATAATATTCCTTGCTTACGCAACTTCTTGGCAAGTTCTTTGAGCTTCGGGTTATAGGGCAGAACTTTTTCCATAATTATTTAAACACTATACGCTTACACATCACAGGGGGTTACACACCCCGCCCCTTTCGGGGCACCCCTCTCATAGAGGGGAATAAATACAACTTATTTTTAAAATGTTAACTTTTCTGCGAATCCATTACACGCCCCGGCTTGCCACCCCTCTCAAGAGGATAACACACCCCGCCCCTTTCGGGGCACCCCTCTCATAGAGGGGAATAAATACAATCATTTTAAAATCACGCCCGTTTATTTTACTAATAACGCCGCCCCGATAGCGCCAGCTAATTTACCCAACTTACTTTTAACCAATTTTACTTCCTTTGCTGCCATCGGGCTTAAAATTTTGCTTTTTATCTCTTTTTTAGCCGCCGGCAAAAATAAATCAGCGGATTGCACTGCACCACCACCAACCACAATTACTTGGGGTTCGATTAAATTTACAATATTAGCTAAAGCCGCGCCCAACATTTGGCCAAACTCACCGAATACCGCCTCGGCCAAGGCATCGCCCTGATACGCCTCTTCTGCGAGTATGGCAGGATTATTTTGAGTTAATTTATGATATGCCTCTTCTAATGTAATGTTTTGTTTAAAATCAATCGCCATCATGCCAGGCTCGCCCGTACCGCCAAACCCACCCATATAAACTGCTCCATTCATATACCAGCTACCACCAATACCCGTGCCCACCACCACCCCATATACACTTGAGTATTTTTGACCGGCGCCTAATTGTGCCTCGGCACGAGTAAAGCAAGCGGCGTCGTTATCAATCACCACCGGTACATCAGCACCAACCACCCGTTGGCCAAGCTCGACAATATTCGCATTATTTAATTTTACCAAATTAGGTGCCACCAAAACTTTGCCTAATTTACGATCAATTACACCTGGCAAACCAATACCCAAGCCTTTCAATTTAGCCTTGTCTTTTACAATCCGCTCTTGTAATGGCGCAATTAAGGCCGCTAGCATGGTACGGAATTTTTCCAAATCATCTTTGGGTGTTTGCAGGGTGTAATCCGCCACCACTCGATCGCCGGCCAAAAGCACAGCGCACATTTTAGTCCCGCCCACATCAACCCCGATTGTATATTCTGTTTTTGAGTCTTTTAACATATAGTTATTGATTATTGAAAATGTTAGCGGCTTTTTCCCAAAATTCCGGCCGACCTTGTTGCCGCTCCCAATACCACCACTCTACACCCCACCAATATAATTCGTCAAAGCCTGTTGCTCGCGCAAATTCATTCATTTCTGTGAATTTTGCCAAACTCATGGTCTTGTCTCGCTCGGCCTGGCTCACCTGTTGAAACGGTTTTGGCGCCCAAGGTTCGCCTTGAAGTTCAATTACAATCCATTTTTTAGGATGAGCAATGATATCGGACAGCCTTTTTTTAACCCGAAAAAATCCAGGTTTAATTGGATAGTGAACATAGCTTTTTAAAACGTTGGAATAAGTATCACGATACATGGTGGTGCCAAAAATATCCGCTCGCTTGGCAGCCAACACCCAAGTAGAAAGCTCGCCAGAATCTGTAACCACGATCGGCCGAGTATCAAGCTCACGCACTACTTGAATTTCTTCATCCAAAAACTTGGCACTAAATTCCGGGCACTCACCAAAATTTGATAAAAAGGGTTCGTTTTCTACTTGCCAAGCAACAATGATTGAATTTAACTGATATTTTTTCACTACCTGCCGAATATACTGTAATACCTGATCTTGCCGTTGATTCTCGGTTTTTGTTGTAGCCCACTTTGGTAAATGACATTCCGGCCACCGCGGCAAGCGACTACCAACTGCTAAAATCACCTGAGTCTTATATTTGGCAGCTTCAGCAATCTGCCAATCCAAGTCCTGCCATTGATAGTTGCCCGGCTCGGGCTCGATTTGATCCCAATAGGCCGAAAGACGAATCGTTTTTGGCTTTAAATCGCTTAATGCACTGGTTAAAACCTGTTGCCAATCAAGCCCCAAATCCCTTGCCTCTTTAATGGAGAAGGTAAAACCATATTGGATTGGTTTAGGCACAAATTGCCAAGGCAAAGATAATAGCCAAAAGCCAAAACAAATTGGCACACCTAGCCACAACAACCATTTTACAAATCGCCATATTCCAAACCAAAAATTCATAAATTTAAACCTTCGCCGTTGCTTTTAAGAGTGCTTTTATAATATTACTAGTCACCCCCCATGACACCAAAATTATAATTAATCCGATAACCGCGGCCTTCATCCTTGAAATTGCACTATCAACCTTCTCTTTATTTCCGCTTGAAGTCATCCACTCAAACCCAGACCAAACAATCAAAACCACAAAAATAATGCCCAGAAAGCTCAAAAACACATTAATAATCTTAGCCACAGTAATACGAACATCATCCGGTGCTGCTCCGCTTATCCCATAGGCATCCTTGCCAATTGTGCTTAAGCCGCCTTGATCTAAAACCGTATCCAAAAACGTATCAGCCGCCATTGCGGATGATAAAGGTATTACCACACTAAAAAACAAAGCCAAACTTAAAATCAGATGTCGAAATTTTTTCATAATTTGCTAATTAATTTATAACACTTATAATTATAACAAATTATGGAATAATGCTAAACTAAAGACAGTAATAATTACATTATGTCTACCCTTGCTCACCATGTCGCCAGAAACACTTTAGCTCAGATTATCGGCAAAATAATCTCTTTGCTCTTAGGTTTGGTTACCATCGGCCTTATGACTCGTTACTTGGGTCAGGTTGGTTTTGGGCAATATACCACCGTAATTAATTATTTATCGTTTTTCGCCGTAGCCGCCGACCTTGGCCTTACCCTTATTACCTCTCAACTACTAAGCCAGCCCGGAGCAAACGAAAAGAATATTCTTGGTAACTTAATGGCGCTTCGCCTGGTTTCTGCTTTGGCCATACTTTTACCCGCGCCAATCATCATCTGGTTTTTGCCTTATGAACCAATTATCAAATTAGGTGCAGTAATCGCCGTTTTTTCCTTTGTTTTTCCTGCACTAAGCCAGGTGTTAATCGGTTTTTTTCAAAAACAATTGCGTGTCGACCGTGTTGCTATTGCCGAGGTTGTTAGCCGAATATTTTTACTTATATTTGTTATCATTACTATTTATGGCAAATTAGGCTTGTACGGCATTTTAGCCGCTCACGTAGCCAGTGCCGCCGCCGCTTTCATAATTCAATTTTATTATGCCAGTCAAACCACCACTATCACTCTTCGTTTTCAATTCACGTGGTGGCGCGAAGTTATTCGCCGTTCTTGGCCTCTAGGAATTACGATTGTTTTTAACCTTATTTACCTTCGTGCTGATACCTTAATTTTGTCATTAATAAAGACCCAGGGCGAAGTTGGGTTATATGGTGCTGCCTACCGCGTAGTTGATGTCTTAATTACTATTCCCTTTATATTTGCTGGCATCCTGCTACCGATCATGACTAGAACCTGGTTAACTGACAGACTCCATTTTCCAGAACTCTTACAACGAGCTGCCGACATAATGGCCATGGTGGCCGTTCCCATGGCCATTGGTACTCAATTTATCGCCACAGACGTCATGCACACGGTTGCTGGCCAAGAGTTTATTACCTCAGGTGTAATTTTACGTATTTTGATTATTGCTGTAGCCATAATCTATGTTGGCACCATCTATTCTCATGCGGTAATTGCTCTCGAACAACAACGCCGCATTATTCCAGCTTATATTTTTACCGCTATTACTGCCGTAATCGGTTATCTCATATTTATTCCGCGCTATGGCTATTTAGGCGCTGCCTGGGTAACGGTTTATAGCGAGCTGACCATTGCGTGTTGTTCTTATTGGCTAGTTCGCAAACACAGCGCGATTCGCTTTCACAGTCCGATTATTTTTCAGATTTTATTTTCCACCGCCTTGCTTAGTGTAATATTATGGCTCTCACCGTTTTACTGGTGGTTTAATCTGCCAGTGGCAATTGTTATTTATTTTTTAAGCTTATGGCAAACCGGAGGAATAAAAACAGCGGATCTGCTGCTCCTTATACGTAAAACTAAAACCAATGAATAATCCTAAATGGCTAGTCATTAGCTCATCTACAACGCCCATTTCACCACTAGATAATCTATTGAGAGATCTAGGCAAAAAAGGCTTTATATTTGAATTGTTATACAACCACAATCAAAATCTCAGCACCGTTGCCATTGAAGAACATTGGCAAAGCAAATTAACCTGGCTTGGACCAAAAAAAGATGGCGTACTAAAAAAATTATTCTATCTCTGCTGGCCAGTATTGCTAATTATTACCTTTGTTAAATATTTCTGGTTGTGGCGTAAAAACACCAATGGCATAATTCTTTTTGGTAGTAATGAAAAATTGTTATACACACTACCCGCTCGATTACTTGGACAAAAAGTTATCTGGCTCATTCTCCCCGAAGAAATCGTACATCATCGCGGCGTGCTATTAAAACTTCTTTCCAAAAAGGTTCGCTGTGTTATCTGTAATAGTTCAACTGAGGCTACAGCAACTAAACTGGGCATTGCTCCGGAGCAAACCACACTACTCCAGCCAGGCATTATTATTACTCAAACTCACCAAGACAATCTTTTTCATGAATTAGCTCAACACGAACACAGTACAAAAAAGTTTTTTACCATCGGTACCGTTACTGATTTAAATCAACGCCAGCAAATTGAATCACTTTTCCAAGCAGCCAAGCGAGCAGTTCAATTTGTACCCAACTTACAATTAATTGTGGTCGGTGAAGGCACGGAAAAGAAAAATCTCCAATGGCTGGCCAAAAAGATGGAGATAGACGGCTTTGTCTGGCTAGTGGGCGAGCAAGGTCACTTACGTAAATGGCTGGAAAGCCTTGATATTTATTTGGCAGCCTCGGATAACCTCACTATGGCTGAAATTTCTAAGATTCTCTATGTTATGGCCTCCGGTAGGCCGGTTATTGGTCCAACTGGTATTGGACTTGAGGATATTATTTTTACTGAAAAGACTGGCTATACCGTAAACCTAAGCGACAGCGAAACCTTGGCTGAAAAAATAGTAATATTACAGCAAAAAAAGG
Source organism: Candidatus Falkowiibacteriota bacterium (assembly GCA_037137775.1). Taxonomy (GTDB): domain Bacteria; phylum Patescibacteriota; class Patescibacteriia; order Patescibacteriales; family GWE2-39-37; genus JBAXJQ01. The sequence continues at coordinate 26,128 of JBAXJQ010000006.1, read as the reverse complement.
AGTTACGCCAAGCCATGTCACGGGCGGCCCGCGAGCGGGTTGAAAAATATTTCACTTCCGCTAAGATGATAGCACAATTTGAAAAATTAATTTCAGAATAACCAATTACACTCGAAATGACTCAAATCACAACGCTAATCTCAAATCAAGACAAACAACGGCTAGACAAATTTTTAACCAGCAATCTGACCGATTTTACCCGAAGTCAATTGCAAAAACTTATTGAACGAAAATTAGTTAAAGTGAACGGCGCGATTCGCTCTGCCCATTTTTTAGTTCAAACCGGCGATACGGTAGAGATTTTTCCAGAAACAATTGAATTGGTGGATGGTAAGACGCCAAAAATCATTCTGCCTAAAATTAAAATTATTGCCGAAACTGATGATTATCTAGTAATAAACAAGCCTGCTGGGCTGTTGGTCCATGGTGGCAAACACATTAAAGACATTTCGCTGGTTGATTGGTTAATAAAATATTACCCCGCAGTAGCCACTGTCGGTGATTCACCAGAAAGACCAGGCATTATTCATCGGCTTGATAAAGACGTTAGCGGTGTAATGTTAATTGCTAAAAATCAAATTGCGTTTGATTATTATAAAAGCCTCTTCAGTCAACGACTCATGCACAAAAAATACACCGCCCTCGTTCATGGAGTTATTGCTAAAGATGAAATAACGTTAAATTTTCATATTGAGCGTTCGACCTCTGGCTACAAAATGGCCGCACGACCCAGCAACCAAGAGGGCAAGGAGGCAATTAGCCAGGTGGTCACCATTAAGCGCTGGTATCACTATTCCGCAGCAAACATCACGATATTAACCGGACGAACCCACCAGATTCGTGCCCATCTCTCGGCCTATAGCCATCCCATTATCGGCGACGAGCTCTATGGCACGCGTGAGAGTAAAATAAAAAATAAAAAATTACACACTACCCGTATCTATTTGGCAGCGATTGAACTTGGCTTTACTGACCAGCAAGGCCAACCACAATTATTCATAATCAAAACACCGGCAGAATTTCAAGCTTTAAGTAAAACTTTTTCTTAACAATATGATCATCACCGTTGGCGGCAACGCCGGCTCCGGCAAAACAACTATTGGCAAACAGCTAGCCGAAAAACTTGGCTATAAACATTATTACATGGGTGGCTTGCGTCGCGCCCGAGCAGCCGAGATGGGGCTAACCATTGGTGAATACAATAAGCTTGGAGAAACCGATCCGAAGACCGACTTTGAAGTGGATGATTATCAAAAAGAACTTGGGCAAAAGGAAGATAATTTTGTCATTGAAGGCAGAACCTCCTATTTTCTTATCCCGAATTCAGTTAAAATTTTTCTTGACGCTAACGAACAAATTGCAGCCGAACGCATCTTTAAGGAAACCCGCCAAGCCAACCAAAGAAACGAGGGGCAACCGCAAACTATTGCCGATACGTTAACACAAATTCAAGAAAGAAAACAAAGCGACTCCATGCGCTATCAAAAATATTATAACGTAAATGTCTTCGACCCCAGCCAATATGACTTTGTGCTTGATACTAGCAATCTCACAGCTAATGAGGCCTTTAATCAAGTATATACCTATATTAGCCAAAAATTAGCTAATATTGACAAAAAGTAGTAAATATTATACCATTGGTGGGTAATATCTAATTTTAGCCCTTATCGAATAGGACGAGTTGTTCTATTTTTTCTAATCTAATTATATGGCCGCACCCAAAAAAACAGGCAAGAACAACCAGCCAAGAGTTGAAAAGGTTATCACTACCGACCTTGAAGCACTGGCAGAAGCCAAGGCACAATTGAAGCCAGGCATGACAATTCGTATCCATCAAAAGATTAAAGAGCTCAACACCAAAAATGAAGAAAAAGAGCGCGTACAATATTTTGAGGGTATAATAATTGCCAAAAGTCGCAACGCGTTAACCGGTGGCATGATTACCGTTCGCAAAGTTTCCGATGGCGTTGGTGTGGAAAAGATTTTTCCAGTCAATTTGCCAACCATCACCAAAATCGAAATCAAAAAGCAAGCTGAGGTCCGTCGTGCGAAATTGTATTTCTTGACTCGTGGATATAAAAAACGTTTGCGCGAGAAAAAATTAGCATAACACATTGAAAGCAAGGGGGCGAGTGGTGAAACTGGTAGACACGCAAGCTTGAGGGGCTTGTGGGAGCGATCCCGTGGAGGTTCAAGTCCTCTTTCGCCCACCAGAAAAAACAATATTTCGCTACCTGTTTTGCGTGATTAGCTCAGCTGGTTAGAGCACTTCGTTTACACCGAAGGGGTCGAGGGTTCGAATCCCCCATCACGCACACAACAGAATGAACCACGTCAGTGGTTCTTTTTGTTGTGTGCATAATATAGAAGGATTCGAAGTTTATGCCCCGAAGCGGCAGCGTAGGGGTAAATCCCCCATCACGCACACAACAGAATGAACCACGTCAGTGGTTCTTTTTGTTGTGTGCATAATACAGAAGGATTCGACCCGCCCGACCACCGTCAGGCGGGCGGGAGTTTATGCCCCGGAGCGACAGCGAAGAGGTAAATCCCCCATCACGCACAAGAAAATAAAACTGTCTAATAAGCCAGTTTTATTTTTTATTCTTTCAATTTTCTGGTATAATATTAAAATGATTTTATCAGAACAAAAACAAAATGTTCGCGGTATATATTGGGGCAGAATTTTAGCAACCATTGTCGGCATTATCTATTTTTATAACTACGCCACCAATCCGAGCGAGTGGCACTATATTGATGGCACCAACATACTTATTCACGAAGCTGGTCACGTTATTTTTTTTCTCTTTGGCAATTTCATGACCCTAGCCGGTGGATCAATCATGCAAATCCTTATTCCTTCATTATTTATTTATTATTTTTATAACCACGGGCAGTTTTTTTCCAGCAGCTTTCTGCTTTTTTGGTTAGGACAAAACCTGATCAATATTTCAATCTACTCTGGCGATGCCATGAGCATGCAACTGCCTCTACTCGGTGGTGACGGCACTATTCATGACTGGAATGAAATGTTACAACAACTCGGATTATTGTCTCACACGGCTTTAATTAGTCAGAGTATTTATATTTTAGGCCTAATACTTTTTGCAACGGCCACAATATTGTGTTTAAAATTTTCCTTTAACCGTGAAGGATATTTCTTTCGACAAAACGAACTACATGTCTAATTTGGGTTGTTTTTTTACGGAAAAATAGTATAGTATAATTGTAACTTACTTAATATTAAACAGATAAACATTATAGTTTACTGTTTTTTTATCCATTATATGAAAATCGTTCAAATCAGTGCTGTTGAAATCCTCGATAGCCGCGGCACTCCAACCCTAGAGGCATGTGTTGTGTTAGAAAATGGCAGTAAGGGTAGTGCAGCTGTGCCTTCTGGCGCATCAACCGGCAGCTATGAGGCAGTAGAATTGAGAGATAACGACCCCGATCGTTATAACGGCCTTGGCGTTCGACAAGCCATAAATAATGTAGAGCAAAAAATTGCCCCAAAATTAATCGGCATGGAAGCTCGAGATCAAAAAGCCATTGACCAGACTATGATTACTTTAGATGGTACTGAAAATAAAGGTAATCTGGGTGCCAATGCTATTTTAGCGGTTTCGATGGCTACTGCCCGTGCCGCAGCTAATGCAGAAAATGTACCACTGTACGCTTATTTATCACAATTAAACCCAGATTTTAACGGCGAATACATCTTGCCGATTCCGATGATGAACATTATGAATGGTGGTAAGCATGCCAACTGGGCGACCGATATTCAAGAATATATGATTTTGCCAGTTGGGGCAAAAAACATGGCTGACGCGGTTCGTATGTGTGCCGAAACCTATTTTCAGCTAAAAATGGTTTTAAAAATCAAAGAATACAATACTAACGTAGGTGATGAAGGCGGTTTCGCGCCGAATGTTGCCTCAAACCATGAGCCATTTGAACTTATGGCCGAAGCTGTCAAAGAGGCTGGTTATGAATTGGGCAAAGATATCGTGTTTGGCATAGATGCTGCTGCCTCAGAATTTTTCGCCGAGGGCAAATACCAATTAAAAAAAGAAAAAAAAGTGGTCGATAGCCTAGAATTGCATCAATTTTATCGCTCACTCATGCGTGATTACCCCATAAAATCAATGGAAGATATTTTTAGCGAAGATGATTGGACCGGTTTTGCTGAAATTACCGCCTCGACCGAAGGTAGAGTTCAAATCGTCGGTGATGATCTGTATGTAACCAACATAAAACGACTTCAGAAAGGCATTGACATGATGGCAACTAACTCAGTTTTGGTAAAACTGAATCAAATTGGCACATTAACTGAAACCATCGAGGCCATTGTCATGGCTCGAAAAAATAATTTTACCGCAGTCATTTCTCATCGCAGCGGTGAGACCGAAGATGACTTTATCGCCGACCTTGTCGTGGCGATGGGTACTGGCCAGATAAAAACTGGTGCGCCATGTCGTAGCGAGCGCACTGCCAAATATAATCGTTTAGTAAAAATTGAAAAAGAACTTGGCGCAAAAGCCAAAATGGCAGTTTTTCCGTTTTAACTATTTATCATGGCTTCACACGGAATTGTCCTTATTATCTGCGACGGCATGGGCTATCGCGAAGCAACCAGCCACAATGCCATCGCTCAGGCTAAGACGCCCCATCTTGATTACTACCGAGCAAATTACCCCTTTGCCTTGCTTGATGCATCAGGCGAAGCGGTTGGCCTACCAGAAGGCCAAATGGGCACCTCAGAGGCAAATCACTTGGTTATTGGTAGTGGGCGAATTGTCTTTCAAAATCTAGCCAAAATTAATCGAGCAGTTCGCAACCAACAGCTAGGCGTAAACGTGGCTATCAAAGAGGCTTTTGACCACGTCAAAGAGTTTAACAGCGTCTTGCATATTAAAAGCATAATTAGTGATGGCGGAGTTCATGGTCACATAGATCATCTCAAGGCCTTGCTATCGGCTGCAAAAAATGCCGGCGTCAAAAATATCATGTTGCATCTTTTTACCGATGGTCGTGATACGGCGCCGAAAAGCGCTCTCGGCTACATTGATGATCTTGAATCATTTATGGCGGAACAAAAAATTGGACGCATTGCCAGTCTTGGTGGCAGATATTGGGGCATGGATCGCGACAATAACGATGATCGAATCGAAAAACATTATCTCGTTATGACTGCCGGCATTGGTCAAAAATTCAAAAGTGCTCGTGAAATTATTTTACATAACTACGAGCAAGACATTACTGATGAATACCTCGAGCCAGCACTTGTCGAAATGGAATCGGGCGAGCTTGGCTGTATCCAAGCCAACGATGCGGTTATATCAGCCAACTTTCGAGCTGACCGAGCTAAACAGTTAACAAAGAAATTTGTTCAAGCCGATATTGATAATCTTAAATATGTGGCTATGACCAAATACGAAGATGGCCTGGATGTGCGCATCGCCTTTCCACCAGAAGAAATCACTCACACCCTTAGCCAAGAACTTGCTTCTCATAATATAAAACAATTAAAAGTAACTGAAACAGAAAAATTTGCCCACCTTACTTTTTTCTTTAACGCTCAAATTGATCAAGCGGAATCGGGCGAAGATCGTATCTTAATTACTAGCAATAAAGACGTAATCAGCCACGACACCAAGCCAGAAATGAAGGCGTTTGAAATTAGTCAAACTGTTATCAGCGCAATAAAAAACAACTCCCATCAATTTATTGCCACCAATCTTACTAATTGCGATATGGTAGGACACTCCGGCAATGTGGAGGCAATCGTAAGTGCAGTTGAAATAGTAGACACTGTTGTTGGACAAATTGTCACCGCTGCGCAAGCTCATAATTTTGATGTTATAATCACAGCCGACCATGGTAATGCCGAAGAAACATTCGACCAATCAACTGGACAAGCATTAACCGCCCACACCCTAAATCCGGTGCCATTTTATTTTATCAGTAATAACTATCACCACATCAACCACACCACAGGTAGCTTAGCAGATATCGCTCCTACTGTTTTAACCATGTTTAATCTACCCGTTCCACCAGAAATGACGGGACAATCATTTATTTAATGTCCAACGAAAACAAACTTATCACCAAGCCAATTCCTGGCTTGATCGCTCAAATTGCGATACCCAGTAGCGTCGGTTTTTTATTTAACACACTCTATAATTTAGTTGATACCTACTACAGCGGTAAAATTTCCACCGAGGCCTTGGCGGCGGTATCATTATCCTTCCCCGTGTTTTTTATCATTATCGCATTAGGGGTTGGAATTTCAACCGGTGCCACTGCTCTTATCGGCAATGCGCTAGGAGCTAATCAAAAAACCGAGGCTAGATGGTATGCTACTCAAGCAGTCAGTTTTAGCTTTATCTTATCAATCCTAATTACTATTGTAGGCCTGGCTATTGCCCCCTGGTTATTTACCTTATTAGGTGCTAGTCAAACCTATCTCGGTCTCTCACTCAGCTATATTAATGTCATATTCTACGGAACGGTCTTTTTTATGGCAAATTTTATTTTAAATGCCATTCTGACTGCCGGTGGTGATACTAAAACTTATCGCAACTGGCTAATTGTTGGGTTTTTTCTTAATGTAGTTTTTGATCCTTGGTTCATGTACGGTGGCTATGGGTTACCAGCCTTGGGGTTGGCAGGTGTCGCTTGGGCAACAGTGGTTATTCAAGCCATTACCGCTTTTGCTCTTTGGTTTAAAGTAAAAAAATCTGAAATTTTCTGCACCGAATGTTTCAACATGTTAAAACCAAAAAAATTCTATTTTCTAGAATTAACCAAGCAGGGCTTTCCGTCATCCTTAAACATGATGACCGTTGCCATTGGTATTTTTGTAATTACCTATTTCGTAGGTAAATTCGGCCACGCTGCCGTAGCCGCGTATGGCATTGCCACCCGTTTAGACCAACTTGCACTTTTACCTTCCTCGGGCTTTAACGTAGCCACGCTTACGTTGGTGAGTCAAAATAACGGGGCAAAATTATTTGATCGCGTTAAAAAAACCATCACATTGGGGATTACTTACGGGCTAATGGTTAACACGGTAAGCATAATAGTTATTGGTCTATTCGCTCGGCCACTTATGCAATTGTTTACCAGCGACCAAGTAGTAATTAATACCGGAGTGCATTATCTTTACATTTCAATTTTACTCTATTGGGCGTACGGATTGTTATATATAACCGTCTCAGCGTTACAAGGGTTAAAATATCCTCAATTTGCCGTCTTTATCGGACTTTATCGTCAAATTATTGCTCCCATAATTATCTTTTGGTTACTCGCAACAGTGTTCGGTTGGGGTATCTATGGTATTTGGTGGGGGATTTTTGCTATCAACTGGAGCGCCGCACTTATCTCCTTTGGCTATTTACGCAATCGACTCAAAAAAATCTAGGTAAAACAAAATTATTTATGCTATACTATAGACATAAGTAATTTTTTTTATGCTATCAATTCAAAAAGTTTCTAAAATTTTCGATTCACAAAAAATTGTTCTGAACAATGTCACTCTCTCTGTTAATCCAGGAGAAATATTTGCGCTCATCGGACCCAATGGCTCAGGCAAAACTACTTTGGTTAAAATGATCGCCGGATTATTACAAACTTCTAGTGGCAAAATCATTGTTGATAGTTTTGATGTTGCCAAGCAGGCAGAAAAAAGCAAAGCCTTGGTTGGTTACATACCTGATGAACCATCAATCTGGCCATATTTAACAGGCCAAGAATTTTTAGAATTAACCGGCGCACTTTTCCGCATGTCGGCACATGAACGTCAAGCTAAAATACCAAAATTATTAGAAATATTTAAATTAAGCGGACTCGAACAACAATTTTTTGATGAATATTCACGTGGCAATAAACAAAAATTTAGTATTTTGGCTGCTCTATTGCATAATCCAAAACTACTATTGGTTGACGAACCGATTGTCGGACTGGATCCGGGCAGTGCTGAAACTGCCAAACAGCAATTTGTGCATTTTGCCAAACGGGGCGGAGCCATATTGTTGGTAACGCACACCCTGCCTGTTGCACAGGCCATTGCCCATCGTATTGGTATATTAAAAAATGGAAAATTAATCGCTGTAGGCTCATTGTCGGAGTTACGCCGTAAAGCCAAATTAAGTGTCAGTGCACCACTCGAAGCGATTTATCAATCTATTGTTCGTTAATTTTATGCTTGCCGAGCTTTTTGTTTTACAATGTCGCCGTGTCGGCCAACACTTCCGCACACATACTGGTGCTAAAATTTTAACCACCATGGGTTTTGTCCTAGTTGCACTGTTAGTGGCAGTTGGAATTTATCAGTTTTTTTTCGCCGGTTTTCGTTATCTTGGCCAAGACAACAATACTGTTGAAGCTCTTTCGTTGTATTTTTACGAAATTTTTCTACTCATTCTTACTAGCCTAATTCTGTTTAGTGCCATTATTACTGGATTATACAGTCTCTACCGAAGTCGGCAAAATCATTGGCTTATTAGCACACCCAGCTTTCACTTAGTTCCTAAATTGTCTTTAATAAATAGCGTTACCAGTAGTTTTTGGACTTTGGCCATAGTTTTTCTGCCAGCAACGCTGGCTATGCGAGAAACATTTAACCTCTCATTTACCGGCCTAATCGCCGTATTATTTGCGTTTTTCTGCTATGTCCTCATTATTACCGGTCTCGCATTAATTCTAATACTTTGTCTAAGTAAAACCTTACTTTGGCTAGGACAACGGTTTGTTTGGCTAAAAATTAATTTTTTTAAGGTAACTATTGCTACGCTATTTATTTTTTCCTTGTTTTTAATTTTTTCCTGGCGGCAATCAATATCAACCGATTTAATTAGTCTATTTCGGGCAGAAAATGCTGATGTAACCATAATCAGTCCCCAATCAGTTTCCCAGCCATTTTTATTTTTACCATCACATGTCCTAGCAACAACCATCTTCGCTTGGCAATCTAATCAAATTTGGTTGTTAAGCAAGTTAATTGCCTTGTTAGCCAGCTTAGTCGCAGTAATTATAGCGTTATGGTGGCATTGGTCGCATTCGTTTCTTAATGTTTGGCAAGCATTACAAGAGATAGGCCAAAAAACCAATATTTTAAACCGAAAGAAAAATATTTTACTTAATATCATCAATCGTCCTTTTACCGCAATTCTTTATAAAGAATATGTTGCGGTTAGTCGCAATGGTAGAAGTGTGCTTTGGTTTTTCTTTTTAATTTTGATCTGGCTTATGCAAGCCATTGTCAATATGACACTGGCTCGCAGCTTACACCATCACGACATCTCACCAAATTTTAATTCAGCCGTGGCTGAAGCGTTGCAATTCATCACTGCCTCATATTTTATGGCCGCGTTTGTATTGCGGTTTGTTTTTCCTGCATATAGCGCCGAAGGTAAAACGGTTTGGCAAATCGCCACTGCTCCGGTCAGCTTTACGAAATCTTTTTTAGCCAAGTACGTTTTTTTTAGCACTATTTTTATCATCATTGGTACTGTGTTTGGTGCAGTCGCTTTAGCTGGCTTACCACTTGCTTTTACCGAGTCGTTTGGCATTGCCCTCTGTTTTGCTTCTGCTATTTTATTTATCACTGCTCTGGGATTGTCGCTTGGGGCTATTTTTCCTAACTACGAAACCGATGATCCAGCAGTCATTAGCACAACTATGCCCGGCATTGCAGTAATAATTTTTTCCGTTTTATATGGTGCGGTTGGTGGCTGGTTAATATATCAAGCCGTGCTGTTTGGCTTAGCCCCAATTATTCTTTTTTGTTTATTTTCCTTACTCGGCGTAATTTCTCTTTTATTTCTCGCTACCTACCTAGTCAAACGGCACGACTCTGGACGTCCGTTGTTTAGTTAGGCTTCTAAATTTACCTGATTGTTCCACTGGTATTTTTTTTGGTTTCGTTTTAGGATATAGGTATGAAATTTACCAGCCAATCAGCTAAAGAAACCTACAATTTTGCCAAAAATTACGCCCTCTCTTTGCGCGGTGGTGAGGTTATCGCCTTATTTGGTAATCTTGGTGCCGGCAAAACTGTTTTTGCCCAAGGTTTAGCGCGAGGACTTACCATTAGAGATAATATTACTAGTCCAACTTTTGTGGTGATGAAAATTTATCCGATTCATAAACACCCCTCCATTTCAACGCTTTGTCATGTTGATGCCTATCGGCTAACCGCACCGGAAGATATTAATACCATTGGCTTAGATGAATATTTACACCGGCCTGATTGCGTTTGCCTGATTGAGTGGCCAGAAAAAATCAGACTCAGTAAAAGCACCAAAATTGTTATTAAATATGTAAACAACTATTCTAGATTAATAACCTATTAAGTAATATTTTTATGAAGTTCGAACAAATTAAATCACCTAGTAGTTTTGTAAACCCATACAAACGCGCAAATCAAAATGAAGACACAATAATTAATCGAATTGATGTTGCAAAAAACAAAAAACACGATGCCGAAAAAACAGCACAACAATTAATTACTGCTCTTTTTGAACAACCGGATGTAGTCATAAAAAACGATCGACGTTTAGCTGGTCTTACTTGGCACTACATGCAAAAAATAAACAACCTTACCGCTTCAAGTGAATCACAGATGAAAGAATTAATTAGCGAACTAAGCCTGGGTATTACCCCGACAGAAATGAAAAATAGACTGCGTCTTGAATTTTCAAGCTTTAAACGCGAATTAATCGGCAGCTTAGACACCTTATTGCTGCCGGTAATCGACGTGTCAACTTCTCAAAAAGATAGCGCCTATCAATCGCAAATAATTAGGCACATAGTCCAAGAGCTAACGCCAAAACTAACTATGTATCATTAAACTTCATACTGGCTAGCCCAATAATTCCGCACAAAATCATCACATCAGCCAAATTAAAGACGTTAATATTAAAAACATTGCAATAATCAATCACGCCACCATAGATTAAACGATCATATAAATTACTGCACGCTCCTAAAATTACAATAAAAAAAACCAAGGCTACTATGCTTTGATTTTTTTTAATCGCCCGAAGCATTAGCAATATCATAACGATAATTATTAGAGCGATGGTCACAGCACTAATAAACGATGGTAGTGGTAAGGAAAATGCAAGATAAGGATTTAAGTGAAGTCGAAAAGATATCACTGGAAAAAATGTATTAAGTGAGACGCCGTGCAATACCAAGGCCTTGGCCAGTCGATCTATTACAACACCAAAAACAGCCAATCCGAAAATGATGGCTGTTTTTGTATTCGAGGTCATACGATTAATTATTGTGCTGCTTGAAGTTTATTTTTACACTCGATACAAGCGCTGGCAACTGGACGGGCAATCAACCGTTTAGGGTTAATCTCGTTGCCACAATACTTACAGGTGCCGTATTTGCCTTCTTCAATTCGCTGCAAGGCATTTGAAACATCGCGTAAATTGTCTTCTAGAATTTTTTCCGTGGCTAAATTGGTGGAATAATTATCTATCTCCTGAGCATTTTCATCAGGCTTGTCTCCATATTCGGGAAACTTAGTGCTGTGCTGGACATCATCAATGCTACGGCCTGTAATTTTGGCCATTTCAGCTAAAAGCCGGTCCCTTTCCGCCATCAACTCAGCCTTAATCTGATTAAGGGTTTCTTGGTCGATGTTTACCGTTGTATCAGTCATATATATAATTTAGCCTCCTGTCTTAATCATAGAAAAAATGTTCGGGTTTGGCAAGCGATTTAGTCGCGTCTTGGTGGTCGAGGCCTGTCATTAAAGTCACGACGTGGACGATCCCCACCACTGAAACCATTGCCCTCTTGCTTGCCCTTCTGGTCTTTCCAGAGTGGTTCATTTTCAGGTAAGCCCAACATAGTTAAATTTACCCGACCCTTTTCATCAATTTCTTTAATTTTGACGGTTACGATATCGCCGATTTCAATAAAATCTCCGGGCTTGCCAATGCGGTACGGTGCCAATTGACTAACGTGCACCATGCCATCATTACCTGGCGTTAATTCAACAAAAGCCCCGAAGTCTAAAGTGCGAACTACTTTGCCGGCAAACACCTCTCCAACTTCAAATTCCCGAGCAATATTTTTTATCCAGGTAATCGCTTCATCACTCTTAATTGAATCCGTGCCACAAACCATAACCAAGCCATCATCTTCAATATCAATGGTTACACCAGTGACGGCAATTATTTCGTTAATCACCTTTCCGCCAGAACCGATCACGTCACGGATTTTATCTGGATTAATATAAAAACTAACAATGCGTGGGGCATAGACGGATAATTCAGCGCGTACCGCCGGAATTCCACCTGCCATGACTTCTAATATTTTAAGACGAGCATTCTTACCTTGGCGCAATGCTTCAGCCACAATTTCCTCGGTTAGGCCATCAGTCTTAGTATCAAGTTGAATAGCAGTAATGCCTTCACTTGAACCAGCGATTTTAAAATCCATACCGCCTTCACCATCTTCTAAATCTTGAATATCAGTTAAAACCTGCCACTTACTCATGTCATGGTTCGAGGCTAAACCGATAGCAATACCTGCAACTGGACGTTTGATTGGCACGCCGGCATCCATTAAAGATAAGGTCGAACCGCAGGTTGAAGCCATTGAAGAAGAACCATTCGATCCCATAGTTTCACTCACAACGCGGATAGTGTAAGGAAAATCTTCTTTATTTGGTAACATCGGCGTTAACGCTTTTTCGGCTAATGCACCATGGCCGATATCACGACGGCTGGGCATACCAACATTCTTTACCTCACCAACAGAATATGGTGGAAAATTATCATGATGCATATAGCGCTTCGTACCAGCACCCTCAACACCCTCTAAACTTTGCTCTAAACCAGGTGCGCCCAACGTCACAATTGATAAGACCTGAGTCTCACCGCGCATAAACAAACCAGTACCGTGGGTACGGGGCAATAAACTAACCTCGGCGGACAGTTGGCGAATCTCCTCAAAGCCACGTCCATCAACCCGCTTGCCATCTTCTAAAATTGAGCGCGTCACTTCAGCCTCAACCGCAGGAAAAAGCAATTTTATGATCGCTTTGTGCCGGCGATCTTTACCAACATTCTGCTCAAATAAATAAATATCTAATCGTTCTTTTAAGGCAGTAACTGCGGCTTTGCGTTCGCCTTTTGAGTTTAAATCGGCATCAAATAAAATAGTTCTAACATTGCTATTCAACCAAGCCTGAGCCAAGTCAAAGACTTTTTGCATTTCTGCTTCTGCTTCCAACTCTTCCGGATGGACTAATTTCTGTTTTGCCTTGTGCTCATGGGCTGGTACTTCTGCCTGCATCTTTTTTATCAATTCAACTGCTGGCTGCATTTCCTTTTGACCAGCTACAATTGCAGCGTATACGTCATCTTCGGAAATTTCCTGAGCACCCGCTTCAATCATGATGGTTTTCGCACTTGTGCCAGCCACAATTAAATCCAAGTCGCTTAATATGCGCTCGGCATAGGTTGGATTATAAACCAGCTTGCCCTCAACGCGGCCAACACGAACTCCGCCAATCGGACCATTCCATTCTAAACCAGAAATCGCTAGTGCCGCAGAAGCAGCCACTAAAGCAATAATATCATGATCATTTTCCTGATCAGCGGAAAGGACGGTTAAAATTATCTGCACATCCTTACGAGAATCGCTAGCAAATAACGGACGAATCGAACGATCAATCATGCGACCAGTTAAGACTGCATCCTCGGTTGGTCTGCCTTCACGCTTAATCCAGCGTGAACCCTTAATAATACCAGCGGCATATAAGCGTTCTTCTAACTCAACTGACAAGGGGAAAAAATCAATCCCAACCCGCTCTTCTTTAGCCTGTACAACAGTTGCCAAAACAACCGTATCACCGTACTGGACGGTTACGGCTGCATCTGCCTGCTTGGCAATTTTGCCTGTACTAATGGTGAGTGTGCGGCCAAGCCATTCACCTGAAACACTTTTTAATTGTGTCATACATTTCGGCTTCGAAATAAAAAATAAAATATTGGTTTATTTCCAAGCCACTTAGTCTTGGCCGACAAACTTTAGGACTATGGTCTTGCCACAGTTCTACCTGTTTATCGGCCAATGATATTTAATTAACGTAACAAATACTTTTTATTATCACTCAAGTTGATAAAATCGTCTGCTTCTTCAATCAGCTTCGATGAGGTTGTCTGTCGAAAACCCATCACTTCAACCAAACAACCAGTGGTGTTCTGCAAATAATTCACCAAAGGAATATAATCACCGTCACCAGACACAATCACAATCACATCCAGCTTCTGTGCCAACTTAATTGCGTCAACCGCAATGCCAACATCCCAGTCGGCCTTTTTCATGCCACCGGCAAAAATTTGAAGATCTTTCATTTTTACCTCAAAACCTTGTTGTGATAGCGCCTCAAAAAAACGCATTTCCTCATCGCTTTCGGTGCGCACTACGTACGCAGTGGCCCGGATCAATTTACGGTCCGCCACTGCATCAATCAGCAACTCCTTAAAGTTAACTCTTTTTTTATGAAGATTTTTAGCGGAGTGATACATATTGGCCACATCGACCAATACGCCCACTCGCTGTTCGCCATGCTTATGCATGATATTTTTAGTTTTAATTTATAACACTTCGTCTTCTTTTTCCTCTTCTTCTGGCTTGATTTCGTCCTTAGCTAGTAATTCCTGTTCGATGCGCAAACGCTCATCCTCTTCTTCAATCATTTTCTTGGCGATACGCAATTTCAAGCGTTTAGCCAAATCAGCAAAAGAAACTGAATCTTCCTTTTGAAGATACTTTAACAACTTACGACGCTCATTCACCTTTTTTAGCAGGCCTCGTCGTGAGGAGTGATCTTGCTTGTGTGACTTTAAATGGTCAGTTAAGCGTTCAATTTCTTCGGTCAGGATAGCAATTTGCACCTGAGAAGAACCGGTGTCGTTTTCGTGAACACGGAATTTAGTAATAATCCGTTGTTTGACTTTTTTGTCTAACATAAGTTCGTTTCCTTGGCCGAGAAGCGGCTAGTCGTTCCGCATCCAAGCAAAGGTCAATTAAGATTAAAATGTGTCGAAACACAACCAAACAATACCACAAAGACCTGTTTTAAGCAATACTTTGACATATTTAATTACATTTGTTATATTTTAGCCAATTATAGCAAAAAATGCTTATTTTATGTTGGTTGTCCCAATACCATAAAACAAGTATAATAAAAGAGTTATTATTTGCCCCCGTAGTTCAACGGATAGAACACCAGCCTTCTAAGCTGGTTACGTAGGTTCGACTCCTACCGGGGGTACATGTTTGAACTAATCACAATTTCGTTTTTGTTAGTGTGCTTAGCCTTACTATTAATTATTATTGTTTTAATGGCATTTCATTTTTATGCCATAATTGTACTTGGTCATGCGCCATATGTTACAACTAGCAATAATATTAATGAGGCAATACTTGAAAACATCACCATCGCGAATGGCTCTAAAATATACGAGCTCGGTTGTGGTACCGCAGACTTTTTACAAGCTGCTGAAAAAAAATCACCAAATTCTACATTTATTGGCATTGAATATAACTTGTTGCCTTTTTTGCTAGCCAAAATTCTGCTATTCATTAACCGTAGCCACATTCAGCTGCTTCATAAAAACTTTTTTAATATTCAGTTAAATGACGCGGATATTATATTTTGCTATCTCAATGAAGCTTCAATGAAAAAATTAGAACCAAAATTTTTATCAGAGTGTAAACCAAAAACTCAAATTATCAGCCACACCTTTCATTTACCCAATATTACACCAATTAAAACACTAACAGTTGACGGACACAAAATTTTATTTTATATTACGTAGGTGCAAAAACAAAAATAATTATGGTGGCTATAGTTTAACGGTTAGAACACTGGTTTGTGGTACCAGTAGAGAGGGTTCGATTCCCTCTAGCCACCCATAGAGTGAGAAGTATTCGCTAAGAGCACCCCTTCAAAGGGTGCTTTTAGCTTATATTGCAAGTTTTTTCCGTCTAATTTTAAGTTCTGAAATAAGAAATTCAAAAGTTGTCGTTTTTCTTCTGGTTCTGAACTTTCAAAAATTTCTGTTGCCCGTTGAGCCAATGAAAGTACTGTATTTGCGGTAATATAATAAGAATTGCTCGCATTATCAAACTGCTTTATCTTAAACAAAATATCATACTGCTTTTCTTTAAATTCTTTAAGCTTCTGGTCGTATATCTCGGTAGTAATACGCCCGTCGAGCCTGTCCGTGTACATAACCGAAATTCTGTTTTCGATTATGTCGTATTCTTCCCTTAAGTTCTTCAATTGGATTTTTTGAAATTCGTTTTTCGCTTGCTCAGTTGTTTTAAGAGATTCAACAAGCTCGTCCTGTCTTTCCTGAGGCAATTTAAGGCCGTTCAGGAGCTTCTTAATCGGTTTTATAAGGTTATCTTCGTTGACCCAGATTTTCTCGCAAACCTTCTTATAATTCGTACAATGATAGTAAATGTACTTTTTCTTATGTATTTCGGGTGTTATTGCACATCCGCATCTGTCGCACGTCATTAAACCTCTAAAGATATATGGCTTGGTAGAATACTTGCTCGGTTTTTTTGGATAGCCCTCTCTAACTCTTTGGCATCGCAAAAATATATCATAAGAGATAAGCGGTTGGTATTTGTGAGGGTATAATTGGCCGTTGTATTTTCTTGAACCGTAATAAAATGGATTTTTTAAAATACATTCAATTTGCCTGACCTTTAAAAAATTTCCTTCTTTGCTTTTAAACCCCTCGTCTTTTAAATGTTGTGCGATTCGTTCCATCGAATAAGTGCCCGTTGAATACATTTCAAATACTTTAATGACGTAAGGAGCTTTTGAAGAATCTACGATTATAGTTTTATTGCCATAAGCATCTTCTGAGTTCAAATAGCCGATGCTGGCTCGCCCTGTAACTTCGCCCTTTTTTAATTTTTGCTCAAACGTTCTTTTAACATTGTCGCTGATTTGAAGTACAAAACTTTTAGCAACAAATACGGCTAAATCCCATCTCTGAATTTCCGAGCTGTTGGATTCTTTATGAATGATTAAATTTTCTCGAATAAAATGAAGCTCGAGCTTGTCTTGTTTTCTGAGTTCGTCCAATGAAACAGATTCTTTAAAACTTCTTTGCAATCTGTCGACCGTTTCAACAATTAAAGCAATTTTTACCTTTGATTTTTTTATCTCATCCGTTACTTTTTCAAATTTTACTCTCTTGTCCTTTATTGATGATTCGTCAAACTGGTATTCACTTATAACCTCTAAACTTTTTCGTTTAGCGTATTCTTGCGCACGAGCAAGTTGAGCAGGAATTGATTGCCCCTCAGTCATTTGTTCTTCGGTTGAAACTCGAGCGAGAATTATTGCTTTCATAAATGTTATTTAATGGTTGCGAATTTCTTCATTACCCAACCTTCTTTTTTTGCAACTTTTATTTTTACCCAGTCCTTATTGCTTAAATCAGTAATTTCATATTTTGTTTTCTTGTTGGTTTGACTGATTATTTTTGATTTTTGGTTTGGGTCTTTTCTGATATTATAAGAATTATTGAAATTTGCAAATTTCTTGTTTACCCTCTCAACCTTCGGGGGCAAGGTAGTTATTGTACCTGCAACCGTTGGGGCGACTGGCGAAACGGCTGGGAGCACTGTGTCGGATATTTTTTCTAAAGAATACCCAGCTGGCACTTTTCCAACGCTATTTATTTCACAAGTCTGATTGTCGTTTTGTAAAACAATTTTATCGCCCTTGCTTATAAAAGAATCTAAATTCAAGATTAAAGCAATTAATCTGTTTTTATACAGTTGAAATGAACCATCATTGCATCCCAGGCCATATTCAATTAGATAATTACTATAATCATATGTGTTTTGTATGATTGCATTTTTTTTATTAGTATCAAGCTCTAACAATTTAAAATCATATTTTTTTATACACTGATTTGATTGATTTAAAAGAATATATCCGTTATTACACTCACAT
Source organism: Candidatus Falkowiibacteriota bacterium (assembly GCA_037137775.1). Taxonomy (GTDB): domain Bacteria; phylum Patescibacteriota; class Patescibacteriia; order Patescibacteriales; family GWE2-39-37; genus JBAXJQ01. The sequence continues at coordinate 8,106 of JBAXJQ010000006.1, read as the reverse complement.
TTACTGGAAAGAGGGCTATAGCTTGAATTAACGTCAAAGGTGCTGTGGCACACGTCATTGACACTTAAACACTTTAAATTTTTATATGAATCATAGCTGAAAATAAATCCGTTTGCACAAGTGCACTTACCGCTTGCATAATCATATTGTGAATTAATCCCATAATTATTAATGCAGGCCGTATTTCCATCAATTGCACAACTTAGATTGCCAACAGCGTCTTTTTGAAAAACAAATCCAGCCGTACATTTACAAGAATTACTGTAACTGTCATAAAGTGAGTTAGTTCCATAAAGATTTTTACAGCTTGTGTCTGCGCTCATACAATAAGATTGACCAAAGGAGTTTACGCCCCAAACATAAAAGTTCGTACACTTACAATTTTTCGAAGCATAATCATATTGTGAACCAATTCCATAAGTGCTCATACAATAAAAGCTTCCGCTAACACAAACTGAGCCATTCCATACATATCCATCACCGCACACGCAATGACCATTCCAGTCATCAACCATGTTCGGGTAGTCTATACAATTAGCCGAGGTAAGTTTTGGTATTATAAAAAAGGTAACTAAAATTATCGTAAATAACAAACGTGGTTTAAAGAATAATTTTTTGATTATTAAAATCATTTTATTTGTTAATTAATTTGTCAAAATCCTTCTTTTTAATTATCCAATGCCCAACTTTAACAGCCTTTAATTTACCACTTTTTATATATCTAAAAACGGTTCTTTGATGAACCTTCAACATTTTAGCTATTTCTGTTGTTGTATAAAATTCGTCTTCCATTTTTTTATTATTAATCGTTTTTTCTTAAAAACCCAGTGCTATCCTTGCAATATACCTCTTCTCCTTTTTCATTAAATTTTGCCCAATACTCATAACCTTTATCATCTTTATTGTGTATTGTTCTGCTTTTATCGTGTTCATCATATTCAGTCCACTGTTCACTCAGACTACCCTTATGGTTTCTTTTGACATATATTTCTTGACCGCTCTCATTATAACTAATCCAATTTTCAATTCCCTCAGAAATTATTTTAAAATGAATTAAGTTACCCTTTTCGTCACGCTCTTCTATTTTATCGTTTTTTTCGTTTTGTTTCATAGTCTCAAATGGGTCTATGTATACATCGCCAAGTAATTCTTTGAAGCGTTTTTCTATTTCCTGTATTTGTATAAACAACTCTTGCCTTTTTTCCCAATGCTCATCTGACTCTTCACTTGTTGAAACGTCCAACATTAAATGTTCGTGAACAATATCGCCTAATATATCCATGTAGTCCATCCAATCTTTAACAACCTGACCGTGTTTTGCCTCATCGTGCTTAAAGCGTTCATTTAATCTAATGAAATTTTTTCTGCCACACTCAAACAGCGTGGTTTCATTTTGCATATAATCCTTCAGATGATTAGACTTAATATCCCGTAAAAGTGATTCTTCTTTTCTCTCGATTTTGTCCTGTATTTCCTCTTCTTTTGACATATTGTTTTCAATTATTTTCTCTTTATTATTTTTTGGCTTGAAGATTAAATAAATAATGAAAATTATCACTATCCAACCAAGAAAATTTCCCATATTTTTTATTTATGATTTATAGTAACACTGTACCATATTGTCATATTATGTCAAGTTGTCAAATTATCTAATTTTTTAATCTAAATGGTTTAAAATTCTTTAACTCTTGTTTTATGTCTTTTACGAAATCCCAAGTAGAATTTGTAAAAATTTCATCCTCAAACATCTTTAAATTATTTTTTACTACCTCCCAGTTGGTTTTTGACCTGTAATTATCGATAACTTGTCTAAAGCCCCGTATTCCCTCTTTATCTCTGCATAAAGCGTATAGCCCTACCGCCTTGATTGCATTTAGTGTTTTTACCTTGGGGTATTTGAGAAAAATTAATTGAAGTATTTCCTGTGGATTACTGGTCGTACTAAAAATAAATTGGTTGGAATTAAAAAATTCATTCCAATACCAGTTTACTATTTTTTGGCAAAGGTCTTTTTTAAAAACATCTTTAAATAGTGGATTGGGAGCGTGGTCGACTTTTTTCAAAATTTCATTCATTTTAACCTTCTTGCTCAATCTTATTTCCAATCTTAAAAGTTCAATTCGATTTTTTTCTTTCAAATAATCAAATAACGACCTTTGAAATTTCGTCTGTTGTTTGTCAACCGCTCGATGTTCGGGATTTTTTAAATCCGCAATTTTATCATAAAAAACAATTGAGTGGGAGTTGGTATAAAGTTGCAACTCCTCGCCGTTATTTCTAAATTTAATTTTTGAAATATCAAACTTTTGGCTGACATCAATTTTTGATAATTCTCTTATCGCAAATGTAGCTGTATAGCCTTTTGTAAGTGGTATATTTTTTGAAGGATGGAAAGCCAATACTTCCGCATTCTTTAAATTGTTAAGATTAACCAATACTCCCATTGCAAGCATTTTTTCTTTTAGTCTTCTTAGTGCCTCGTCAAAATCCTTATCTTCCAACTCATCAACATTATTGTTAAATAGTATTTTTGGAGCTGAAAATTCAACAACTAAATTAAAATTCATTCCTCTTTTGTGAATAGTCATTCTTGGCTTATAGACTTTTAAGCTTTTATCGTGAGCCATCGGGTTGTTCACATACTTAAAATACGGGAGGTTATTTTGCAACATCCTTGTTGTCGGGGGATTGAACTTTGTATGTTCAATAATCTCATACCGCCCTCGTGGAATTTGTAAAATTATCGTGTCCAACATTTCATTACATTTTTTAAAATACATTTTTATTCTAATATCATCTTTGCCTTGGCTATAATTGCTTCTTCGATTAATCTGCTCGCTTCTACGTTTATTGGATGATATAGGTTTATGTCTTTGTCGCCAATTTTCTTTGTGGGATAGGTTAAGCGATAACCGCTCCCATCCCGCCTTTTATGTATGCCGATTGAGCCGAGATATAGACTGTCATTAATAACGACACTCCCAAAAGCCACGAGGCCATTATTCGCTTTTATCGGTATTATTTGTATTTCCGTTATTTTCATATAAATGAGGGTTATTACGCATATCTATTTCCAAAAGCAACTTAAAAAATCCAGTCAAATTATGTTTGGCCTCGAGTTGGTCGCTGGATAATTCGTTGTTTCGGTCGTAATTTTGCACAAAAAAATAATCTCAATTGTTATGAGATTATTTTATACAATCAGCTATTAGCTAAATTGAGCTAACTGTTAGCTAAATACTTTTTATTTATCCAGATTTGTTTGGTCGTTTTTTCTAAGAAGTCCGAAATGGTTGTTTTTTTGGCTATATTATTATTAATTCCATCGCCTGCCGTATAGAATTTTCGCCAGTAATTCTCGGGAAATTCTGTCATATGCTCATCCCATTTTTCTTGAATTTCATCAAAATACCATTGTTTTTTGGGGTCTGAAAATAATACATCGAGCAATTCCTTTTGATTTGGCTTATCAATAAAAGAAATAGTAAAGCTTTCAATTTTTAGTATACCTGAATCATATTTTGTTGATTCCGATTCCTGGCCAATAACTTTGTCATCCTTTTTTGAAGTGTTGTCAAAAAAGCTATCTAAGAGATTTATTCTAACCTTGTACTTGTTTTTTGCCAAAGAGAGCGAGCTGTCGTTAGAAGTAAGGTCAATGTCTAAAATATCTAAATAACCCAATCTATTGAGTGCCAAGAAAAAATGTAAAAAAAGAAACTCATCTTTTAAAAATATCTTTTTATCTTGTTGGTTTATTATAAAATGACTGCCAAATTTATCGTAAATTTCATAAATTGCCTCAAAACCAGCCTCTTTGTGAATATCAAAGGTATAAATGTTAGTTTTTTCTGAAAAAATGTTATTTTCAATAAATGCATCTAAATATGCATTAAATTTATCTTTAAAATCTTTTTCGCCAATTTTATATTTAAACCTAAAACCAATATAGTAAAGCAAACTTTTATTCTTGGTTTCATCGAGATAGACCTTAATATCACTAAATTGAAATTTGTTTTTTATTATTTTTTTTACGTTGTCTTCGCATTTTTTACCCTCGCATTCTTTTAATAACACCTCTTCAAGGCTGATACCGCCAACCAGCTCATCTTGCTCTTTGAAAAAATTATAATCAAAATCTAAGTCTGTTAATTCCAAGTCAAAATTATCCAAGGTTTCTAAGAACTCTATAGTTTTTCGTCTAAACGCATATTCGTCATTATCAAAAAAATTCCCGAAATAACTCAGATTGCCAGGTTCATTATAATTTATAGCGTGCCAAGCTAAATGTAGATTGTTTTCGCCCCAACAGGCGACTTTATTAAATTCCTTCATTACATTTTTAGAAGTTACATCTTTATACTCGTTAATAACTACATCCTATCATTTTAAGGCAAAATGGCAATCTTTTTGAAAAAACGTTTTTGTAGCTTTGTTCAATAAAACAAAATCCTCTTAAATTAGCGTTATTTATATAACCAACCTCAAGTTAATGAAAATTTTTGTTGAGTTTTTTGCTTAAAATCGTTATAATAAGTGTAGTACTATTTTTGGTAAAAAAATTGTGTTAGCAATATGAAAAAAGTTGACTTCATTAATAAGGACAATTTAAAAATAGCTCGCGAAAATGTAGGAATGACTACTTTTTTTGTTTCTAAAAAACTAACTTCATCAAAAAATGATTTAGTTTTGTCATGGGAAAGCGGCGAGTCGTTGCCTACCTGGCGTCAGACAATTAAATTGTCAAAAATATACAGTGTTTCAGAATTAGTTTTTTTCTCAAATAATTTGATTAAAAGAAATAAGGCCATCCCAGATTATAGAATTAGTCAGGGAGTAAAGGATGGCGAAAGAGTAAAAAAACTCGTAAATTTTGTTATCAGAAGACAGGAATGGTTAGAGCACAAATTAAAGGATGATGGAAAGAAAAATAAGTTACAAGGCAGCGGAAAAGATTTACGACAACCAAATCAATTAGCTCTTTTTATAAAAGAAAAACTTGGCATTGACTTAGAAGAAATTAAAAAGATATCTGGTTATGACGCTCGAAGAAAAGCCTTAAAATATCTTATTGAGAGAGCTGAAAATCATGATATATTTATTGGCAAAACGGTTTCATATCACAATATCGAAGTAGGTGAAATGAGAGGCCTTTTTGTTTCAAATGATTATTGCCCATTTATTGTTTTGAATAGAAGGGACTCCTTGTCGGCGCAGATATTTTCACTTGTACATGAATTGGCACATTTATTTAGAAAAACAGAGGCCATATCTAACAGTTTAGAATTTAGAAAGCTGAACAATGAGTTAAGTAATGAGGAAGTTTTTTGTAACAGGGTGGCCGTTGAATTATTACTGCCAAAAGATGATTTTTCTGAAACATACTATAATAAAAATGACATAGATGGCCTCTCTGAAATTTATAAGGTTAGCACGCTTGCAATTTTTTACAGGTTGAAAGATTTAAATAAAATAAGAATCAAGGATAGTGATGATATAGAAAAGGAAATCAAGAAAGAGTCTGAAGAAAACCTAAAAAGGAAGAAAAAAAAGAAAGGTGGAAACCATACCAATAACATGAAGGATTCTAACGGAGGCCTCTTTAATAGAGTGGTTTCTAAGTATTATTTTGAAAATAAAATAGGATATACAGAAGCTTCAAGCCTACTAAATTTTTCTGTTGAAAATTTATGATAAATAATCCAACAAAAACTAAATACTTGTTGGACACAAATATCTTAATTGGTTTTTCTTTATGGAAGCCAATTATTCTTAAAATAAACGAAGCTTTCTGGTCTGAGTTTAGCGATGCCTTGAAAAAGGATAAATGGATTCTTTTGGATGTTGTTGTGGGAGAAATTCAAAATGGTTTTGACGCTGATTTAAAGAAATGGTGCAAGGAACAAGTTAAAAATAATTTAGTAAAGAAAATTAGTGATGACAATAGAAGTCGTGCAGTAGAAATAAACAATACTTATCCGATGATTGACCAATCTACATTCAAATCAACCGTAGATACATATTTAATAGCTTATGCTGAGGCGAATAATATAGGCATTTTTTCTAGAGAAAGCCAAAGGGTAAAACCTACTGATTTGTATAAAATTCCTGATGTTTGCAGTGTTTTGAATATCAAACGATTAAGTAAGCCAAAGGCCTTTCTTAAAGAAATAGGCTTTGATTAGAGATAAATTTGTATGATATTCGTCTGTGTTTACAAAGTTTTATAAAAACGAGCTTTAATAGCTCGTTTTGCCTTTTTAAGTTGAAATTTGGCCAACATAGTGATAATATAATTACGATGCGGTGGCCAAGCGGTTTAGGCGTTTGTCCGCAAGACAAAAGACGCAGGTTCAATTCCTGCCCGCATCTCTATGAATTTCAAAGAATACATACTTAGGGATTTAAACAGCCTTAAGCTACGGGCTGAAAATAAAAACATCGACACAGACAGGGTCGCTGATTTGATATATAAATTATTAATGTCTAAGAAGTTTCGCAAGTATTCCGTAGAACCATCGTACCAACAGCATATTTTGAAAGTTATAAAAGATAGTGTTGCCAATAATGAGCCAATAAAACTAACCTTAGTCTTTGGTGGATATAAATTATGGCGACTCGAGGAAGCACCACAAGTTGATTGGGCTGAATTGTTTAGTCTTATCTACTATGCAAAATGGCTAAAACCGATAGCAGAAATTTATAAGCCTGGAGTTTGGTTTGATTTTTATTCTGACGATGTAATTCTTGAAAGAATGAATAACATTCCAATATCGGACACGGAAACCTATATCCAAAGTTTTAAACAACTTTTAGGTTTTTTTGAAAATTATCTTCCCGAGAATCTTAAATTGACTCTTAGCCGTGTCGGCGACCAATACAGCAGTCGTGACGAGTTTAACCAAGAACTTGACCAGCTGATACAAAAATTAGAAAAAGAAGTGTGTAGTGTGCCTTTGACGTCTAAGCAAATTACAGCTGTTGACTTGAATGTTAAATTAAGCCCAGGGCAAGACGATAATGCTGATTGGCGAGAAAAGGTTAATCTTATGCACGAAGCTTATTCTAAGGTGTCAAAGCGTAGGCCATATTATAGAAATGACCAAAAAATTTTTATAATTACTCGTCCAATCAAAGATGCGTTGGCTGTTGGAACTACTAAGAGGTCGGTGGTAAAATTCTGGATAGGCGCAGGTGTTGCTCATAAAGAAGATGATGATTATTCTGCTTATATTTATTCCCCAAAACAATTAGAAGCTAATAATTTTGCCAGAGAGAACGTAGAAATAGACGGATTAGCTGGTCAAAACTTTAAATCCGTAAGAATCATGAGTATTTAGAAAGGTTATATATTGGAAAGTTTAGGATAGCTTTCTTGAAAAAGAGCAAAATCCAAAGATATTTTCTCCCAGTCATAAGTTCTGAACGTATCACATAGCTGACCCATATAAAAAAAACGAGTTTGATGGCTCGTTTTTTTTGAATAGTTTATCTAGAAGCTAAGAAAATAAATAGTTATTAGGGCTGTCGTTTATTTTAAAATATAATTAACATTTGGTAAATTGTTGCGGATATTGTTAAGGTCTTGTTCCGAGTATTGATTGCCAGACAGATTTAGGGTTTTTAGTTTTTTAAGATTTGCCAATTCATTCGGCAAACCGGTTAACTGATTATTCGACAAATCTAATATCTCTAAATTATTCAATTGGCCAACTTCGGCTGGAACGCCAGTCATTTGGTTATTACTTGCGTTAAGAATTTTTAAATTTTTTAATTTCCCGATTTGCGATGGCAGAGCGCCTGTCAGCTGATTATAGGAAACATTTAGCTCTGTCAGGGTCGTTTTATCAAAAACAGATATATCAACCTTTGTTAAGTTCTTGTGGCTCAAGTTTAAAATTATATCTGTTTGTGCAGCAGGAGTAGGCGAATTATTATTTAAAACTGGCTCAGTATTTATACTATTTGTAAGATTACAACCGCTTACGAACACTGAAATTATTAGTAATGATAAAAATTTTTTCATAAAGTTGGTTTAATCTTTTAAAGAATAACTTACTTTCAGTCTAGAATCTAATGCAACATAATTGGCGCGAAGCGCCAAAA
>JBAXJQ010000005.1:0-53963 GCA_037137775.1 Candidatus Falkowiibacteriota bacterium | reverse complement strand
GAATTACCTGGATTTTTAACCGTTCGGGACTTTGCCACATTAGCTGGCCTGCCAGTTAACCGGGTTTTGGCCGAGCTCATGAAAAACGGCATTTTTGCCTCAATTAATCAAAAAATTGATTTTGATACTGCAGCCATTGTCGGATCTGATCTTGGGCTAGAGATAAAACCAAGTCAAGAAGGTGAAACAGACGGCGACCAACCTCAAGACCAAAAAATTCAAGAGATAATCAAAAGACAAGCTGGTGGAACTCTTTTGATGCGCCCTCCAGTAATTGTAGTTATGGGTCATGTCGACCACGGTAAAACTAAATTACTTGATGCAATTCGTAATACAGATGTGGTTGCTGGAGAGGCTGGTGGCATTACCCAGCATATCGGCGCGTATCAAGTAACGCGCAAGGAGAAGTTATTAACTTTTATTGATACGCCTGGTCACGAAGCCTTTACTGCCATGCGCAGTCGCGGCGCTAAAATTGCTGATGTGGCCATTTTGGTAGTGGCCGCCGATGATGGAGTGATGCCTCAAACCATTGAGGCATTCCGCATTATTGAAGCAGCTAAACTTCCCTTTATTGTGGCGATTAATAAAATTGATAAGCCTGGCATCAATCTCGATAAAATCAAACAAGAGCTTTCAAGCCAGCTTAATATTGTTCCTGAAGACTGGGGCGGTAAAACTCCCTGTATACCTATTTCTGCCAAGGATGGCACCGGCATCGAAGATTTGCTTGATATTTTATTACTGACTGCTGAGATGGAGACTGAAAACATTCAAGCCAACCCAGATGCCAAGGATGCAGCCGGTACAATCATAGATTCCCGTGTTGACAAGGGAGAAGGGCCAGTTGCTACTGTTTTGGTTCAAAACGGAACGTTGCGCATTGGTGATCAAATGGTTTTTGGTGGCACTATTTATGGCAAAGTTCGTGCCTTGAAGAACTATCGTGGTGAAAATCTCAGTGAGGCTGGGCCATCTACTCCGGTTAAAATAATTGGCTTAAAGCTTGCTCCTGCGGTTGGTGAAATTCTAGAAACAGGTAAAGGTGAAAAAATTAAATTGAAAAATATTAAAGCCGCAACGGAAAAGCCTGAAAGTGCAGCCGCTGCCGCTGTTGAAGATACCACCGCCAAAAAAATTAACATTATAATTAAAGCTGACGTTCTTGGCTCGGCTGAAGCTATCGAAGAATCATTGGAAAAAATCGGCAACCAAGATATTAAAGCCAAAATAATAAATAAAGGTTTAGGTAATATTAATGAGGGCGATATTATTCGAGCCGAGGCTGCCAAGGCTCAAATCGTGGGGTTTAATGTAAAACCAACCACGCAAGCAGAAGATCTAGCCCGGGAAAAAAATGTACAAGTGGCCACCTATCGCATCATTTATGACTTGATCAATGATGTAAAACAACAGATGCAAGCTTTAATTGAACCGGAAATAAAACGGACTGAATTGGGCAAGTTGCGCATACTAGCCGTATTTCGCGATCTAGGCAAAGAACAAATTATCGGCGGCAAAGTAACTTCTGGCATTTTAGAAGAAAATTGTTTTTTTGAGGTTGAGCGAGATGGCCAATTGATTGGCGCAGGCAAGTTACTTGAACTTCAGGCAGGTAAACAAATCGTAAAAATGGTTGATATCAACCAGGAATGCGGTCTAAAATATCAGGGTGAACCGGTCAAAGAAGGTGACATACTATTTGCATACAAAGAAGAAAAAATTATTAAAAAACTATAATCATGAGTCACCGCGTTGCCCAACTTAATGAACTATTGCGTGGAGAGCTGGCTAAATTAGCTGATGAATTAGTGGTTATTCCTAACGGCTTAATTACTATTACTTTTGTTCAATGCTCTCCGGATCTGCGCTATGCCCGAATTGGAGTTTCCGTATTACCAGAACAATATTTTGGCTCTGCACTTACCGAATTACAAAAACACAATAGTCAATTTGCTCAACGACTCAAAAAAAATACTCGTTTACGACATATACCAAAATTCGACTGGCAACCTGATGATACTGAAGCTAAGGCAGCCGAAATCGAGGCCCTACTCAACTCAATTAGACAATAAACTTCCCCTACGAGGGGATTTTTAGTCTAGTGCTTGTTATTTTTTAATGGGCATGATAGGCTCATAGGATTTTTATGATTATATCATCAAGTGATTTTAAATTAGCCGAAAAAAAAATAATTGCGGCTCAAAACATCCTCTTGGTTACTCACAACCAACCTGATGGCGACGGACTTTCTTGTCTTTGTGCCATGAATGATTGGCTAATGTTTTTGCATAAAAAAATCACCCTTTATTGTCATAATAAACCTTCTGCAAATTTTACCTTTTTACCCGGTGTCGAAAAAATTACATTTTTTGACGAAAAGATTGGCGTACCCTTTGCTGATACCTTCTACTTATTTGATCTTATCCTAATTTTCGATTGTGGTAGTTTATCCCGAACTACCCTCGATCAACAATTGCTAAGTCGAAAACCGAATCAATTTGTCATTGATTTTGACCACCACCCTCAACTCGATCAGTATGCCGATTTAACCCTGCGTGATGCTAGCGCAGCCGCAACAACTGAAATTGTATATGATTTTTTTATTACCAATGGAGTTGAGCTAACTAAGACTAGATCAATCTGTTTAATGACGGGATTGGTCACTGATACAGCTAATTTTTTCTATCCAACTGCCTCGGAAAAAACCGTTGCCATTGCCTCCGATTTAATCAGTCATGGCGCAAGCTTGCCGTCAATACATGATAGAACCTTTCGGAATAAAACTATCTCTGGATTGAAGCTATGGGGACTAGTTATGTCCCGATTAACGGTTAATCCAGCTTACAACATTGCAGTTTCCGTGTTATTAGAAGACGAGGTAAAAAGTTTAGCAGTAGAACAAGAAGAGTTGGAAGGAATTTCTGGTTTTTTAAGCAATTTGAAAAATGTCGACGCTATTTTACTTTTGCGCGAAGATGGACTCGGTAATATACGAGGTAGCTTGCGTACTTCACGAGCACATGTTGATGTTTCGCGCCTCGCTCGGGCTCTGGGCGGTGGCGGTCATGCCAAGGCTTCAGGCTTTACACTACCAGGCAAAATTGAATTAATTAACGATACCTGGCGCATTGTCTAGTCTTGCTAATTTTATCAATAAAACTTACACTAAAATAATAATTATTAAAAAAATATATGCCATTAATCCCAACTGTTATTGAAAAATCATCTTACGGTGAGCGAGCGTATGATATATATTCACGTTTACTTAAAGAACGTATTATTTTTTTAGGTGAACCATTAACCGACCACGTTGCTAATATTGTTATTGCCCAATTACTTTTTTTAGATGCTGAAAACCGAGATAAAGATATAAAGTTTTATATTAACAGTCCTGGCGGGTCGGTTACGGCTGGCTTGGCCATTTATGACACCATGCAATATATCAAGGCTGATGTTTCTACAATTTGTTTAGGCATGGCTGCCAGTATGGGCGCGTTTTTACTCGCCTCAGGTGCCAAGAGTAAACGGTTGGCCCTGCCTAATAGTGAAATTATGATTCATCAAGTTATGGGTGGCGCTGAGGGACAAGCCACAGAAATAAAAATTATGGCTGAGCATATTCTTAAAACCAAAGACAAATTAAACAATATTTTAGCATTTCATACTGGCCAAAAAGTAACCACCATAGAAAAGGACACCGAGCGTGATAATTTTATGACTCCAGAAGAAGCAAAAAAATATGGTTTAATTGATAAAATTATAAAAGCTCAGTAATATTTTCCCCAATTTAACTAAAAAAACAGCGGAATTTATCCGCTGTTTTTTTAGACCACTGCTCTTGCCAAATTAGACTCATTATGGTAATTTAATTTTGTAACTACCAATTATTTAACAATTTTGAAACATCGTTGTTCTTGAACGTTACGCAAGCCACCAACTGTTAGTTTATATTAACATTAGGGAAAATTTGTGAATTCTACCATTCTCATCAAAAAAAACGCATCTCAAATTATTCTACCGGCACAGTTACTGCCGTGGTTTTTGTCGTAAACTCACTCGAACAACTTTAATACATGTCTATGAACCTACTCACCATTGCAGTGGGCTTGGTTTTTTCAGTTATTGGCCTAGCCATTGGTTACTCAATGCGCAAAATGCAGGCGGACCGAAAAACTAAGAACGCCGAAAGTAAGGCAGAAAAAATAATCTCTGAAGCCAAAAACAAACAAAGCGAGCTCCTACTAGAGGCCCAAAACAAAGCCTTAAAGATTATTGACGAAGCCAAGCAAGAAGACTCCCGTCGTCGCAAAGAAATAAATGAGCTTCAAAATCGTATGGAAAAAAGGGAAACCGTCTTTTCCCAAAAGCTGCTTGAATTACAAGACAAGCAACAGCAGCTTTATGACAAAGTTAATAAAGTTGAAGAAATCAAAGAAAAAATTAAACTGATCAAGGACGAACAACTGGCTAAATTGGAAAAAGTTGCTCAAATGACCAAAGACGAAGCTAAACAGGTATTGCTTAATAATGTCGAGGCTCAAATCAAAGACGACCTAATGTCTCGCATTAATAAATTAGAAAAAGAATCAGTTGAATCATTAGAAGAAAAATCTCGTGACATGATGGCTAGCACCATGCAACGACTAGCCTCAACCTATACTGCTGAAATCACCACCACCACTGTTGATTTACCCAGCGACGAAATGAAAGGCAGAATTATAGGGCGTGAAGGACGTAATATTAAAGTTATTGAACAATTAACCGGCACCGAGATTGTGGTAGATGACACCCCAAATGTAATCACCATTTCCGGCTTTTCACCAATTCGCCGCCATATTGCCAAACGAGCATTGGATAAATTAATCCTTGATGGACGCATCCACCCAACCAAAATTGAAGATGCTATTGAGCAGGCTAAAAAGGACTTGGCGGTTGATATTAAAAAAGCTGGCGAAGAATCCATGTATGAATTAGGTGTAACAGGCTTTGACCCGAAACTGGTCCAAATTATTGGTCGCCTTAAATATCGTACTAGTTATGGCCAAAACGCTTTGCGTCATAGTATTGAGGTTGCTCATTTATCTGGCTTATTAGCCGAAGAGCTTGGCGCCGATGTTACTCTAGCTAAAAAAGGCGGTTTACTGCACGATATCGGCAAAGCCGTAGATCACGAAGTCCAGGGTACCCATCCAGAAATTGGTGGTAATATTGCAAGAAAGTTTAATTTACCCGATGAAATCATTGCCCCAATCGAAACCCATCATGATGATCGCCCACGCGGGCTAATATCCGTTATTGTTAAGGTGGCTGATGCCATCTCTGCTGCTCGACCTGGTGCACGTCATGATTCTTTTGAGCAATATATTTATCGACTTGAAGAATTGGAAAAAATTGCCACTTCATTTGAAGGCGTAGAAAAAGCATATGCAATTCAAGCCGGACGAGAAGTTCGTGTTTTTGCTGAAGCAGATATGATGGACGACCTTGGCGCTTATCAGCTAGCTCGTGATGTTGCTAAAAAAATTGAAGCCGAACTAAAATATCCTGGTGAAATAAAAGTTAATGTTATTCGTGAAATGAGAGTTATTGAATATGCCCGCTAATAATCTTACCATCTTGTTTTTAGGTGATATTTATGGCTCCGTTGGCCGTAAAACGATTAAAAATCTTTTACCCAGGTTAATTAAAAAACTCAAGCCTGACCTAGTTATCGCTAATGCTGAAAATTCTGCACATGGTAGCGGAGTTACCAACGCTACTATTGCCGAACTTCAAAGCTATGGTATTGATTATTTTACTGCCGGTGATCACGCTTTTGATCGTTTAGAGCAGGCTAAAACAGTGTATTCTGAATTGCCAATTGTACGACCTGCTAACTTTCCACCAATGCTCCCAGGAAAAGAGTTTGCCATAATCCCTACCAAAAAAGGTGATGTACTACTCTTTGCTTTGTTGGGTCGAGTTTTCATGCCAATGCAATACGATTGTCCGTTCCGTAAAGCTGACCAAATATTAGCCAACAATGACTTTGCCAATAAAAATTTTTCTGCTATACTTGTAGATATCCATGCAGAAACCACAGCTGAAAAATCTTGCTTGAAACATTATCTGGATGGTCGAGTATCTGCTGTGCTAGGCACACATACCCACATTATGACGGCAGATGCTTTAATTTCTAAAAAGGGTACGGGTTCGATTACAGATGTTGGCATGGTGGGGATTACAGATCATAGCATTGGCTTAGACATTTCTGGAGCAACAAAAACCCTAATTACACAAATAAAACAAGTTCGACGGGTGCCAGAATCTGGAAAAAGTCAATTGAATGGTGTTTTTCTAACAGTAAACACAAAAACTGCCAAAACTGTTGCCATTGAGCCAATAATCGAATATACTAATATTAAATAATTATTTTTAAGCCAAGCATATGAATAAAGCGGCTCTAATCGATCGCATTGCTACCGAGGCAACTGTTTCCAAAAAACAAGCGACCGACATGCTGGAAAAATTAGTCGATATTATCGTTGCTGAACTCAAAGCTGGTAACGAGGTAACGATTACCGGTTTTGGTACTTTCATGGCAAAAACCAGACATGCCCGTGGCGGTGTTAACCCACAAAAGCCAAATGAACGCATTCAAATCCCACAAGTAATTGTTGCCAAGTTTAAAACTGGAAAAACTCTTAAAGATGCGCTTAAGGGCAAATAAATCAATCCCTTGCTAATTCTTCAAAAACCCGCCCATAACTGTTCGGGTTTTTGTTTTACCCTTTATGGATATTCACGACTATCACCTTCAAAATAAAATAAATACCACTCATTTTTGGTATGCTGCCCGAAAAAAATTAATTGAAAAAATATTTATTAAACTTTTCGGCAATGAACAAAGTTCCAGAACCATTCTTGATATTGGTTGCGGCACAGGCACCGAATTGTCAATTTTAAATAAATTTGGCAACGTAGTTGGCACAGACATTAACAAAGAAGCGCTTCTTATCGCCAAATCACAAAAACATTCTGTACTTTATCACAATCTCGAAAATGATAAAATATTGAAGGAATCGCAAGATGTGATTTGTTGCTTTGATGTTTTAGAGCACTTAAAAAATGACGACCTTGCATTATCTAAAATATTCGAAGGGTTAAAGCCTGGTGGTATGTTTATTTTTACCGTACCTGCCATGCCTTGGCTATTTTCCGAACATGATCGAGCAGTTGGTCACTATAGACGCTATAAAAAATCAATTTTTCATCAAAAACTAATTTGCACTGGCTTTAATAAAATTAATTTATATTATTGGAATTTTTTTCTTTTTTTGCCAATCGCTATATTTCGTATTATAAAAATATCTCTACGCAAAATTACAAAGGGAGAGGAAAAATCAGATGGAAAAAACCTGCCTTCGCTAATAAATTCAATACTGTATTATATTTTAAACTTGGAAAATTTATTTTATAATAAAAAATTATTTCCATTCGGACTAACAATATATGGAATTGCAAAAAAATAAATCAATCGCCTTTTGTCTACCCGTCTATAACGAAGAAAAGATCCTAAAAGAAAATACCTTACTTTTGCTTCATTATTGCAATCAGGCTAATTTTACTTTTGACTGGCTAATTGTTATTTTAGTCAATGGATCAAATGACAACTCATGGGAGATTGCGAAAGATCTTTCTATTAACCATAAAAAAATCATCGCAATAAACTATAAATTTGGAGGGAGAGGTAACGCATTAAAATCCTATTGGCAAATAGCTACCGCCGACATTGTTACTTATATGGACATTGACTTGGCCGTTGACCTTGATGATATCCAATCACTTATCAATCCGATCATTAAGAATGAGTATGATCTTGTCGTTGGGTCTCGACTTCTTGCAAACTCAAAGATTAAAAGATCACTATTACGCGAGATTACCTCACAAAGCTGCCATTTATTTTCTCGGTTAATGCTTGGCCATCATTTTTCAGATTTACAGTGTGGCTTTAAGGCCATCAAAACATCATCTTTTCGTAAAATATCGCATTATATAATTGATAAAAAATGGTTTTTTGACACTGAACTTGCAGTCTATGCCCAAATACACAAGCTTAACGTTAAGGAAATTGCAGTAAATTGGTCTGAAAATCGGTACGACAACAGAAGAAACAGCAAAATAAATATATTTAGAGATTCCATAAAATTCATATCAAATTATATTAAATTTAAGCGTCGTTTGCTAAAAGAAGCAGCAAAATAGGACCTCTTGCTAGTTTATTTACACCATGATATAGTAATTATACTCTAATTTTAGCCATATACATCTTCATTTTCTATTGCTCCCGTAGTGAAACGGATATCACGCTTGGCTTCGGACCAAGAATTTTGGGTTCGAGTCCTGACGGGAGCACCAGAAAGTGTAGATTCATAACTTGATAACTATGCGCCACCTATTTATAACCCTAAACGGGCAAACGCTAAGTTACTATTGTTCTGACCAACTCAATCTCCAAAACACACCAATATTTTTACATGGCTGGGGATCGGAAGCTCAACATTTAAAAATCCTATTTCAATCACTAAACAATTACTTGGCTATCGATTTGCCTGGTTTTGGCCAAAGCCAGTTACCAAATACCCCCTGGGGACTTGAAGAATATGCCGAAATGGTTAAGCTAGTGGTTAATACTTTTCAAATAAAATCTCCGATACTCATTGGGCACTCTTTCGGTGGAAGTATTGCCTTACAGTATGCCTTAAAATTTCCTCAAGTAAAAAAACTAATTTTAATCGATAGCGCCGGCTTGAGGCTACCTAGTGTTAAAAAATCAATTTTTTTACTACTAACAAAATTAATTAAACCGCTTTTTACTTCATCAGTTAATAATCCACTTTATAAAAAATTTCGAAATACATTTTATCGGTTGATTGGCAGTGAAGATTTTATTGAAGCGGGTCCAAGAACTGAAATTTTTAAAAAAATTATTGCCTATAACTTACGACCCTTTTTACCTTTAATTAACACCGAAACCATTTTAATTTGGGGGGCAAACGACTGGGCAACTCCGCTAAAACATGCTCACATTTTCGCCAAAGAACTGCCACACGCAAAGCTAGAGATAATTCCCAAGGCTGGTCACTTTTGCTTTATTGATCAACCACAAGCTGCCACAACACTCTTAATTCAAGCACTCAATGATAATTAAGCAACTACTTTACATCTTTCAAGCCAACTTTTATGAAGCAAAGCCATTTATTCGCTTTGCCTACAAACATTTGCGCTGGTGGCGACTGTCTAATCGTCAATCAATTTTTTGGACCGCTAAAATTTTAATACTATATTTTTTAACCGCTTTGCTTTTTGTAACAACATGTTTTACTGGTTATATTACATATGGTTTTACTGGTTTGTTTGTTTTTTTCATTATACAATATTTATTTCTACCAATTTTAATTTTATTAGCACATGCACTTTTTTACCCCTTTGACGTAGCTGCAAAATTTATACAAATTTGGCGAGCAAAAAAAATTCTCAACCAACACCGCAACCATTTAATTATAATTGGAATCACCGGAAGTTATGGCAAAACTTCTACTAAAGAAATTTTGACCGCACTACTATCACCGCATTATAATGTATTAGTTCCTGGTGGTAATATCAATACTAATATTGGCATTGCTCAATTTTTAATCAGCCACGCCAAGAAACTTCCACAGACAACCTGTATCATTATTGAAATGGGAGCATTTAGAACCGGAGAGATTAAAAAAATATGCGATTTTGTTGAACCTGATTATGGATTGATTACAGGTATAACTTCGGCGCATTTAGAAAAATTTGGTAGTTTAGAAAAAATCATTCAGGCAAAATTTGAATTAGCACAAGCTGCTAAAAAAATGGTTGTCTTAAATGGTGATGATAAAAATATTATAGACCATCTTAACGATAATAATTTATCAAATATCAAAATTACAACAAAACAAAAATTTACTAATATTGCTTATTTACCAGATTATAAAGGCATAACTTTTACCTATTTGTCCAATACCTACAAAACACAATTATTGGCTGAGCACAATCTTTCATTAATTGCTCTATGCTTCGCCATTACTACCGAGTTCGGACTTAAACCAGACCAATGGGTTCAAGCCTTAGCTGCATTACAGCCGATCAAACATCGACTACAACCAATTTACAACTCAACAGCCAAAATATGGGTAATTGACGATAGCTATAATGGCAATTACAATGGATTTATTGGTGGCCTTGAGGTTTTAAGCCGTGCATTGGGCCGAAAAATTGTTTTAACACCTGGATTAGTTGAGCTTGGCTCAGCTTCTCAAAAAATTCACGAACAGCTTGGTATTGAATACGCAAAGCGTGGCATTAATCAGGTTCTGCTAATTAAAAATAGCGCAACCGAAGAAATAGTAACTGGTTTAAAAAAATCAAACAATTCAAACTATATTATATTTAACAACACCACTATCGCTCACCAATCGTTGGGTAATCTGTTAAAACCTGGGGACACCATTCTTTTTCAGAACGACTGGCCAGATAATTATTTTTAAACTTAATTTATTATATGAAAATCGGCGTATTTTTTGGGGGTAAGAGCCCGGAGCATGACGTATCAATTATCACTGGGCAGTTAATAATCTCCTCGTTAAAAAAATCTGGGCATGATGTTGTGCCAATTTATTTAGACAAAACAGGTGCCTGGTTTATCGACAGCGCACTAGGCACCCTATCCTTTTTTAAAGAGGTGGGAATAGACGAACGTCTACAAAAATGCGGTCGCTATAATATAGATTTAGACTTATCAAAAAATAAAATCGTATTTAAAAAAACTGGGCTCTTTGGTAAAACTATCGAAATCGAGCTAGCCTTTCCGGCTTTTCATGGCATGAACGGTGAGGATGGTACCATTCAAGGCTTGTTTGAAATTTTTAATATCCCTTATGTTGGCTGTGAAGTTGCCGCCTCAGCTGTAGCCATGGATAAAATTCTTACTAAACAATTATATCAAGCGCTAAATATCCCAACCACTAAATTTATATATTTTTCTGAAGCCGACTGGAATAACAATAAAAACGGTCTTATTGAACAATGTGAAAAATTACAATATCCGGTATTTGTTAAGCCGCCAAAACTTGGCTCTTCAATTGGCATCAGCCGTGCGAACAATCGACAGGAATTGGAATTTTCTATTGAGGTAGTATTTAATTATGGAGAACGAGCATTAGTTGAGGCAGCGGTATTGAATCTAAAAGATCTTACTTGCGCTATAATTGGCACCGCCGATCCAATTGCTTCATTAGTACAAGAGTCACGCTTTGAAAGTGATTTTTTCAATTATGAAGAAAAATACTTGAATGACGGCGGCACTCAGCTTGGCAATGCGCAAAAAGGGTTGATTATTCCAGCCGATTTAGACGTGGAAACAACGCTGCAAATTCAAACAATGGCTAAAAAAATATTTATCCAGTTCGGCTGCTCTGGAATTGCTAGGGTTGATTTTCTTTATGACTCATTTTCAAAAAATCTATTTGCTAACGAAATCAATCCCTTGCCGGGTACGGTTTATCACCACCTTTGGCAAGCCAGCGGTATTGAACTCCCAGTTCTAATTGAGAAGTTAATCGTATTTGCCAAGGAGCGTCATCAAAACAAAAATAAATATACTTATGGTTTTAATTCGGATATTTTAAAATTTGCAACCTCGTCAAAGCTTAAAGGTGGAAAAATCGTGTCAAATTAACAAATTTGGCTAATGTTAAATAAATAGATGATTTGATACTCCTCTTGAAGTTTTGCCGCCTTTCTGTTACACTTGCAAGTAATTATGGCGTCAGCTCGTTTTTTTTGTTGCCGTATTTTTTATTGCATAATTTGGCTGGGTAGCTCAGCTGGTTAGAGCGCGGCACTCATAACGCCGAGGTCGAGAGTTCGAGTCTCTCCCCAGCCACAAAAATTATATAATTTTGCGCCCATAGCTCAGCCGGTAGAGCAGTTGCCTCTTAAGCAAACGGTCGTAGGTTCAAATCCTACTGGGCGCACAAAACAACTACACTCCGCCAGGGGTGTAGTTGTTTTGTGTGTGTAGTAGCTTGCGAAGCTACAAATAAATCGTAAATTAAAAATAAAGGCAATAAATATTGAATTATTTGTTTAAAAGCTTAACATCATTATTTTATCATGACGGGGCTTCCGCCCCTTCAAATCCTACTGGGCGCACAAAACAACTACACTCCGCCAGGGGTGTAGTTGTTTTTGATTGCTAAGTAGTTTAAGTGCCTACTAAAATATGCGAATTTAAAATATAGTAAACAAAGTTTTGAATATTTTTTACTGCAGGCTTTCAATTTTCCACGAAAGATCATTAGCAAAAAATGCGATTCTAAAGAAATTTGTTTTATCACTTACCCCAAAATGGTAAATATTTTTTATCCCTTCTTGCTGATGATGTATAAGGTCAACTTTTTCAACTCGATACGTTTTGTCACGCCATTTAAAAAATGAAGGAAAGACCTGTGTGCGAAAAAACTTCACTTGTACTTCAATCGGCTCATTGATTTTTTTAAACATATGATAGTTTAGTTATTAACTATCATCAGTATAGCGCATTATATTGTTATTGTCAACATACTTGAACATATTTGACATTTTTGGCTAACTTGCTATAATAATAATATAAATTAAAAAAGTTATGCACATAATTCAACAAAAGATTTTAACTCTTGCCGGACAAATCAATATCAACCAGGTTGGTCTTAGAAAACTTGGCCAATTAATCGGTGAATCACATCCCCAAAAAATCAAGCACCATCTATCACAGCTTGTTAAAAAAGGCTTTATCACTTCGGACAATAAACAATTATCTCTAACAAACGAAAATACTAACCAAAAAGCAAAAGGAACTAGCAACTTATTCACATTGCCTATTATTGGATCGGCAAATTGTGGACCAGCAACTATTTATGCCCACGAAAATATCGAGGGTTATATAAAAATATCGTCAAAAGTTGTTAACAAAAAATCCTCTAATGGTTTATTTGTCATTAAAGCCGTGGGTGATTCAATGAATAAAGCAGAGTCTGTCAAAGGTGGCCCAATTTACAACGGCGATTTTGTAGTTATCGACAGTACCGACAAACAGCCTCAAAACGGCGATTATGTTTTATCTATCATTGAAGATACTGCAAATATTAAACGCTTCTATGCTGATCAAAAACAAATTGCACTAGTTTCAGAATCAACACTTCCCATTCAACCAATCTATATACACAAGTCAGACTCAGCTAATTATTTGGTGGGCGGTAAAATCATACAAATAATACACTCTCCAAAAATAATGTAAAATGAATTTATTGTTAACAATAACTTATCTTAAAAATAGTCTAAACAAAATTATTTTTATCTTAGGAATATTTTTTGTTGCAATAATTATTTTTTATCACATGAGTTATTTAGGCGACCCTGATAATGGCGTGCTTACCGAGGGTGCTTGGCGACTCTACCACGGAGATAAATTATATCTAGATTTTTTTGAATATATACCGCCTGGAAATTTTTATATCATATATTGGGCTTGGCTAATTCTTGGACCACACTATTGGATTGCAAAAAGCATTGGCATAGTTGGTATACTACTCGGTGCACTCGGTCTATATTTTTCAGGCAAAATTGTATCAAATAGTCGTTTAGTGCTAATGCCGCCTGCATTGTTTTTAATAGCTTCTGCCGGCTGGCCAATCATAAACCATAATTCGTTTAGCACAACAATTATTATATGGTTTACCTTTTTTATTATTAAATTTTTAAACCAAAAAAAACAAATATTAATGCTTTCGGTTGCCGGTTTTTTACTTGGTTTGTCTGGCTTATTTTTACTTCATCGGTCAATTATTGTATTTATAGCAACTATCATTTTTTTACTATGGCAATATACTAAAAATTCATTAAAATATATCTTATTTTTTACCCTTTCTTTTATACTGCCGTTAACGATTTTAATTATTTTTTGGCCAATAGACACCATATTCAAAAGCTTAATCGTATTTCCATTGTTTAATTACGAAGCAATAAATCAGTATCCAAAAATTTTCTTTTATCCTTTGGTTTTAAGCTCGTTACTAATTTTTTATTATTCGCGCAATGTTAGAAATAACATTTATTATTTTTTAATCTTTATTCAGGCTGGACTTTTTTGGACCACATTAAGTCGTCCTGATTATAGCCACCTAACCATAGCAGTTTTCCCAACCCTTCTTTGGTGTAGTTATGCCCTTGCTCAAAATATTCGTCAAAATATTCAATGGGTTTCAATGTTTATAATTTCAATGTTTATATATTTTCCTGCCTTGGGCTGGATTGTTGGCATATTTGATAACTATGTTTTTTTCACCAAGCCACTTTATATGCATGACAATTCGCTTACACGTTATTTTAATAAAAATTGCTCATCTTCACCATATATTTATGCTGGACCATTTTCACCGTCACTATATCCTGATTTAAGAAAATTAAACCCAACCTCATTTCCCTTTTTACTTACTAATCACAACACCAAAAGTCAGTTCGAATTAGCAGCCAAGCAATTATACAAAAATAAGCCTGGATGCATTTTGATGAATTATGATTTGGTTAAAAAATTTTCATATACAATAAATAACCCGGTTGATAACTTTATTAATAATAATTATCAGGCAGGTAAAAAATTTGGGTCTACTCAGTTTTTCTTGCCAAAAACCTGTCTACAATAATCAAATGATTCTAAAAGAAATTACAAATCGAAGAAGTGTGAGAAATTTTATCAGCCAGCCAGTTACTGAAGATTTAATAGTCAGTCTAATTAAAGCAGCTCAATTTGCACCAACAAGCACTAACAACCGTGCAGTTGAATTTATCGTCATTAAAGATCAAAATATTAAAGAAAAAATTTTTTCAATCGTTGGGCAAACATTTATTAAAGATGCTCCCTCGCTAATTGTGCCAATTATAAACACAAAAAAATCAACTACTCCAGTTGAAGATTTAAGTATTGCCAGCGCATTTATTATGCTAGAAGCAGAAGCGCTTGGTCTTGGCACTGTCTGGAAGCATGTTTTACCAGACTGGGTTGAATCAGTGCGTGAAACATTACATATTCCAGCTGAATATCATTTCATTAATTTACTGCCACTGGGTTATGCGCAACAAATGCTGCCGCCCCATTCTGATGCAGACTTTGATTGGCGCAAAATTCATTCTAATCAGTACTAAACTAAGCCTATTGCTTAAAATCGATTTTTTAAATCAATTTTCGGTATTTATGTTTTGTTCAAATCTTTCTAAAATCATTACACAAAATACCCCGACAAAGCCACTTATAAATAATAACCACGCATCGGGTCTAATCAAATGAAACAACTGACTTAGCCAAGGTAAAAACAAAGACGCACCTAAAAAAGTAAAGCTAAACAAAATTACAAACCACAAAAAATTATTCTTTTGTTTAAAGCTTTGCCACACGTTCCGCGTCCAAGAACGATTTGTTAAAATTAAAAACAAATTGGCAATAATCAATGTTGTAAACACCATGGCTCTAATTTGTTCGATGGGCAAACTAAGAATATCCCCCAATTTAAAGATTGCGGCTAAACCAATTAATACCGACAGTCCTTGAAAAATCGCCATTCGAAAAAGTGACCAGGTAAAAATTTTTAACTCAGGGTTACGTGGTGGTCGCTTCATTACATCCCGCTCCGCTGGTTCATTTTCAAACGCTATTGAACACGCAGGATCAATGATTAATTCTAAAAAAGCTAAATGAACAGGCAAAAGCATTAATGGCCACCCGACAATCACAGATAAAAAAGTTATACCAGCCACTGAAATATGTATCGCCATAACATAGTAGCTTGCTTTGCGAATGTTATCAAAAATTTTTCGCCCCTGTCTAATTCCGCTGATTATCGAATTAAAATTATCATCAAGTAGTACTATCCCCGCTGCCTCACGTGCTACATCAGTGCCTCGCTTACCCATGGCAATGCCAGCCTGTGCAGCCTTAAGCGCTGGGGCGTCGTTTACCCCGTCCCCAGTCATCGCTACAATTTGGCCATTCGCTTTATAGGCTTGGACAATTTTTAATTTTTGCTCAGGATTAATTCTCGCAAATATACAAACATTGTTTACTGCTGCTTTTAAATCATCATCACTCATCTTAGCAAGCTCAACACCTGTAATAATTCTTGCATCTTTTGGTAATCCAATTTCTTGCCCAATCTTTGCTGCCGTTTCAGGGTAATCACCAGTTATCATAACCACTTTAATACCAGCGCGATGACACTCGCTTACCGACTCTGGCACGCCACTGCGCACCGGATCACCAAAACCCAACAAGCCCATAAAGATAAAATTAAAATCATGCGGACTGTTGGGTAATTCGATATGTGCGGATTCAGCTTTTGCTACTGCTAACACTCTCAATCCCAATTTTGCCAACTCAGTCACTTTACGTAACCAATATTTTTCATCTTTTTTTGATAAATGACAAAGTTCAATTATTGCTTCGGGTGCGCCTTTGGTGGCAATTAAATATTCCTGTTTATGAGGAATGCGCCAAACGTGCGAAACTGCAAGCAATTGACGAGATAATGGATATTCCTGAATCAACTCCCAGTCTAGTGTTTGATCGATTTGATTTAAGTGAATTGATGCATGACTTTGTTTTAGTGCAATCTCCAATGGGTCGAAGGGAATATTTTGACTGGCCAAAACAGATAAATCTACTAATTCAAAATAGCTTTTCGAAGGCAACTGATTGTTTTTTAACCATACCTCGCTACCAATGTCTAAAGCTTCAAGCTCCATTTTGTTTTCCGTTAAAGTGCCCGTTTTATCTACACACAAAACGGTTATACTGCCAAGTGATTGAATGGTTTTTTGTTGACTAGTCAACACATTAAAACGTGACAAGCGCCAGGCACCCAGAGCCATAAATACGGTAAAAATAACGGGAAACTCTTCTGGTAAAATTGACATCGCTAGCGAAATACCAGCTAAAAATCCATTTAACCAACTATCCCGCGTTAAGCCATAAATTAAGGCAACAGCCAAACAAATAACTGCTCCATATATCGCCAAAGTCTTAACCAAGCTATCAACTTCAGCCTGTAACTTAGTTTTTTCTGGCTTTAGTGCATTTAATGATTTACCAATTTTTCCCACTTCGGTATTTTGTCCTATTGATACGACACGCGCAACGCCATGACCCGCAACAACCAAGGTGCTAGCATATACACTGTGGCTATTTTCTACGCCAGGTAATTCAATTTCTTCAGCCGATTCACGTGCCATTTTATTAACAGGCATGGACTCGCCGGTTAAAATCGATTCATCTACCTGCAAATTAACCGAAAAAATCAATACGGCATCCGCTGGCACCCTATCGCCTTCTGATAATACAACAACATCACCACGCACTACCTCCTTGCCAGCAATTCGCACCGACTCGCCACTTCGGATTACCAGTGCTCTCGGACTAGACAAATCCTTTAGCGATTCTAAGGCTCGTTCTGTTTTATTCTCTTGATATAGCTCAATTAGTATTATTAATAACACGGAAAGCAATAAAGCAATTGCCTCATTTCGTTCGCCAAGCCAAAAATACAAACCACTACAGATTAACAATAAAAAAAACATCGGTTCACTTAAAATTTCTATCAAAATTTTAAATAGTCCGTTGCGTTTTTTTATGGTTAGTTGATTTAAGCCCTCTTTGTCTAAACGAATAGCAGCTTCTTGCCTAGATAAACCTTTAATTTTTTGGTAATCGAATTGAAAGGTGCTGGTTATTTTCATAAAATAGATCGGGTTATTAAGATATTTCTTTATTTTACTTGTTTTTTAATATATTTACCAATAAAACATGGCGCCGACCTATTAGATCGGCGCCTCATTACATAACCATTTGGCTATATTACAAACTAAAAAATATTCCTTTTTTTAATATTGTTCATCTGGTTTTATCCAACTACGAAACAGAGTAGGTACAATAAACAGGGTCAAAAATGATGACAACATTAATCCAAAAATAATCGCGCTACCCAACGACATCCAGGTCTCGTTTGAGAGAGTAATGGGTAAAATGCCAAATATAGTGCAAATCGAGGTAATAAAAATTGCTTCGAGACGGGATTTGCCAGCATCAACAATCGACTCCTCAAAGGGAATACCACTTTTTAGATTCAAATTAATTTTATCAACTAAAATAATAGCATTTTTAACCACAATACCGAATAAAGCTAAAACACCAATTAACCCAGGAAAGCTTAAGGCAACGCCGGCAACTGCCATACCATAAAAAACACCAATTAACGCTAAAGGAATCGTGACTAAAACGATTATCGCTTTTTTAAATGAGTTGAATTGAATAATTAAGGTTGAAACTATTAAGAGCATAGCTAAAATCATAGCTCGTAAAATAGACAAAACAGATTCAGTGTTTTGCTCATTTTCACCACCATAGCTAATAACATACCCTTCAGGCAACTTGTACTCTTGAGTCACTTTAGATTGGAATTGACTTACCACCTCATTCGGGCGCGTATTAGCTGAGACTCCGGCCGTTAACGTCACGGTCCTTTTTTGGTCTATTCGAGTGATAGAATCAACTGATGGTTTTAATTCAACCGTGGCCACATCTTTAATATACACCGGCTGTTTACGTAAATTTACAATCTGCAGATTCTGAATTGCCGATAAATCGGGTATTTTTTCAGCTGCAAATTCGGCATTCACCACAATTTCTTTGCCACCTTTAATTACAGTGGAAACTTTTAAGCCAGCAATAGCCATTCGTAGCGTAGAGCCAACATAGGCAGCATTTAAATTATATAGCTCTAATTTAGCTGGATCGAGTTTAAAGGTATATTCTGCTGGTGACTCTTTTAATGAAACATCTGTATCAGTTACTCCAGTAATACTGGCAAGTTTTGGTTGAAGATCTTGAGCTATTTGATCGAGTTGTTGCAAATCTTCACCACTAATTTGAGCCTGAAAAGCAGCACCACTGGGTGGACCACCCCTAGGTGCGTCAACCGTTATGGTTGTCCCCTGAACACTGGCCAGGTCGCCTCTGATTTTTTCAGCTAATTCATAAGACTTGGTGATTCGATTATTTTTGGGTTTTAGATTTACGGTAAAGTTTGCCAAATTACTTTTTGAACTAACAACACCGCTACTAGCACCACCTCCACTACTTCCACCTGTGCCTACAATAGTTGAAAAATTTATGATATCAGGATACTGGTATAGCTTTTCCTCAACTTGTCGTACAATTTTATCATTTTCGGCTAAATTCAAGCCGGTAGCGGATCGTAAATTAATATATACAACATCTTGATTGGAGGCTGGAAAAAATTCCGTAGGCACCACTCCGGTAATTGGTAATAATATGGCGCTGACAAATAAAATCATTGCAAAGCCAATGGTTAGACGGCGGCGCTTTGCTGTACTAATAAATCGCCGAAGCCAACGTTCATACCAGGGTAAGATGGCGTTAAAATGAATTATGCCATGAATTAATTTACTAGATAGCGTGGCATGTTCATCATTGCCTTGCGTTTTAAGTTTTAGTTTAATTAAATCATCATCACGCCATTCTGCTGCCACCAATTCTGCATTCCGAGCTAAATTATTTTTACCACCATGCCGATACCACCACACCATAGCAACCACTGCAACAAACATTACAGTGGCAATGATATAACCAATCCAACTTTGTTCGTATTTAACAGTCAAAATAAACACACTTATTAGGGCTAACAAAACTATCCAAAAAAATCGCTTCGTTAATCTAATTCGCTCTAATACTGCGGCCAAGGGATGATTGATCATTAGAGCGACCAACAAAGAAGCAAACAGGGTAACTGAAACCGTGATTGGAATTGATTTGATAAACGAACCAATAATGCCAGTGGACATTAATAACGGTAAAAATGCCCAAATAGTTGTAAGCGTAGTGGTGGTTAGTACAACCTTAAAATCATTTAACACGAGCAAAACTGCTTCCTCGGGGGTAAACTTCCCGGTTTTCAAATATTGTTTCGTTGCCGACACAACCACAATAGCGTCATCCACCAATAAGCCCAAAGACAGGATTAGTGAAAAAATTGAGAGGAAGTTAAGTGAAATACCCGTGGCCGACATTACACCAAAAGCGATAAAAAACACCAAGGGCACAGCTAAGCCGGCAACAAACGCTTCCTTAAGGCCAACGATTAAAAATAAGATTGCAATAACTAACAATAAGGTAATGAGAAAATCATGAATCAACTGATGAAAATCGGTTTCAATTTGTTTTGCTAAATTTACAATCACCTCAGTTTTCACCCCGGGCTTAAAGGTAGCTACTTTGGCATTAACTACCTGATTCGCTTGATTTACCGTATTTATAATATTTCCACCAGTTTTTTTTATAAGTTGAATAGTTATTGCATCCCCAGATGGTTGCCCATTGCTCGACAAGCGTGACAAAATCGTGTGTTTTATGGCATGATCTTCTACTCTTGCTAGATCACGTAACAATACTAAGCTACCATCATCACTGTGCCCCACTGGCAAAGCGGCAAATTTGGCCGCGTCAAAAAAACGATTATCAGTACGAACCGGATAAGTAAATTCTTTACCCTCAAACACGCCTGCGGGTACAATCAAATTCGAGGCCTTGATAGATTGGTTAACTTGATCGGCAGACATGCCATAAAAATTCAATTTGTCCGGATCATAAGCAATTAAAAATTCACGCTCATCTCCGCCTGAAATTCGTATTTCGCGAACACCATTAATTTTTTCTAATTCATCTTTAATGTCATTCGCGTATTGGCGCATAGTAAAGCCATCATACGGTCCGGTGATGGCCACACTCCAAATCGGTGTGTCGTCAAAAGAAATTTCCTTTACAATCGGCTCGGTCGTTTCTGCGGGTAAACTACTTTTAATTGAATTTACCTGATCGCGCAAACCTCTAATCGAATCAGTTAAATTGGCACTCGCTTCAAATTCAACTGTTAAAACAGATAAAGAATTACCAGAATTTGAGGTAATTTTTTTTATATCCTTTAAACTAGATAAACTGGTTTCAATTTTTTTAGTAACCAGCTCTTCAACATCAGATGGTCCTACGCCGGGATAAGAAACTGCAACCACAGCAATTGGTATTTTAACTTCTGGATTTGATTCTCGGGGTAATTGTAGAAATGAATAGACACCCATTATGGTGAGTAGAATAATCATCAAAACCACAACTCTAAAATTTGTTACAAAAAAATTCAACCACGTTTTTCGTAGCTCCGGATTAAACTCTAGTTTTTCAAGATATAAATGATCTGATGATTTATTTTTTGCAGGACCAGTTTGATTGGTTTCTGTTTGATTATTTTCCATATAATTATTTTTTCACACTAACCAACTCACCGTCAGCGACAAGTTTATTCCCATCAATAATAACCAGCGTATCTTTGGTAAAGTTTCCAGTAATAATCGCCTGTTCACCATTTACCTGTACTAGAGAAATCACGCTTTTTTTAGCTCGATCGCCGTCTAAAATTAAAATTGAAGATTCATTTTGACCAATTGAAATTGCGTTTAACGGCAACTGATAGTTAGCACTTGGTCCATTTTGCTTTTTTACCATTAAATTAATTTTAACCAACGTTTCTGGCGTTAATTCCTTGTTTTTGTTATTAAAAATAATTTCAACTTTAACTTTTTTTGTAACAGCATCGGCTGCCGGGTCGATTTGATTAACTACGCCCTTGAATTTTTGATTTATAGTAGCTACTTGCCCTAAAGTAATTCGCTTGGCATCATCCTGACTTAATCCTAAGACAATTTTTACTGAATCAATTTGAGAAATCTCTGCTACCTTTTGTCCAATTCTAACTTCGGTGCCAATATCTATCGCCTTAGCGCCTATTTGACCTGCAATTGGGGCTTTAACTAATAAGTCGGTTGCCTGCGTAGCCAATAAATTATATTGCCCACGGGCATTATCAACCGAACCCTTGGTTAAGGCCAGCTGTTGGTTTTTACTGCTCTTGCTGGTATCCAAGCCTGACTTAGCCGCATCATAAGCAATATTGGCTTGTGTTAATTGATTTTCCGCTGCACGAACTGAGTTGGCTAGACCGTCCAACTGTTGCTTTGTGTTTGTATTATAGTTTTCTAGTGCTTGTTGTGTGGCCTGTACGGCAGACTGAACTCCAATAATTCCACTACGAAGGCCGGTAAACGTGCTCTTTTGTGCGGACAAGGCAGCCTCATTAAATTGTGTATGTGATATGGTAGCAGCTAATACATCTACCATATCATCAGCCAAACGTTTAGTTTCAGTTAAATTCAAGCCGAGCTCTTTATAATCTGAGACTATTGAATCAGGGGTTGGTTGTCTAGCTGCAAGAATGAGATAGTGCGCACGGGCGATAATATAATCATTTTTAGCATCAACTAAACGCTGACTATTTTTAACACTTAAGGTTAAACCAATCCCAGGCAACTGATCATACCCCTCGGCTTTAATAATATAATTTGACTGATCTAAAAAACTATTAATGGTATTAAGATGACTATTAAATGTCACCACGGCATTATTTAATGCATCGGCCTTGTTTTGAGTTTGAATGTTTTTTCCATTAGCATAATTATCCTTAGCCGTTACTAATCCAATCTTTGCCGCCGCGACTGCCTCTTGCGCTCGCAAAACCGAAAGTTCTGCTTGACGTACTGATTCATCGGTCAACTTGCCTGTGTTTGCCATGTTTTGCTCTTGGTTACCATAATTAACACTTGCGTTGGTTAAGTTTGTCAATAAAATATCGTCGTGCAAATAGGCCAAAGGTTGATTAGCAACTACGGTATCGCCCGATTTAAACGCAACCGTTTTAACCGTGCCATTGGCAAGCGCAACCACATCTACTTTAGTGGCCGCCTTCACCGTACCTTCAGTTGAAAGTAGGTCGTCAGCTAAGCCAGCAGACAGAGGCATTACACCAACCGTTTTAATTGTCGATGTTGCTATCCCTGAGTTAGAAATTTTTTGATTATTTTGTAATACTCGCCGACCAACAACAACTATTGCAACAATCAAAACCAATGCAATAACTATTACCAAGCCTTTTTGTTTTTTTAGTCTGTTTAGTAACTCATTGTTCATAGATTTTAATTTATTTGATTGAACTTATTTAAAATTAATATTAACTGTTCTTGTTCATCTTGATTGAGCTTGGCAATGTTCTTAGCCATACTCTGACTAATTTGTTTAATTCCATTTTCGAGCACTCCTTCACCTTTTTGAGTAATTGTAATTCGTATAGATCGGCGGTCGTTTTCGCTCGTTAGTCGTAAAATCATGCCATCCTCAACCAAGTCATTGATTAAAGAAGTAGCGGAAGGCGGGGTTATACACAAAAATTCTGCCACCTCCTTCATAAGTGGTTGTTGCTTTTCTTGAACAAAACGAAGTGTTTCAAGTTGCAGCATCGAGGGGGTAATTTTGTATGAATCTTGACGAAATTTCTCTAACATTCTTCTTTTTGTGGCGAATATTAAAGAAATTAATTCGTTACTGCGATCAGTCATAATAAATAGTTAGAAAATCTAATTATATAATCATCTCATTATTATAAAATCCTAATAGAATGTCAAGCATAATAATAAAAAACAAACGCCGGACTGGCGTTGTGTTATTTTGCACAATTAAATTTTTACTTGACTACTCAAGTCGATTATTCAAATTTAAACTGAACAATTTCAGAACGCGAAGATGTTCGTAATGAGGGCCCCCAGGTGCCGAGGCCTGAACTAGTATAGCTATACATGGAGTCGGTTTTATTTAAACCCAAGCTATATTTCCCATAAATTAAAGTGGTAAAGATGTTAAACGGCCAAACCTGTCCATTATGGGTATGGCCAGAAAGCATTAACCGTACTCCAGTTTGAGCCACTGCACTAACTTGCCGCGGTTCATGATAAAGCAAAATGGCTGGTTTTTTTTCTGGATTAACAGTTTTGATCATGTCCGGCAAATTAATATTGCGTGAATTTTCAGGATAATCAATGCCAATAAGTAAAACACCATCTAAATCTACTGCCTTATTTTTTAGTGACATGGTTTTTGTCTGACCAATTAAATTATGCGTCAATTTTTCCCCTAAATACACTTCATGATTGCCGGTTATGTAATAGGTTGGTGCATTTAAACGATTAAGCGGCAAACTAAGATGCGGTAAATCACCTCCAGCGCCATCAAAATAATCGCCAGTTATTACAATATAGTCTGGCTTTAATTTATTTATTCTATCTACTGTTTCATTTAAATAGTCAACGCCATACACTGCGCCAAGATGGAGATCGCTAATTTGCACCAAAGTTTTACCCTTCCAGCTTGAGTTAAACGAATCAGCCGGTAAAACTATTCGTCTAATTATTGGATTCCGACCATTCCAACCACCCCAAATAGTAATAGCAAAAGAAATTATAACCACTAAAGCAAAAATACTTCCCCGAATTATAAATGAATTTTGCCAATGAAAAATTGAAATCAAGACCAAGCCAATCAAGGCCAACAAAATGAAATACCACATAAAACCAAGCCACCAACCACTAACAAAGTACGCCCAACGGGTAATAAACGTATCCCAATAATGAAGCAAGACCGAAGTAACAATAAAACTAGGCGCTAAAATTGCCAGTCCAATTCCTAAAAATTGTTTATATTTTTTTGACACAGCCACCAAATGTGTCAGCACATAAAAGAGCAAGCCATGCATGGCCAAAAAAATTAAAATTCCAATGAAAAAAAATATGGTAAACAATATATACCGTGACATAATTAAATTTATTGCATCTCTATCTATACTATATGTAATTTTAAACTATGTAAACAATGTTTTAATTACGTCACATTGTCATTTTGTGTTAAAATAACTTATAATAAGGGTAGCAATAAATTTACTTTACTATGGCTAAATCATCGATATCTAAAAAGCAAAACAACAAATCAGCTAGCCACTCATCCTCGCAATTTAAAAAAAGTAAAATTCAGCATCGCGAAAGTGTTTTTGAAAAAATTGTAGAAGAACCAGCAATTCTACTTGAAAAAACCATTAATGAATCGAAAAAAATCGGAGCGGCCATAGCTAAAAAGTCAGTAGTTCGTAAGACTGAGGAGTATTGGCACATGTTAGGCCCTGGCTTGACCACGGGTGCTGCCGATGATGACTGCTCTGGCGTTGCTACATATTCGCAAGCAGGAGCACGATTCGGTTTTCAATGGCTTTGGCTAGCCAGTTTTACGTTTCCACTCATGGCTGTTGCTCAAGAAATGTGCGCGCGCATTGGCCTGGTCACTGGTCAAGGCTTAGCGGCTAATATTAAAAAACATTTCCCACGCTGGGTGCTCTACCTCTCAACATTTTTATTATTTGCGGCCAACACTTTTAATATTGGTGCCGACCTTGGTGCTATGGCGCAAGCATCACAACTCATTTTTCCTAAAATATCATTTGCCATGTTGGTAATCTTTTTTGCCATGCTAACCTTAGCATTACAAATTTTTACCACCTATCAACGGTATGCACAATATCTTAAATATCTTGCTCTAATTTTATTTGCCTATGTTTTTACGGCTTTTTTTGTTGAAATCGATTGGATAAAAGTATTTTGGGCAACTGTTTGGCCTAGTTTTAATTTTAGTAAAGAAGGCTTAATTTTAGTTACTGGTGTGCTCGGCACTACTATCTCTCCATATCTCTTTTTTTGGCAAACCTCTCAAGAGGTTGAAGAGCAAATACTAGACGGTAAAACCAGTATTAAATCACGAGCAGCAGAAACTTCGCATGCCGAAGTTAAAAAAATGCGCATTGATATTTGGTCAGGCATGTTTTTATCTAACGCGGTCATGTTTTTTATCATTGCTACTTGTGCTGCTACACTTTACAAAGTTGGTGGTAGTAATATCAACTCAGCAGCCGACGCAGCTGCTGCACTTCGACCCTTTGCCGGCGACTATGCCTACTTACTTTTTACCATGGGCATTATTGGTGTTGGTTTGTTGGCGATACCCGTGTTAGCTGGCTCCATTTCTTACGCCCTATCAGAAAGTCTTAATTGGCGCGAAGGCCTCTTCCACAAACTTAAGCAGGCTCGAGCTTTTTATGGCGTAATCATCATTTCCGTTTTATTGGGTTTACTTATGAACCTGTTCGGCTTTGATCCCATTAAAGCATTAATTTATTCTGCTGTGGCCAATGGTGTAGTTGCTCCGGTTGTATTAATCTTAATCGTATTAATTAGTAGTGACAAATCGGCGATGGGCAAACACACCAATGGCCCACTTACAAAAATTTTTGGCTGGATAATCGTCTTGCTTATGTCTGGCGCAAGCATTGGCACCTTATATTCACTATTCTTTTAAGTGATTCGACAAAAATATTAGCCTTTGCTATAAGAATATTACTTATAGAAAACAATTTTAAGACTAGGCTTGCGCCTGTTTTATTTTATGTCAAAAAAATTTTCACACAAAATTAAACTCTTATACCAAAAGCCAAAAAACATCATTGGCCTCATTGTTTTAATTCTAGTGGTTATTTTATTATCTAGCGGCCAATTTTTTTGGAAACAAAACAATCAACCAATGGATATAACCGGTTCAACTCCTGCACCTACATGT
This sequence comes from Candidatus Falkowiibacteriota bacterium, assembly GCA_037137775.1. Classification (GTDB taxonomy): domain Bacteria; phylum Patescibacteriota; class Patescibacteriia; order Patescibacteriales; family GWE2-39-37; genus JBAXJQ01. The sequence goes on along the minus strand of JBAXJQ010000005.1, from coordinate 27,256 downwards.
CAAAATAATCGTTGTCTCAAACAAAAAAACATTCAACCTAAAACTCCGCTGGTAAAGAATAATATTTCTAAAAAATCAAAAATTGTAACAACCTCTACCGCTCAACTTATAGCTTCTCGCCCAACCAGCTCCATAATACACCTCCCCATTCTAATGTATCATTATGTTGAATCAATTACTTCAAGTAGTGATCAACGAAGAATAAGTCTTACCACCGACATGTCTAACTTTGAACTACAACTAAAAGCACTCAACCAAGCAGGCTATACAAGTTATTTTGTTGCTGACGTGCCTCAACTTTTAGTCAATAATAATAAAAATGCCGTCATTCTTACTTTTGATGACGGCTATGAAGACTTTTATACTGACGTAGTACCACTATTAGAAAAGTATCGTGTTAAGGGTACCGTTTACGTTATTTATCACGCGCTTGATACAAAAAATTATTTAACCAGTCAACAGCTAATTGAATTATCCAAAAACCCGTGGGTAGAAATTGGCTCTCACACCATTGATCACCCTAATCTTGCCGCCATTCAACCCCGTTCAGCTGAATATCAAATCGGCGAAAGCAAGGCCTTGCTGGAAAAATTAATTAATCATCCCGTTAATACTTTTGCCTATCCCTTTGGCGCTCACAATGCTAGCTCTAGTGACATTGTTAAACAATTTGGATATACTGCAGCCGTTTCAACACTTGGTGGCTCCTTGCAAAATCAATCCAATCCTTGGATGCTTCATCGACTCCGCCCTGGTAATGCCACAAATCGAAGCTTTCTTGGCTTGCTATAACAATTTCACAAATCAAGCTTATTGCTCCAGCTCTACCCCCCACGGTAAAAACTGCTCTTTCGGTTTATTACCAAAAATTCGTATTCGATCACCTGAATGAAGTGGTTTTAGCTGTTTAAACAACAACTCTCGCTGTTGCAGCTTCATAATTCTTGTTGCTGTGGTTGCTTCATCTTCAATTATTACCTCCATACCATTTAAATCGATAGTGTCAATTCTGCCATGAACAGTTTCTTGACCAATATTATGCAAGCGTTCGAATAACCAGTTGTTGTATACCGGCGGTGCGCTAATTTTAATCATTTGTTCAACCTGATTGCGCAAGCCAAACACTATTCCAGCGCCTGCAAACAACAGACTAAGGCCAACAACGCCACCTAGCCAAGTCAGCCAAGTACGTTTGTAGCCCCAATCGAATTTTCGAACTAAGACTAATAATGACAGTACGCCAAAACCGGCTAAAACAACCAATTCATAAGGAAAATGTATTAATACGTGCCAAACACCAGGCATTCCAAACAATAATACCTGATGTAAACGATTTTCCAACCAGTAATGTGCCACCAAAATAAATAATAATACCACCACGCCCAATATTAATAACAACACAGTTTCAAGACTAACTTTCTCGAGCACAAATTGCCAGTGTGGCTTAATTGCAATTTTGCTCGCTGAAATTCGTCCCAATACCTTATCAGCGAGATTTATCTCTGCGTCCTTAGTTTTATTATTGTTTTCGTTCATATTTTTCGATTCGTTCTTTGAGAGTTATTTTAGCACGCCGCAACCAAACTCCAACGGTGGCCTCTGGTATATGCATAATTTCTGAAATTTCCTGATATGACTTTTCTTCAAAATAGTACAGTACCAATGCTTCTCGATATTCTGCCCGTAAATCATCCATTAAAATTATCATATTTTCTGATAATGCTCGGCGCTCTTCGGTTGCAATAAAATCTTCAGCTTCTTCCTGATTTTCTTGCAACCAATCAAGAGTTAACGCCTCAACCGATTGCAACCGTTGGCGCTTTTTAATGGCATTTATGGCTGTGTTATGAGCTATACGATAAATCCAGGAGGAGAATTTTTTTTCCTCATCAAAACTCTGAATGTTTTTATACACCCGTAAAAAAGTTTCTTGCACTACGTCTTCGGCCTCATCAGCATTACCAATCAATCGAGTAACGTAATGATATAATTTCTGCTGATACCGCTTAATTAGCTCTGCCAAGGCAGAATGATCAGCTCTTTTTACTTGCCCGGCCAGCGCTTCGTCCGTTTCTAGCTGCAATGCCATATAATTCTATTACTCTGTAATGTTATATAACTTTCACCTCTTCATGATCGTGTTTAGCACGCACTACCCGAACAATATGCCAAATAATTGCTAAAATTATCGCCCCGCCAATTATTATACTCAACTTGTCCCACCATGGCTTGATACTATCCCAATATTCTCCCATAGTAAACCCAGCCCACACTAAAACATAACTCCACAACCAGGAGGCAAAAAACCCTAAAATGGTTGACTTCCAAAAATTACCGCGTGATATACCAATTACCAACGAGATAAAGGTTCGCACAACAGGCAACAATCTTGAAAAGAAATAAGTAAACTCTCCGTATTTTTCTAAAAACTTTTCTGCCCTGATAATATCCGCCTGAGTAACCAATAACCATTTACCGTGACGCCATAAAAAAGGACGACCTAAGCGCAAGCCAAGATAGTAAGAGAATACTGATCCGGTCAAACAACCCAAGGCTCCAGCTAGCGCCATAACATGGATATTTGCCGTGCCCTGACTAACCAAAAAACCCGCATATGTTAAAATCACCTCCGAAGGAATTGGTATATTTGCAGATTCTAATGTCATTAAACCAAATACCGCCCACGCACCAAAGGCGGTGATAGTAGTAGTAACCCAACCAACTATAAAAGCAATTATTGCATGGATCATATTATTTTTTTTAATTCACGCCTTCGATGACGCCAATCTGGAATGGTTTCTGCCACTAGGGCGTAAAACGATTTACTATGATTAAATTCTTTTAAATGACACAATTCATGCACTATTAAATAATCCTGTAGTGCTTCGGATAAAAATAAGATGCGGTAGCTAAAGTTTAGTCCGCCCTTCATCGAGCAACTCCCCCACCGACTTCGTTGATTGCGAACACTAATTCTCGACCACGCAAATTGATAATGTAAATTAAATTGTTTTAATTTCTCAGCTATCAGTCGTCGCGCTTGTTCTTTGTGTAATAAATACGCTCGTCGGTTACGCCGCGGCACGTCACCCAGCAACAGTAATTTTTTTTTCGGAGGGGTCTTTTTTTTATCGACTGACCAAAATAAGAAAAATAGGCGCTTGCGCCCGGTCTGCTCTTTCATAATATGTATCATATCATATTTAGCCAATCGTGCCAGGTTTGTTTCACTAGTCGCTATCATGGTATAATAAAATTATATTTAACACGCAAAAATGCAAATAATAAAAATCGCGGAGGAATCGATTGACACGTTATTTTCAAAATTAAATAGCACGATAGAAGGTTTAACAGATTCTGAGGCCAACAATCGGTTGATTCAATTCGGTACCAATGAACTAGCTCATAAATCAAAGCGAAGCCCGGTTATTACATTTTTAAACTATTTCAAAGATCCTCTTTGTATTATTTTACTAGTCGCCGCGGCCATATCAGCTGCGACTGGTGAAATACGTAGTGCCGTGGTTATTTTTAGCATGGTTTTACTCAGTGTTATTCTAAATTTTTATCAAGAGCACAAATCAAATAAAGCAGCCGAACAAATCGCTAAGCGCTTAGAAATTCGCTGTCAGGTTCGACGCAACAATCAAGAACGACAAGTTTTAGCCAAGGAAATAGTTCCAGGTGATATCTTGCTTTTATCGGCCGGGTCTATCATTCCGGCCGATGGTAAACTTATTTCTTGTGAAGATTTTTTTGTCAACGAATCCTCATTGACTGGCGAAAGCTTTCCAATTGAAAAGTCTTGTGGGGATTTAAACAATAACGATACGGTATTTTCAGGAACCAATGTTGTTTCAGGCATTGCTACCATGTTGGCAATTACTACTGGAAAAAACACACAGTACGGTAAGCTAGCAGATAAAATTACCGAGCCCGATGAAACCAATGCGTTTGAAAAAGGCATTAAACAATTCGGTATTTTGATTATAAAGGCAATATTAATTATTGTTTTATTAATTTTTTTAATTAATGCCTTTAAAAACCACAATATTGTTCAATCGCTGGTATTTTCGATAGCGGTCGCGGTTGGCATCACGCCAGAATTATTACCCATGATTTTAAGCATCAACATGGCCAAGGGGTCGGTGCGAATGGCTAAACACGGGGTTTTAGTTAAAAGGTTAAACTCTATTCCGGATTTTGGCAGCATGGATATTCTCTGCACCGACAAAACCGGTACGTTGACCGAAGATCGCATTACGTTGGTTCATTATGTTAATGGTGAGGGAGGGGTTTCTAATGACGTCCTACGTCTCGCATATATTAATGCCAAGTTAGAGACTGGGATTAAAAATCTACTTGACCAGGCGATTATCACCTTTCACTCGATGGACATGACCAACATCACTAAAAAATACGAGGTGCCCTATGATTTCATGCGTAAACGATCATCAGTGATTTATAATGAGGGTACGGCAAAATTTATGGCAACCAAGGGTGCACCAGAAGAGTTGTTTAAAATTTGCAGTCATTTTCAGATAAATAATAAAATACTTCCCTTCACCCCGGCACAAATTATTAAATTTAAAACATTATATGAGAAATATAGCAGTGCTGGTTATCGCGTTTTGGCGGTAGCCAAAAAACCAATTGATATTAAAAAGATTGCTTTTGAAAAAGCAGACGAAATTAATATGGTATTTCAGGGTTTCATTGCTTTTTTTGACCCGCCAAAACAAAGTGCCAAAGAAACTTTGGTTTTTATGAAACAACACGGGGTCGAAATAAAAATTCTAACCGGTGATAGCCCCTTGGTAACCAAAAAAATCTGTGAGGAACTAGACCTACCAATTAAAGGCATTCTTACTGGAGAAGACATCGACATTAACAACATGCTTGATGATGCTATTGCCGAAAAAGCACTTAACGCCACAATTTTGGCCCGCCTCTCACCAGCACAAAAAGAACGAGTCATTACTGCTTTACGTAAGCGCAATCTCGTTATTGGCTATCTCGGCGATGGCATAAATGACGTGCCGTCACTCAAGGCTGCTGATGTGGGAATTTCAGTCAACAACGCAGTAGATATCGCCAAGGAAACGGCGGATATCATTTTAATGCAAAAAGGGTTGGGTGAATTAATGGACGGAGTATTAGAAGGTCGTAAAACATTTGGCAACACCATGAAATATGTCATGATGGGTCTTTCATCCAACTTTGGTAATATGTTTAGCATGATCGGCGCCGCGCTCTATCTCCCCTTTTTTCCAATGCTACCGGGACAGATTTTGCTTAACAACTTTTTATATGATTTTTCTCAAATTGCCATACCTTCTGACACTGTTGACGGCGAATATCTGAGCAAGCCAAAACACTGGGATATTTTCTTTATTCGTAACTTTATGGTTATTTTTGGGCCAATCAGCTCATTGTTCGATTTTATGACCTTTTTTCTGTTATTTAAAATTTTTGGTTTGCATGACGGAGCATTCCAGGCTGGTTGGTTTATTGAATCATTAGCTACCCAAACATTAGTCATCTTTATTATTCGAACCCGCAAAATTCCATTTATAGAGTCCCAGCCCAGTAAATATTTAGTCATTACCGCGATAGCCGTATTGCTTAGCTCGCTTTTACTCATACAACCAATTTTTGCCAATTTATTCGGTTTTGAGCCGTTAAGTTTACAGGTTGTGATAGTTATTTATCTGTTAGTCGGTATTTACTTATGTATTGTGGAATTAGCTAAACAGTTTTTTTATCATCGTCTCTACCCCAAAGACCGCATGTAATCTTTGACGAGATATATTACTCGGGGTAAAATACATCCGAAACTAAAAAACATGCGTCAAGTAAAATATCTATTATTTCTCCTATTAAGTTTTTCCATATTCTGCCCGCCAACTATTTTGCGAGCAGAAACCTTGGCCGAGCGTTTACGCGGTCGCATATTAATACAAGTAGAGGGCAAGGGGCAGGCTTGGTATATTAACCCAACCGACCAAAAACGGTATTTTTTAAGCAACTTACCCGACACCCTTCAAGTGATTAGCCAAGTTGGTTGGAAAAAATCTTCAGAACAATTAAATAAAATACTTGATTCAAAAAATAAACGACAACTCGCTGGCAGGTTTGTGATTATTTCCAATAAACCCAACACATATTACTTTTACAATCAATCTCTAATTGAATACTCTTTTCATTCCGGAGGAGAGGCGGTAAAGCTCTATCGAAAAATTGGTTTGCCAATAAGCAATAAAAATTTGGCTAAAATACCGATTGGTTTTATCACGTCAACGCCCACTAGTAATCCTTCGTTAACGCAAAAAAGCACATCTTCCCCACTACTTACCCTCATGGCTAAACAAATACATGATAAGGTGAATATCGAGCGGGTTAAGTTCGGCTTTGGTAAGCTGACATGGAATGATGAGCTAGCAGAGACCGCTCGACTACATAGTCAAGACCAAGCCAATGAAAACCAAAGCATTATTATACAAACTAAGCTTTGTAGCTATCCCTTTATTCACCACGAGGGACAAGTTTTTGGTCTTTATCACAACAATCGATTAAATAGTCAAAAAATATTTAACTTTTCCGCAAGCGCTGAAAATATTGCACTGGTGCCATCAATTAAAGAGGCGGCGTATGAGGCTGACAATGTCCCTAAAATTGATTGCCAGAGCGAGCTTAACATATTAAATACTAGTTACGAAGCACGAATCGATGAGGCAAAAACAGATCAAAAAAAGCTAGCCTCGTTACAAGAAGAAATTATTTTGCGCAAAAATAAAACTAAGCAGTCGCCTTCAATAACGCTATGGCAAATCACCTACAACCAAATAGAAGACGTCGAGCAAAAAGCGGTTGTTGGCTGGCTTAACAGCCCGGGACACAGACGCAACATGCTGAATGCAGAATACAATCAATCTGGGGTTGGCGTCGCCCAGGTTAAAGATTATTTTATTATTACTCAAGTTTTTACCAAAAAGGCAGACTGTGGATTCCAAACCGGACCTTGTTGTGAAAAACCAGGTTATTATCCGTATTGTTATATCCCCTTGACATGTCTAGCTAAGGTGTGCCAACCTTAGCGCTACCGCTATTTGTTTTTCTGAAAAGATATGTTAAGATGTAACCACTTTTAAAATTAACCCACGACCATGAACCAAGAGCCCTTTTTACGGGAGATGGCCGAACGCCTAGAGGCGGAAAGAGTAGAGGTGCAAAATGAAATCACCCGCTTGACCAAGCCAGAAGAGGCTGTGGACAATCCTAGCCATGAAGATTTGGCAAACGATGCCACTGAAGATTTAATCGAGGAATCACTCCTCAAAGTACATCGAGAAATATTGGGCCGCATCGAAGATGCAATTGGCCGCATTAATGACGGTACTTATGGACGTTGCATTGAATGTGGTGCCGAAATCAAGCCAGAAGATTTGCGACGCGAGCCTTGGATAGAGTATTGTGAAAAATGTGTTCACAAACCTCATTATCATGGATAACTTATTAATTATTTATTCCGAACTATGGAAACGAAAACAATGATTCGTTCAAAGACCAGCTTCTGGCTCGGTTTTACAAGCGGCTTAGCCGTTGTTGCCCTTATTGGCTTTGTTGTCTTTTTGGGCATGTACCTCAAACAACAGATGGGCACATCCTCTGGTGATAATTCTGACACAGTAGCAGCAGTCGACAACACTGCGCCGACAAAAAATAACCCGGCTGCTGGCAATGATGCGGGCAATGCCGCTGCTGGCAAACCAGTAAGCATTAAAATTGCCAACAGTGACCACGTTCGAGGTAATAAAAATGCCAAGGTTACGATTGTTGAATTCTCTGATTACCAATGCCCTTTTTGCAGCCGCTTTCATGACACCATGAAAGAAGTGATGCAAAAATATCCAAAAGATGTGCGATGGATATTTAAGCACTTCCCACTAGATAGTATCCACCCGTATGCACGGAAAGCTGCTGAGGCTGCCGAATGTGCTGGTGAACAAAATAAATTTTGGGAATACTCTGACGCAATTTATGCAAATCAGGACAAGTTAAATGATGAGTACATTGTTTCAGCCGGAAAAGACGTTGGCTTGAATGAAGCCAAGTTTAAATCCTGCTTAGACTCTGGTAAGTTTACCAAAAAGGTTGATGAGGATATGTCCTACGGTCAAAGCTTAGGTGTTCAGGGCACACCAGGTAGCTTTGTAAATGGCCAAGCCATTCCAGGCGCTGTACCATTTAGTGAGATTGAGAAATTAATCAAAGCTGCGTTGAAATAATCACTCTGTTACTAAGAGCCGGCCATAAGGCCGGCTCTTTTTTTATCTCAAGCTAATTATGGTATACTAAAAAGGCTTACATTATTTTTATGATATTAAAAAAACAAGCTTCAGAAATTCGTAAAGATTATTTTTTACCAAAATACGTTATTATCACACCCCGCCGCGCCATTCGACCGCGTGATATTGACGATGATCAAATCACTCACACCAACAGACCTTGCGGACTTTGCCCAGACGGCATAGAACCAAATTTAATTTTAGACCACGTTGGGTCTCGTCAAAAATGGGATGCAATGATATTAAAAAATAAATACTCTGCACTGTCACTAACCAATCCAAAAGCCTATGGCACGCAAGAAGTGATTGTGGAAACGCCAAATCATTGTCTGGAAATGCACCAGTTTTCATTATCAAAATTTGAACAAATATTATCAGTTTATTGCAAACGCATGATAGTGGCCAGCCAAAATCCAAAAATTGATTTTATTTTAGTCTTTAAAAACAGTGGTGCACCCGCCGGCGCATCACTCCAGCACAGTCACTCACAATTATTTGCAAGCGAGCTACTTTCTCCTAAAGTACTGGCCGAGTTAACTGCTGTGCAAAACTATCGTGCCGAGCATCACAAATGTCCATATTGTGCCATACTCGAACAAGAACAAAAAAGCAAACGCAAGGTTTATGAGGATAAACACATTCTAGCCTTTACTCCATATGCCAGTGAATACCACTATGAACTCTGGTTTTATACCAAACGCCACGCAAACGGATTAGCCGATTTGAATCAGGCCGAAAAAAAATCTCTCGCCTATGCTTTAAAACGAGCCTTGGTTAAACTTCACATCCTTAATCTGCCATACAACTTTCACACCCATCACGTGGCATCACACCATGAACAACATTTTTGCCTTAAATTACAACCCAGAGATTCTGTTTGGGCTGGTGTGGAAATCGACTCAGGCATAATTATTAATTCCGTACCACCGGAACAAGCCGCCACCTTTTACCGAAAATAACTGCAATTAATTTTTTGAAAAATATTTATTTTTCGTATAATAACGAGTTGGACGAAATGCCATAAAGAAATTAGGGGGTGGCACATCGTCCAACACTGTGTATCTGGTTTCATGAAAAGGAATTCAACAAATAATCTTTACAATTCAGAATGTTGTTTTTGATTTTTTTGGGCAAGAAAAAAGCCGGTCATCGAAATGACGCCGGCAAGTTTTATACATAATAGTACGGTTGTGTGATTATCAAGTCCAAGGTTTGTAGAGAACCATCATCGTTCCTCCGACAATGAAACCTAAGCAGTCATGTACTAAAATATTGGCAACTCTTTTCCACTGGGGTAGCGAGGAAAGTGCGTCGCCAATTATACAGATGTCCAGTATGCCACCCACGATGGCTGTAAAAGTTATTACTGCCAACAATATGAGAATTTTCTTCATTTGGTAACCTCCGAATTGTTGAATGTACTACGTCTTAATGACTTATATTTATACTACCATACACAATGATTGTCAAGCGCATTAAAAAATCAAAAATGGCTCATAATAAGGAAATTATTTGTTGAATTACTTTTCATTCCACCCAAATTTTTGCTTCTTTACTCTTTATTGATATATAATAAGGAAGCGGACAAAAACTTCAGATACACAGATACATTGGGCGAAATATCTGTAAATACCCAAAACTATTAAAACCATACTACTACACCAATTTTGGTGTAGTATTGTTTAAACACAGCCAATAAACTCTTGACTACTTATCTAAACTTACCTACTATATAGTCGGCTATTTTACATAACTGAATAAAAATACCATAATTAGTATATAAACAACTTATCCACATGATATGCCCATACCATCTTTACAAATTAAGTCTGAGGCTAGCCAAAACTGGCAAGAACCGCGTCATAATAAAAAATTAAAAAAACCACTCTGGCGACGTATTTTTAGTTTTAAAAATTTCCTTATTATCTGTGCCATTAGCTTAATTTTAATTGTTATTGGTATTTTTTACCTTTCTCGTGGCCTACCAGATCCCAATAAACTAATTGATCGCCAAGTCGCTCAAAGTACGCGCATCTTCGACCGTACCGGTAAAACGGTTTTGTATGAAATTTATGGCGAGGAAAAACGCACGCTCATTAATTTAAACGATATTCCCAAAAATGTTCGCAACGCCACCATAGCAATAGAGGATAAAAAATTTTATAATCACGGCGGATTTAGTGTTTGGGCTATTTTACGCACTATAGTTACTAATGTTTTTTTAGGAAAAAGTGCGGGTGGTTCAACCCTTACTCAACAATTTGTAAAAAATGCGATCTTAACCAATGAAAAATCTTACATTCGCAAGGCAAAGGAATTGATTTTAGCCTATCAGTTAGAAAAAAAATTCACCAAAGATGAAATTCTCCAGCTTTATTTAAATGAAATTCCATATGGTTCAACCGCCTATGGTGTTGAATCAGCCAGTCAACGATTTTTTGGCAAAAGTGTCCGCGATGTTTCTCTGCCCGAGGCTGCTATTTTAGCAGCTATTCCTCAGGCACCTAGCCGTTATTCTCCTTTCGGACCAAACCGAGAATTATTACTTGGCCGACAAAAATACATCCTCGATCAAATGGCAAAGCAAGGCTATATTTCACAAGATGAGGCCGACAAGGCAAAAAAAACAGAGGTGATCTTTTCCAAGCCCAAAGAAAATATTCTCGCACCTCACTTTGTAATGTACTTAAAAGAATATTTATCTGATAAATACGGCGAGAAAACTATTGAACAAGGCGGATTAAAAATCATTTCTTCGATTGATTTAGACAAACAAAAAGCAGCCGAAGAGGTTATTTCCGCCCGAGAGCCACAAAACGAAACTAAATACAACGCAACTAACGCGGCTCTTGTTTCCATAGACCCAAAAACTGGCCAAATTCTGGCCATGGTGGGCTCTAAAGACTATTTCAGTAATAAGATAGATGGGCAGGTAAATATCACCACCAGTCCCCGACAACCAGGCTCTTCTTTTAAACCAATTGTCTATGCTGCCGCCTTTATTAAGGGCTATACCCCTAACACTATTTTATACGACGTGGTTACTAATTTCTCCACCGACCCGAGCACTAAATACGAGCCCCATAATTATGACAACACTGAACACGGTCCAGTTAGCATGCGCAAGGCTTTAGCCGGTTCATTAAATATTCCCGCCGTTAAAACAATTTATTTAGTCGGCATTAAAAACGTTATTACCCTGGCGCAAACCATGGGTTATTCCACCCTAAGAAACCCTGATCAATACGGCCTTTCATTGGTGTTAGGTGGAGGTGAGATTCAGTTACTAGAGCACGCTAATGCCTATAGTGCTTTTGCCCAAGACGGCTATGTTCATCAAATTTCCCCTGTACTGCGCGTTGAGGACCAGTCTGGAAAAGTTTTAGAAGAATACCAAGAACAAAAAACCAAAGTTTTTGAGCCACAAATTGCCCGTCAGGTTACTAGTGTTTTATCAGACAATAATGCACGGGCCTATATCTTTGGTTTGCGCAATAACTTAATATTAAGCGATCGCCCAGTAGCGGCAAAAACTGGGACTACGAATGATTATAAAGATGCTTGGACGGTTGGTTACACTCCTTCAATAGTCACCGGAGTATGGGTGGGAAATAACGATAATACTTCGATGAAGCGCGGTGCTGATGGTAGTGTAGTGGCTGCACCAATTTGGCACGACTACATGGAAAAAGTCTTAAAGAATACACCAAAAGAAAGCTTTATTGCCCCAGAGAACAACAAAACCGGCAAACCAGTGCTCGATGGTAATATTGCTAGTAGTAGTATTATAAAAATTGACAAAGCCTCCGGTCTACTCGCCACAGAAGACACACCACCAAGCTATATTGTTGAAAAAAACTTCAGTCAACCACACAACATTCTGTACTATATTGATAAAACTGACCCACGCGGACCTTATCCTGCTAATCCAGCACTAGACCCTCAATTTAACCTCTGGGAAACGCCTGTACGAGCCTGGGCACAAAAACACAAACTTATTGCCACGGGAACCCCGCCCACAGAAAAAGATAATGTACATAAAGTAGAAAACCGTCCCGTTTTTACTATTGAGGAACCATATGCAAATCAAACGATAACGGATAACCAACTACGAATTAAATTAAGTGCTCTTACCGCCCCTAGAGGTGTGGCTAGAATTTCTTTTACCATTGATTCTGTCTTTATTGGTGAGGTGACGACGTACCCCTTTGGAATGGAAAAAGATATTTCATTTCTAGACTCTGGCTTTCATCAATTATCCGTCACCGCCTGTGATGACGTTGACAATTGCAGTACACAAACAATAAATTTTAACAACAGTAACTCGGCAACAATCCTAAGCCCTACCATCACTTGGTTACCATTGTCCAACAGTTCATCAACTAATTCATCCACCCCAATCAACCTTCAGCTTTCAATCACCTCACCAGAGCGGGTAACCAAACTTACCCTAAGTTATACAATTAACAATAAAACAACAGATATAACCACGCTTCAATTACCAGGTGCCTCACCATCCTATAATTGGATAAAGCCAATAAATAAAGGCGTTTATCAATTAAATGCAACGGCATATACCTGGGGTAAAGAAGAATTTTTAGCTCCACCCTTAACCCTAACAATTAAGTAAAACAAAAAACTGCCACAACATTGTGGCAGTTTTTTGTTTTACAATAATTAATTATTGTTTGATTGGCATAATTACATATAAATAGTTCTCTTGATTTTTTGGTTTTAAAACGCAAGGCGTGTTGCCATCCACCACCTCTAAAACCACAGAATCAACTGCGATCGTATTAATGCCATCTAGTAAAAATCTATAATTCACTACTACAAAATTATCTTCTCCTTCTGTAACAGCCGATATTTTAGTTATATTCTCGCCAGTTTGACCGGAAGTGGCCGAAATAACAAGTTCATTTTTACTCCGCGGTATATCTAGATTAACATCATTTATACCCGCCTTCGTAAAGAGTGCAGCGGCCTTTACCGCGCGGCTAAATTGTTCAACCTCTACCTCTGCTCTGGTTTTTGGATTTTGAGGAATTATTTGTTGGTAGTCTGGATATTGCCCCTCAATTAGCCGTGAAACTAACTCAACACTATCATATACAAACATTACCTGATTGTCTGAGAGATAGATTTCAACTTGTTTGGCACCACCATCAAGCTCATCTTTAATACCACCCAAAATTCTAACCAGCTCTTGAATTGTTTTAGCGGGAACTATGGCGCTTATATCTAGGGCGCTATTTTCAATATCTGCCATACCTAATAATATTTTCTTTTCTGCTAAACGATAACTATCTGTCGCCACTAAAACCAAAGTTTGATCAACTACTCGTAATAAAACACCAGACAGCTCCATCCTTGTTTCACTACCCGCTACTGCAAACACAACTTGATTTAAACTCCTGCGCAATTCCTGAGCGTCTATTTTAATTGCATCAACCCGTTCAAGTTGAGGAATAACCGGAAAATCATCTGCCTGCAACCCCCTAATCTTGGTTTGATAGTTAGCACAACTAATAACCAAATTTTGATTCAACACTTCAATATCAACTTTCTCGTTGGGCAACAAGGTTATGTAGTCGTTTAGAATTTTAGCATCAACCGTAAAACTACCTTCAACATCAACTTTACCCCGAACTATACAACTAATACCAATTTCAAGATTTGTGGCAGATAATTTTATTTCACCCCTTTGACAGCTGATTAGCACATTGCCTAAAATAGGAAGATTTTGGTTTTTTCCTGTGCCGTGCCCAACGATGAATAACCCGTTTTTTAAATGTTCTTCTAAGCTAGAAAATTTCATATCTTTGTATATCCTCCCTGTGTTAATTAATTAATATATGTAATATATAAATACAGTAATAGTAATAAGCAACGGAAAAGTGTGGGAAAGTTAATTTTTATCTAATCTAAGTGATGTAAATCACTAAGATTAATTATTTTTGTGTGGATGACTTTAAGGACGGTGTGGATGAAAATTTGGCAAAACCTAAATTAACAGTATTTCTGGGTATAAGTCTTATTGATATACAGAGGCTATCCACAATTAAAATTCTCTAAGGTTATATACACTCATTATAAATAAGTTGTTTAATGGAATCAATCTCTTGTTTAACCCTAGCGTTTTCTTTGTGCTCCTTTTGAATTTTATTATAAGCATGCATTGCGGTGGTGTGGTCTCTACCGCCAAGCTCTTGTCCAATGGTGGGAAAGGAGGCATTTGCTTCTTCGCGCATAAGGAACATAATGATCTGTCTTGGGTTTACTAATTCTTTTTTGCGACTTTGACCAAGGATGTCTTTAATGTCCACATCATAAAATCTAGAAACAGCCTCAATAATTGCTTTAGGACTACTGCTTTTTTGTTGAAAGGTGGAAATAATATTTGCTAATACTTCTTTAGTTGATTCTAGGTTAGGAAGTTGATTATTAAATTCATGATAAGCAATTAAACGATTGAGCGCACCTTCAAGTTCGCGAATGTTGTTTTGTACATTTGTGGCAATATAGTTGAGAATTTCTTGAGATAAAATGTAGCTTTTTTCCTTACATTTTTTTTCTAGAATTGCAAAGCGTGTTTCAACGTCGAGCTGGCCAACATCAGCAATCATGCCCCATTCAAAACGGGACAACAACCTTTTTTCAAGGGCTGGGATGGATTTTGGTGGTCGGTCCGAGGTTAAAACGATTTGTTTGTTTTTTTGATGAAGTTCGTTAAAGGTGTGAAAAAACTCTTCTTGTGTGCCATCCTTTCCCGCCATAAACTGAATATCATCAATTAAAAGCAGGTCAACGTTTCGATAACGTTCTTTGAATTCCCTGGCTTGGCCGCTTTTAACGGATTGGATATAGTCATTGGTAAATTTTTCCGAGGTGATGTACAAAATTTTGTCTGTGCGCTTTGAAAGTGTGTGACCAATTGCTTGTAGAAGGTGTGTTTTACCTAAACCAACCCCTCCATATATAAACAAAGGATTATAAGCAGAGCCAGGGTTAGCGGCCACTGCCTGGCAGGCAGCATGTGCTAGTTCATTGCCCTTACCAACTACAAAATGATCAAAGGTATAGCGATTATTTAAACCAAAACGATTAATTGGTGTGGTTTCGAGTGGTGCTGGACGTGACTGGGTTGCCACCTGTTTAGCCTCTGTTGGTTTTGATTGTTGTGGTGTGACACTCCGCCTACCTTCAACCTTGTACATGATTTGTACGATTGCTTGACTAGATACTCGTTTTAAAGCTGATAAGATTTCTTGATGATATTTTTTTTCTAACCAAGCACGAGTGAACGCATTCGGCACGCAAATAATAACTTGATCGTTCTCGAATTGTGAGATAAACGTGTCTTTAAACCAGGTGGTAAAATTGGCACGAGACAGGGTGAGTTCAATCTCACCTAGAGCCGCTTGCCACAGCTGTTCATTGTTCATAGTGCATTGCCGTTATTATTTATTGTTGGGAATAGTATATCAGGCTTAATCATATGCTGAAAGAGCACAGCCTGTTGATAACCTGTGTATAAACATACCAAAAAGGAAAAATTTAACAAGACTAACTACTTATTGACTAAATAAGATAAAGATGTTAGTCTTGAAACGAATTAAAGTAGAATTAATTACTAATTAGTAGTGAAAGATATGCCGCAAAGAACATATCAGCCAAACAAAAAACGAGCAAAAACTAAGCATGGTTTTTTGTTACGGATGTTGACTAAAAATGGCCGCAACGTCATTAAACGTCGACGCGACAAAGGCAGAAAAACCTTAACCAAATAAATGTTTAATCAGAGCCAGCGCTTGCGCCTGGACAAAGATTTTAAGCCATTATTTGCTAGTAAACATTCAAGTTACGACGATTTAATGGGTGTAAGGGTGATAAAATCAGAAAATAACCCACGCTTTGGTATAATTGTAAGTAACAAGGTGAGTAAATTAGCGGTTGAGCGCAATAAACTAAAGAGACGAACGCGTGCACTGTTGCACCGTTTTTTTCGTGCTAGTAGTTTAAAGTTTGATTTAGTGGTAATTGTTTTACCCAAAGCCAAAAACGCCACCTTTCAGGAATTTAGCTTGTCGTTACAACAACATTTACGAAAATTACAAGTTCTGTCAAAATAAACTTATGTGGCTTACACACCTTCCACGATATATCGCGATTCAAGGTATTAGGTTTTATCAAAAAACACTTTCATTCGACCACGGCTGGCTTAAAGCGCTTTATCCATACGGATATTGTCGTTTTAAACCAACTTGTTCGGAATATGCCATTGAATCATTAACTAAGCATGGGTTAATAAAAGGAGGTTTTAGAGCTTTTTGGCGAGTAGTGCGTTGCAATCCGTGGAACAAGGGTGGATGGGATCCGGTTAAATAATAATTATTTTTATACTATGTTTAATGTCATTTTTTACCAGCCAATCTTAAATGTTTTAATTTGGTTGTATTTGCATGTTGCTTTTTTAGATTTAGGTTTTGCAATAATACTGCTGACTATAGTTATTAAAGCAATTCTTTGGCCATTATCGCAACAATCAGTGAAAGCGCAAAAATCACTTCAAGAAGTACAGCCCAAGCTCGAAGCTCTAAAAAAGGAATTTGCTAATAATAAAGAAGCCCAAGCTAAGGCGACAATAGCTCTTTATAAAGAGCACAAAATTAATCCATTCGCTTCATGTTTACCGCTACTTATTCAGTTGCCATTTTTTTTCGCTGTTTTTCAAGTCTTTAGAGACATAACCGCCAAAGATTTAAATGGTCTCATTTATTTTTTTGTGTCAAAAGGGACGTCAATTCAAATTAACCCTCATGGCTTTTTTAATTTACTTGATTTATCCAAGCCAAACCCCTACTTAGCCGTTTTGGCGGGCGCTGCCCAATTTTGGCAAGCAAAAATGATGTCAACACAAAAACCGCCAATTAAAGATTCTGGCGCAAAGGATGAGAGCATGGCAGCAATTATGAATAAGCAAATGTTGTACATGATGCCAGTAATGACCGTAGTAATTGGTGTTACTTTACCAAGTGGACTCTCTTTGTATTGGCTGGTTTTAACCTTGTTAACCATTTTGCAGCAATATATTGTCTTTAAACAAAAGCAGGCTGTAACTGTCTAAAAGTTTATAAAATAAAAAAACAATCAATCGTGATTGTTTTTTTATTTATGTCTACATTATTGTGGACTAAAAATTTCTATTTTTACCTACAATTAGGTGGAGTGTTTTTGGTATAACATGAATTTCAGCAGGAGGACTTAAAACCAAGCTTTTATCTAATATTAATTGAGCCGTGGCTTTTTCTAAATAAAACTCTTTGGAGCCAAAAATACTTTGGCCGAGATGTGATTTTTTAAATATTCCACCGCTGACTTGAGTTTCAATCCAAAGCTCCATTCGACCATCTGTAGGAGAAAAAGCGGCTAAATTTCTTGCTTGAGAATCTAAAACAAGGTTTATAATTTTTAATTTAGCCGCCTTAGGAGTTTCAATCGTAAAACTAGTTTTTAAAGAAATTGTAGCATCGCCGTCTACCTCAGCCTCAGTTAAAAAGTAAAACTGATTATTTACCACGCCTAGATCTAAGATTTCAATGCGACGTGCCGACAAAATGTCACAGGCAGCTAACTCTGGCTCGATACCGATCGCCGCAGCAATGGAGTTATTTTGTTTGCCAATAGGAATAAAACCAACCGGCACACCACTTTGCTGCGCAGCGTTAATGACCTTATTTAAGGTAACGTTGTTACCGACAGCAACAATGGTTTTTGCACCTCTACGAATTTCATCTCTGATAAGGTCGTGATAGTTTTTTATTGTTGCCAAACGACAGATCTTACCATTTAAGCCAAGGTCTGTAATCCGTGTTTCAATTTTGGCTAATAGTGAGGCGTATTTACCATTACTTAAAAAATCCTCATAAATATAAACATGCATGGTTTAATCGGTTATTGGTTAAGCGGCGACGTTTTCATTGGTCGTTACTTTTGTGCCAGACTCTTTCATGGATAGCTGTCCATTAATTACAGCACCGCGCTCTACTGATAACTGCCCTGCTAAAATATTGCCATCGATATGTGCAGTAGCGGTAATTTCAAGAAAGCCACTCATTTTAATATTACCAACAACTTTGCCAGAAATTTTTCCTTCTTTGGCGTGAACACTTGCGGTAATTTCAGCATTTTGGCCAACAAATAAATTTCCAACTGTTTTCAATGTGCCCTCTAAAAAGCCCTCTATAATAATATCTCCTTGTCCGACAAAGTCACCTTTAACCTTGACGGAAGGGCCAATCACCGTTTCAACATCGCGCCCCTTGATACGTTCGTCTTTGGTAAACATAATTTACTCTGTTAGTGTCTAAAATTATATTCTAATTCTAGCCTTAATGGGCTGTATTTGTCAAAATAAATTTTATTAGGTACAATAAATGCCAGCTTGAAATAAATGGCGGTTACTTTGGCTGACGGCGGGTTTTTGTCCCCGTAGTTTAATGGATAAAACGAGACACTCCTAACGTCTTGATGGTGGTTCGATTCCGCCCGGGGGCACATTTTGGCTAATATTAAATAAAATTTGGGCCCATAGCTCAGTTGGTTAGAGCGCTTGCATGGCATGCAAGAGGTCGCTGGTTCGACTCCAGTTGGGTCCACATAGTAAAAGGCATTTGCCTTTTATTTTGTATTTTAAGCCATAAAAGAAGATTGTTATGAGGTTTAACTTAGGTGGTGTGTCATGCTTAGTAGTTACATGAATATTTTAATCTTGATTAATCAATGTGTTGGCCCTTTTAATCCTTTTTCATTTACATTGGACTGACTGTGTATAATTCCTTCTTTATAGTAAATCTTATTTATAAGACCCTTCATATTTATAACCTAGATCGTGAAAATAATTTATCGGAAAGCTCTTTTTAATTAAGTCATTATTTAAACATTATTTGATTTCGTCTTAATAAAAATAATTAATATTTTTAGTTATATTTTCAAAAGCATAACCTATCCTTTACCTCACATAAAATGTTCCACGCGGAACATTTTGATATTATCACATCTGATTTAAAATTATTTTAAGGTGATTTTGCTGTTAATAACATGTGCATAACTAAATATTTAAGCTCAATTTTTCCACAGCCTACATTTCTGTCTACATTAATGTAGACAGAAATGGTAAAACAACCTTTGATGAAATTGTTATTGTTCCGCGCAGAACAATTATAATGGCATTGTAAAATAGTCAAAAAAGTGTAAAATAGAACAAGAGTTAATAAATAATTGATAACAAATAACAAAATGGAAAAATACGAATTGATAATTATTGGAGGTGGTCCTGCTGGTATTACAGCCGCAATTTATGCAGTAAGGAGGGAAATGAAAGTATTGTTAATTAGTAAAGATTTGGGTGGGCAGTTGGTTTGGGCTGGTGAAATTGAAAATTATCCGGGCTTTACAAGCATTATGAATTTTGATTTGATTCAAAAATGGGAGGAACACTTAAAAACAGCAGGTGTACAATATAAATTAGCGGAAGTTAGTCAAATTAATAAAAAAGATGACGGAAATTTTATTGTACATACTCAAAAAGAGTCATTTGAATCCCAAACAATTTTAATAACCATGGGTTTAGTGCCCAGACGATTAGCCATAGAGGGCGAAATGGAGTTTACCGGCAAAGGGATTTCTTATTGTGCAAATTGTGACGGACCCTTATATAGAAACAAAATAGTGGCAGTAGTTGGTGGTGGTAATGCCGCGCTTGATGCTGCAGAAGTGTTATCAAAAATTGCAAAGCAGGTTTATTTAATCAATCGAAGCGATCAGTTGAGAGCATTTGATGGTTTAGTTGAAGAGGTTAAAAGTCGCCAAAATATTGAAGTCTTGGAAAACAATACGGTTAAAAAAATTACTGGAGACACGGCCGTACGTGAAATGGTAATCATTGATAACAACTTAAGCGAAGAGCGAACTATAAAAGTTGATGGTGTATTTATTGAGATTGGTAGGATAGCTCACACTGATTTGGTTGCAGATTTAGTAGAGCGTGATGAACGATTGCAAATTAAAATTGACAATCGTTGCCAAACAAGTACACCGGGAGTTTTTGCGGCGGGTGACGTGACAAATGTAGAATTCAAACAGATCACAATTGCTTCTGGTCAGGGTACAGTTGCTGCCTTAGCAGCCTATCAATATCTACAGCAAAAAAAAGGGAAAAAGATAACAGTAGTTTTTGATAGAAGTAAGTAATTAGCTAATATTAGCTAATTTATGAATTTTAAAATTAATAAGTTTGCGGTGGCTGGATTGGATGAAGCAGGACGAGGTGCCTGGGCTGGTCCGGTAGTGGCAGCAACGGTGTTGTCTAGGGCGAACAAAAAAATTTCACCATCGTTGTTAAACTCGGTCCGCGACTCAAAACAACTTTCTGTAAAAAAAAGAGAAGCGCTCTTTGAGCAAATTATTAATTCCGATTTAATAATAGGGGTTGGCCGGGCAAGTGCAAAAGAAATTGATCAAATTAATATTTTGCAAGCAACCTTTTTGGCTATGCGTCGAGCTTTAAACAACATATCGGTTGTGCCTAAATTACTATTAGTAGATGGTAATCAGCAATTGCCGGAATGGCATGGTAATCAAAAGGCAATCATAAAAGGAGATCAATTAGAATTTTTAATTGCAGCCGCATCGATAATAGCTAAAGTCACAAGAGACAAAATAATGATCAACCTGAGCAAATCACTGCCTGGGTATTATTTTGAAGTTCATAAAGGGTATGGCACTAAAGTTCATCAAAAAAGCTTACAGCAACTTGGCGTTAGTAATGAACACCGCCTAACCTATAGGCCAATTAAGGAGCTTACAAGAGCTTGAGAAAAATCAAAAAATTATCTATACTTACTGTAGATAATTAAAAAAAAACAATGATAATACCAGGATTGGCAAATAGTGTTCTTTTGGATACAAATTTAATCATTAGCAAGGCAAGAATTACTGAGCGAATGAAGGTAGCAAATCTTGGATGTGGCGCTTCTGGATTGTTTGTGTTTCCTGTCGCTTCGATGATTGGTAAAAAGGGCAAGGTTTATGCGGTTGATATTTTAAAAACAGTGCTCGAGCGAATTTCACGAGTAGCTCGTCAAGAAAATTTTACCAACATAGAAACTATTTGGAGTAATTTGGAGGTGTATAATGCGACAAAAATTGAGTCAGGAAGCGTAGACGTAGCTTTGTTGATTAATGTGTTGTATCAGTCACAGCATCGGCCGCAAATATTAAGAGAAGCAATTAGATTGATAAAAAAAGATGGGTATATGTTGGTGGTTGAGTGGAAAAATGTCAGCTCACCGCTCGGGCCGCCACTTGAAGAACGTGTTCGAAAGGAGTTGCTACTAACCGCTGCAAAAAAACTAGGATTAGTGCTTGAGGATGAGTTTGAGGCCGGACATTATCATTATGGCCTACTATTTACTAAGATATAACCTATGGGAAACTGGATTACATTAAATTTCTGGTTCAATTCAAGGCCAGGAGAGTTATTAGGTGTGAGCCGTGTCGCGGTAATAATTTCAATTTTAACCTTAGTAGGGGTTGCAATTTACAGCTGGTGGCGAAATCGACAAGAGCCAAAAAATTATTATGCCAGAATATTTTCACGGCTAATAATTTGCGCCACCACAAATGCAGTAATTGGACTAGTATTATTTTTCTTTTCCTGGCAAATGATTGTGGTTTTGTCAGCACGATTTTGGTATATAATCTGGTTGGCCGGAGTAGCGCTTTGGGTTTGGTTGATTTATAAAGATGCAAAAAAGATACCAACACTTAGACGGGCAGCTGAAGAAAAAAAAGAATTTAAAAAATACATTCCATAAAATACTCAACTTTTTCACCTATAGCCTTCAATTGAAGGCTATAGTGCTCTTTGCACATGTTAGCAGTAAAGCATAATCAGCTAGTTGGCAAATGGGGTGAAGACCTGGCGCTTGATTTTTTAATGCGGAGAAAATATGTATTGGTTGAGAGAAATGTTAAAACTAGTTATTGGGAACTAGATTTGGTAATGAAGCAAAATGATTGTCTGGTTTTTATTGAAGTAAAAACCAGAACCTCAACGGTTTACGGTAGTGCTTCAGAGATGATAAATTTTACAAAAAATAAAAGTTTAAAGCAGGGAGTTCAGGAATATATGAGACGGCAAAAGAAACTTATTTCTCATTTCAGATTAGATGTGATCGCAATCGATGTAAATAAAACCAAGCAACAGGCAAAAATTCAACACTTTAAAGATGTTTGGTGAAGTGGTAAAAAAAGAAAATTTGTGATACATTCATTCTATGTTTAAAAAAATTATCGGTAATTTTTTTGTTATTTCATTGTTGCTAGTGGGCGTTTTGGTGCCAACAGTAACTATGGCGGCACCAACCAAGCCAGTCAATGTGTATTTGTTTTATGGCGAAGGTTGTCCGCATTGTGCCAAGGAAATTCCTTTTCTTGATTATCTAGCAAAGTCAGACATTTCAATTCGTGTTAAAAAATTTGAAGTTTGGCAAAACCAAGAAAACGCTAAATTAATGTCACGAGTCGCCGGCTCGCTTAATGTGCAACAAGGCGGTGTGCCACTAACCATAATACAAAACCAGCCATTGGTTGGCTTTGACGATGCGCTAACTACTGGTCAACAAATTATTGCCATAATAAATGATGCTCGTAGTAATAACTATGTAGATGCCGTTTCACCATTAATGCTTGCCACCAATCAAGCCAACGACCGACCCGTTAAAGCGGTGGATTCGAATAATCAAATGGCAAACGCAACAACCTCAAGCACGGGCAAAACAATCGATGGGACAAAGAAAATTACAACTTGGTGGGGTCAATTGGAGTTGAGTCAATTCTCTTTGCCAGTATTAACCATTATAATTGGCTTGTTAGATAGTTTGAATCCATGCGCTTTGTGGGTGCTGTTGTTTTTACTTAGCCTGCTAATGACCAAGCAAGATAAAAAACGAGTCATTTGGCTAGGTGGAGGCTTTATTGCCGCATCTGCCATTACATACTTCTTGTTTTTAACTGCTTGGTTAAATATTTACTTATTGATCGGCATGTTAAAATGGTTGAAAGTTGGCATTGTTTTATTTGCCATTTTGGCCGGAGGTTATAGCTTAAGACAATGGTGGCAGGAAAGAAATGGTGGGTGTGAAATAGTAGAAAGTGAAAAACGAAAGGCAATTATATTTCGCTTGAAAGCTTTAGCACAAAACAATTCGTTGATACTTGCCTTTATCGGTGTATTTTTATTAGCCGCGGCGATTAATTTGGTTGAATTACTATGTAGTGCTGGCTTGCCGGCAGTGTACGTTCCCATATTAACAGCGGCTAATTTACCAAAAGTTGGATATTATGGTTACTTGCTTCTGTATGTTTTTTGCTATATCTTAGATCAGTTAGTGATATTTTTCGTTATGCTTTATACACAACGATTGACTGCTATTAGCTCCCGGGTAACTCGTTGGACGCCGTTAATAAGTGGAATTGTAATGGTGCTTTTGGGTTTATGGTTATTAATTAAATGGTTTACTTAAAAAAAATTGGTTTACTAGTTGGTGTTGTAATAATTATGGCGGGCTATTGCTCGCCTGTTTTTGCTTTAGAGCAAACAGCCCCAGACACCACTTTTGAGGCGCGTGTAACCAAGGTAATTCTTGAAGAGCAAGTCAAACAATTAGATGGTGGGTTTTCACGCCAGCAAAATTTAGAGTTAGTTGGTTTAGATGGAGCATATATACATAAAACGCTTGAATATAATGGCATTGGGCAAATTGATGCGATAAAAAAGAACATCTATCATGCTGGAGATAGAGTTTTAGTAGTAGCTTCATCAGATGATGTGGGTCATATCAACTATTATATAACTGATTATGTAAGAACTGATGCGATTTGGTGGCTAGGTGGAATATTTATTGCCATACTTTTACTCATTGGTGGTTGGAAGGGGTTTCGTTCGTTGTTATCATTAATGTTAACGTTTGTTGTTATGATGTGGTATATAGTACCACAAATTTTAGATGGATCAGACCCGGTAATTGTTACCACTATTGGTTCGTTAGTGATTTTGGGAGCAATAATTTATGTAACAGAGGGGTTTAAGCGGGAGGCACATGTTGGTGTGCTGGCAATTTTTATAAGTCTAATGATAACTATCGGTTTTTCTTACGCCTTTATAAATTTAGCCAAATTAAGCGGTCTTGCTACCGAGGAGTCTAGTTTTTTATTGGGCTTAGGTGTTGGTGAAATTAATTTTCAGGGTTTATTACTAGCAGGAATGATTATTGGCGCCTTGGGTGTCCTTGATGATGTGGTGATTGCTCAAGTTGCCACGGTAAAAGAAATCAGTGCAGCAAATATAAACCAGTCACGCTGGGATGTATATAAAAGAGCTCATGCGGTTGGCATTGCGCATATTAGCTCGATGACAAATACATTATTTTTAGCCTATGCCGGTGCTTCGCTATCATTATTAATTTTGTTCTCCAGCGGGCAGAGTGGATTTGCTAACTGGCATCAAGCGATTAATAATGAAATGTTGGCCACAGAAATTGTCCGCACCTTAGTTGGCAGTATTGGCTTGGTTTTAGCCGTACCAATCTCTACTGGTTTGGCTTTATGGTTGATAAAAAAAGAAAAAGCCTAATAGTGATAAATTATCAAAAACTAGTATTTAAAAATCACTTCAAACATTGAAGTGATTTTTAAATACTAGTTTAAAAAAATTTTTTGTTACAGCAACAATCCAATTTTTTTCTTAACATCTTGTAAAGTTTTTTGCGCAATTGGTCGTAGTTTTTCAGAATTGGTTTTGAGTAAAGATATTATTTGAGCATCGGAGTAACTATTATATCGAGCTTGATATTTGGTTAAGAATTCTTTTACTAATTCAGATAAGTCTTTTTTAAAATCACCATAACCTTTGTTTTGGTATTTTTTTTCAAGATCTTTAATCGATGTGTTGGCGAGAAATGAATAAATTGTTAACAAATTTGAGATGCCTGGCTTTTTGGCTTTATTAAATTTAATTAACTTATCTGAATCCGTAGTAGCACTCGTAATTTTTTTAGCCGCGATTATTGGATCATCTAGTAGGCCAATGTAGCTTGCGGCGACACTCGAGCTTTTACTCATTTTTTTAGTTGGGTCGTCTAGCGCCATGATACGTGCACCTTCTTGGCGAATAATTACCTCGGGAACTTTAAAAGTGTCTCCATATTGATGATTAAAGCGTTTGGCTAAATCGCGACAGAGCTCAACATGTTGGACTTGGTCATCACCAACCGGAACTTGGTCGGTATTATATAATAATATGTCAGCCGCCATTAAGACCGGATAATCGAACAAACCAACACTCACATTTTCTTGCTTTGCGCCAGCCTTGTCTTTAAACTGAGTCATTTTTTTTAAATCAGATATGCGACAAGTACAACAGTTTAATAACCAGGCCAGTTCAGCGTGCGCGGAAATATCGGATTGTAAAAAGATATAGGACTTTTTGGGATCAATACCTGAAGCTAAATAATGTTTAGTAATTTCAATAATTCGGCTGTTTAATTCTTTGGCGTCTTGTTGTATGGTGATTGCGTGCAAATCAACTACACAAAAAATAGAAGTGTATTGATCTTGAAGTTCAACCCATTTAGAAATAGCACCAATATAATTACCAATGGTTAAGTTGCCAGATGGTTGAACGCCAGAAAAAATAGTTGGTTTTGATTGAGTGGTCATAGATTATGATTTAAACAAGGCCAAATTGGCATTAGCAGTAATATCTAATACTTTAGCGCCTTTTAAGCGATCGCGCCAGTGATAAAAACCGGCCGTAGCCACCATGGCGGCGTTGTCGGTGGTGTATTTTAGTGGCGGTAGATATAGTGGCCATTGTTTGTTAATATTTTTATCCAGAGTCTCTCGCAAGCAAGTGTTGGCCGCCACGCCACCGGCAAGTAAAATTGATTTAATTGGATGTGTCTTCGCGGCTTTAATGGCTTTGCCTACAAGGACATCCACAATGGCTTGTTGAAATTCAGCGCAATATTCAGGAATATTTTTACGCCAAGAAGAATCGTTTTGTAATTGATATAGTAGTGCGGTTTTTAGTCCAGAAAAGGAAAAGTTATACCCGGGCTTGTTTAGCATTGGCCGCGGCAAATGTATTAAATGAGTATCGTTTTTAAATTTATTTGCCCAAGCTGAAACAATTGGCCCACCAGGATAGCCCAGGTTCATGAGTTGAGCCGCTTTATCAAATGCCTCGCCCGCCGCATCATCTAAGGTTTCACCGAGCAGCGTTAAGTCACCGTGTTTGTTGAGTAGTAATAACGTAGTGTGACCGCCAGAGACTGTTAAAACCAAGGCAGGTAATTTAATTTTGGGCTGTTCTATAAAATTGGCATAGAGATGTGACTCGATGTGATTAATAGGAATGAGCGGTAATTGCCAGGCGTAAGCCAATGTTTTGGCGGTTTCTAATCCGGACATGAGTGAAGTGATTAAGCCAGGTCCTTGAGAAACGGCAATAGCAGAAATTTTTTTTACGTCGGAAATTTTGGCATCTCTGAGCGCCTGGGTAATAACAGGTAGAATATTTTGGAGATGTTCTCGTGCGGCCAGTTCTGGCACGACACCGCCATATTCGGCGTGTAGTTTTGTTTGAGAACTTATAATGTTAGAACGAACGACAAAATTGCCACTTAAGGTTTTTTCAACCACGGCGGCTGCGGTTTCGTCGCAACTTGTTTCAATGCCTAAGATAATCATAATTAGAGCCTACGATGAATTTCAAATAATTTCAAATAATTAACTTACTTTCAGTCTAGAATCTAATGCAACATAATTGGCGCGAAGCGCCAAAA
>JBAXJQ010000004.1:0-58938 GCA_037137775.1 Candidatus Falkowiibacteriota bacterium | reverse complement strand
CTTATATATTATGTCAGCAGCAGCAGCACCACAAGAAACTAACCATGCAACAATGATAATAATACACGTAGATGATAATTCTAGAGAAATGAGTTATTTAATAGGAAATGAAAGTATTTTTTTAAAAGAAGTTCCTGATGATCAGTTTAAACCTGATGGGATAACAAAAAGAGATCCTCGGCATCCAGATGAATTTATTTCATTAGTTATAAATATTGAAGGAACTACAAAAACCATTCCTGCTTCAAATGAATTATTTTGTTTAAGCGGAATATCAACAATGATATTACTTATTTTTTGTGCTGGAAAAATTATATCATAAAATATTTTGAATATTTTGGATTCGAGCATTGAAACGAATACAACAATAGCAGAGGATAAAGAAATTTTTAGTATGTACTTCATATAGTTATTTACGATACTGATTTCTTACACCAATCTCACATTCATCTATTACACTTGTAACACCCTTGGTGTTTGAAGTTGGTCGCAAAGAGGTATCCAATTGCTGACAAAAGCTAATCTCGCCAGTGATTTTTGCGACTCTAACAACACATTCGTTGTAATGGTAAGTTTTGTCTTTGATATTTAATTTGTTAATTTCCTGACACGGTCTTAAATCTTTTGGTGCCATATCTGCATTTTCACCCCATTGGTAAGAAAAATTTAAAAAACATTTTAATTTTGAATTATCATCTTTAAGTAATTCGCATGCGGTTATGTCTTTTTTGTATAATGCTTCTTCAATATGACACTGACTGGATTGGCACAAAAATAAAAAGTTTTTTTGATTTAACATACCGATTAAAAACAAAAAACTAATAAATAAACCAAATAATGTAATAATATCCGCAAAATAAAAAAAGCTATCAAAAGAAGTTAAAATGCTTTTCCATTTGTTGTATCGAAATACATCCCAAGCAAATATTGGAGTGGAGATTATAAGATTTAACATTGTAAAAAGACTCGTAAATGCAGCATTTTCTGCACCCCAAATATACGATGGCTCAGTAAAGCCTTTAATAAATGAGAGCCAAAATCCAAAAATTAAAATTACGACAATAAATTTTGCTAATTTTCCTGGTTTATCCATATATTTTCCCTCGTTTAAAATTAGTAATCGTCAATTCCGTGCCTTGAAACAGTTTTTCTGGCAAGGCATCGAGACTGAACCACTGCCACTCGGCACATTTATCCGGCTCGAGCGGTTGCGGCTCGCCACCGGCATATTTGGCCTTGATGCCGATATTAACATAGTGTTTACCATCGGATTCGTAATAACGCAATTCATCGGCAACTGAAATTAATTCAAAGTCATCAACAACCAACCCGGTTTCTTCTGCTACTTCTCGCTTGGCGCACTCAAACATAGTCTCACCCATTTCTAGGTGACCGCCTGGAAAACTCCATTCGCCAGTCCCATGCGAACTTTTACGCAAACCGAGCAAAACCTCACCTTGTTCATTTTGAATCATCACGCCAATACCAATGCGTGGGTAAGGATATTGTGTCATATTATTAAATTCGTTTTAACCAACGTAAAACCGCCCAGGCAATCACCCCGCCGGCCAAAGCAGTGGCAAACTGGGGCCAGCTCATCATCTGAGCCACTTTTGGTGCCAATGCTTGATTGGCGGCAATGCGGACGATTAAATTTACTGATATAAATAAAAAGATAAACTTGGCACCAGCGCCAACAATCACGCCCGTCCAATAGCCTTGTTGCGGATCTTTCATTCTTTTGTAACAATAGTCAATCACTAAGACAAATAACACATTACTAATCATAATAAAGGGCACAGCGGGCGCGAGTGGTAAGGGGAGTAATCCTCCAGCCAAGGCCATTAAACTAGGGATTAAGGCCACCAACAAGGCACTGCGGATACCAACTACAAACAATAATATTATCAAAATCGCATTCACGATTGGGCCAGACAATAACTGATAATGAATTACAAAAGGCAAACCGGTGGCTAGCCCTGCTAAAGTAATAAACCGCGCTGCAGCCCAAGTGTCTACGCGCGGAATTTCCTGTTCCTGTTCTAAACCCTCTTCAGGTTCTTGTTCGTCTTCACGTTGCTGTTGATCCTCTACTAACTGTTCTCGCTCATCATCGTTAATATAGTATGTCATAAGTTTAGATTACTTTTTTCGTTTCTCGTATGTGGTATGCAAAACCGTATGCTCTAGCTTGCCTTGAGTTTTAAGCCAGTCGAGTGCTTTTTTGACACCTTTATTTTTATGCGCCTCGCGTACGGGCTGATTCCGATCAATGCGTTGTAAGGCCTCCATGCGCTGTTTGCGTATTTCAGCCGTAGTTGGAATCGGCTCACCACCACCGCCAATACAACCGCCCGGACAGGCCATAACTTCAACATAATCGTATTCCATTAAGCGTGATTCAAACTCTTTAAAATGACCGATGCCATTAATGACTGCGACTTTTAATTTCTTTTGGCCCATTTCCACTGTTGTTTCCTTAATGCCATCTAAACCGCGCGTATCTAAAAATTCTAACCGATCATGGCACAGCTTACTTTCAGCGCCACAAATTACTGCCTGAGCTGTCCGCAAGGCAGACTCCATCACCCCGCCCGAACCACCATATATCGCGGCTGCGCCGGTAAATTCTCCTAGCGGATTATCAGTTTTTACGCCTTTAAGTTTGGTAAAATCAATACTAGCACTTTTAATCATAAAGGCCAATTCCCTGGTGGTTAAGACATAATCAACCGGATCCATGCCATTAATTTTAAGTTCTGACCGACTGGCTTCATACTTTTTAGCGGTGCACGGCATAATCGAAACCAAGGCAATATCTTCGGGGCGCACGCCAACCTGCTCGGCCCAATAGGTTTTAATAATGCCCCCAAGATGGATTTGCGGCGAACGGGCGGTGGTGAGATGTGGGATTAAATCTGGTCGATAATACTCAACATATCGCACCCACGCTGGGCAGCAAGAGGTAATCATCGGCATTGGCTTTTTTTCGGTAATCCTCTCAATCAACTCCCCGGCCTCCACCATGGTCGTGACATCAGCAGCAAAATTAACATCAAACACATAATCAAAGCCAAGTAGTTTAAGTGCCTCAGTCATCTGTTCGGTCACAATATCACCATAAGCCAGGCCTAGTTCCTCGCCAATTGAAACCCGAATTGATGGGGCAAACTGAACCACAGTAATTTTTTTCTTATCCGCAATTACTTTTTCTACTTCTTGATAGTGATATTGCTCCTGTGCTGAACTGACCGGGCAATGCACTGCACACTGGCCACACAAAATGCATTCAATATTTTTATCGCTGGTGGGACAAACTTCTTGGTTCACGCCTTTGCCTTTGACTTCGAGATAATTAATCCCCTGAATGCGAGAACAGGCCTCGATACAATTTCGACAATCAATACACTGACTACCATCCAGCTCAACGGCATTGGCGAATTTATAGGTTGGCCGATCAACTTTGCGCTCTTTAAAGGTAGTCAACAAAATTTTATACTTCGCTGCATATTGCAAGAGTTTACAATTTAAACGCCACACGCAGGTAGCACACTTCTCAATATGCTCTGCATAGATCATCTCTAAATTAGTATTGCGGGCACGACGCACTTTGGGTGAGTCGGTTTCAATTACCATGCCCTCGGCCGCCGCTACTGAACAAGACGTCATTAAACGACTTTTACCATTACTATTCGGCATGGTCACCTCCACCACACACACCCGGCAATTGGCCTTGTGCGGAAAATCCGGATGTTCGCACAAACTGGGAATTTCCACCCCATTGGCAGCGGCAATCTGCATAATCGTTTGACCTGGCTCTGTGGCAATCAATTTATTATTAAGTTTTATGGAAATTTTTTGGCTTGGCATGAATTATTGATTATCTTGAACGGAATCAAAATTATTGACATCTATTTCATTCTTACTATTGATACAATTTTTCCCTTTTTGGTAGTTTCTAACGCCGACTGTTTTTGCTTCTTCTAAATTAAAACACAACTTATAATCATCTTTATCCAAAATATACTCATACGAAGCTTTTGTTTTTGGGTCAACATCTTTACTTATATCTAGACCGAACTGACTAAGCTCTGTTAATTGCTCAGGATATTTATTTTTATCGTTTCGATATATCCCCAGAGCAACCCTTATTTGATTTATATCCGAGATTCTTTTTGCATCCCTCGACTTCATACGTGCACTATCTAGCGAAACCAACATGAATGAGGCGAACAAGCCAAGAATAAAAATTGCACAAAAAATTACTAAAATCACCATCCCGAATTTACTTTTTTTATTTTCAGATTGGCTTGCCCCTTTAATCTTATATAAATCACGATAAATCAAAAATGAATACACAATAAACCAAGGATAAAAAATCAATCTTGCTACTATTTCGAATAGGGAATAAATTGCTCCATCAACCCCATCACCTAAAAAATATCTAGGGACTTGTATTGCATAAGAAATAAGTAACGCGGTCAACAATCTAATCGCCACCGGCCACCAATATCCTCGCACTAATTCCCTGCTTCGCTGCAATGCCTGAGTATCCTGAAGGCCTTCAAAAACATAAACGTACGCCGTCATCGAAAGCGCAACAGCAAAAATTATTCCAGGCACAACTAAGAAAATAAAACCAGCTATTACCACCAAGCCAACCAATATCGAGGTTGACCAGAAATGAAATGCTCTTGATTTGGCCAGCAGTAATAAATCTTTAATTTTTGTATCTATTTTTAAATCATTTAAATAAAAATACATTGCAACTTGAGTAACAATGGCAAAAATAATAGAAAAAATTACCGTTACAAAAGAAATAACAAAAAAAGATATAGTTATTGCGGCTGATTTTTGTAATATGGAGCTTATAACTAAGTACAATGTTGCTAAAACACCAATTGGCACAAAAGCCAACAAGCCTAACAATTCCAGTTGGGTAAATTTTTTAAACCGTGACCAGTAAATCTCAAATGATTTTGAAAGCAAATCCGAAATCGGGGTCAACTCAAGGGTTGGCGCCAGTGGCGTTAATGGTGGTATAGCATTTGGCAAACCTTCATTTTGACTTGTTTCCATATGATTTTTAGTTAGTAATGTTTGAACAAATAACCTTTTTACTCCCAATCGGTAAGTTGGTTGATTTTTCTGGATAGCTGGCCAAGACATTGGCGACATAGGTGCGAATTGGAATTGATGCAGCCACACCCAAGCCACAAAAAGATGACTCACTTAAACTAAATAACACATCAGCAATCAAAGGCCAATTCGGTTTGTCTTCATGTAACGCCTCAACAAGTCGATACGTGCCTTCACGACACGGTACGCACTGCCCACAAGATTCGGCTTTGAAAAAATTTGCCCAACCAAGCATTAAATCGATGGGTTTATACTTCGACAAACTATAGACATGAATCGAGCCAGAGCCGGTTGCTAGTTGCTTCAATTGTTTCTGAGACCACACTTCACCAGCACCATCACCACCCACTTGCACAAAAAATTCATATTTCGGCCAATTCTCAGTTTGTTTTAGAACCTGCTCCACTGTTAAATTAGCTGGTAATTGATACACACCTTCATGCAAAGTATCACCAATAACGGTATAAAACCGTTCATTTTTATACTCGCCGCTATTTACTAAGCTGACGTTATAAAACGTTTCAACATTATTAACCAAAGTTGGGCAGCCCCACAAGCCGCTGGTTGGCGGATACGGTGGGCGCAAGCGGGGCTCAGCACGGTTGCCTTCGATAACATTCAGCACGGTTGTTTCCTCGCCACCAACATAGCCCGCCTCATGATTCTTAACAAACAATTCAATCTTGGCTCCCGACGCAGTAATTGCCTGCTCTAATATATTTTTATACTGTTTATAATATGCCTCGTTAAGATAAAAAATACCTTTTTCAGCGCCTAAAAACTGGATTGCCAAGTACATGCCATTAATGATTTGTTGCGCATAATGTTCGATAATATAGCCATCCTTTTTTACCCCTGGTTCGCCCTCGGAACAATTACACACTACGTATTTTTTCTCACCTGTAGCAGTTGCCACCATGCGCCATTTACTCGCCACGCTAAAGCCAGCCCCACCGCGGCCAATTAATTTTGCTGCTTCAATTTTTTCCAGTATTACATTCATAGTTATTGCGAAGCATTACACTTAAATTTATTAATACATTATTATCATGTTCAAGGCCTAAAACTCAAACTAAATAAGTTTAAGTTTTAGAGTTAAACATATATAGTCTTTATTTGAAAGTAGCAATTACATTCGTAGTTGTTGCTATAGTTAAATTGCAAGATGGATTTATACCAGTGCACGCACCAGACCAACCTGCAAAAGTTGAGCTACCAACAGGATATGCAGTTAATGTTAAATTTGTTCCGTAATTAAAGTTATTTGAACATGTTAAACCGCAATCAATATACAGAGGATTGGTTGCAACTCGTCCTGCACCTACTCCCGACTTATTAACAGCTAATTTATAGGCTATCGGATTCCAATTTGCATAAAAAACCACACTGGATGACCCTATTTGAAAAACAGTGCCTTGACCCATCACCACACCAGTACCATCCGCCTTAGTATTCCAAGAGAAATTATGACCAGTCTTAGTCATTGTTCCAGCATATGCAGCTTGTGCATACGAACCAGAAAGATAAATTTTATTATCAATAGGAGCTGTTCCGCCAGTATTACCATTGCCATTATATGTTACGGTATAACCTGCCGTAGTAGTTGATGTGCTTGTTGCGCTTCTAAAAGTCACAAAAACATTGCTCGTATAATTTGCATTGATTGTAATATTACGAAAAGCGGTGCTAGTTGTTGGATAATAACCATCCCCGGTCCAAGCAGAAACTTGAGAGGCTACCGAAGGCATCGGTGTTAAGGTTATGGTATCCCCTGCATTGTAAGTTATCACCCCGCTCGACGCGGTAATCGTCTTGTTTTGTAATTTACTATAAAGATTAAACACCCCACTACCACCATTCAATGAAGTTGGCACTAAATTTACATATCCAAATGATGATATTGTTGATGTGGTAAAGTTTGCCTTTACTGTTTTATTTCCAGCCATAGTGACCTGACAAACCGTGCTGCTTGTTAAAGCACAATCACCGGACCACCCTTGAAACGCAAAGCCGGTGTATGTGCTGGCAGTTAAAGTGACAACATCGCCATATTGTTGAGCAAAAGAACCACTACTTAATATACTCGTGCCCTTAATATTTCTCATATAAATACTTCCAGCGGCTGGCAAAGAATTATTTATTGTTAATATCGTGGTGGTTGAAACAGGCACTATTGGATTAAAATATGAGATTACGTTTTTCACACTATTCATTTGCACCACACAAACCTTGTCTTGATTATTACCGCAAGTACCAACATTAGCAGATGCACAATCGCCACCCCAGCCTGCAAAATAATATCCAGGGTTAGCCATTGGAATTAAGGTAACTAGGTCATTTTGATAAAAATTCATAATTCCACGAGTACCTGAGAGTGTCTTGTAGTTTGTGTAAATACCACTAATGGCAATTTTGCCATTAACAACCGTACTAGAGGCGGAGTAATTTAAATATAGCGCTGCTGATGATGTGCCAGTTGGTGGTAGATAGGCCGCACTTGAAGATGAGCTATTACCTGTTGAAATCATCCAGGTCATGGCGCTAGCAATGCCACAAAT
Organism: Candidatus Falkowiibacteriota bacterium; assembly: GCA_037137775.1. Lineage (GTDB taxonomy): Bacteria > Patescibacteriota > Patescibacteriia > Patescibacteriales > GWE2-39-37 > JBAXJQ01. Next base: position 51,241 of record JBAXJQ010000004.1, on the reverse strand, counting down.
AAAGGCAACGACAAAAATAACTTGCCACGTCTTAACCTCAGTTTTTTCTACCGTGACAAAATTCGTATTCCACCAGGAATAGTTTTTTTTCACGATCTGCTCGATTGGACGTGTTTGTTTTGGTAACGCCATAATTTTTAGATTAATTTAATAATGTCGGCAATGGTAACAATGCCAACTAATTTTTTAGAATTATTAACTACCGGCAGCGTGTACAACTTTTTCTTTTTAAATATGGCGATTAACTCCTCTACCGTGGTTTCTGGTGAAATCGTAAAACACTTCGGTGTCATTACATCACTAACCTTGGCATTAATAAGCTGCTTGTACTCTTGACTCTGTTTTTGACTTTTACCTTTAGCAAACTCTGAATTTTTAATGAACTCAATATAAGAAGGGATATGAAAGCCAAGTTCATTTTTAAGATAAAAATCAGTTTCAGTTATTATGCCAACCACCTCTTTCAGCTCATTAATTACTGGAATCCCATGAATTTTCTTTTTATCTAATAATCTGGCAACCTCTACCACTCCATTGTTAGGGGTAGTGGTAATTACCTTTTTTATCATTATATTTGCAACGGTCACCTTTGCCATACGATTAGACTAATTTATTCTTACCAATAAAGACGCAAAGGTCGGCTAAGCGACAGGAATAACCCCATTCGTTATCGTACCAAGCCACCACTTTGAGCATGTCGCCACCGAGTACCTTGGTTAGCTCCAAATCTACAATGGAGCTGGCTGGATTACCGACAATATCGGAAGACACGATTGGTTCATTGGTCGCGGTTAAGATACCTTTTAGGCGGGGTTCTTTGGTTGCCTTCATAATAGCTTGGTTAACTTGCTCAACAGTTACCTTCTTTTTGGTAATATACACTACATCGCATAACGAGCCAGTTGGTGTTGGTACTCGCATTGCCCCGCCATCAAAGTTGCCTTTGAGCTTGGGAATAGTTTCAGCCACGGCAATGGCAGCACCGGTCGAAGTTGGTACAATATTTAACGCGGCGGCACGAGCGCGACGCAAATCTTTATGTGGGCCATCCACCAAATTCTGATCGGCAGTATAAGAATGAATCGTAGTCATAATCGCCTTAACAATACCAAATTCACGCTCAATAACTGCTGTTACTGGCGCTAAACAATTCGTTGTGCAAGAGGCCATGGAAAAAACCGAATCATTTTTGGTTAGTTTATCTTCATTTACCCCCAAAACAATAGTCTTTAGACCCTCGCCCTTGCCTGGTGCAGAAATAACTACTTTCTTCGCACCCGCCTTAAGATGCAAGCCGGCCTCCTCTTTGTTGGTAAAACGACCAGTGCTTTCAATGACTACATCAACCTTTAATTCTTTCCAGGGCAAGGCAGTCGGATCTTTTTCCGCATAAACACAATATTTCTGACCATCAACCACCACGCTGTCAGTTGTTGCAGACACTTTGTGGTTAAAGGTACCATAGCAAGAATCATACTTCAGTAAATGTGCCAACGTTTTAGTATCGGTTAAGTCATTAATGGCAACCACTGTGATGCCTTTTTTTTCCAACAGTGCCTTAAACGTGGCTCGACCGATGCGACCGAAGCCGTTGATTGCGATGTTCATACGTATACCTTAAAAAATTATTAATTATCGTAATTATAGCACAAAACTAAATATCCTTAAAATATTACTCATTTTTTATCTCGCCTTTTGTTATTTGTTGCTTAAATTCAACACTACCGACTGACCAACCAGCAAGTTTAGTTAAAAAATTTGTTTTTTGCTTCCCAGCCATCAAACTTGGCACACTGCCAGACTGCTTTAAAGGAAATAAATTACAAGTCCATTTAACTCCATCCCAAAACAACCCAACAGACAAACTCTCCTGAGTATCTACTGAAAAATACTGATCAAAAATAAAATTACCCAAGGAATAAAAAATCGGCTTGTTTTTATACATCTCGATACCCTGAACGACATGAGGGTGGTGACCGATAATTACGTCCGCGCCAGCGTCAATCAAGGCATGGGCGATATTCTGCTGCTTTTTAGAAAATTGATGCGTATACTCACTACCCCAATGAATATTAACCACCACTAAATCATTTGCACTTTTTGTCGTCTGAACTATTTTTTTCGCTTGATCGGGATCAAAATCACCATACACCATGCTTAGACCGATTAAACCGACTTTAGTGGTACCATATGATTGACTGATCACACTACAATCGCCAACCTGCCGATCGGCACAACCGGAAAATGGTAAACCAATTGAAGTTAAATTATTTTTTGTTTCTTCAATTCCTTTTTGCCCCTGGTCGGATAGATGATTATTGGCAATAGTTACATAATTGAAGCCAATTTTTTTAAACTCAATTACGTTAGCTGGTGAAAACGCAAAATCATTAGTATTACTTGGCGGATAATGTGCTCCTTTGTTCGTAACCGCCCCTTCTAGATTAAAACTAACCACATCGGCACCCATTAAAAATCGTTTTTCCTCGCCCGCAATTGGTGCTAATAATTTACTCATGCCAATACGAGATATTTTTGTGCCAACATTACGATCTAACATAGCATCGCCAAAAAATAATCCGCTAAAAAATTTGGGCGTCTGAGCGTTACCTTGATAAAAATAATAAAAATTGTGACTGGTGGTGTAGTCTGCGGTTGCTGGTGCTAAGACGCCGGAATTAGTCGAAAATTTCAACTCGCTTTTCTTAACACCAATTTTTTCCAAATAAGTGAGCACCGCTAAAAGCGAATTGGGCGAATCAACTTCAATCGATTTTAACCGGCCAAGATCAAATTGCTCAATCACTGCACGACTCACTTGATCGTGAAAATTTGCCACAGGCACTGGCTGATAATGAGAAAAATCAACGCTGGCCAAAACCAAGGTTTTCTCTGAATCAACATTGTTTTTGAGCGCATCTGCAAGCCTAATTACATCTAACTGCTTAGCATTCTGTCGCAAAATAATCGGCACAATTTTAGCACTGGGCAACCGTTTTTTTATCAAACTAACTAAGCCACCAATTGAATGCTCATTTTTAAATGGCGCGTCGTTAATTTTAAGGCCAAGTTTTTCAATAGTTCCACTGGCCGACTCGAGCGTGCCATTTTCGGTCTCCCAATTACGTTTGGTAGAAATAATTGCCTCGCCCTTTTCGAAATGATTCGGGCCGATTAATACTACGGTGTCATATTCTACATCGGGCAGATTGTTCAGATAGGCGACAATATAATCCTTTACCATTAAGTGATGCGGCAAGATACCACCATACACTCGATCTGATTTATTATTGGTTGGCAAAATTTTTTCTGTGCTACTTGCGATTTTTCCAAGTGCTGATAAGTCACTAGCTGGCATTTTTTTATCAACCGATTCTACTTGGGCAGCAATCAACAAGCCTGCTTGCGCAACCGCAAGCAGGCTTATGAGTACTAACAAAATTTTAATTTGTTTAGGCATAGTTCTAGCGCAAAGCGCCGCCCCATTCTACAACGGTAAAACCACGTCGGACTGGGGTAATCAACTTAGGCTCAATATTTTTCATTGGCGCATCCAGGGCTTCATAATCCATAAACACGCGAATAACCGTGTCTGGTTTGGGCTCAACTTTGAGCGGTGCCAATTGATCAAACTGCTCTTTGGGCACAAATGAGACAAAATAATACGGTTTAGCTTGCATGCGAGGTAACCAGAATTCCTTAAAATCCGCGATTTCTTTTTTGTTCATGCCAAGCAAGGCGAGTTTATCTGACAAAAATTGATTAACCTCATTTTTCTTCACCACAAAGCCTTCTGTTGGACGGACATAATTCAACCCCCTGCCCTCCCAAAATAAATAGGGATAGGCTTTGTTGTCTGCGATATTTTTCAACTGACCATTTGGTTCGGCTACCACATTCCAGCCCTGACCATACTCAGGTTCAGTTTTAGAGAAACCGCCATTTGGTGTGACCTTTACTGAAACCGTGGTAGTTTTAATTGGGTATAAATAAATTACTGGCTTACCGCATTCCACCATCTGCATGTAGTCCACGTTGACTAATTCAACAAAACCACCAAATGGATCCTGCCAATAAATTAAAGGGTGATCTGCTAAAAATGTTGCATATGACTTTTTAGATTTTTGTTTTTGCGTTTTTTCATCATATCCGGGAAAATACGAATCATAAGCATTTTTCAATACGCTAACTCGTTTAGTTTCTGCCGAAGTAATATTTATATCCGTTGTGATTTTTTCATCTTTTAACTCATAAATAGAATCTCCGTTACTAAATGTACCTACTATTTCAAGTTGATTCTTGCTTTTAATATATTCAGGATAGCTATAACAACCTTGCGGGCCGCACCCAGTCATTTTGGCAACAATATAGTGTTTTTCAATTAACTTTCCAGCAATATTCAATTGAAACACTTCTCCTTCATAATAACGTTCAAATTTTTTGTTATAACCAGCAAAAATTGGATCATCAAAGAAATATTCTCTAACCGTTCCATCATTAGCTAATACTAGAAAACATCCGCCTTGATATTGAATATATTTATACACATATTTATCACCATCATATTTAAATAACGACTCAACATTACTGAGGTCCGACAAAAATCTAATATTTTGTGATTGATTTAATAGATTGGATGTTTTCTGTATTCGTACTAAATTAATTTTTGAATTTGGTATAGCGATTTTTTCAGCTGGCTCAAGGTTTGTTATTGTCGACGATGCATCACGATCAAATAAATTTTCACCAATTAATCCAAATTTCTCAGATTGCGCTTCAAGGATAATATTTTTAGGTAAATTTTTACCAGATATCACCCTAGCGCCGTTCACACCAGTACCCATTTCATATGGTGAAGAAAAATATTTCATTACCAACACATCGCTATCTACATATTTGCCAGACACAACCTTGCCAACTCGAACAATATCTAATCCCTTGTCAAAATCATTTCTAAGATTTTTTATTATCTTAATGCACTCAGCTGCTTTTTGCCCTTTAGCACAATCGGATTCGACATATTGCGCAAGACTAAATTTTTCAATAGCAGCATCTATCTCACCTGGTTTAAACACCTCTTCACCGCTTACTTTTACGGGTGTTTTTTCCCACTCAACGGTCAATTCACTACTCGTTGAATTGACAGGTGGCACAATTTTTACGTCCGCAACCAATGGATCGTGTCCTGAATCGATTTCCTGCTTATCCGTAAACCCATCACCATCGGTATCAGCTAATAATGGATTAGTCTTGTACAACAGTTCTTTATCATCGGTTAAGCCATCATTGTCTCGATCATATTGGGCTAAGTCTTTATTATCGACAACATTATAGTTTTGATTTTGCGTCTGCGTCTTTGGTTGCAAACTTTGCTTTAACCAAAAGATGGTAAACAAATTACTTGCCGCTAATAAAACCACCAAAACAATTAAGATTGGAAGCATTTTTTCGTAGCCGTCTGGTCGAACCAATTTCATAAATAATAATTAAAACGTTATGCTCTTATTATGCCCTTTTTTACCATAAAAAACAACGCCCTGAGGCGTTATTTTTCATGATATAAGCTTATGCTATTTTTTGTCTTTCCCTACTGGCACTTCAATAATGGCATAGCCACCTCGCCCGTCAACATCAGGAAACTTGGCGCTCACGGTGCCTTTGAGATAATGATGAGATAATACCTCGCCTTTTACCCCTTCGTGTACAATTACCGATCCGATTTGGGGCATGCTTTTTGACATTTCCACGTAGCCAGGCAATTCATAGGCCAGGCAACACATCAAACGTCCACATGCTCCGGAGATACGATCCGAGCCACGATGTTCGCACTGTTGCGCTTCGGCCATCTCTGAGGTAATAGAAGCAAAATCTTTTAAATGAGTGCGGCAACAAAGTGTTTTGCCACAGTGACCACAATCACCCATTAACCGGGCTTCGTCGCGAATACCGATCTGCTGCAATCGAATAGTACGATTGAATGATCGGGTCATGTCTTTGACTAAATCGCGAAAATCAACTCGACCATCGGCAATAAAAGCGATAGTTAGCTTTGAGCCATCCAAGGAGAAATGAACATCAATCAACTTCATGGCTAAATTATGTTTGGCGACTAACTGCCTGCACTCAGCTAAAACTGACTGACGCCTTTCCGCGTCAGGAATTTTTTCCAAGTCCTCTATAGTCGCTCGGCGTACTAACACATTTTGCCCTTCGGCATCAGCGTTGGTCGGCAAAGCCGTCTCGGCTTGTTCAAAGCCAAGCACCTGACCCAGCTCAGCTCCTTGGTCGGTTTTTACCACTGCCCATTCACCTGTATTAATCGATACACCAGCAGGATCAGCATAGGTCGATTTATCCCACGGCATGATTCGAATTTTTGCAAGACGCATATATGATGATCCGATAAATCGGACTAGTAAATAAAATTACAAGGCGTAACGGACAAACTGTTCTATCTTTGCCCCCTTAAGCAAATCGCTTACTTTTTTCGTGTCATCTTTGATAAACTCCTGATTCAATAAGCAAATATCTTCAAAAAATTTATTTAGTTTGCCACCAACAATTTTTTCCAACATTTCTTCCGGTTTGCCCTCCTTGCGAAGCTGTTCTAAATAAATATCTTTTTCTCTGGCTAACTCAGCCGGTTCAATTTCATCACTTGAAATGTATTTTGGATTACTGGCAGCAACCTGCATGGCAATTTCCTTAGCAAGCTCTGACTGCATCGGCAAATCAATGGCTACGAGTGAGCCAATCTGCTCGCCCGCATGACTATAAGCAGCCACAGTGCCACCAGATGTGATCATGGCATACCGTTTAATTTCTAGCTTTTCACCCACAATTGAACTGAGTCGTTCCAGTGCCTCGCGCACCGAAATACCATCGTTCATCTGTAAATTCAAAAACGCCTCAAGGTGTTCTGGACGACCAGCCACCACTACTACGTTTAAATCATTGGCAAACTGCTGAAATTGTTCGCTGCGAACGACAAAGTCGGTCTCGGCGTTAATTTCAAAAATATAGCCTTCATTATTTTCTTCATTGATCGCTATCTTAATCAAACCTTCACCGGTTTCACGATCGTTTCGCTTGGCCGCTTTCGCAATGCCCTTTTTGCGTAAAATATCGATTGCCTTATCCATATCACCAGCCGCCTCGTCTAAAGCATTTTTACAATCGGACATGCCTGCGCCAGATTTCTCACGCAGGGCTTTAATGAGCTCTAAAGATATTGCCATAGGGGTGCAATAATTAGTGAGTTAACTTATTTGTTTTGTGGTTTTTGACCGATATGTTCCACACCCTGTTTAATGGATACGCTGATCAAGCCAAGAATCATGCTAATAGTCTTACTGGCATCGTCGTTAGCTGGAATGACATAATCGACATTTTGTGGGTTAACATTGGTGTCACAAACTGCCACCACGGTAATACCGCATTTTTTTGCCTCAGCCAAAGCTGTTTTTTCTTCTTTGATGTCCCAGATAAACATAATGTCCGGCGCCTTGTTTAGATTAACCAAGCCACCAACCTTTTTGTCTAGGCGGTTAATTTCGCGATCGATTTGCAAACGCTCTTTCTTGGTGTACTTATCCAACTTACCACCATCGCGTTCAGCCAGCAAGTCTTTATACTTACGAATCGCTTTGCGGATAATGGCAAAGTTTGTAATAGTGCCACCCAGCCAACCTTCGTTGACATAAGGCATGTTACAAGCCAAGGCTGATTCTTTCAAAACAGTCTTAACTTGAGTCTTACTGCCGACCAATAAAATGGTTTTGCCTTCGCTGGCTGCTTGTTCAAGAACCACCAAAGCTTGCTTTAACAACTGCTTACTCTTAGTGAGATTCAAGATGTGCACGCCATTGCGTGAACTAAAAATGTATGGCGCCATTTTAGGGTGCCATTTTGAAGTACGATGCCCAAAATGCATACCAGCCTTAAGCATCTCCTCTAATGATGGAAGATTTTCCATAGTGTTTTCTTTTAGCCTCTGCTTCGCGGAATCCGGTTCCGAACCGGACAAGAAAACCAGCAAAGCATGAGAGTTTATAATTATATCCCTTGCTTAATACAAGGAAAGTTATCTATATACTAAAAGCTTTATCAAAATTTGTAAATATTGACAATATAAATAATATATGCTATAATATAAAGTATTCCTTTAAACATCCTAATGGAAAAAGTAAAAAAATATTTAAAATTAGCCAAAAAAATCAAGAAAAAGCACTTGATTTGGTTTTCAGTAATTAAATTATTGATTTCAGCAATTGGTTTAGCTGTGATTGGGTTAATTCCCTAGCCAATATTTGACAGAGAGGCGATAATATAATACTATAATAAGGCTTTTGACCATTTGGAAAGAAGTTTTTTTATTACTAGGCCTCAACCGAGGCAATATATTTATGAAAAAGGACATCCACCCACAGTACCACACGGAAGCCACGGTTACCTGTGCCTGTGGCAACACTTTCGTGACCGGCTCTACCCTGTCCGAAATCAAAACTGAGCTTTGCTCGGCTTGCCACCCATTCTACACCGGCAAACAAAAGTTGGTTGACCCTGCCCGTCGCGTTGAAAAATTCCGTGCCAAAGCTGATGCTAAGGCAGCGGTTAGTGAAACTCGCAAAGGTAAGACCGTCAAACGCGCTGCCAAGGCCAAAGCCAAGGCAGATAAAACCAGCAAATAACTATTCTAACGGTTATCTCGTTTTGCAGTGGTGAATCATTCGCCCGTAAAACCAGATAACCGTTTTTTATTGCAATATGTACGAAACCATCAAACAACAATTTAATGAATTGGAGCAAGCACTAGCCAGCACCGAGGTCTCATGCGACATGGATCAGTTACGCACGCTTTCTCAAAAGCATGCCGAACTGAAAGAAGTGATTGGGTTGATTTCTGAATGGGAGCAAATAACCAGAGCCATCGAACAAAACAAAGAAATGATTGCCAGCAATGAAGATACGGAGCTGGCAGAGATGGCCAATGCCGAACTACCAGAGCTTGAGGCCAAGGCGATAGACTTGCATGAACAAATTGAAACCGAATTACATCCTGAAGATCCGGATGACAAAAAAAATATTATCATGGAAATTCGCGCCGGTACGGGTGGCGATGAGTCTTCCCTATTTGCTGCCGATCTGTTTCGCATGTATTCCCGCTTTTGTGAACGCATGGGCTGGAAATTACAACTGCTCGATTCCAACGCGACCGGACTTGGTGGCTATAAAGAAATTGTGTTTCAAATTGCCGGTAAAAATGTGTATTCTAATTTAAAATTCGAATCTGGCACGCATCGCGTCCAACGTGTACCAGAAACAGAGAAGGCCGGACGTATTCATACCTCGGCCGCTACGGTGGCTGTATTACCGGAAGCCACCGAAGTTGATGTACAGATTAAAGCAGAAGAAATTCGCATCGATACCTACGCCGCCTCCGGACCTGGTGGACAAAAAGTGAACACCACCAACTCGGCCATTCGAATCACCCACCTCCCCACTGGTTTGGTGGTAACCTGCCAAGACCAAAAATCACAACAGCAAAATAAAGTGAAGGCCCTCGAAGTATTGCGCACTCGCTTGTATGAAAAATACCGCTTCGATCAACAACAAAAGGAGGCAGCCGAGCGCAAAGCGCAAATCGGCACTGGTGATCGCTCCGAAAAAATCCGTACCTACAACTTCCCACAAGATCGGGTAACTGACCATCGCATCAATACTTCGTGGCATTCCATCAGTCGCATTATGGATGGCGAATTAGCCGAGATCATTACCGCCCTCAGGCAAACCCTCAAAGAATTGCGCTCTAGCAAATAATCCCATGACCATAGGCGAGGCAATACACTCTGGGGCAAAACTCATTAAAAATAAGCTAAACCGCTTTGAAGCCGAATTGCTTTTGGTGCATGTGTTATCATGCACTCGCGAGCACATACTCACTCACCCAGAAATAATTATTACAAAAAAATCAGAACGTACATTTTTACAATTGATTACTAACCGCCAACGTGGTTGGCCAATCGCTTATTTAGTCGGTCAACAAGCATTTTATGGCTTAGACTTTGAAGTTACGCCCAGCGTTTTAATTCCTCGTCCAGAAACCGAATTAATTATCGAACAAGTTTTGGCACTATCACATATTACAAATCAACCGCTTACTATTATTGATATTGGTACTGGCTCCGGCTGTATTGCCATTACATTGGCCAAACTATTACCTAATGCAAAAGTAACTGCCGTTGATATTTCCAGTAACGCCCTGACAGTAGCGAAACGTAATGCCATGCTACATCAAGTTGACATTACTTTTATTAAAAACAATTTATTAGTCTCCCTCAAGACTAAAGATTTCATACATAATAAAACAGCAGTACCTGTTTTTATTGCCAACTTGCCTTACCTTACCCGTTTGCAGATTGATACCTCGCCCAGTATAGCACATGAGCCACGGCTGGCACTGGATGGTGGTGAACATGGGCTAGTGTTGTACCAGAAATTATTTAAACAAATAAACTCACTTAATTTATCTGCCTTTGACTTATTCTGCGAAATTGATCCGAGCCAAAAACAGCGCTTCACCACTTTAGCTAAACAATCATTTCCCGATTCTACATTTACTCTACTTAAAGATCTTCGCGGCCACAACCGCCTCGGCCATATCAAAAAACGCTCGCACTAAGGCGGGCGTTTTTTGTAAAAATTTGTGCTTTGCTAAATTACTCCGCTTTCGCTTTGCCGGCGACTGGCTCGACAACTGGTGCGACTTCAATTGGAACAATCTCCTCCTGAGTTTCTGGTACAATTACACTCACCAACACATCATCGCCATCCAAAGTTGTAATCATGCCGGTTGGCAAGGAAATATCACGAACGTGAATCTGGTCACCCATCTCGGCTAACACAGAAACATCAACTTCGATAAAATCAACCAAGGCATCGGGTAAACATTCGACCTCTAAATGGTCATGAGCCCGAGACAATACGGCACCAAAGTCTTTGACCACTTTAGCCTCACCAATAAAATGTAGTGGGATTTCAATAGTAATTTTCTCTTTCATGTCTACCTTGAGAAAATCAACATGAATTAACTTGTTTTTAACCAAATCACGAGCCACGTCATAGATTAAAACCTTGACTGGCGCAGTGCCTTCGATCGCAAGCTCTACCAAGTGAGTTTCGCCTGCCTTATAAATAACTTTGTCTAAATCTGAGGCGACAAGTTTGATCGACTGGCTGGCAAATTCTAGACCATAAACCACGGCTGGTACCTGGCCATCGCGACGTAATTGTCGTGGACGTTCAATTTTTACATCTCTTTTTTGGGCAGTTAAGCTAAAAGTTTCTTTCATAACGAATATTTAACAATTAATATTTTAATAACTCATTCTAGAACGAATAATAATACTTTGCAAGACCCCGACCATTATGAGGTTTATAACCGCTGCACTACCGCCATAGCTGATAAATGGCAAGGCAATACCGACCACGGGCAAAATGCCAATATTCATACCAATATTAACGAACATTTCAACAAATATCAAGCCAATGACACCTAATATATACAGGGTAGCAAAATCATTGTTGGCCTGTTTTAAGCTGGCAATACACCGATAGAAAAAGACGGCGAAAAAAAGAAATACTAACCCCACCCCCAAAAAGCCCAATTCTTCAGCTACCACGGCAAAAATGAAATCCGTCTGACTTTCCGGTAAAAATTTGAGTTGCGATTGCGAGCCAAAGCCGACACCCCGACCAGTTAATCCACCAGAACCAACAGCGATGATAGCCTGAGCCACATTATAGCCTTGGTCCAGAGGGTCAAATGATGGATTAAAAAAAGTTAGCACTCGCTGTTTTTGATAATCTTTAAAATAAAACCCCCAGGCCCCAACAAATAAAATTGCCATAATTCCAACCAGAACAAAAATGTATTTTTTAGATAAACCTGCCGATAAAATGATAATGACCCATAAAACAAACAATAACATGGCCGACCCAAAATCTGGCTGGCGCATGACCAAGAAAAATAAAAACAACGTCGATAGACCGGTAACGATTAAATGTTTAATGGTGGAGGCGCGAAAACTGACTGCGGAAAAATAACGCGCTAAAAACAAAATCAAGGCAAACTTAACAAATTCGACTGGTTGACCGCCAAAACCGCCAATATAAAACCAGCCCTTAGTGCCATTGATCGTTCTGCCAAAAAACAAAACCAATACTAAAGAAATAATCGCCAGAATATAAAAATAATTACCAAAGCTTCTGAGCCAATGATAATCATTAAAGGCGATAAAGAACATTAAACCAAGTCCTATCAAAATCATGGCTAACTGTTTTTTAAACATGGCAATATCAGATTCGCCACGACCCAAAGAAACACTGTAAATTTCCACCAAACCAAAAGCGAGCAGTAAAAATACTGCCGCTAGCATAATCCAATCCATGTGCTTGGCGTATTCGATTAGTCTACGCCACATAGAGTCAAACTAATTTTGGAAATCATACGGCAATAAAGCCGGATTTGAAGTAAAGGTTTCATTGCTATTAACTTTGAGGAAATTGCCTGCATTCATAACATCTATATCAGGCACCACTACTACTTGGGAAACTGACCCGTAATTACCAGCTAAATTAAAATTAATTTTTCGTGTCTCACCCGACAATAATGGGCCGGCAGGATAATCATATACCCCCATTAAATTACCTCCGCCATAAAGTAATACTTGAAAATCTGCTTTGAGATAATTATACACTGTCTTATTAGCAAGAGTAAACGAGACCTGAGAAATATTTGCTTGATCAGACAAACCCGTACCACTAGCTGGCACAAAGGTTGGTGCGGTAATCTCAATATTTAATAATTGTTGGCGAAGCGCTGGCCAATCTGGAATTTGATGACGTTGCATGCGCTGCCAATTAACGCTATTAATGACAAGTTTAGCGCCAACAGGGGCGGAATCAAGCGTCTCGCCTAGCGCGAATAAATGTTTTTTTTCACCTGGCAGAATCATGGTGGATCGTGCTGAAGTCATACCACCTAAGAACACGAAGTGGTAATTTACCATTGCGTAAAACCGCTCATTTTCATTTTTAATCTCGGATGCAAAATCGTATTTTCCTTCTTGCGGATTGAATACCTGAGGCGGTCCAAAGATTGATTCTTTTGGCCCACTTAAAACAATATAATCATGATTAATTGAACTTGCTAACTCATCCTTGATTAATTGCTGATCCTTGGCATAATTAAAACCCCAATAATAAAATATGCCACCAATGCCATAAATGGCTAAACTAAATGAAACGAAAAACAAGATACCAACACCAAAGCGCCGTATGAGAGGAGTATTTTTAACATACCACAATCCAAAACGTAGTTTACCCAGACTAACTCCTTCTGCATCACGATACTGCTCTGGGTTTGATTGTCGTAAAGGATCAAAATCAGTTGAATTTTTTGATTGTACTGTGCCTTTTTTAGCAGTAGCCATAAATGAAGTGGTAAATAATTTTTATTATTATACCAAATTTATCAAAATGGTGCAAAATTATTTAACTACTGGCGCAATTATTGGTTTGGTATCTGGAGCTATAATTGCGGTCAGCCGTTGACTAACACATTGATAGCCAGCTTCATGCGGCCAACGTTGGCTAAGATAATATGTATAAGATGTATTGTCTGGACTCTTAGCTACAAAGGTAGCACAAAGTTCATAAATTTTATCTTTACCCGGCTTATAACCAAGCTGCTCATCTGCTTTATTTGGATTGGTTAATATCTTGGTATCAATAATTCTTTTTTCGTCTACTAAAAGTTTAAGGCTTGCTGGAAGCTTTTGGTTTTCCGCAAAGTAGCTATTAATTGCTCCGTCAATCTGATCAAATTGAGCGAGCAACTGTTCATCTTGACGACGTTCCCTGGCGAGACGTGGTGACTCCATAAACATAAAGCCAAACACCAAACTAAGAATTACAACCGCAACCGACCCATACAGATAGCCGTTACGAACTATTTTTTCTTTAGCGCGCCAAAGCTCTTGGATGTCAAAAAAATAATAACTAAACACTACTCCAGAAATGAGTAATGCGGTTAACGTCTTTAGCGAAAACCGTTTTGTTAATTCACCATTAAAATAAGTGTTAAATACGCCGATCAACCAACCGATAACCACCACACTGGCGATAAACAAAATTAAATAGGTTAACCAACGTCGGATGGGTGCGTTATGGTCTAACTCACCTTTTCTAAGACTTACGGCAATTGATCGCGCCATCCAAAAATAAATTGGCGCTGCAATCAGTAGAGCCGATAAAGCAAACCTGAGCGAACCTGAATCTGTGCCCATGGCCAAGGTGTCGGCTACTTTTAAATCAATTACCGCAAACCAAACCATGCCTACTGACAAGGCGGTAAAGAGTAACGTTACCAGTGAAAGTAGGTAGTAAAAGGCAAATTTAGCCGTGTGACTACCTTGAGTTTTTAGAGGTTCCATATGAGTGTTGATAAGTTATTTTTCAACAGATATTAATTATCTGTGTCTATTAATTTTAACAGAATTATTCAAAATGTAAACATTACTTTTTGTTTAATTTTAGCTAAAAAAGTATTATTTATTCCTCCTAATTACTACTACTATAGACAAAATATCAACTTTGTGCTATATTTTATAAAATTTATCACACCACTCCAAGGAGGCCACTCATGAAAAAATTGCTAGGACCTTGCTTTTCTAAAAAGCGAGTCTTATCCACCCCTCCCACCTTAGAGCCGGAAAAACCTGTAGTAGCTGTTGAAATGCAAAATTTTCCTGTAAACCCGCGTGCCGACAATGACGCGCTAATACAGGAAACTTCGACAGACACACTGCAAAAAGCTAAACATCGGAGATGGCCACACTCGCTTAAACTGTGAGGCTTCCTCCACAAAAACCCACGGGGCCCTATGCTTCCGCACAGGGCCCCTCTTTCCGGCCAAAACCTATTTTCTACCCACTTTTAATCAATTTTCTTATCTGCCTTGGGCGGTAAGTTTGTTTTGATGTACAATTCTTTAAGCTGTCGCTCACCCACTTCGCTGGGGCTGTCCATCATCACATCACGACCCTGACCATCTTTCGGAAAGGCGTACATATCGCGAATCGAGTCCCAATCATTTAACACCATCAAAATACGATCAACGCCTGGTGCGTTGCCACCATGTGGTGGTGCGCCAAACTGGAAGGCCTTGATCATGCCACCAAACCGAGTGTCAACTTCTTCTTTGGTATAGCCAGCGATTTCAAAAGCCTTATACATAATTTTTGGGTCGTGATTTCTAATCGCTCCACTGGAAACCTCAAACCCATTTAAAATCATATCGTATTGATAGGCTAAAATCTCCATTGGATGTTGCTCCATTAAAGCCTGCATACCACCTTGTGGCATAGAGAATGGGTTGTGCCCAAAATCCACCCTGCCCTCTTCGATTTCAGAAATATCATACATTGGAAAATCTTTAACCCAACACCACGCTGCCTTAGTGTTGTCTTTTAAACCCAGTCTTGTTGCGCATTCATTTCGAACCGCACCCAAAACATCGCAGACCGTGCGCCAGATATCGGCGGCAAAGAAAATAATGTCACCATCTTTGGCTTCAACAGATGTAATTATTTCCTTGGTTAACTCGTCGCCCAAAAATTTAATTATCGGCGAACTGATCTCACCTTCTTTTAAAGAAATATACGCTAAACCTTTGGCGCCTTTTTTTCGGGCGATTTCAGTTAGCTCGTCAATCTCTTTACGACTAAATTTTGCACCACCGTCAATTTTTAAGGCATGCACCACGCCGCCATTTTTAATTGCTTCAGTGAAAACTGAAAAGCCACAGTCTATAACTAATTCTGTTACGGGTTTGATTTCGAGATCAAAACGCAAGTCTGGTTTATCAATCCCGTATTTATTCATAGCCTCTTTCCATGAAAGTTGCTTAAACCGTCCGTCGGCCTCCAATCCAATAACTTCTTTTGTGCTAAATGATTCGTTCAATTCCAACATCAATGGTTCCATAATGGCAAAAATATCTTCTTGCTCAACAAAACTCATTTCCATATCCAACTGATAAAATTCACCATAAGCGCGATCCATGCGCGGATCTTCATCGCGGAAGCATGGCGCAATCTGGAAATATCGATCGAGGCCACCAACCATCAGCAATTGTTTGAACTGCTGGGGCGCTTGTGGTAAGGCATAAAACTTGCCCGGATATAAACGTGACGGCACTAAAAAATCACGAGCACCTTCCGGTGAAGAGTTAGCCAAAATCGGTGTTTGCACATCGATAAAATCACGATCATTGAAATATTTTCGGATATGCGCAAAAAACCTCGCTTTGGTGGCTAACATATCTTGAATTTTTTTCCGTCGCAAATCTAAAAAACGATATTTCAAACGAATCGCTTCACCGGTTTCGCCAGTTTTTTCATCACTAATCTCAAAAGGTAAAGGTTTGGCCTCAGAAAGAATGGTCAGTTCTACGCACTCGACTTCAATTGCGCCGGTGGCTAATTTTTCATTAACCATCTCATTTGGGCGAGCAGCCACTTTGCCCACAACTTTAATCACCCACTCACTACGTAATTTGTCTGCATCAGTCGAGTTGTCAAACTTGATTTGCGTAATGCCATAGCGGTCACGCAGATCAATAAAGATAATGCCGCCATGATCTCGACGTCGATGCACCCAACCGGTGATCGTAACGGTTTCGCCAATTTGTTCACGGCCGAGTTCGCCGCAAGTGTGTGTTCGTAACATATTATTTTTTAGTATAAATAAAAAAACTCCTCATCTCTAAATACGAAAAAATCGTATCTAAGGACGAAGAGTTGTCTCCGTGGTACCACCTTAGTTTCCGCCTTGGGCGGACACTCTTTATTGCTCGTAACGTGAGCCAACGTCGGGTTCTACTTGTCCGCCTTGGGTGGACTTATACCACCCTAACCAGACTTTCTTCCCGCATCTCTTTCGGTGTTTGCCGAAATATTTTGCTAATATTAAACATTAACAAGCGATTTTTGTTTATTTTTTTGTCAAGCAAATATATCTTACCCCGATAATATCGTTTAGTCAAGAATCAAGCCGGCTCTAGGTGAGCCGGCTTCGTTTGGTGCCATTATTTTCTGGCTACGGATAGCGGATAAACCAAGACCTTTTTACAATCAAAAATCTGTGGATTGTCGACACAATCGGCCCAACCTTTGGCTACCGAAAATATCATAAAAGGTATTGATTGTCCTTCGGAATGAAACACCGTATACGGTGGCCCTGCTCCTGGTTGAACTGCTTGTGTGTTATTTACCATCGATCTTTTCTCCTTTTACGTCGGGTTGTCTTGATTCAGCCCGAAAAGTTGGCCCAGATACATTTTGAGTTTTGTTCATGACTGCCTCCTCATAGGTAGTGATACGCCGCCCGAATGGTGCTACAAAGTTCGTCAATTACCGATTGTTCGGTAATAATATTTTTAAAATAGCTAAACTCTTGGGTAATAACCAAACGCCACAACTTAATACAGGTATCGCTGATGCTTAAACTGGTTTTAACCGGTTGGCACACATTACACACAACACCGCGACGACTGGATATTATTTTATTATCACTTGATGTTAACGGCTTTTGACATTGAGTACAAGAATACAATTCTGTCGCATACCCAAGGTGAAACAATAACTTACCTAAAAAAACAGAAAAAAGCAAGTCTGGCGCGATTAAGGTTTCATAACTGTTTAGCTGTAGATACTGATCCAAAAGTTCAAACAAAACCACTTCTGTTTCCGCTTCGGTAACCACCTGATTAAATAAACGCACCGCCTCGCCGACTAAAAAAAGCCGATCAATGTCGTTTTTTAATTGAGCACGACCACTAAGACTAATCGCACTGCCCAAATAATCAAAGCCCTTGCCTCGAACTACTAAGCCCTGGATTCGGTTAAACGGTTCGACATGAGCTGCTATCTTGGATTGAAACTTGCGCGCCCCACGAGCGACTAATACCTGCCTGCCTCGCTCTGCGCTATAGACGGTAAGTTGTAGATCATGCTCTCGAAACGGTAATCGTCTGGTTATTATCGCATCAATATTATACGTTTCCTCCATAGGACTGTCGATCTAAATAACTTTGTAAAATTAGCATCGCTGCAATGGCGTCGCGCGAAGCCTTGGCCTGGCGCATTTTTTTTTGAACACTATCCTTGGTCTTGCCCAAAGCATCACCTGCCTTACTAGAAAGCCGCTCGTCAATGACATCAATTGGCACGCCAGTGGCCAAACCAAGCTCACACACAAATTGCTCAACTTGAGCTTGCATAGCACCAGATTCGCCGTGCATTGATTTAGGCAACCCAACCACAATTTGATCGACTGGCTCGCGTTCGAGCACATCAACGATGTCCGCAATCGATGAAACCACGCCAAAAGGCGTTACCACCTTGGTTAAATCATCCCCCAAGGCCAAACCGATACGTTTCGTGCCATAGTCGATACCTAAGTATTGCTTCACAAAATTATGCGGTTAATATAATATACCCATGTTCAGTCACGGCAATAGTATGCTCAAAATGGGCACTTAAACTATTGTCGGCTGTACGAATCGTAAATCCATCACGATCGGTGACTATGCGAAAGCTACCCAAATTTACCATCGGTTCTAAGGCAATTACCATGCCTGGCTTTAATATAATTTGTTTACTGCTCGCTTGAGCAAAGTTGGGAATTTGCGGTTCTTCATGCACCCCGTAACCCACTCCATGACCAACCAAATCGCGCACCACCGCAAAACCATAGCTTTCGACGTAATCTTCGACTGTTTTACCCAAATCAAACAGGGTGACGTCTGCTCGCACTTTTTTAATCATTAATTCCAAAGATTTTTGCGTTACTTTTATCAGTGTGCGTGCCTCTTTACTCACTTTACCCACCGCAACCGTGGTGGCCATGTCGGTAAATAAGCCATTTTTAGCCGGATATTCCATGCCCACATCAATACTAACGATATCACCGTTCTTGATTATCCGATTAGGCGTAGCCGGTCCATGCACCACTTGATTATTAATTGAGATGCACAGCGCAGTTGGAAAGGGCTGGCTATCGGATGAGGGGCGATAGAGCTTAAATGAAGGTCGTCCACCTGCTTGCTCGATTAACGCACAAGCTAAATTTTCTAAATCAACTGTACCAGCACCATCAGCCACTTTTGCGGCTACCGTTCGTAATACCGAGGCGAGGCGTTTGCCACCTTCTCGTAATAGTGCAATTTCATTATTACTTTTTATGCGAATCATAAAAATAATTTATTGTTCAATTTTGCCAAACAACTCCCTGGTAACGGAATCAATCGGCTGTTCACCATTTATCGTTATTAACTTATTCTGATCTCGCCAATAGGTCAAAACTGGCTCGACTTGCTCATGATACACCTGTAAACGTTCATTAATTACCTCTGGCTTATCATCTTCTCGTTGAAACAACGTTTGACCACAGATATCACAAATATTTTCTTGTTGTGGCACTTTATACTTCAGATGATACGTTGCACCACACAAGCAGGCTCGACGTCCACTTAATCGTGATTCCACTTCTGTGTCGCTAACATCAATTAATATCGGCACGATTTTACCTGTACCGACCAACGGCGAAATAATAGCCAAAAGATACTCCTGCTGACTTAAGCGTCGGGGGTATCCATCAAAAATCGCCCCACTGACAGCGTCAGGTAAAAGTAATCGATTACGCACCAATTCTGCCACGGTCTGATCATCCACCAGCTGACCGGAGGCCATCACCGCTTGTACACGTTTACCTAAATCACTACCTGCTTCAGTTTCTTGCCGCAATAAATCGCCCGTTGAAATTACTGGCAACAACAATCGTTCGGCCAATTGCACCACCTGAGTGCCTTTACCAGAGCCAGGCGCACCAAAAAAAATATAATAGTTTGGCATAAAGAAAAAATTATTAACTATAATGAAAACGGTGCAATAGGGCTTTTTGGGGACGTGCTATCTTCTATCGGCTTTTCTGCGGTTGGCATTATGGTAGTACCTACTTCCGCCACTCCTGTCGGCGCGGAACTTAACCCAGTAGCTTGCTGTTGTAATTGACTTTCCGTAACACCAGTTGCACCATGTGATGACATAACCGAGATTTGCCCTTTATAAGACTTATCGAGCTCTCTGGCAACTTCTTGACCGCTTTTAATTCTGTCGTTCCGACTTCGTTCGTTTACACGGTTAAACTTATGTAATTCTTCTGGAGTATAAATTTTTTTAGCATCGTTCTCGGCAATACCTATAATTATATTGGCATGTTCTGTTTTTTTTAAGCCGAGATTATGTAAATCTTTTTTTAATTTAATTCGCGAAGAGTTATATCCGCTTTGTTCGACAATTACATCACTGATAAACTTATCGGTAATGCTAAAATGTTTTGCCTTAATCGCTTTCTGAATTTTTTCGTTATGGACCTTTTCCGCCTCTGAATGCTTGCCTTGTTTAAATAATTCCCGCGCTTTTTCAATACCCTGCTTAATATTACCAGCGATTTCTCTATAATGCTTCACCTTCCAAGGCGCACTTCTTATTATCTCAGTGTTTTTGCGTAATTTTTCAGTGCTCATTCGCCCGATCGGCGTTACCCGATTACGACCAATCCCTCCAGAATTACTCCCTGATGATATTGTTTGTAGGGCCATATAATATTTTAACTATGCTTTATTATATCACTATTCGCTCATAATACAAAAACCGCTGTCAAGCGGCTTTTATTATCTCAAATGATATCTTTATTTACAAGCCGTCGTATTGGCGCATGGTTAGCTGGGATTCAATCTGCTTAACCGTTTCAATCACCACCGAAACCACGATTAATAAACTAGTACCGCCAATAGCTAAGGATTGATTACCGGTAAAATACTTTAAAATCAAAGGCAAGATGGCAATAAGACTTAAAAATAAGGCGCCAGCTAGCATAATTTTATAGGTAGTATAGGCTAAATATTCAGCGGTATGACGACCTGGTCGGATGCCAGGAATAAAACCACCCTGCTTTTGCAAGTTTTCTGCAATCTGAGCGGGATGAAAAACAACTTCGGTGTAGAAAAAGGTAAAGGCAAAGACTAAGACGAAATAGAGCACCCCGTAAAATAATTGATTGTTTTGGAATAAATCAACCACCCAAGTGGCTGCCTTAACCAAGGCTGCACTTTTGGCGTTCAAAAAGAATTGGGCAATCAATGGAGGAAACATGGCAACGGAAACTGCAAAGATGATTGGAATCACACCAGCCATATTAACCCGTAATGGCAAATGACTATTGGAACCGCCATACATTCGATTACCCCGTATTTGTTTAGCATATTGTACCGGGACATTGCGTTGACCCTCGGAAATAATTACTACTGCCACAATAGTGATAATAGCAATTAAAGAAAAACCAATAATCATCTGTAATTTTGACGGATCATAAGATAAGATAACTGATTGAATGGTATTTGGAATACGTGCCACGATACCGGCAAAGATCAACAAGGAAATGCCATTGCCGATTTTTTTCTCGCTAATCAATTCTCCAAGCCACATCACAAAGACGGTACCTGCCGTAATGGAGATGATCATTAAAATCATGTCGAAAGGGGTGATAGATGTAATAATCCCACGACCAGTGCGCTGTAAGATTGTGATCATGCCATAGGATTGCAACATGGCCATCGGTACGGTTAGCCAACGAGTCCACATGTTAATTTTCTGACGTCCAGATTCTTCTTTGTTCATTTCTTCAAGCGCAGGCACAATCATACCTAACAATTGAAAAATAATTGAAGCAGTAATGTATGGACCAACGCTCATCATGACGATAGAAAACGTTTCAATGCCGCCACCGGAAAAAAGATTCAATAGACCAAGCACTTGGTTGTCTTTCAAAAAAGAACCAAGCTCGGAGACATTTACACCGGGAATTGGAATGTGAGCGACAATACGAAAAATAACCAACATGGCCAAAACATATATAATGCTTTGGCGCAGGTCTTTGGCTTTCCAGATTTGGGCTAATTTTTCCATCATGGGATATGGGAAATTTATGCGCTAATTTTGCCGCCTAATTTTTCAATTTGGGCCTTTGCGCTTTCGCTAACGTCAATCTTAACTATGCTCAAATTATTCAATTTCAATTCACCTTGGCCGAGCAATTTAATAGTCTTGCTGGCATCTTCAACTAAGCCTTTATGGGCCAATGATTTTGGTGAGATGGTTGCACCGTCTTTAAATTTGCCGTTAAGCTGGCGCAAATTGACCACCTGAGCCTTGGCTTGCAACGAGGTAAAACCACGCTTCTTTGGCAAGCTCAAAAGCATGGGACGCATACCCAAGCGCTTCAAACCGCTAACACCGGAACGGGATTTTTGACCTTTCAAACCGCGAGTAGCATAGGTACCGTGGCCAGAGGCGTTACCGCGACCGACACGTTTGCGATTTTTAATCGAGCCCTTAGCTGGTCTTAAACTATTTAGTGATAACATAACGATTATAAATTAATACCCGTTTAGGCGTTTTCAATTACTGGAGCCTCGGTCTTTACACTCTCCATTCTAACCTTTTTTACCGGACGTTTCAAGCTAGCCAAAGCCTCAATAACACACTTAGCGTTATTTACCTTATTATTGGTGCCCAACGTCTTGCTGGTAATATTTTTAATACCGGCTAATTCCAAAACCATACGCACTGCTCCACCGGCAATAATACCACGGCCACGAGCAGCTGGCTTAAACAATACTTCAGCTGCACCACTCTTGAATTTAATCTGATGAGGAATGGTGTCGTTCACAATTGGTACATCAACCATTGCTTTTTTAGCCTGTGTGGCAGCTTTGGAAATTGCAGCAGTAACATCCAACCCTTTAGCCAAACCGATACCAACTTTGCCCTGACGATTGCCAACAGCAACGCAAGCCCTGAAACGCATTCTCTTTCCACCAGCCATCACACGAGTAACACGAGCTAGGTCAACGATTTTTTGTTCAAATTCATCAACTGGCTCGTCTCGTTTGCCGCGTGGAGCTTGTTTGCGACCACCCTTGCCCGCCGCGCTACTACGGCCACCTGGTCGAGCAGGAGCACCGGTTGCTGGTTTGGCATTAACTTGTTTTTCGGTTTCGCTCATATACTAAAATAATGTGAATAACTGTATTAAAAATCTAATCCGCCTTCGCGGGCACCATCGGCCAACGCCTGGACGCGACCATGATATTTAAATCCACCTCGATCAAAAACCGCTTTAGTAATGTTTTTCGCTTTTGCTTTTTCTGCTAACACCTTGCCTAATGCACCACTAACCGAAACTTTACCAGTAACATCTTTAATTTCTCGGCTATGGGCGCTAACTAAAGTTTGATGCGCCTGATCATCAATCAATTGAGCAAACATACCACGATTGGAGCGAAAAATACTCAAACGAGGCCGTTCGGCTGAACCGTGAATCTTGGCCCTGATTTTGGCACGGCGACGATCACGTTTTGCTAATTTTACTTTGGCGCTATTCATATAGTTCTAAAAAAGGTGATTACTTAGATTTAGCGGCAGTCTTGCCAGCCTTGCGACGGATAACTTCGTCAATATATTTAATACCTTTGCCTTTATATGGCTCTGGCTTACGCACGCGACGGATATTGGCGGCAGTTTCGCCAACCATATATTTATTAATACCACCCAAGGTTATGATATTGGCAGTAACCTGTCCAGTAATGCCCTCAGGCAAATCGAAAACTACAGGATGGGAATACCCAACATTCAACGTTAAGGTATTGCCAACAATGGCAGCGCGATAACCGACACCATTGATTTCCAGTTTTTTTTCATAGCCTTCGGTTACACCGATTACCATATTCTGAACTAAGCTACGATACAGCCCCCACATTGCTCGTTCTTTTTTAATATCAGGGGAACTTACCGTAATCACAACTTCTTTTTCTGATATAGCCAACGTGATATATGGATGAATTTTTTGACTTAACTCGCCCTTCGGACCACGAACAACAATCATGTCCTTATCCAAGGAAACTTGGGTACCAGCTGGCAAGATAATTGGTAATTTTCCGATTCTAGACATACGGATAGCTTATAGTTCCTTAGTAAATTTCACAGATAACCTCACCACCCAAACCATGCTTTCTGGCCTCTTTATTTGTCATCAACCCTCTTGGTGTGGTTAGAATAGCAATGCCCATGTTGTTGAGCACACGAGGCAATTCGTCCTTGCCGACGTAGCGGCGCAAGCTTGGCTTGCTGATCCGCTGCAAGAAACTGATTGCTGGTTTGCCGTCCGGTAAATATTTCAACACGATTTTCAACTGATCAAATTGGGAGGCTTGGTTTTTTTGACCGCCTGCTTTAATGACCTCGACTTTGCCAACCCAGCCCTCACGTTCAAGAATCTGGCCAATGCTGAGTTTAATTTTGCTCATAGGCAAAACCACCTCGCGCTTGCCGACGGCTGAAGCGTTGCGTATTCGAGTAAGCATGTCTGCGATAGGATCGATCATAATATTGCTTCTTAACAAATATGGAAAAATGTTTATGGCTTTACCAGCTTGATTTAGTTATGCCCGGCAGATCTCCGCTCGAGGCTAATTCGCGAAAGCAGATGCGGCAGAGATTAAAATCACGCATATAGCCGTGATTCCGACCACAACGCCAACAGCGGCGGACGATTCTCGTGCTGTACTTTGGTTGCCGATTCGATTTTGCGATTTGTGCTTTAGTAGCCATAAATAAACTTTTTAAACGTATTATTTTTCTTCCGGCTTAAACGGAAATCCTAGTAAGGTAAATAGTGCCAAACCAGTTTCGCGATCATGGGCGGTGGAATCTAAACAGATTTCTAGCCCGTGGACATTGTCAATCTCATCAACTTTGATTTCAGGAAAGGCAATATGTTCTTTAAAGCCGATTGTCATATTTCCCTGCTTATCGACCAACTTCGAGGAGATGCCGCGAAAGTCGCGAATGCGAGGAAAAGATATGGTAACCAGTTTTTCAATAAAATCATACATCCGTTTGCCGCGTAGGGTAACCTTCACTCCAATAATCTGACCTTCTCGAACTTTAAACGAAGCGATGGATTTTTTTGCCTTGGTCTTAACTGGGCGCTGACCGGTAATCTTGGTTAAGGTCTTTTCTACATTATCTACAAAGGCTTGTTCTTTCGTATGACGACCAACACCAACATTCAAAACCACTTTAAGCATACGTGGCGTAGCTAAGGTATTGGTAATGCCCAGCTGTTCTTTCAACTTCGGCACTATTTCTGTTTTATATTTTTCGTGAAGTCGAGGCATAGAATTAGTCGATTACTTGCTTACATTTTTTACAAAAACGAACTTTGGATTGCTTTTTGCCGCCAGCGGTTTCTTGAATTTTTTGTCCGGTTCGACTGGCGCGACCACATTTAGGACAAACAAGCATTAGATTGGAAAGATTAAGCGGAGCGGGAAATTCAATTCGTTGTCCCTTCTCTCCTTCACGACGTGGACGCAAATGTTTGACCAAAAGATTTAATCCTTCGATGCTCGCACGGCTTTCCTTAGGAAAGACTTGCAATACTTTGCCTGCCTTGCCTTTGTCTTTACCGGCAATGATCATGATTTGGTCGTTTTTCTTAATATTCATATACTTCCCAATTTATTAAAACTAAAGCACTTCAGGTGCAAGCGAGGCAATCTTGGCAAAACCAGCGCGACGCACTTCACGAGCGATTGGTCCGAAAACACGTGAGGCTTTCGGTTCGTGCTTGGTCTTATCAATAATCACACAAGCATTTTCATCAAAGCGAAGATAACTACCGTCCTTGCGACGAATTTCTTTGGCAACACGGACAATTACTGCCTGAGCAACATCACCTTTTTTGATCGGCATATGAGGCGCAGCTTCTTTAACGGCTACCGTAATAATTTCGCCAATGCGAGCATAGCGTTTTTTGGTTGCACCAAGCACCTTAATGCATTGCACCCGTTTGGCGCCGCTGTTATCGGCTACTTTTAATCTTGTTCCTGCCTGTATCATATAATTACGTGATGTTAGCTTATAAAACTCTCCAGCGCTTGTCCCGTGACAATGGACGACATTCGACGAAATTCACCTGAGCGCCTTCTTTATATTTATTTTGTTCATCGTGGACTTTGTATTTTTGTGAAACCGTGTACCGTTTCTGATATTTTGGATGGATAGCAATACGGTCAACTTTAACCACAATGGTCTTATCCATCTTGCTGCTCGTTACCACACCGGTAAAGGTGCGTTGGATAACGGCTGGTTTAACTGTCTCAGTTGTGGTTGCTTGCTTCTTCATAAAATAATATTATTGTTGTTTTTCAACTGGCGCTTCGGTCGTATTGATCACATGAAGCTTGGTTAAAATCTGAGCGATCGTTTTTTTCGTGTCGCGAATCTGTCGGACGGATTTCAACTGCTTGGCTGCGTCTTTAAAACGCAAATCGCGTAGATGATCTCTGGTCTCAGCCAAAAGGCGATGCAAGTCAGAAGTCGATTTAGTTGTTATTTCTTTCCATTCCATATGACTACTGTTTGGTTACAAATTTAGTTTTGATTGGCAATTTATGTCCAGCTAAGACAATTGCTTCACGAGCGACCTCAATAGGGATACCTTCCATTTCAAACAAGATCATGCCAGGCTTAACTACTGCAACGTAATGATCAACCGAACCCTTACCTTTACCCATTGGTACTTCACCACTTTTTTGGGTAACAGGCTTATGTGGAAATACGCGAATCCATAATTTACCGGTCTTGCGTAAATATCTGGTTAATACGCGACGAGTAGCTTCAATCTGACGGGCGGTTACCCAGCAATTTTCCAAACTCTGCAAACCGTATTCACCGAAACTGACGGCAATCATACGTGTGGCTTTGCCACCCCGACTGCCCTTATGCGATTTGCGCCATTTAGTTTTCTTTGGCATTAACATATCTCGTGTACTGTTTTACTATTTTTTAGGGTGGGCTTTTAAAATTCCGCCTTTGGCAGCGGATGCTGCTTCAAATATTTCGCCCTTATAAATCCAAACCTTAATGCCGATGGCTCCGTAGGTGGTGCGAGCCACTCCACGTGAATAATCTATATCAGCACGCATGGTATGAAGTGGAATCTTGCCAGAAGTTAATACCTCACCGCGAGCAATTTCTGCGCCGTTTAAACGACCCTTGATTGCAACTTTAACTCCTAGCGCGCCAGCTCGTTCGACTCGGTTGATTGCCTGTTTCATCACACGTCGGAAAGGCATACGCTTTTCAATTTCTAAAATCATCGACTGAGCTACAATCTGTGCGCTTAAATTTGGTCGATCAAATTCAGTTATACTTAAGGTAATATCGCCAATTTTATAGTTCTTCAAATATAGCCGATGTAATTTCTTTTTCAAATCTTCTGCGCCAGAACCACCGCGACCGATAATCAAACCTGGCTTGCCGGTAAAAATATTAATAATAATTTTCTTATTATTACGTTCTATCTCAACGCGATCAACGCCGGCCTCTTTCAATTCTTTGACCAAATGCTTACGCACTTTGGTATCCTGTTCAAGATTCCGTACATAGGTCATGCCGGTTGCAAACCACTTCGAATCCCACGTTCTGGTTATGCCGATGCGGAAAATTTTTGGATTGACTTTTTGTCCCATAGTATCGTATTAGTTATTCTCGAAAATATTAGCCGCTCTTGCGCTGAAACATCTTACCCACAAAACCCTTGGTACTGCCTTCAACTTTGGCATGGCCACTGCGGCCAGTATATCTTGGGTCATTGGTCTTAGCTCCCTTGTCCAATTCGGTTTCACCAGCAACTGCTTTTTCGTCTTTCTTTGCCACCTTAACACCTTCATCAACAACTGGTTTCTGATTTAATTTAACTGGTGCATCTGCTTTTTCTGCACGAGCCTTGTGCTCGCCCGTATCTTTAATTTCTGCAAGAGTAACTAAAATGTGGCTGCCATGTTTGTGTAAGGAGGTAGCCCGGCCATGTGCTTTTGGCATCCAACGCTTTAATCGTGGCGCTTCATTTACCTGAATTGATTTTACCAATAAATTATCAGCTTGCAAATTAAAATTATGCTCGGCATTTGCCTTGGCGGAAAACAACAGCTTGTAGACTGGTCGAGCAGCTGATTTTTTACTGAAATTTAACTGATCAAATGCTACTGCCAATTGTTTGCCTCGAACCAAGTCCGCAATTAAGCGTACCTTTTTCGATGACATTCTGATATTACTGGCTTTTGCTGATATTTCCATATAATTCTAATTATTTTTTGGCCTTAGCCTTGGCTTGCTCTTTGGCAATCTTACCACCATGGCTAACAAATTTGCGAGTTGGTGAAAATTCACCCAACTTATGTCCAACCATATTTTCAACCACATAAACAGGGGTGTGCTGACGTCCGTTATGAACACCAAAGGTGAAACTGACCATTTCCGGGGTAATTGTAGCAGCCCTATCCCAAACCTTGATAATTGTCTTATCATTCGGGTTGAGCGCCATTACTTTCTTAACTAAACGCTCGTTGATATATGGTCCTTTTTTTAAACTTCGTGACATAGGTTTATTCGCTTGCTATAAAAATTAACGGCTTTTCTTTTTACGACGTTGGACAATCAGTTTAGTGGATGCTTTCTTGGTGCGTCGAGTTTTTACACCCAAGGCATGTTTGCCCCACTTGGTTTTTGGATATCGTAAACCGATTGGCTGATTACCTTCACCACCACCATGAGGATGATCGTTTGGATTCATGGCTGTACCGCGAACGGTTGGACGGATGCCCAAATGGCGACTCCGACCAGCATTGCCCAAAGAAACATTGCTCTTGTCTGGATTGCTCACTTGGCCGATTGAGCACAAGCATTCTTTCTTAATCAGACGAATTTCTCCGGATGGCATTTTGATTTGCGCGAATTTGCCTTCAACACCCATGACGCGAACGCCGGTGCCGGCACCGCGAGCGATTTTGCCGCCCTGGCCTGGCTGTAATTCGATATTGTAAATCATCACACCTGCTGGAATAAATTTAACCGGCATAGCGTTGCCTGGTAAAATTTCGATCTGTTCTTTTGAACTAACAATGGTGGCGCCGACATTCAATTCAACTGGCGCAATAATATATCGTTTCTCACCATCTGTATAAAAAATCAGTGCCAAGCGAGCGCCACGATTTGGATCGTATTCAATCGCTGCTACTTTACCTGGGACCTCATACTTATCTCTTTTATAATCAACAATACGGATAGCGCGTTTTGCTCCGCCGCCTTTATGACGAACGGTAATTTTACCTTGATTGTTGCGTCCGCCTTTACGACGTTTAGCAATAATCAACCGCTTTTCTGGCGTAGTCTTGGTTATTTCAGCGAAATCGGAGTAGCTGACGCTACGCCGGCTGTTTATTGTTGGTTTGACTTTTATGATACCCATATAAAACTGATGTTAAACGCCTTCGTAAACTTGAATTGTCTTGCCTTCAGGCAAGGTAACAATCGCTTTTTTCCACGCCTTGCGTCTGCCCTTGGTGCGGCCATAGCGGACGGCTTTACCTTGCATGCGAATCATGTTGACGCTGACAGGTCGTACGCCATACACGGCTTCAACTGCTTTGCCAACTTCGATTTTATTCGTATCTATAGCAACGGAAAAAACGTATTGATTTATAGCCCCGATAACACTTGCCTTTTCGGTAACCAATGGCTTAAGCAAAACACGGTAAGCGCGGGAATATTTTGTTGCTGCTGGTTTATCTGTTTTGGCGGTAGCCGTACTGCCAGCATATAAATCTTTCATGCTCGCTGTCTGGGTAGTGGCTTCGTCGGTCTTCGTTGTTTTATTTACAATTGCCATAGGATTACTTTAGTCTGGTTTCAAGTTTAGTAACCGCATCTTTGGTAATCAATATACTACGAGCGGAAA
Source organism: Candidatus Falkowiibacteriota bacterium (assembly GCA_037137775.1). GTDB lineage: Bacteria > Patescibacteriota > Patescibacteriia > Patescibacteriales > GWE2-39-37 > JBAXJQ01. The sequence continues at coordinate 21,253 of JBAXJQ010000004.1, read as the reverse complement.
GTAATGAAACAAGATTGATATTATCTAAGGTGATCATCTCTACCCCAACCAGGTTGCGACCCGAGGTCATAACAAACGGTTCTTTCTGATCAACAATCACCACCCAGCTCCGTTTTGTTTTAGCGGGCAACTCTAATACTTTACTTTCAAAGCCGCGCATAATGCCGGCAACTGACTTGGTCTTATATTCAGTAACAGCTAAATTGTCTACAACCACTAATTGCTTCTGGGTAAGCTTATCAGCTAATGACATAAAAATTGCTTGCTGTTTCATCTTCTTATTAATCTTCTTGCTGAAGTTACGCTCCTTTAATGGACCAAAAGTTACACCACCACCAATCCAAATCGGTGATCGAGTTGAACCGGAACGTGCGCGGCCAGTACCTTTTTGCTTCCATGGCTTTTTACCACCACCGCGAACTTCGGAGCGGATTTTGGTGTGTGCCAAAACCTGTCGTTGGTTAGCGAGCTGGGTAACCATTGCTTGATGAACCAAGCCTTCATTGACTTTCAAATTGAAAATCTTGTCAGAAACGGTAACCTCTCCGACATTTTCTGCTTGCTGATTGTAAAGCGTAACTTTGGCCATATGTTCAATTGCTTGAATATTTATTTACTTTCTACGTTAGTCGCTGGAGTCTCGGTAGTTTCAGCGCTTACTTCTTCGGTTGGTTCGGTTTCAGTGGTTTCAACTACCTCTTCGACTTCTGGCTCGATAATTTCAGCCGAAGCCAGTGATAATGCACCCCGACCACAAATATATAATACACTATTGCGACACCCAGGCAACGCACCTTTGATAAGCATGGTTTGATCGGTAGCATCAATTTCAACTATCTCTAAATTGCTAACGGTTGCACTCTTGCCACCCATACGCCCGCCCATGCGTGTACCCTTAAAAACATGCTGCGGTTCACCGGCGCCAACTGAGCCAGGCATACGAGACTGATCCTTGTTGCCATGGGTACGATTTTGACCGTGAAAACGATGTCGCTTAACAACACCCTGAAAACCGCGTCCTTTGCTGGTACCAGTAACACTTACTTCATCACCAGTTTCAAACGTAGTTAAATCTATTTTACCGCCCCGAGTCAATTGTTCAAATTCAGCCTTTTCAGCCTGATTTCGATCCAATTTATAGCGGAACTCTTTTAAATAACGAAAATTTCCTAAATCCTTCATCTGCCCCAATTGTGGCTTGTTAATATTTTTTGGCTTTCTTAAACCAAAACCAACCACAACTGCAGTATAGCCATCCTTGGTTTGATTTTTCACCTGCACAACCGTGCCTGGTTCGACTTTGACTTTAGTAACTGGCACTACGATTTCGTTGCGCCAGACCTCGGTCATTTCAATTTTTTTGGCTAAGGCAAATTTCATAATATTATCCTAAATACATCCTATTTTTTACAAAAAGAAAAACTGATTTGTTCAACAAACCAGCCCATAACAATCAAAAATTGCTTTTTGTTTGCGAATGCTAAGTTTTTTGTGTGTTGAACGTTAATCCTTTCTTCCAATTAAGCACTAATATTAGACCCTTTTCCGCTAAAAACGGAAGTAATCCACAATCGGGCTTAAATGACTTTTATAGTTTACACGGTTATGCAAATTAATGCAAGGGGCTCGATGACGTGTGAGTCATCGGTTCTTTATAGTCTCCGCAGGAGCAATAAAGAACAACCGCTAAAAGATTTTACATTTTAATCTCGACATCGACACCGGAAGGCAAACTCAAACTGGACAAGGCCTCAATGGTTTGAGCTGATGGCTCGACAATATCTACCACGCGCTTATGAATACGCATCTCGAACTGGTCGCGGGCATCTTTGTGCACGAAGGTAGAACGGTTAACTGTGTACTTCTTTTTTTCAGTTGGCAATGGAATCGGACCAAAAACTTTAGCACCGCTTCTTACCGCAGTATCAATAATGGTGCGTGTCGATTGATCAATGATCTTGTGATCGAACGCCTTAATCTTGATGCGGATGCGTTGTGAAAATTCCTCTTTCTTGTCGCCACTCTTTTTGTGTGTCGCTGTCTCTTTGGCTTCAGACATAATAAATCGTAACGTTTGTTAAGTGCATTTGGTTATCTTACATAACCGATCAACCCTCACCAAAATTTTGGTGAGGGCAGGATCTGCTATTTAAGAATTTTGACTACAACGCCAGCACCAATAGTGCGGCCGCCTTCGCGAATGGCGAAGCGCTGCTTTTCTTCCAAAGCAACTGGAGTCAATAATTTAACAACTAAATTCACCGTATCGCCAGGCATAACCATCTCGCTGCCAGCGGGCAACTCGACTTCACCGGTTACATCGGTAGTACGAATATAAAACTGTGGCTTATAGCCCTTGAAAAATGGCTTGTGACGTCCACCTTCTTCCTTGGTCAAAATATAAATTTCAGCCTCGAATTCGGAGTGAGGAGTAACGGTGCCTGGCTTAGCCATAACTTGGCCGCGCTCGACTTCGTCCTTCTTAACACCGCGCAAGAGCAAACCAGCATTGTCGCCAGCCATACCCTGATCAAGAGACTTGTTAAACATTTCGATACCGGTAACGACGGTCTTGCGAGTATCGCCTAAACCGACGATTTCGATTTCTTCATTGACTTTGATAATACCGCGTTCAATTCTGCCGGTACACACTGTGCCACGACCTTCAATCGAGAAGATGTCTTCAATCGGCATCAAGAAAGGCTTATCAGTATCGCGAACTGGCTCTGGAATATATTCATCAACTGCCTTCATTAATTCCATAACAGCGTCGCCATATTCACCTGTTGGGTTATTCAAGGCCTGCAAAGCAGAACCGCGAATAATAGGAGTAACATCGCCTGGGAATTCATACTTCTTTAATAAATCACGTACTTCTTCCTCAACCAAGTCGATTAATTCCTTATCTTCAACCATATCACACTTGTTCAAAAAGACTACGATGTAAGGCACGCCAACTTGACGAGCAAGCAAGATGTGCTCACGAGTCTGAGGCATAGGACCGTCAGTTGCAGCTACTACCAAAATAGCGCCGTCCATCTGAGCAGCACCAGTGATCATGTTCTTCACATAATCAGCATGACCAGGACAGTCAACGTGTGCATAATGACGCTTTTCAGTTTCATATTCAACGTGAGCTGTAGCAATGGTAATACCGCGAGCTTTTTCTTCTGGAGCTGAGTCGATTTGATCAACTGAGCGATTAGAAGCAGTAAATCCTCGTGAGGCCAAGACCTGAAGGATGCCTGCAGTTAATGTGGTTTTGCCGTGGTCAACGTGGCCGATTGTGCCAATGTTGACATGGGGCTTTGTTCGTTCGAATTTTTCCGCCATATTGTTTTTAGCTTGTACGGCCCACCACCCTCTGGGAGTGATAGTTATTAGCCTGGTATTAACGTAGGCAACCAGCCGCTATTGTTAATTAAAAATTACTTTATTTAATACTGCACTGTTTCAAGATACTGCCGATCCTCTTCAATAACTTCATCGGCGGCTTGTTTAATATCTTGTTTAATTGACCAGTGTGGTCGTACTACTTCTGCGCTTGTGGATTCTTCCGTTGGCATGGTTGGTGAATCTGAATCTGGGCCCATGGCTGAAAGAAAATCTTGTGGATTTATATCGCTTGCAACCTGATCCTGATCACTTTTCCACAGGGCGATATCGCGATTTATTTTATCAACTAGCTCCTCTTCTGTCAAGCCACGCACTGAACTGCCAACCAATGCAATTTTTTCATAATCGGCCAAACCCATAATCACAAAAGGGGTGTCGGAATCAGGTCGATCAAAAACAATTAATCGGTCTCCAGTTTTTTTGGCTAATTCCAGCGCTTGGCGCAAAGGATCTCGCATAACATTTTCTTAATATTTCTGTTTAATAATTGTACTCTTATGGGGCTACAATCGTCAAACTTATTTCTTATTCTTACCAATTATTTCCTCAGCGACATTGTTTGGCACCTCGGAATAATAGGCAAATTCCATAGAATAACTTGCCCTACCCTGGGTCATCGAACGCAAGCTGGTGGAATATCCAAACATATTTGCTAATGGTACTTTGGCTTTGACTAACTTAGCCTGGCCTTGGTCGGTCATTTCTTCAATTTGGCCACGCTTGGAGTTTAAATCACCAATCACATCGCCCATAAACTGCTCCGGAGTAACCACATCAACTTTCATCACTGGCTCAAGAATAATTGGCTTCGCCTTGCGAGCAGCTTCCTGAAAGGCCATTGAACCAGCAATTTTAAAGGCAGATTCGTTGGAGTCAACTTCGTGATATGAACCATCGTACACCGAGGCTTTAATATCTACCATGGGATAACCGGCTAACACACCACGACTCAAGGCTTCTTTCACACCCTTGCCGATAGCTGGGATATATTCTCGAGGAATCGAGCCACCTTTTGTGTCGTCACTAAATTCAAAACCTTTACCCTTTTCATTCGGTTCAATCTTCAACCAGCAATGGCCATATTGTCCACGACCACCGGACTGTTTGATATATTTACCCTCAGCCTGAGCTGCGGTTTTAATGGTTTCACGATACGCTACCTGTGGCTGACCAACATTGGCCTCCACATTAAACTCGCGGCGCATACGATCGATAATAATATCCAAATGCAATTCGCCCATACCAGAAATCAAAGTCTGATTGGTTTCTTCGTTACTCGCCACACGGAAGGTTGGATCTTCTTCAGCCAACTTGGATAAGGCCATGCCCATTTTTTCTTGATCAACTTTGGTCTTTGGTTCCACCGCAATTTGAATAACTGGTTCTGGAAAAGTAATGGACTCAAGTAAAACGGGGCGATCTGGATCGCACAAGGTATTGCCAGTGGTGGTTGCCTTTAGGCCGATAACAGCAGCAATTTCACCCGCATAGACTTCTTTCACTTCTTCACGGTGATTAGCATGCATACGGACAATACGGCCGATGCGTTCTTTCTCACCAGTTGCCACATTTAAGACATAGGTGCCAGCATTTAATACACCGCTGTAGACACGGATAAAACACAGCTTGCCCACAAATGGGTCGGTCGCAATTTTAAACGCTAAGGCACTAAATTTTTCATCATCACTAGCCTTAACTTCTATATTTTTAGTTTCATCTTCTGGATCATGACCAATTAATGGTGGGATTTCTAACGGTGATGGTAAATATTCAACTACAGAGTCGAGTAAAAACTGAACGCCTTTGTTTTTCAACGCACTGCCACACAACACTGGCAAAATCTTATTGGCAATGACGGCCTTGTGCAACTGTTGTTTTAAATCAGCTACGGGAATTTCTTCGCCGGCCAAATATTTTTCCATTAAGACTTCATTGTCTTCAACGATTGCTTCAACGAGACGTGCGCGAAATTCTTCTACTTTATCTTTCATGTCTTCTGGCACTTCACGAATTTCATGCTTAGTACCAAGGTCATCAAGATAAAAATGAGCTTCACGTTCAAATAGGTCAATGAGGCCCAAGAACTTATCCTCAGCACCAATTGGCAACTGAATCGGATATGCATTCTTGGTTAGGCGAGTGTGAATTGAATCAAGATCCTTATAAAAATCCGCGCCAGTGCGATCCATTTTGTTAATGAAGGCAATGCGCGGTACTTTGTATTTTTCTGCCTGATACCAAACTGTCTCGGATTGTGGTTCTACGCCAGCTACACCATCGAAAACCATAACGCCACCGTCGAGTACGCGCAAAGAGCGCTCTACTTCAGCAGTAAAGTCTACGTGACCAGGGGTATCAATAATGTTAATGCGAGTGTTGTTCCAGAAACAAGTAGTCGCAGCAGAGGTAATCGTAATACCACGTTCGCGTTCCTGTTCCATCCAATCCATTTCAGCCGCACCTTCGTGCACTTCGCCGATCTTGTGCTTTTTACCAGTGTAAAACAAAATACGTTCGGTCACGGTTGTTTTACCGGCGTCGATATGGGCAATAATGCCGATGTTGCGGGTTTTATCGAGTGAAAATTCTCGGGGCATATAAATAATGATCAATGTTTAATTTTCAGTTTTTAAAAAATTCATAGCAAAAACCGAAAACTATATATTGTTAAATAATAATGATTCAACTTCTGACTAGCGTGAGAAATGAGCAAATGCCTTGTTGGACTCAGCCATACGGTGGACATCGTCACGCTTCTTGATGGCAGTACCTTCGTTACGGAAGGCGGCCATGATTTCTTCAGCTAACTTCTCGCCCATCGGACGACCGGAACGGCCTTCAGCGGCAGCGATAATCCAACGAAATGCCAAAACAAAACGACGTTCACCGCGAACTTGAAATGGCACTTGATAGTTGGAACCGCCAACGCGCTTACCGCGAACTTCAACGATTGGAGCTACGTTTTTTAATGCCTTGTTAAAGACATGACGGGGATCCTGCTTGGTCTTATCTTTGATAATATCAAAACAAGAGTAGACAACGCGTTGGGCAGTATTCTTCTTGCCATCGCGCATGATATAGTTAATGAATTTAGCAACGTCGATATCGTTATACCGGACATCGCCTTCAATTTTACGTTTGGGTGCTGGTTTTCCTCTCATATATATAGTTCTATAAAATTACTTAGCGGCGGCTGCCTTAGGTCGTTTAGCGCCATAGAGTGAACGGGACTGTTTGCGATTGGCAACGCCCTGGGTGTCGTAAACACCACGCACAATCTTATAGCGAACACCTGGTAAATCTTTGGTTTTGCCACCCTTAATGAGCACCACGGAATGTTCTTGTAAATTGTGGCCAACACCAGGAATATAAGCGGTAACTTCCATGCCGTTCGACAAACGGACACGGGCGATTTTTCGTAACGCCGAGTTTGGTTTCTTTGGCGTTGTAGTAGTAACTTTCAAACAAACACCGCGCTTAAAGGCGGCGCCGCGTGGCAAGGTAGTTCGCTTGCGATGCAAGGTATCTAAGGTCGATTGCATAGCCGGACTTTTGCTCTTCGTTTTTTGCAAAGTTCGGCCTTTGCGGACCAATTGGTTAATTGTCGGCATACTTGGTCATCCCTGCCCTATCCGATCAGCCACGCCACGTGTAACTGATACAAAGAATCAGACAATCAAGATGGATTACGGTAATTACTTAAATAATACTAAAATAAAGCCCCGAAAGGAGCTTGCCGGTTATTTCTAAAAGGCTATCATACTGTAGCAATTTGGCTATAAAATGTCAACACTGCTATTTTCTAAAAAAATGATAGGCCTGAAAGCAGAGAAAAAAGATATAAAATTGGGTAAACAAGCAAATTAAAAGCACCTAAAAAGATCAAGCCAAATAAAACAATAAACCCATACATACTGTATTGATGATAGAGCATTCGTCCTCGTGCTGATAGAAAAGTTAGCAAAATCTTAGAACCATCGAGAGGTGGAATTGGCACCAGATTAAAAACCATCAAGCTTAAATTAACAAAACAAAACACTAGAGACAAGGCTAAAAGGCTAGCTGAAAAAGAACCAGCCAATTGACTAGACAAGGCGTCATAATTGTTGGAGAAAAAGTTCATCGCCATGTCCATCTTTTCCCCGGTTGAAAGTGGAATAAGCCGAGTCATCATGCCAAAAAAAATGGCTAATATCAAATTAGAGCCTGGACCAGCTAACGCAACTTTTAAATCACCAAATTTTTGATCCCGTAAATTATACGGATTATACGGCACAGGCTTGGCCCAAGCGAAAAAAAAGCCAGTATTAGACAAAACCATGATCAAGGGGAGTAACACCGAGCCAATCGGATCAAGATGTGGTATGGGGTTAAGGGTTAAGCGGCCAGCATCCTCGGCCGTATGATCGCCCAAATATTTAGCCATCAAGCCATGAGCATATTCATGAAAAATAGCTGAGCCCAGCAAGGCTAAAACGAATAAGATGGTGATAACTATCATATTGATTTTTGTTTATTTGTTTATCATATCATCAATCTTGCCAAAAGCAAACGTTTGTGCTATGATGCTCCCATATTGCCTGGCTCTGCGCCTGATTGCAATCAACTGATTATTTAATTTTAGACCAATATGGCATTAAGATGCGACGCATGCAACCGGGGCGCAACCAAAGACGCTTCACGATCACACTCCAATATCAAAACAACCAAGCGCCAGCACATTAATTTGCAAAGCAAAAAAGTGTCCGGTGGCAAGATAAAAATCTGTACCAGCTGTATTAGAACTCTAGCCAAAATCTCCAAAGCATAACTACTTCTCTAAAAAAGCCCCGTCAAGGGCTTTTTTTAATTCTACAAAAATTTAGTTTCTTTGCAATTTGTATTTTTTCGGGTAATATTAAAATCTAGTTTATTTATTACGTTTTATATAATATAATATTAATTATTAAAATTAATTAACTATATGGAAGACTGCATTTTTTGTAAAATCGTTAAGGGGGAAGCGCCTTGTCATAAAATCTGGGAGGATAACAATCACATCGCCTTTTTATCCATTTTTCCGAACACTGAAGGCTTTTCCGTTGTTATACCTAAAAAACATTACCCCAGCTACGCCTTTAATGCTTCAGATGAAGTCTTGTGCGAACTAACGCTGGCATCAAAGAAAGTCGGCAAATTACTAGATGCTAAATTAAACGATGTCGGACGTTGTGGTTTTATCTTCGAAGGCTTCGGAGTTGATCACCTTCACGCTAAATTGTTTCCGATGCACGGCACGAATATTCCGGAATGGAAGCCGATCAAATCAAATAATCGAGTCTACTTTGAAAAATATGATGGCTACATCTCCTCCCATGACTTTGAACGAGCTGATGATGAAAAATTAGCCGCACTAGCGAAAAAAATACGAGAATAATTTTTTACATTTCAATATAAAAACCTGACAATCCACTGTCAGGTTTTTAATTTTTTAAAAATTTATTAGAGCTATATATAGGTAATGCTAAAAACCTCGAGATTAAATATTTACATATTAATTTGCTGCTTTGGCTTTTTTTGATTTACCGCTATAATAATGAATATGCTAAATTCATTTTTATCCCAACTTGTTCCCAATATCCAAAACCTTGGTGCGTGGAGCTATTGGCTGATTTTTGCCATTTTCTTTGGTGAGTCACTTGTGCTCGTTGGCCTAATTGTGCCTGGTGCGATTTTGGCGCTTTTATTCGGTGCACTGGCCGCCCAAGGAGCGCTTGATATCGGTGATGTACTGTTTGTTAGCTCGCTTGGTTTTGTTTGTGGCGATTTAGTCAGTTATTACCTGGGCAAACGTGGTGTTGGCTGGTTTAAGCCAGAAAACACGTTTTTCCGCGCTGCTCACTTGGAAAAAGGCCAAGCCTTTTTTGAGCGTCATGGCAACAAGAGCGTAATTTTTGGTCGCTATATTGGTTTTGTTCGTCCCTTCACCGCTTTTATTGCCGGCTTGGTTAATATGCCAGTGCTCCGATTTTTAACCCTTGATATTATCAGTGTTGTCAGCTGGACCGCCATTCATCTAAGCCTTGGCTATTTTTTTGGTCAAGCCTTAAACTCGGTTGAATTCTGGGCTAATCGTTTTGAAAAAGCCATCATCTTCTTTGTTATCTTTTTTGGCTTGCTCTATCTGATTAAATGGTTAATTTTGCGACGCGGTTTGGAATTCTGGCAAGCGCTTAATGCGGTACTCAAAAATAGAACCGAAAAAATTGCCCATCTGCCTAAAGTGACACGTTTTGTCAAAGCTCATCCCCACTTTATTGCTTGGCTCTACCAACGTCTGACCCGCCAAAAATTTTCCGGCTTACCTACGACGCTAATAACCCTAACGCTCATCTATTTAATCTCTCTGCTCACTGGCTTGGTTGAAGGTGTCTTAAATCAAGAATGGATTGTGCAAATCGACAACTCATTTAATCTCTGGCTAAATGGCTTACGCCACCCTGCTCTGTTAAAACTATTTTTCTTTATTTCTAGTCTCGCCAAGCCCGAGGTTGTTATTGTTTTTGCCTTGCTATTGTCAGCCTTCTGGCTGGTAACGCGCAACCGTTCATACTTAATCGGCCTGTGGGTAAGCCTTGGCGGCAGTACCCTGCTTACCTATCTTGGTAAAATGATTACCGCTCGACCACGCCCACTTTCTGGTGCTTATCAAGAATCACTTTTTTCCTTTCCCAGTGGTCATGCCACGGTGGTTATTGCTTTTTATGGCTTTTTTCTCTACTATTTTCTTCGCCAACAAACCGAGTGGCGTAAAAAAATCAACTGGCTTTTTATTTGGATTGCCTTTGTCGTGTTAATCGGCTTCAGTCGTTTATATTTGGGTGTTCACTATTTAAGTGACGTGTTAACAGGCTATGTCCTTGGTGCCGTCTGGTTAATTGTAGGCATAAGCGTAAATGAATGGTATTTAAAAAATCACCCGATTCAAAAGAAAAAATACTCTTTATTTTTTAAACATCTTATAGCTGGCACCCTAATTATTTTCGCGCTAACAGATTTTTCTGCTGATTGGTGGTTGCATCAAAGAAAAATTACATTTGCCCGCTTTAATCCCCTGCCCGTCATTACAAGCAACGAACCGCTGCTCGAGTGGTCCGAACGACAACTGCCTCGCTATATTGAAAAAACAAATGGTGATATTGAACAACCACTTAATGTCATGCTGATTGTTTCCAAAAATACTAACCTTAAAAAAGTTATGACAACGGCTGGCTGGCAAGTGACTAATCAACCCTCACTCAGCACACTCTTTACCAGCGCCTTTGATTTTGTAACTCAAAAACCGTATATTGAGGCTCCGTTAACCGCATCCTATTGGCGTGTCCAGACTAACGACTTCGGCTTCACTCGCCACACTGGTACCCGCCGCCAAAGCCGCTGGCAAGCAAAATTTTGGCAAACGAACATCACCACGACCAATGGTGACCAAGTCTATGCTGGCGCGGTTAGTCTTGATCTTGGCGTGCGCAATTGGTTATTGGCAAAAAAAATTGATCCAGATTTAAATAAAGCGCGCCAACAACTGGTTACCGATCTCCGTCAAACACCAGCATTCCGTAATGCTCTGTTAGCGATGTGGCTGTATGATTCACCACAAAAAATATCAAACCCAACCTGGCAAACAGATGGCCAGATTGAAGTAATCCAATTACAATAAAAAAAACGGCGAGGTGTTTAGCCTCGCCGTGTCATTTTTTGCCAGCTTTCTTGCACTGCATTGCCCGTTTTAACGCGGGCCATTCAAAGTAGCAGGAAACCTGGTTTTCTAAAAGAGCAATGAGCGGTTTTAATTGTGCCGCCCAATCAGATGGTTGCCGTTCGATAAATAATTCAGCAACTGATAACGCCAACAACTGAAGGTCGCCAGCTGTATCGCTGGAAAAAAGTGCGTTGAGCTGTTTAAAGTTTAAACAACCAATCAACGCTCTTTCTTGATAGCGATCCAACAGTTGACGGAGCTGCCAAAAAATCGGCAACCATTCATCTGGCACACCCTGCTCCGAAACGAGTACGGACAGTTTCTCCCTCAGCACATTCTGTCTGATATTTTTGTGCTGAAGTAAAGCAACCACATCGGTTCTGAGATATTCGTTCCAGGGAAAATAATCCTCCCATCTGGTAAATATCTCGAGCAAATCAAGCCAGTCAGACAAAACCATCGAGTGTTTGGCAATCAGAATTTCGACTGCTTTGGTCTGAAGCTGAGGTTGGCTAGCAAAAGCGCTGATGCGCTCAAATAGCTCTGACTTACCCAGACACTTCAATTGCTCTTCGAGCTGAAACGTCTTAACGGCGTGTTCCATAGCACTCGCATCGATGTAAAAATCAAATTGAGTGGTTAATGCCATCATCGCAGCTGATACATCGGTTTTTGCTACCACCTCGATTGGATTAATGGCAGGAAATAACAACCCTGCCATATCCACAGACAACAGTTTTCTAGCCTCTTCATCTAGGCCGAATAACCTTTTGGCAATGTCCTCAATTCGATGGACTGCCTGACGCTGAATGGCGTCAATGATTACCACCAACGTTTGACCGTCCAAAGGTTGCGGCAAGGCAACACCGAGATAGCGCAAAGACAAAAGCAAAGTTCGATATCCCTGCTCGGTCAAGTTGCGCTTATAGCACTTAGTCCACAGCTGTCGTCTGAACGCTACCTGACGCGACTGTGTTTGCTTTCGAAATGCCAGATGCTGGTATTGCGACCACCCCTGCCAGTGAACATGTGGCTCATAAGCGAGGGCGGCCAGCAATTTCTGTTGTTCTGGTTTTGTGTTTTCCAGCTTGGCGATGAACTCCCAGCCATTGGCGAAGAGCTCGACCAAACCGTACTCGCTTATCATGGCGAATGCCTTGGCCTGGTCTTGGCCACAATAGTGGACCAACACCAGACTGATAAGACCTACTGCCTCGTGTAAGGCCACGTAATAACTATTCACGAGGCCGGGTTGATGAAACATCTTGGTCAGCTCGATAACAATGCTAACCAAGTCATCTTCCGCCGATTGATAAAAATCACTCTTGAGCAGGCCGGTTTTCTGGCCATACTCAAGAGCGACGATCAAATTCGGGCGGGGGTCTTGGATTGCGATTGTGCCGCCCATGGGTTCCTCCGTGCCGCAATTAGGCGGCAAGTTGTCTGGTCGGCATAAAAATGCTTGACCGATGTTCCGCCGGCGTTGGGGCTTGCCCTCTGGTCAATTCTTCGACCACGTGTACAATCTCATGCGCGATGGCAGTGATGGTCGGTACAAGCTCCTGAAACAATACCGCCTCGATGCTGATGATGGCATCGTAGAGGTGGTAATGCTTAAGCGCTGCCATGACCGCGAAGGGATTGTCATCTCTGATAAGCGGCAGGTCGGCATACTCATGGTTCTGCTCATCATCTTGACAGTCATAGGCTGCCAAAAGAAGGATAAGCAACCCGCCATCATCCGCAGCAAAGGCGCGCAGAAGTTCTTCTTTGCGCTCTTCCGGTAAATAACCGAAGACCACGCCGGAAAAGATATCTCGGGCACGAAGCATTACTTCCCGCTCGGAACGTCCGGGCTCGAGGAAATACTGACTCATTGCCAGCAGCGATGCTTCGACATATTTCTCCGGTGGCATGTAGAATGCCATAGCCGGTACGTCGTTGCCGTTACTGGCACCGATCAGGGACGCGAAGGTTTGAGCGGGCTCGCGCGTGGCGAGGTCGCGTACAGCAGCTTCGCCGTACTCTTCCGCCATCATCAGCAAAGCTTTTTCCGCATCGACCAACAGACCGCTGGCAACCAGGCTCTTCACCTGGGTAATAAAAATTGGTAAACTCATCGTCCACCTCCATCGTGGTGATCGGCCAGATCAGATCCAGCCGCTGCCATGTTGTTAACTGCACTTTCGTCATCGGTCAAATTCTTCAAGATTGTATCTTGAATTATCTCACCGGACAACCGCTCGTCCAACCGAAGATCAACGACAATCTCGCCCCATTCTTCCAACCGGCACAATGCCAGCAGAAGCATAGCCCGTGCCAGCACCTCACCCCCAGATAAAACGTCAAAGACTTTTTCACCAACGTCAGTGGGCTTAATGAGATTGCGAAGTTGCGAAAACGTAGGCGTTTCCGCCAATATTAACAAATTGCGCATTTCGTGCGCCTCATTACAGAGCACCACCTGATCCAACAGTGCGATCGCCACCAAAACCGGTTGGTCGTGGTAAAAGTCTGCACATGCTGGGGTAAAAATACCGGCGCGATGAGACGCGCCGAAAGCATTGACCAACATGCCACCCTCCACAACGTCGTGGAGCTCACAGCGGAGTTCGTGGTACAGCAGAGCAACGGGACCAGTAACAACAATCTTTTTCTTCATGAGATCTCTCCTTTTCTGGTTGCGTCAAGGAATTCCTTGACAAGATGGTGTGCGGTCGCATACGCGTTCGCAGTAGTTTCTGTGGCCAAGCCGCGGTCATGCTCCTTCCGTTTTTCCTGGTCGGATAACACCGCGTTGGCTTCCGCTATCTCCTTAAACTGCTCTCCCTCCTTTCCCATGTCTGGGTGATGATTGGTTGCTTTCTGGCGATATGCCGACTTAATTTCTTCTTCCGTGGCGTTTTTTCGCACGCCTAAAACATGGTAATAATTTGCCATGACTTCTATTTCCTTTCTTGTTAAAATTATCAAAGTGCAGCTTGTTTTTATAGCACAGATTGTTAAAAATGTCAAACAAATTTATCTAACCCTAGTTAAAAAACCAGGCCAAGTGCCTGGTTGTATTAAAAAATATTTAATCTTAGCTATTTTATGTGAACAAACCTTTAAGAATCTGAATATTTTTGGCATCTGGGCCTTGATTATCAAAGCCTGGCACCTCTAAAAGCCAGTCTTTGTCCCATAACCTTTTTTCCTTGGCCAAATGTGTAAAACCATCCAAACCAATGTGTCCATCACCAATATTTTCATGCCGATCATGATGGGAGTTGTATGGCGTCTTGGAATCGTTAATATGCAAAGTAACTAATTTATCTAATCCGACTTCACGGTCAAAATCATCACACAAGGCTTTGATTTTACTTGGTGAATATTCATCAATCCCCCCAGCCTCAAAAATATGTGCCGTGTCCAAACAAACCTTTACCCGTTCGGAGTCAGCCCGCTTCATAATCTCACCCACCTCGCCAAAGTCTAAACCCAACTTATTGCCGCCACCAGCTGAGTTTTCCATGATCAACCATGATGTGCCCGGCACTTGTTTTAACACCTCACTCATACCTCGCACGGTAAATTCTAATGCCTCTGCCTTGGTACCAGACATGCTTGAGCCAAGATGAAAAATCACCCCGCAAGCACCAAGTTGCTCCGCAATCATCATGTGATCAATCAAACTCAGTACAGAATTCTCCCGATTAGCTGCTTTATCACTACCTAGATTTACCAAATAGCTTGCATGTAAATAGACATTGCCTAGGGTTGATGATTTTTTAAGCGTGAGATATTTTTTCAATACTGCTTCATCTAACTGTTTAGCCCGCCACATTTTGGGCGACCCACCAAAAATCTGGATGCATTCTGCCCCAATATGTTCAGCATTCGCAATGGCCTTATACGCTCCGCCAGCAGCGGAAACATGGGCGCCAATTTTTGGTCGTGTTAATTTCATGGTCATATGATAAAAAGGAGGTGCTAGTTGCACCTCCTTGATATTATCTTAGAATGTGAGATTTTTCAACAACTTCTCAAAGTCAGTGGCTATTTGTGGAATCTTTTTCTTGTCCGGTTCAAAGGCATTCAATTCAATCTGCATCACAAAATCTTTTGATACTTTTTTATAATAGGTGTAGTTAACCAAGTAGCCTTTAATAGTGCTGTCTTTTTTAGACATAGCCATCATCATGCGAGTAAAGCCAGTGGCTGTCTTACTTAAATTTATACTTGGCTTCACTTCGGAGAAAAAATCAATCGTAGGCACCACCTTTAACATCTGCTTTAAATCAATGGTAGTCTTATTGAAATCAGCAATAATGGCTTTGGCACTTTTGTCTTCCGTCTCTGGGTCAAACTTTTGCATCGAAAAAGCAGCCACATAAAGCTTATTCGCGCTATTGATTGCAAGCAATGAGGTACTCTTTGAGTTTTGATCTTGCAGAAGCCAATTCGCATTGCCAGTTAACGTATATTTTGGCACGCCCTTCCACTGATTGACATATTTTTTTAGTGGAACAAAGGCAGCTCCACCCTCACGTAAGCGAAAGGACTTAATAATGCTTTCGACAATTGTTTTGTCTTTATTATTTTTACCGTAATTATAATCAATCTGAATCCAACTATTGCCAGCGGTAAATAGATAATAAATATCGCTGGAATTGCTAGAATATGAAGTACTATTAACGGTTACTTTTTTTCCTTTCGTTTTGCCACCAAAATTAACCGCTGTTTCTTTAATCGAATTAACATCGTTCAAAGAATCAAGCTTTTGCATCTTGGCATACACTGTTGTGTCTTTAAGATTCGTCAGAAACGGTTCACGAGAATAGGAAACGGTTACCGAGCCGCCGTCTTCGTCTTTTTCTTTATTAATATAAAGTTGATCCTCCTGATTGTATTCAAACTTCCAATCCTGAGGCTTGGTAATTTCGTACGGTGGCGCTAAATTGATATATTTATTACTCGACTTCAAAATTTTTGATTTCCAGGCCATGTCTGCCATCCGCTGCATCAGCACATTTTCTTGAGGCGCGTCATAGAGATGAGCACTGACCCAGCTGTTAATCGAGGTTACATTAATAATATAACCAATCGTACCAAGCATGTCAGAATAGGCCATACTGGTGATGCCCACCACCTTACCGTTCTGATCAATGGCCGCCCCACCGGAGTTGCCAAAAGAAATAACCGCATCAGTCTTTAACCAATCCTTGCTGTATTTATTGGTTTTGCCCGAGATGATACCACGGGTAATAGTAATGGTCTCACTGCCAACGCCAGGATAACCGATTGCAACAATCGTATCATTAATCTGGGTTGAGTCGGTCTGGTTTAATTCTAAAAATGAAGAGTTTAAGGATTGAGTGATTTTAGTAATCGGCACGGCTTGCAACAAGGCTAAGTCTAAATCCTTGTCTTTGGCTACCAACTTGGCAGTATAACCACACTCCGGTTCTTCGGCAGTGCTTTTGGTGGTGCAGATTAAAAAAGCTAAGGGCATATCGCTGGTATCAACTGTGGTCTGACTATACCGACTGGAATCATCATTACTAATAACATGGTAGTTGGTTAATACTAAACCAGAATTATTAATAAAAAAACCAGAACCAGTACCAAGTAGTGACAAATTATAGTCACCATTTTGCTTATAGGTCTTAATTTTAACCGCAGCTTTATACGCATTCTGCTCGACGGCAGCGGTGCTTGTGTTAACAATTGCCGATATAAGGTTAACCTGTGTATTCGGCAATACTTGACTTACTGTCGAAGTTGAACCATCCGACATTGCTTCCGCTCTCGCGCTTATGGCTGTTATCGCCAAAATGGCAACAACCATAAAACAAACTGCTAAGCGTCCTCCTTTGCTTTTGTGATGCATGTTATATAGTTATATTAAATTATTTTGTAATTTGTGTAGCTGTCATTTTCTCCTGTAATTTAATTTCACGATAAGATAAAAACAGAAAAAATCCAAGCAAAACGAAAGTATTCACTGGCGCTACCCAAAAAGCGACGTGTTCGCCAAACGCTTCCATTACCATAATAGCACCAAGCAGACCAATGGAATACATGGCCCCGTTTTTTAAATAGGCAAATTTCGCAATTAAGTCGATACCTTTAATCGTAAATTCACGTACCACAAAGGCACCAATACCATTGCCAATTAAAATAAGTGGTACGGATAAGGTAAAGGCAAATGCACCAATAACACCATCAATCGAAAATGAGGCGTCAATCACTTCTAAATATAAAATCTTACTCCAAGCACCAATACCAGGTTTTAATAGCTCTTTTTCTTTGTCCTCTGCATTTTTCTTAAAGCCGTCTGTTATAAAAAACGCAGAAGCGCCAATTGAAGCAGACAGTGCTAAAATCGGATTGGTTTTCAAAGCCATGTAGACTACCCAGGTAAGCGCCAGCGAGCTAATAGCATAAAACCAAATGCCTTGACGATGGATAAAGCCTTCGACTAAAAAGGCGTATTTTTTTTCTTCCAAAAATAACCAGGCTAAAAAGACCATAAAAAGATAAATACCTCCGCCAAGTAACAAAATCGGCTTAGATGTTTCGACGTATTCGGCAATTTTCGGATCGTTAGAAAAAACAAAGCCGAACACCTCGCCAATGCCAAGCGCCGGATTTACCATCCAGACGATTAAAAATGGCAATAAACCACGAACCACGAATACGGCAATAAATAAACCCCAGACTAAAAATATTTTACGATATTTTTCGGGCAATGTTTTTAAAACATGGGCATTGACGATTGCGTTATCAATACTGCTAATTACCTCAAACACGATCAAGCCCAAAACAGTTAAAAATAAACTAAACAACATAAATAATTATGTTTCATGTTAAAAAATAAACACCAATCCTTAAACGGTAGGAGTAGTTGGAGTTGAAGTTGGAGTTGGTGGCGTAGTGTTTGGTTTTTCCCCTTCTGGTTTGCACTTACAATCAGGACCGCATTTACAAGTTGTGTTGAGACCAAGAATAGTATACAGGCCGCACCAGCCGATTACACCAGTAACTAATACAATCAAACCGATTACACCGAGCCAATTTTTGGCGTATACGCCCCAGCCGATGATGGCTAAACCAATAATGATACGAATAATACGATCGGTTGTACCGACATTTGGTTTCATGTTCATAAAATCACCCCCTGCCTAATTATTTGATTATGCTTTAATTTTAGCACCCCAGGTGCTTTTCCGCAATTACTTTTTTAGAGTACGCTTTTTGGCAGCCAGTTGCCCACAGGCGGCATCAATGCCCTGCCCGAATCGCTGACGCTCGACCACACTGATTTTTTCCGCCTCTAAAATTTTAATAAAGGTTTTGATCCGCTCGCTTGGCGAGGCAGAAAACATCCCAGTCTGATTATAGGCGATTAGATTAACAAAGCCGAGACGACCAGAAAGTAATTTGGCCAAGTGGCGGGCGTGTTCCGGCTTGTCGTTTAAATTATTAATCATCACATATTCATACATCACCCGCCGGTTGGTTTTTTCAACATAATAATCGATAGCAGTAAAAATTTGCTTGAGGCTGTATTGCTTGGCAATGGGCATAATCTGCTGACGCAAATCATTTGTTGGCGCATGCAAGGACAAAGCCAAGTTAATCTCTAAGCCCTCTTTGGCTAGACGCTTAATACCCTCAGGCAAACCGGCGGTAGAAATTGAAAAACGCCGTGCACCCATATTAAAACGCTCTGGGTCGTGTAGCCAACGAATCGCTTTTAACACCTCGTCATAATTTAAAAACGGCTCACCCATGCCCATGAACACAATATTGCTAATAGTTTTCTGCTCTTTTTTCAGTTCGCGGGCAAAATAGATCACCTGTTCAACAATTTCCTCTGCCACCAAATTTCGGGTAAAACCCAGTTTACCTGTTGCACAAAACAAACAGCCTAATGGGCAGCCGACTTGAGAGGAAACACAAACCGTATTGCGCTCATCACCATGACCCATTAGAACGGTTTCAATTTTTGCGCCATCAGTTAACTCAATTAACGCCTTACGCACCGCCTTACCCTTGCTTGCCGTGGCGGTGATTGTTAAAGGACAATCGGTTGCCAGTCGTTCACGCAATGATTTGGGCAAAGTAGTGGCTTCGGGCCAATCGCTGATCAAATCCTGAAAAATAGCTTTTAATACTTGTTTGTAGCGATAGGTCGGTTCTTTAGCCAACACTTCACTTAGTTTTGCGAGGTTCATATTTTAATGGTTGCAATGAATTATATTTAACATTTGGCACGGTAGGATTGGCACGTTTGGCAAGCCACCGCGAGGGCGTGCGATAGCCAGGATTAGTTGCCTTACTGCCAACTTTGTTACGAGCTTGAGAGCGCATGTTATTTTGCCACGGGCGGCTTCATTAATACCGTTTCGGTTTTTAACTTGTCTTTATCCTCTTTTTTTAAATCCAAGCGATCAAGTTTTAATCCTTTAAAGCCAAAATAAACTACGGCAGCGATAATAGCAAAATCAATCAAGCCGGCAATAAATCGACCAAACATAATTGTTTTATAATGCATCGTGGCCAATTCCTGACCCGAGCCAAACAATAATCCGATTGAAGGCTGGATGATGTCATTAACCAACGAAGTAACTACTTTGTTAATCGAGGTACCAAGGATAAAACCAATGGCCAGGCCAACAACGCCTTGTTCTCGAATGAACTGAACAAAACCAGTGACGGTTTCTTTTAACATCTTGTCTTTTATAACTTTTTCGCTAATTTGTGGCATATTTTGTCAATAATTATTACTCTTATATTGTATGATACTCTGTCATCAAGAGCAAGCCCACTATTGCATTAATAGCTAGAGAGTATACTATTAAACTATATCCCATAGTTGTCAAACAATAATAATGTATAAATACTTCGTATAACATACGAAAATCAGTATATTATACGAAAACATTTCGTATAATAACGAGTTGTGCGAAATTTGCTTTTTCTTTTCGCCTAACGGCGGACGCATTTCTGAAATGAATAAATTGAATTCTCTTTTATTAAGGAGGGGAATATGGAATAATCTTTATTAATTATTTTTTAAATACAAACATGAGAGAAGATTGGATAATTCAAAAACGGCAGGATTTTGAAAAGCTTCCTGAGGATAAAAAAAATAAGGAGATTAATAAAAACAATGAAGAGGCTATAAAATTAGACGAAAGACTTGCACTGCTTGTTAATCCAGAAGAAATAATTCCCGGCCTAAATCTAGTCAATATTAATAATGCACGTGAAACTATTGAAAGTGAATATAGAAATAACGATATAAGTAATCCTGTACGAGATGTGCCAGTGTCAGTTGGGACTAGTTTAACAGAGCCATATATGTATGATTTACTTAGTAGCCTGGATTATGAACTAAATAATAATAAAACGGATAGCTATAAAAAGCTCCTGCAATTGTGCCAAAATAAACCTTTGGTAGACCTGGGTGCGGGAAAACAATCAATTGGTTATATAGTATCATCTTGGCTCGGAGCCAAGGGATATGTAGCCATAGAACCGCATAATTTTCAAGAACTCGCAGAAAATTTACTTAATAATCAAGAACTTGATGAGCAAATAGCATCTCATAAAAATATTAAAGTTGGCACAAAACCAATCCCATACTCAATAATCAGGGAAGACGCTCTAACTTTTTTAAAGCGTTTACCGGATAAATCTGTGGGTGTGTTATCTTTTGGTACTGATGGGTATATAATTAAGGATGGTCAGTATACTAAAGATGTCATTAATGAAATAAAAAGAGTTTTGGATTCTGAAAGTGCAATTTTAACCAACAACAGCGTCTTTGGCTATCCTGATGATTACAAGGAGTGTGATTCAGAAGTACTTTTAAGAAATGGTTACGTTGAATATGTTACAGTTATTAGTCCAAAATCGAAAGAATAAAATGTTTTTTGGGCATTCACCCCTTTATCCCCTCTGCCCAAAAATAAGGAAGGAATTCAATTAATTCATTACAGAAATGCTATTCCTCTGCTGTGGAATGAAAAGAAAAAACAAACATCGCACAACAACTCACATGCGGTTTCGGTTTTCTCCGAAAGCCTCCACCCAAATTCGTTTTCACTACGTTTCAAACGAACTTCG
>JBAXJQ010000003.1:0-68250 GCA_037137775.1 Candidatus Falkowiibacteriota bacterium | reverse complement strand
GAATTATAGCTATGAGTTGTTGTAACATATTAGTCGCTTAACCATTCAAGAAAAAAATCTTTTACAATTTTTATGCCGCCACCAAGACCTTGACCGAATCGATTATACAAAACCGTAATCGGCACTTCGGCGATTGACATTTTAGAGGCACAAGCTAAGGATAATATTTCTGACGCATGCGCATAGCCATAATGTCGCCAGGCAATAACGGAGTAAGCTTGTGCACTGAAAGCCCTAAAGCCACTTTGTGGATCTGAAGTAGTGATCCCTAAAATACTTCGATTAAACATCCGACCCAAAGGCATTAATACATGTTTTTTTACCCAAGGCATGGTATTGGGGGCGGAGGTTAAAAATCGAGAACCGAATACTATTTGCGCTTCACCTGATATTATTGGAGCCACAACCTGAGGAATCTCCTGAGCAATAAATTGTCCATCCGCATCAAAATGAACAATAATATCAGCGCCGTGGCGCAAGGCAAAAAGCGTGCCGGTACGAAGTGCTCCGCCTTGTCCGATGTTAAGGCGATGTCGTATTACAATTGCTCCGGCTGATTGAGCTAACTGACTGGTGTTATCAGCAGAGCCATCATCAACGACAATCACGTGATCAACAAATGGCTTTACTTCTGATACCACTTTGGCAATATGCGCAGATTCATTCAATCCCGGAATCACACAAAAAATACGCAGCTTAGCCATACTAATTAGGAATTAATCCGCACCAACCCTTTACTTGATCGCAATTCATAAATTGTTTTTTCAATTCCCTTTTCTAGCGTTACAACAGGCAACCAGCCAAGCTCATTTAAGGCTAAGCTAATATCTGGGACTGGCAATTGACTCATAAATAATATCTCTGGCTGATGGATAACGTTAGACTTTGCAGCAACCTTATCAATTATGGTTTGGGCCAGGGTTGTAACGTTAATTAGGGTGTCTGAACCAATATTTACTACTTTTAAGGTTTCGTTATCCATAAATTTTGTAGTTGCATCTATAACATCTGAAACGTAGCAAAATGAAGAACTAAAGGTGTCATCACCATAAATGATTAAATCCTGACCATCAAGTGCATTATTAATAAAATCAGGTATCATCTGGTTATCATTTAATTTCATACGTGGTCCATACGTACGAAATAAACGCATTATTTTAGCATCAAGGTGATAGACCTCTCGATAATTTATCACCATGGTTTCAGCAAAGCGCTTACCTTCGTCATATGAACTGCGAGGCGATAAGATGTCAGTTGTGCCTAAATAATCTTCTTTTAACCGGTCGTTATTATCTACTCGGGGTCCATAAATAACCGATGAGGAAAAATGCATAAATTTAGCTTGATACTTAATCGCTAAATCAAGAGCATTTTTTACCCCATAGGAATTGGCTAATAAATTACCAACGATATTTTCTTGAAAAAATTTCGGTGACATTGGACAAGCCAAATAATAAATTTCTTGAATCCCTTGAAACTTAACATTAAATGGCTCAAGTTCGGAAATAATTTCCAAATCAATTGGCGAGGCAATGTCGTGTCGGATAAATTTAAAATCCGGCTCAGCCAAAAGATGATCGATATTTTTTTCATCACCAGTAGAAAAATTATCTATACAAATTACTTTGCTTTTAAGCAACATTTTATCACACAAATGAGAACCGATAAAACCGGCGCCACCAATAACGAGGATGTTCTTTTTTTCAAATAGAGCTTGTTTGGGCATAGTATTATTTTTATTTATTCTACCATAGGCTGGGTATATCTGGCCAGAGTGGTATCTAGTTCAATTGGGGCAGCAATAACTCCACCGGAATACCCTTCGTTATAGGCAAAAAATGAATTTTGCAATTCACCAGTAGTCGAAAAAATACGGATATGTGGGCTACCACCGCTGGCAGCTGAGGTGATTATTTCTGCTAAACCGTCTTGGTTCATATCGGCCGAGGATACCGTTACACCTAAATTGTAATTTTTATCAAAAGCCAACCATTTGAATTTAGTTACTGCCTGATCAGATAAAATAGTAATATTTGACAAGCCTTTGTTTCGTGAAGCTAATATAAACTCATCTTTTTTGTGTAAAAAACCGCCATCAATATCGCCTACAGCCAAGCTTAATCCCTTAAGCTGCTTATTTTTTTTGAGCGTAAATTGACCTAAAAGCTTTCCGGTGGCGGTAAAATACCGTACTTGCTCCGAGCCATCGGTTAGGGGGGTAATTACAATATCAACCCTGCCATCACCATCAACATCACCAGTGGCAACCTGAATACCGCCAGTAAAATTTTTTGGTAGTGCCATGAATTGCCCCTTTAAAATTTTTTGATCGGAAAATATTTTTACATGGGGTCCTCCACCCTTGCCTGGAGCGGTAATTATCTCAACCCTGCCATCACCATCAACATCACCAGTGGCAACCTGAATACCGCCACGAAACGATTTGGCGTATGGTGAAAATGACAGTAATAATTTTCCCTTCTGATTAAAAACGCCTAGCGTGTTATTTTGACCAGAACCATTGCCTATAATAATCTCAGCCAACCCATCATTATTAACATCTGCCGTGTTAAGTGAAAGCGTGCTTGAGGCAAATATTTTTGGTAAGGCAAAAGAAGTAATCAGCTTTCCCTCTGGTGTCATAATCTTAATTTTTTCTTTGCCCGGAGTAGCCGGTGCAACTACAATTGCCCGATGTTGATTTTTTAATGGTGCTTGAGCCAAGTCAATTGAATTTAATAAATTGATTCGTCCATGACCTAGTTGCTGATTGTAAAGCGGATTTAATTTATTAATATTTTCGGCGCCAGCAAATAACGCATTAATAACCTGTTGCCTGGTAAAGCTTGGATTGGCAGCGGAAATTAAAGCCAGCCCGCCACTAATTAAGGGTGTGGCCATGGAGGTGCCAGACCAAAAGCCATCGTATTTTTTATTTATGAGCTGATCGCTAATCTCACTTTTAGGAACCGTTGCCACCGTACTAAAAAAACTGATACCTGGAGCAGTAATATCTACACAATTAGAACCGTAACCTGAAAAATATGTTTTTTGATCCATTGCGTCCGTGGCTGCTACGCCAATAACTCTATTTTCTCCGGAACCATCCATGCAAACAGGATACATTGGCTGATTATTTAAATTTACATCTTTGTTTTTATTGTCACTTTCATTGCCAGCAGCTGCCACTAATATAATACCAGCGTCGTAGGCTCGTTTAATGGCCTCATTAAGACCATGGCTATAACTTAATCCTACAAAGCTTAGGTTTATAATAGAGGCGTTATTGGTAATCGCATAATCTATTGCTTTAATTACACTACTCACCTTACCCTCGCCTTTATCATCTAAAACGCGCAACGCCATAATTTTAGCGCGCCAAACTACACCGGTTACACCGGTTGCATTATTCCCCTCGGCTGCGATTAATCCCGCTACCAACGTGCCGTGATTAACTTCATCGGTATAGCCAGGTTCGAATTTTGGTCGTGGATCGTTAGTATTGTCCACAAAATCCCACCCATTTGTATCATCAATAAATCCATTATTATCATCGTCTTGGCCATTGGCTGCTATCTCAACTTGATTTTGCCAAATATTATTAACCAAATCCTCATGGCCGATATCAACTCCAGAATCAATTACGGCAATAATTATATTGTTGTTATTACGCACGGTATTCCACGCTTCTGGTGCTTTAATTTTATTTAAATACCATTGTTTTGAAAAATAAGTATCATTGGGTAGCATGGCTGCTTTAATTGGATAGTCAGGCTCAAACCAAGCCAATTTGTCGCTGTCTTTAATAATAGATTTATTAGGATTGGTTGTGCTAAACAATGTCGGATTATTGCCATATCTATACAAAAAAATCTGATTATTTGAATTTATTTGCGCCGCCTCTGCCCCGAACAAATCAAAAAAAAGGCAACAAAGCCAAAATATACTAACGGTTTTTATAAGTATCGTGTTACTTTTCATGGTGCATCCGATTAAATAATTGTACTAGTTGCAGGGTGGTTTTTTGCCAACTATATTTTGATGCCTGAATGTATCCTTGTTTAATTTTATCTAACTGTTCAGCCTTGTTGTCGAGCAATTGAATAATTGTTTGAGCCATGTCATGACTATCATTTGGATTAAAATATGCTACCGCATTGCCACCAACTTCGTGGAGCGGCGGGATATCTGCCGCCGCTACCGGCGTACCACAAGCCATGGCTTGCAATACTGGAATACCGAAGCCTTCGTATTTTGAAGGGAAAACAAATGCTGCAGCACCAGCTAGTAATGACGGCACATCGTCTTCATCGGTCCAACCGGGAGTGATGACCGAGTGATCTAATTTATATTCACTAATAGTATAATTAATTTCATCATAACCAAAACTAGCACTTCCAAGTAACGCTAACGACAAATCTGGTTTAGCACGTTTTATTTCCGCAAAAGCAGCTAGTAAGTTAATCGTATTTTTTTTACGTTCAAGCCGTCCTAAATAACAAAGATAGGGCGGCTCGATACCATATTTAGCCAACACTTCACTGACACGATCGAAATCGAGTTGATGCTTGTTATATCGCTTATCATCATAACCATTTGGGATAACTAATAGCTCTTGCCATTTCTTTATTTTTTTTTCAGACTGATAAACTTCATTTAGTTCAAAACGGGTAAACTCAGAAACGCAAATGATTTTTTTGGCATGTGCCAAGGTATAATTCGTCGACCAAGTAAAGTAATCATGGATATTAGCGCCGTATCTACCGCCGGTCAAAAAGCGAACCAACCATTCAATTCGTCTACCGCGAAGCCGCTCGTTCGCCCGAATTGCTTCGTTAGGATATAATTGTTTTTCCCGAGCATATCCAACGTCATGAATAGTAACAATCGACTTTTTAGGGTGAATAAGCGGTAATACATGAGAAGGAACAAATAGTATATTCGGTCGATAAAAAAGCATCTCCAGTGATAAACGGCCAAGAGTCCAAAAAAAACGAAACGGCCAACGAAGAACTTTGGCCGAAAAATTATTATGAGGAGAAACGATTGCTTGTCGACCAAAACGATCGCACTCAACTACGGGACATTCACCCTGATCGGTTAAATTACAAAGATGTGGCTCGAGCGGCTTGTCGGTATATAGAACATACTGATTCTCTGAATCAAGGATGGCTAGTTGTTTAATCACATGATAGGCATACCATTCTGTGCCGCTTTTTTGCTTACGATTCGCCCGACTTGCGTCAATACCTATTAACATATAATTATTTAGTAGCTAAGATGCTACGCTTATATGAATCAAGATTTTCCAAGGCGATACCGGTGCCTTTGGCTACGCAAAGCAATGCATCATTGGCCACATAGGCTGGCACTCCAGTGGCACGTGAGAGCAGTTGATCGATATTGCGCAAAAGCGAACTGCCGCCGGACAAGACCATACCCTTATCCATTATATCAGAAGAAAGCTCCGGTGGCGTGTCGTGCAAAACTTTTTTTACCGCGTTGATAATTGCCTCAAGCTCATTTTGCAGCGCCTCGGTTACGTCATTGCTGGTTACCATAATGCTGCGCGGGAGACCAGTAATGATATCACGACCGCGAATCTCCATAGTTAATTTGTTTTCAAGATAGAGTGCCGAACCAATATTTATTTTAACTTCCTCAGCCGTGCGTTCACCGATAGAGAGGCTGTACTTGCGCCGTATATAATCGATAATCGCGTTATCAAAACGAATTCCGCCCACTCGAACTGATGTCGAAGCAACGATACCACCCAAAGAGATAACCGCCATTTCAGCTGTACCGCCGCCAATATCGATAATCATGTGGCCCGAGGCTGATCCAATCGGAATATCTGCACCAATAGCCGCAGCGACTGGCTCTTTTATGATATACGCTGCCTTAGCGCCAGCAGCAATAGTAGCATCAATAACCGCTCTGCGTTCGGTTGAGGAAATACCAGCTGGCACGGCCACCATCACTTCAGGGCGAAACAAACGAATGCCGCCTAAAGATTTATTGATAAAATACCGTAGCATGGCCTCAGTAGCCCGATAATCGGCTATAACACCATCCTTAAGCGGTTTTAAGGCAATAATCGAATCAGGCGTGCGACCAAGCATGTCTTTAGCTTCATTGCCTACAGCCAAAATCTTCTTATCTATTACCGATAAGGCGACCACGCTAGGCTCATTTATAACAATACCCCGTTTCGGGAGATGAACAAGGGTATAGGTAGTGCCCAAATCGATGCCAATTCGTTTCAAAAACATGATAGTTTTATGGCCAAATGGCCAAGATTAGAAGGTAAGGGTGAATAATTTGTCTGTTAATAAATCAGTTTGCCAGTTGATTCGGTTGCCATAAAACCACTGAACTGATAACCCAACTGGATTGTATGATTTTATACTATTTTTAAAGCTGGCGTCAAATGTAAAATCTTTTATATCATTGCCAGCCTGACGTTGAACGTAAAGCGTATAATCCCCTTTTTTTACTGCCTCAACCATATTGGTCGGCAAATCATACTCAAGGCCAATGGTTGTTATCTGCCCAAAGTCAACTTCCACCAAACAACCGATAACAGTTTTGTTTAATTCTGATGAAATCTCAATTGGCTTGGTGCAACCGTTAGACTTTTTAATCGTCACTCCAGCTGGTAAATAGATTCTGGTATATGATTTGTATTTACTGGTTTTCCAATCTGCTTGCTGACCCTTATGAGCGTATTGTACTATTACCGTGGAATGAAGTTCATTATTTTGCTCCGCTATTTGATATCGTATTGCTCGATCGATAACTCGATCAGTTTTTAAACTGGCCATGTTTGCGTCTACCACCATGAGATAATCCCCCGTAGTTTGCGACATGCTACCTGTCCAACCCTGCTCATTAAAAATACCATACACGGCCTGATTATTAGAATACATTTGAATGTTCTTTTGCGCCAAATTTTTGGTTAGCGTATCAAAAATGGTTTGCCATTTTTCTACCGGCAGGTTTAATAGTCGAATTTTAAGTTCACTTAAGATTCGACCAATCACTTCCTTGCGTTGCCAAGAGGAAACGCCGAGCTGAACATAGCCTTTTTCTACTCGATATTGTAGCAAATCAACAAAGTTGACACTGTTATATTCTTGCCCATCAATAATTATCGGGCCAGACAGCTCAAGTAGATCGGTGACTAATTTTGGGGTAATAGCAATTACTCCAGTAAATTTACCATCAAATTTATTAATGTTATCCTTAGGTGCAAGCATTCTGTTTTCGGTTTGATAAAACCACTCAATTTGCCGTGCTGAGGTTGGCCAGTCAGGTGACCAGTTAGCATCACGCATATACCACTTCTTGTTAAGATATTGTTTTAATGGCTCTGGTGGAGCGATGTTTAGCTTTTCGCTCACCGGCATATCAATGTGGTATATGTCATGAGTATCAAAACGCGTTATATCACCCAAGTCGATTTGAGCAATGCCATAGGTACCCAAAAAACCACCAGTGGGACGCAGCTCATCGTTATTTTGAAATAGTACTAAATAGGTTGCTGAATTAGGATACCCAGACAATTCAGGCAACACTTGGCTAATTGGTGCGAACTTGTCTAAAACATCGATCGCAAGAATTGATTGTTTTTTTATCTCAGTTATCTTATCCATAAACGGCCACAACACCCCATAGTAATCGATTTGGTTTAAATTCATTACTGCCAAGCTTAAATTCGCTTTAATGCCAGCCAATTCTGG
This sequence comes from Candidatus Falkowiibacteriota bacterium, assembly GCA_037137775.1. Taxonomy (GTDB): domain Bacteria; phylum Patescibacteriota; class Patescibacteriia; order Patescibacteriales; family GWE2-39-37; genus JBAXJQ01. The sequence continues at coordinate 60,508 of JBAXJQ010000003.1, read as the reverse complement.
CGCGGATTGTGATAAACGTGCCAAAACCCGCCTTTTTTCTTCCTTGGTTAATGAAGCATAAGTAAGTTGTTTGCTATTTTCTAATAAGCCAGTCAATTCTTGACCAAAGCTAGTGGCAATAACAGTCGATTGAGCAAGCATGCTGGCAGCGCCAACTAACACTTTTACTTGTCCCACTTCGTGACGAATAGGTGTAATCAACTTAACCACAATTGAATCTTCGTTTTGTTGTAAATTGGCAAAGGCACTGCTCAAATCTGCATTTGCCCGTGCTGCTTTAATGCTAGCATTTTTATAATCGCCGATCTTAATTAGTGCGATTGCCTCAGTTAAGCTATTACGTCCGCTAACTGCTTGACCATAAATTAATTTATATTGGAGAAAATTAATGGCAGCAAATAAAAATAAGAACAAAAATAATGCGGTCGCACAATAAGCAGTGACTCGCAATACAAAAAATAGTCGCTTTTGGCGACGGGTTTTTTTGATTAACGGTAAATTTTGATAAAACTGCTCTGCCTGGTGGTAGAGTTTAACAAAATTAGGATGATTTGAACGTGAATAACGAAACATGATCTTGTTTTTTATGACAATATTTTACCACGAATCGAATATTTTTACAAGAAAAATCAATCAGTAAAAACTACTTTTCTAAAAAGATTTTAAGTATCTGCTGGCAAATTTCTGGCCAACTCATAGAAGCTAATTTTTTTTGTCCGGTTACAACTATCTCCTCGCCTAATTTTATATTATTTATTAATTCTTCAATTTTTTGAGCCAAAGAGTAGGCGTCCTCTGGCTTAAAATAAACTACGCCTTTACTACCAATTTCCCGCATAACAGGTGTATCGGCAACGATTCCTGGTGTTGCTGCGTCCCAGGCTTCGAGTAACGGTATGGCGGCGCCCTCAGTTGCGCTAGGCTGGACGAAAATAGCCGCATCTAAAAGATATTGCTTTTTTTGGGCATCTGAAATATAGCCTAAAAATATTACCGCCGCTTCAACGCCAAGTTTAGACGGCATGGCCAAAATTTCTTCAGATCCAAATCCTGGTTTACCGGCCAGCACTAAACGCCAATTCGGATATTTTTTATAAATTTGAGCAAAGGCAGCTATTAATATCGAAATTGATTTTTTCTTATCAATCCGACCAACATATAAAATTGTGTTGGTTCTTGTGTTTTTGTCATTGCCAATAATCCAGCGTGTATATCCCATGGGCACGACCACAACGTCGTTAGGCTGACATCCGTAGTGCATTACCAAATCGTCTTTAGTAGCTTGCGAAACTGCAATGATTCTTTTTGCGCGATGAAGATTATATCTTGTAGTAACGCCTTGCCATAGTCGGTCAGTTAGTGAATAGCGCTCCGGATCGGTTTTGAATTTAATATCATGCACTACGGCAATACTATTTTCCGGGGAATGCCGTGGTAAATAATAACTAGGGGTCAGAAAATAATTTGGACGACGATACGCTAAATACTTATCTAAAACGGTAATTGTCCATCGTTTGCCACCAGGTAACACTTTTTGAACTTGACGCGGTAACTCAATTATTAACCTTGGCGTAATTAGTTCTAGTCGTAAATCCGGCTTGCCCGAAACAGCTTGCACTAAAGCGGTTATAATCTCGCGCGAATAAACCTCAACACCACTCCGTTCGCCCTTGCCAGGCTGACGTGGATCTTCCCAACGCGAAGCATCAATTGCAAGCACTTTTCTCTCTGGTGACAAATTTGATACTGCACTTTTAATTTTTTGACTAAATATTTCACGATCGTATTTTTTAGCATGCGCTAAACACTTTTCACTTTGTGACTGACACCATTCTGGGGTAAACTGTTGAACCGCTATAATTATATCGTCGGCCGTCGGATTAGCCTTTATTTTAGTGCCGGTAACCCCTTCAATAATAGTATCCCGTAGCCCGCCCTCGTCTACGCCAATAACTGGTTTTCCGGCAGCGTTGGCTTCAAGTTGAGTCATGCCTGCATCCTCATCGACCGGAATATAAATAGCGGCTTGGCAATTGCCTACTAATTTTTTTAGCTCATCGTCAGACACCCAACCAACAATTGTAATATTTTTATGACCACGCGCTAATTGTTTAACTGCCTCTAAACGTGGCCCACCAGAAGCAACAATTAATTTTTGCTCTGGCATCCGAGCAAACGCCTCAATAATCAATTCGATTCTTTTCTGCTCATCAACTCTGCCCCAGGATAAAAAATAATCACCCTGCCCTAGATTAGCGTAATTAGCAGTAATGATTGGTGGGGGAATTTCTTCATTCGCCCAAAACCCGGTATACTTGGCTAAACGCTCGGTGATATTATGATTATTGCTAATGATATAATCGAAACGCGATAGCGCCCGACGATACAACTTATCCCACCGTTTCGTAAAAAAAGAATAAGCGAAACGTAAATAAAAGGGATACATTTGGCGACTAGATTCAAATAAATCATATACCCGCCGTGGCGGCGTGTGACAATAGAGTAAACGCCTTGCCTTACTTGAACCATAATTAGTTACCACCTCGCTGGCAGCTTGACCAGAGGCAATTAAAATATCATATCCATCGAGCAAATGATGATTGCGACGAAACACTTTTCTTGTCCAAAAATATCGAAACACCCGCTTGGTTTCTATCGTTCTGGATAACACTTTTAACCTATCACCCAATTCGGCCTGATGTTCGGGATATGCCTTGGGATTAGCATAAGCGGTAATAAAATCAGCGCCCAAATCCAAAGCCATAATTAACGCGGTGCGTTCTCCACCACCCGGCCATTCCATATGATCGTGTATAACGGCAATTTTTAGTTGTTCATTATTCATATTATTCTGTTCGTAACGCGTCAATTGGATTAAGTTTCGCCGCCTTACGCGCTGGGTATACACCAAAAACTATGCCAAATACTACAGAAAATACAAGAGCCGTAATAAAACCGCTAATTGGCACCACAAATTTCCATTCAAGGCCAAGCGCTCGACTGGCCACTATAGCAATTAAATATGATATGGCTACGCCAATGATAATACCGATAATACCGCCTAATAACGTAATTAACACCGACTCAATTAAAAATTGGAGCAAAATGTCTCGATATTTAGCGCCAACCGCCTTGCGTAAGCCAATCTCCGAGGTTCGTTCAGTTACGATGACATACATAATATTAGTAATGCCAATGCCGCCAACTACTAAGGAAATTGCAACAATCGCTAACAATAACAAGGTAATCGCACCAGTAATAACCCCCAACGTCGCCATCAGCTCTGCCACGGTGGAAACACGAAAATCATCTTTGGTGGGGTTATCTATTTTATGACTTTCTCGTAAAGTAAATCTAATATCTTCTGCGGTGGATTCAGCTTTAGACACATCGGCTAATTGACTGGTGATTGAGAGGACGTGGTTTATACCCAATATCCGTTTCTGCATGGTTCTAGTCGGTATATACACAAAATCGTCGAAACTAATAAAGCCGGATGAACCACGTTCTTTCATCACGCCTACGACTTCGTATTTTTCTTTTTTTACTTGAATCATTTTTCCCACTGCTTCGGAATCGCCAAATAATTTGGTTTTGATGCCACTACCCAACACCACCACTTGCGCCAGACTTTTATCCTCCTCTTCTTCATAAAATCTACCGGATGAAAGTTGAAAAGTGCCAACATTGATAAAATATGGGCTAACACCATACAAAATTGCTTTTTTTGCTTCGGCTTGATAACTAACCAATGCTTGACCGGTTAAAGATGCGTAACTACCTTTAATATTTGGCAACCGATTAATCTTGTCCATATCAGTTAACTTCAAAGATACCACCTGCACTCCTTGAGCAATTGCCTGACTATACTGGGCGTTTTTGGCCGCAGTTGGCTTGTTTGATGGCAAGCGCGGTTCAGTTTGAATTATATCAGTACCAAATGACTCCACCTGTCCCAATATCAAAGATTTAATTCCCTCACCAGCGCTAAAAACAATAATTACTGCCGCAATCCCGATAACCATACCCAAAACAGTCAACAAGGTTCTCGTCTTGTTACCAATTAAAGCATTAACAGATAATTTACTAACGGCTAATATTTTCATAGACTATTCATAACGCAAAGCCTCAATCGGATGCAGTTTGCTGGCCTTAACAGCGGGAAACAAGCCAAAAATAATACCAATTGAAACGGACACCACCACTGCTAAAATAATTGAATTGAGCGAGATATAAAATTGCCAATCATACCCTAATTTATTTGCCACTATGGAAATGAGAAATGACAATGTACTGCCCCCAATAATACCTAAAATGCCGCCCAGAAAAGTAATGATTATTGCCTCGAAAAGAAATTGGATTCGAATATCAGCATTGTTAGCGCCGACTGCTTTACGCAAACCAATTTCACGCGTCCGTTCGGATACGGCTACTAACATAATATTCATTATACCAATACCGCCAACTATTAAAGACAAGGCAGCAATTGCAGCTAAAAAATAGCGCAAGGCATTGGTTATGGTCTTAAGCATGTCCAACGCCTGAGCAGCATTAACCACAGTAAAATCATCATCCTTGCCCGTTTGATCAGAAATATTGTGCCGTTCACGCAATAGCTGAGCCACCTCGTCGATAGTTTCTGGAATATTTACCTGATCATCAACCTTTATTCTGATTAAGCCGAGATTATCCACACCGGCAACCAATTTTTGCATGGTTAAAATTGGAATGAAAACTTGATCATCATAATTTTGAAATGCCACCGAACCGCGCTCTTTCATAACGCCAATCACCTCAAAACTTTTTTTATTCACTTTAATTCTCTGCCCCACTGCCACAGATTCACCAAATAGTTCTTTTTTTACCGTACTACCCAAAACAACATAGCGTGACAAATTACGTTCTTCGTCCTCGGTAAAAAAACGACCTTCGGCTACCTCCCCACCCTCAGTTGATAAATAACCCACGGTTGAGCCGGAAAGATTTGTTTCATAAGTATTCGCATCCCAAGACAACGTGCCATACCCCTTGGTATAGGCCACATTACTTACAATGTGCGGAATCCGAGACTTATTTAGCATCGCTCGAGCATCATCGTAGGTTAGTGTTGTAATCACAATCCCAAGCACCGAAGAAGGCGGACCGTTACTATCAGATTTACCTGGCAACACACCGATCAAGTTAGAGCCAAGGCTTTTTACTTGAGATAATATTAAACTTTGTGCGCCGGCGCCAACAGACATAATCACAATAACCGCCCCAACACCAATAATAATCCCAAGCATAGTTAAAAGACTCCGCCCCTTATTAGCTTGTAAGGCGCGGTATGATGTTTGAAATGAATGAAGAACTGTCCTGAACATCGGATTATTTCAATAATTCATCTTCACTGGCAAAACGACGATTTAAAACAGGCTCGTCTGATTCAATGCGGCCATCTCGAATACGGATAATCCGTTTTGCGTGCTCCGAAGTATAGGTTTCGTGTGTAACTAATATTATGGTCTTGCCTTCTTGATTCAATTTTTGCAATATGGCCATAATTTGAACACCTGATTTTGAATCAAGATTACCGGTCGGTTCATCCGCAAAGATGACTGATGGGTGATTAACCAATGCACGGGCAATAGCTACGCGCTGTTTCTCGCCGCCAGAGATTTGATTAGTAAAATATTTTAATCGATGTGAAAGGCCTACACTTTCCAAGACTTCTTTTGAACGTTCTTCGGTATCAATTTTACCCTCGGCATAAAGCAACGGTAATTTTACGTTTTCTAAAACCGTGGTGCGTGGCAGTAAATTAAACGCTTGAAAGACAAAACCTACTTTTTCATTGCGCAACAAGGCTAATTCGTCATCAACTAAACCGCTCACGTCTTTACCGTCAAAAAAATAGTGGCCAGAAGTTGGCCGATCTAAAAACCCCAAAATATGCATTAAGGTTGATTTACCCGAACCAGACGGTCCCATAATTGAAACGAACTCACCGTTATCAATTTCAATATTGATGTCAGACAAAACTGGCGTTTGTAATTCGCCAGTTAAATACGTTTTATTCAAGTTTGTAATTTTTATTAGCATAGTCTATTTTGCCGTAGTCAGACTTGAAGTAATCACTAAATCACCAACCTTTACCCCACCAAGAATCTCAACCAAGCCTTCATCACCGCGCAAACCCAAAACCACCGGTACTTCAACTGCTTTTTTGTCTAGTAGTAATCGAGTATATTTTAATCCGCCTCGATCAACAATTGCCCTGGTTGGCACGATTAACGTATTATCCCTGGTGGCAGTAGTGATGATTACATTAGCAGTCATGCCTGGCCTAATTTGAGCAAGATAATCAGTACTGGTTCCAATGGTAGTTGAAGTAGCCAACGTTAAATTATCTACTACGCTTTTATAGTAAACCACGTCCTGAATAACGGTCTGCGCCGGCTCAACAAACATCACCTCGGCGTTAAAAACAATGCCATCACCAAAGGCATCAAAGGTAACTTTAGCAAAATTACCTTGTTTGACTTTGGTAATATCTGCCTCCGAAATATCAACCTCAATTTCAAACTTACCCTGGCTTAGCATGGTAATTACCGGCTTGGTAACAACTGGCTGCTCACCGATTTCATAATTGACTTGTGTAATTTCCCCATCAATCGGTGCTTTGATAATACTATTAGCGATTTGATTACTGATGGCATCCACACTGGCCTGCGCCTGGGAAATCTGCGCTTCAGCTAACCTAATATCTTCAGGACGTGCCTTGGCAGTTGTTTTTTGCAATTGTGCTTCAGCATATTGCCAGGCCTGATATGCAGCATCGCCACGACTTTTTGCCGATTGCACTTGCTGTTCACTGGCTAATTGAGTATTAGTTGTGGCATTTTTGGCCGCTTTAATCGCACTGGTCAGCGCGGCCATAGCCTGGTCATATCCGGCCTGGGCTGAAGCCAAGCTAGTCGAATAAGCCACTACCGTATCCTCATAATTATTTTTATTCGCTTGAAGCGCACTAATACCTGCATTGATGGTGGCTTGCTGGGTAGATATGGTTGCTTTTAACGTATCTAACTGGCTTTGTGGAAATTTAGTACTAACCAATGATTTTGCTAAAGCATTAAACGTATAATTTAAAGTAGTTAATACCTGATTTAAGGCTGATAATGCCGAAATTGAAGCATCGGCAATTTTAGTCTCATCTACTATAGCGATTGTAAGATTGGATTTCGATTGTGTTAAGGCTATTTGTGCTAAATTATAATTTATTTTGGCACTGGCCAACTGACTCGCATCCTGCACGCTTAAAGTATCTTTAGCGTTTTCATCAGTCAATGCCCGATTAATCGTATCAATTGAGCCTTGCATGGTTACATTCTGATTTTCAATTGAAGCCAACAGGGTTGCCTTACGATTGATTAAATTCTGTCGATACGTTTTATCAACATTTGCCAAAGCAGTTTCCGCGGCTAATACTGCCTGGCCAGCGGTGGAACGATTTTTATCCGTCGCCTCCAAATCGGCTAACATTTTATTTGCTTGGGCAATATTTTCAATTGTGGTTTTTTGTGTTTTTTGCAAATCGGTTTTGGCATTCTGGTAAGCATTTTGAGCTTGTTTAACATTGGACGCTGACACCGCAATGTCTTGCGCGCTTGCTCCATTTGAGATTTTAGACAAGTTGGCCTGAGCAACAGCTAGACTGGCTTGTGCTTGTTTTTGTTGTATTAACACATTAGAATAATCCAACTCTGCCAACACCTGATCCTTTTTTACCTTATCGCCAATTTTAACTGATTTTTTTGCCAATTTACCATTAGCTAAAAAATTTAAATTAATACCATTCGATGTTTTTATTGAGCCGGTTTCGCTTACGGTTTGTATTAGTCTCCCATTTTGCGCAGCTACTGTGGTGAATACAGGTAATTTATTCTGACTACTTTGATAATAAAAATACCCCCCACCAGCCAACACAAAAAAAATAAAAACGTAAAACAGTTTTGATTTATATAGTTTCATGAATTTTTTGTAAATTGGTATAAATTTTTATAATATATTTGGGTATCGCTTCAACGGTCGAGGAATTGTGTTGATAAAACGCTTTTCCGCCCAGCAAAATAAATTTTTTGGCCATTTGACCGTCAGCCTGATGGTGATAGCCAACTACTGGGATGTGTCTGGTGTCGTTATGACTAGAAATTTGACTAAGCATCTCCCAACCATCCAGTGCTTTAATTTTAGGATTTAATAATATAACTTGGGGCTGATGACAACGTATTTCTTGTAATTGATAGTCAATTGAGCCAAAATGATTCGGTAATATAAATTTCATACCAGCCAAAGATAGTTGGGCAGATAATGCCTGGCTCTGCAATATATTATCTTCAATTACATATACTAAAATCATAGGGTAGTGTTACTTATATTATACCATAATTTCATAAAACAAAAAACCAGCCCGAATCCAGGGCTGGTTTTTATAATATGTTTGAAAATCTTAAGCAGCTTTGCCTAAAATACGGAACATGGCCGTGCTGCAGGTTGGGCATTTACCTTTCATCGCCCTGCGAACAACGGTGCCCTTGCCCTTCATTTCAACTTCCTGGGCTTCGGTCATTTCTCGCTTCTCTTTACACTTGACGCAATATGCTTCCATAGTGTTCTTTAACTTAATAAATTATTATCGCTGTCTTTATGATAGCCTAAAAATCGATTTTTGTCCACCAACCTTAATATTAGCCAAATTTAAGCTACAAATTCTGCCAGCTCATTTTCCAAGGCTTCGCTTGGTTTAAAGCCAACCAACTCCTTTACCACCTCGCCATTTTTAAATACTTTAAGCGTAGGGATGCCTTGAATACCATATTTATCTGCCAAGGCTTGATGTTCGGACTCGTTTACATCTAATTTAGCAATCTTAATCTTGCCTGCATGTTTGGTGGCCAATTCATCAATAATTGGTGCCATCATTCGACATGGACCACACCAAGGCGCCCAGAAATCAACCAACACTGGTAGCTCTGATTTTAATACTTCGGCCTCAAAATTTTCTGCCGTTAAGGTTACTACGTTTGACATAGAAATTATTTATGTTTAAGTGAGCTACAAACCTTTACAAAATCTACAAACAGAGGATGAGGGTCGAGCGGACGCGAAATATACTCTGGATGAAACTGAGTGCCAATAAAAAATGGGTGGTCGGTAATCTCTACGGCTTCGACCAATTTATTGTCCGGTGAAGTCCCAGCCACAACCAAACCGGCTTTTTCCAATTGTTCTCGATAGTCATTATTATACTCATAACGATGACGGTGTCGTTCGGAAACAATATTTTCTTGACCAAATTTCTTGGCATAAATTTTGGCGAGATGTGTCCCCTTAACTAATTTACACGGCCAACCGCCTAGTCGAATGGTACCACCGTATTGTTTTTTAGCAATCAATTCTTTTTGCTCCTCCATTAGATGGATTACCGGATGTTCAGTTTTGGGATTGACTTCTTCACTGTTGGCGTCTTTCAGCTTGCACACATTACGTGAAAATTCGATAACCGCCATTTGCATACCGTAACATAAACCAAAATAGGGCATCTTGTGTTCACGGCAATATTTAATCGTTGTAATCTTACCCTCACTACCCCGTGATCCCCAGCCCTGTGGCACTACGATGCCGTCAAATTGTTTTAAAAACCTTACCCCTTGTTCTTCAATTTCTTCCGTGTTAATCCAGGTTAAATTTACTTTAATATTATTAGCCATGCCGCCATGCTTCAAGGCTTCAATGACAGAAATGTAAGAATCCGAGAGATTAAAATCACCGGTTTTAAAATATTTACCCACAATGCCAATTTTCACTTCCTTTTTATAATGCTTCATCTTGTCTACCATTGCCTTCCAATCAACCAAATCCTTACCCCGAGATTTTAAGCCAAGTTTTTTTAAGACCACATCACCTAAATCATCTTTTTCAAAATTAATTGGTACATCATAAATCGAATCAACGTCTGGAGCACTAATTACACAATCTTCAGAGACGTTACAAAACATTGAAATTTTTTCTTTTCGCTTACGATCCATGGGCACTTCGCTGCGGGCAACGATGATATCCGGCTGAATCCCAGCCCCGTTTACCGTTCGCACCGCGTGTTGGGTTGGCTTGGTTTTCATCTCACCCACCTTACCTGGCACTGGCACATAACTAACCATTACCGTCATCACGTCTTTGGGCTGTTTTATTTTCAATAACCGAATTGCTTCTAAAAATAAAATATTTTCATATTCTCCTACAGTGCCACCAATCTCCACAATCATAATCTCGGCCTTGCTTTTATCAGCCGCGTGCTGAATGCGACTAATTACCTCCAATGGAATATGAGGCACAACTTGGACACACGCACCATGATATTCCAAATTTCGTTCACGATTAATGACCGAGAGGTACACTCGGCCAGTGGTCATGTAATTCTCCCGATAAATATCTTTATTCAAAAATCGTTCATAGTTGCCAATGTCTTGGTCGGTTTCGTCACCATCCTCAGTTACAAACACCTCACCGTGCTCGGTCGGATTCATAGTACCTGCATCAACGTTCACATACGGATCAATCTTGGTGGCGCTCACTTTAAAACCACGACCAATTAAAATGCGGCCAATTGATGCCGCAGTAATGCCTTTGCCGACGCCGGACATAACGCCACCAACTACAAAGATATACTTTGTTTTACGAGTAGTTTCTTTTGCTTTTGCCATGTATATCAAATAAATATTTTAGTCGCGGATTGCTACATTTTCTCTATTGTACCAAAGCTTAGCCACCTTGTCTACGAAATAAATTACAATCTTGACAATAATAAAACTTTGTGCTATTATACTACGAACCTTAACAATCTGGCTATGCCTTCCTACTTTTGCCCGCAGGGTCAGAGGCAGGAAGGGTGACGCAATCACTCCGCGTCTTTGAGCCGACTAGTCGACGGCGCTTCCCTTTCATAAACATACTAATCCTATGTTTAAAGCAATCTCGGGAGCGCTATCACTCCTACTAGTCATTCTAGTGCTCAAGATAGCCCTTCCCGATATAGCAGATCAAGTGATCGCCATTGTGTTGAAGCTGTTGACCATTATCAACCAACAACTTGACCACATTGCCACCACTTCCATCTAGCTATATCACACAAAGAGAGAAGGATTTATCCTTCCTCTTTTCGCGTTTCAACTGAACATTTTTTGACAATAAAATAAAGCTATTGTATTCTGTAACATAGCTTACATAAATATATTCGGGGATCGTCTAATGGTAGGACAGCGGGTTTTGGTCCCGTCAATTGGGGTTCGAATCCCTATCCCCGAGCAAAATATAAAACAACACCTAAGCGAAAGCGTGGTGTTGTTTTATATTACCGTGCTAGAGAATGGGATGAGACCTGCCCGACTAACGTCAGGCGGGCGGGAGTTTATGCCCCGAAGCGGTAGCGTAGGGGTAAATCCCTATCCCCGAGCCAATAAAATGAAAAAATTATAAAGGCAAATTTTCTAACTTTACAAATATTTATTTTTGTAAGAATATTAAATGTTTGTACCTGTGCATTAAATTTTGGGGGATTGCTTAGATGAAGCCGATGGTAGATAATGTCTTTCACAACATAATCTATCGCCACCCAGTAATCAGGAGTGGTGATGTTTTTTCTGATTAAATTTATATGATATAATAAATTAATATTTATACTTAGATGACCAACAAACAACCTTCAACTCTTTTACGCGTCTTGTTATATCTAAAACATCGTAAAAAAACGATTGTTTTTTTACTTGTCCTTATCACAATCTCTCAGTTTGCCAGCATTCTTGTGCCGTTTGTTTCACGCACGCTTATCGATACTCTAACTAAATTTATTAGCCACCCCGGAGTCTTGCCTTGGCAAACCTTGTCTTACTGTGCCCTGGGCATACTTGGTTTGTCAGTAATTAGTAGTATGCTCCACTCTAACTACAACTACCACCTCTTTGTAATGGTGACCAAGGTTGAAGATGATTTACGTAGTAAGGCTTTTGAAAAATATCTCCAACTCCACTCTCTATTTCATCATAGTGCCTCTAGCGGACAGATAATCGGCCGAATTGAACGTGGCGGAGTGTCTTTTTATACCATTATCTTCGATTTAATCGGTCAAGCGATTATACCACCTCTCATTATATTTTTTGGCGCCTTTATTGCCCTCTTGTATGAAAATGTCTGGGTGGCACTTGCCGTGCTCATCCCCTTTCCGATTTATCTCTTGGCCACTCATCACATTGCCAATAAAATATATCAAACCGAGCAACAATCAAACGATGCTTTTGAAACAATCTCCAAGGAGCTTTATGATGTAGCGGGCAATGTATTAACCGTTAAAAAGTTTTCACAAGAAGAAATTGAAACCAAAAATCATCAACGCTTGATGATTAATGCTCGAGAAATTTAATACGGCGCGGAACGGCTCTGGGAGAGGGTAGAAAACATTCAAACTATCATATCAGCCATTGGTCGTGTAGCGGTCTTAACCCTAAGTGCATATTTTGTAATGAACGGTACTGCTACTATTGGTCAATTTGTTTTGTATATTACCTTACAAAGTATGGCCTACCAACCACTTTCAAACCTAGGAGCCTTGTTTACTCGCATTAGACGCAACCTCACTCGAGTTGAACGGTTATTATCCATTTTTGACGAGTCGGTTCATATTATGGACAAACCGAATGCCATAAAACTACTCCCATTAAAAACTGGGGTAGAATTTAAAAATGTATCTTTTTCATATCGAGGCGATAATCAATACGCGCTTAAACATATCAATGTTATGGTGCCGGCAGGAACCACTTGTGCTCTAGTTGGACGATCTGGTAGCGGCAAAACTACATTTATCAACTTACTTCTCCGTTCCTATGATCCACAAAAAGGCGGCATCTTTATTGATAATGTCGATATTCGTGATGCCACCCAAGAAAGCCTACGTAAACAAATTGCAGTTGTACCTCAAGAAGTTGATCTTTTTTCTCGCACCATTGCAGAAAATATCGCGTACGGACAGACCAAAATTTCAAGTAAACTAATTGCTGGGGCTGCCAAGACAGCCCTAGCACATGACTTTATTCTTAAATTAGAAAATGGCTATCAGACAGTTGTAGGCGAACGCGGCATAAAACTCTCAGGTGGTGAACGTCAACGAATCGGCATTGCCCGAGCTGTTTTACGCGATCCAAGAATATTAATTTTAGACGAAGCAACAAGTCATTTGGACACAGAAAGTGAGCGCCTAATAACCAAAGCAACGGACGCCTTAATAAAAAACCGCACTTCATTCATTATCGCCCACCGACTGTCTACTGTTATTCACGCAGACATGATTTTGGTTTTTGCTAAAGGCGGCATCGAGGCTATTGGCAAGCATTCAGAACTTATCATTACCAGTCCTACTTATCGTAAACTACATGATTTACAATTTGTTGAGGATGAAGAATAGTTAAACTATATTTTCTCATAACAAAAAACCGCCGGTAAATATACCGGCGGTTTTTTGTTATGAGAAAATATTAAGCAAGCTTAACATTGACTGCGTTTGGTCCTTTTGGCGATTGCTCAGAATCGAAAGTGACGCGGTCACCTTCATTGATCTGGTCAAATGTAACACCGACCAAAGAATTGCTGTGAAAGAAAAGATCTTTGCTCTCACCGTCAACGGTGATAAAGCCAAAACCTTTGTCAGTCTTCTTTTTGATAACTCCGTTCATGATTTTGTATGATTGGTTTATAAATGGAAAATAAATATTTTTTGAAAGCTCGACTACCTCTCTTTGTAAAACATTTTTTTACACCTCTATACCCTAGCATGAAAAGTAAAAAAAGTCAATCAATTATTTAGGCTAATCTTACTGGCTTGATTTATTTCAATTTTTAAGCTAAAGTTACTATTATTCATTATTTCTATGTATGGCCAAAAGAGACACTGGCGTTGGTAGCAAAAAAACCTCTCATCCGCACAAGACCCAAAAACGATTAGAGGTTAAACGGGTTATGCTTGAAGAGCGTGCTGCCAAACGAAAAAAACGCTAACCAGAAATTACCATCAGGTTACATATAAAAACAACCCAATTTTATTGGGGTTGTTTTTTATTCTGAAACCCTACCCAGGCCATGAGCCATATTGTCAAAATCAAGATTTGTACTAAGCGATTCTAATCTGCCATTTAAATTTATTTGAGCAAAGTCATCAACACCCTCATAAATGGCACTACTTAACAATGGTAAAATTTTACCTTTATCAATGGCGGTTGGCGTTATACTAATCTCAAATCCGATTTTATAATCACCACCGGTCTTATCTAAACTATCAACCAACCAGCTTACCTGTCTGGTTTTTTCGTCATAAACTAACTTACCCGCAAGTAAACTTTTATTACCAGTAAAGGTAACATTCTCGGGTAATTTAGCCGTCATAACAAATTTATTTATTGCATTACCGCTGTTGTCTGCTTGCCAAAAAATCCAATATTTGGTTGGCAGGCCGACAATCGGTGGCAACGGTCCGATGCCAAGCTGATCTCCTTGTGGTCCATAGTAATAAGCGACCGACTTTACGGTTAATTCTGAGGCTAGATCAATTGAGGGAGAAGACTGCTCGATGACAATAATCTGACCATCAATGGTAACTGACACACTACCGTTTAATATAACATTTTGATTGTATGCGGTATTGGTTTTAGCTAATACCAAATCTAGTAATAATTTCTTTTCTTGCCCAGCCTCAAGTTTATCAATAATTATTTTAGCATTGTCTATCTTTAAACCTGATGTTTCTGTTGATAATATATTTTTAACTAAAATTGTAGGATTATTAGAGCTGATTGCCAAAGTGATATCATGCATAGATTTCACATCCTCGTTGGCAATAGTCACCCCAAGTTGATACCTGCTGCCAATAAGGGCAACTTTAGACAGATCAGCAAAATGCAAACTAATTTTCGGCTCTGTTTCTGCAATCTGTTGTCTAACTATGCCTTGTGCAAGCTCTTGACCTTGGTAGCGCAGTTTAATTACTCCCTTCAGTTCATTCACTAATCGAGGGGTGTTTTTCTTAACCATAATCGAAAGTTCTTTTTTCTCATTCACGTCAAGCGATTTAAGCACGATGACTTTCTTTTGAACAACAGATTCGCCAGCAATAATCCAATCTGAACCAAAATCAAAGGTTACATTTTCAACCTTGTTCTCACCTTGATTGGCTACGCTAATTTTTACAGGAAACGCTATGTTGCGAAAAATTTGACTGGGCAGTTGTAATTCAGCAGTAACTGCCGAAATCTTTACAGGTAAAATACGGGTTGCGGATACGCTACCCTCTTTTTTACCGCTGGCATAATTTAAGACTGCTGAAAATCTTAGCTCTTGGCCAGTTGCAACCCAGGCTTTGCCCACAACATTAACTGAACCATACGCACCACGAGGTAGTTGGCCAAGGGTAAACGTGTGTGTTTCTTGATTATACTTATCTTGCGGTTCGGCTTGAATTGTGGTGAATCCTTTGGGAAAAAACACCGTTAAGGTGACGTTATCTAAGGTGGTATTTTTATTACTGTACGAGATGGCTAATTCATTTTTGGCGCCGGAAACAAACGGATCATTGGTTAATGCAATTGATAATTCTGGCTCAACTTTTGGTTGCCAAAATTGAATTGCTACGTCAGTGGCTATTAAGCCAAGAATTGCAACTAATATAATTACATCTGCCCAGAGATGAAATTTACTTTTTTTATAATATTTTTCATGCCGGTCAAACAACGGTTGCATCACTACGCTCATTTTACCAATAAAAATATTACCGTTTTTACCAGTTTTAATGCCATCTCGAGTAACAAGAGCGCCGCTTTCTTGGTCGCCGATAACAATTTCAGTTGGCCGATATGGTTGTAGTGCTTGTTGTTTGTGTCGTTTCATATTTTTATTTTATCGGTTATTGGATAAAATTAACAGTGCCCACCAATATTTCATCAGTGCCGTCTTTATTAATATCACTGGCAAGCACGCGAATGCGCGAACGCTGTTGTTTGTCATAGGCAAAAAATTGATCAAGCAATCGAAAATCTCGATTAAAAACCTTAACTTGTGGACCGCCTTTGATTGGGCTAACAATTATTTCAGGTATATTATCTCCATTTACATCCCCAGTGGCCACACTCACACCACTACGATAAGCTTTATCATAAACAAAGACTGATTTCCGAATCGCTTTGCCTTTAAGATCAAACACTTTAACCTCAGGCGCACCGCCATCACCTGGGCCAGTAATAATCTCTATTTTGCCGTCGCCATTAATATCACTAGCCGCTACTGTTACCCCTCCGCGAAATTTTTTATCATAAGCGAAAAATCCACCAGACAATTCCTTACCTTTAATTGAATAGATTTTAACTTGTGGACCACCACCTGCGCCTGGGCCGGTGATAATTTCTTTTATATTGTCATTATTAATATCTGCCACGGCAAAAGAAATTGATTTTTTAAAATTAACACCGTAAGGTGCAAAGCTACCAATTTTTTTCTTGCCCTTAAACACTTCAACTTTACCCTTACCATTTACAATCGTTTCACTCTGACCATCAGCATCAATATCGCCTTGAAAAATTGACACATCACCGGCAAAGCCATCCTGATAGGCAAAAAAACCGTTCATAACCTTTTTTCCACTGGAGCTAAATGCTCGAATAAAGGCCCCGTTATCAAACGTGGCATTGATAATTGTTGGCGTTGGCACAAAAGGTTTTAACAACACCACGCCGTCTTTCGGTTTTAATTTTACATAGTTTACCCGACTACCATCATTTGTTCTCGGATCTTGGCTGCCTTTAATTTTAGTAAACTCTTCATTGCCAAAGGAATACGTCTTGGTTTCGTTAGAACTGTTTACCACAGCAACACCTTTTTCAAAATCCCTACGCCATAAACCAGAGGTAATTTGATTACCATTATTTGAGGTTAAGTTTTTGGGGGAAGATTTGGCCTTGCCTAATTTGACATCATATTCATCGTACCACCAGGTTTGGGCATGATTCTGATCACCATAGTCATAGGCAAAGTAGCCGTCCCCCATTAAGGTGCTGGCTAATCCAAAACGCATTTTTTGATAATCATCCTGTTTGTAACGATTACCCGCCGTCACGTTTATGATATCTAACTTGTTTTGGCCATTACGCCCTTGATACAGCGTTTCCAACCTTCCCCAGGCGCCTGCACCCATCCATCCCGCTGGAAAGTTTTCCATCATGTAACCATCCAGCTTGGTTGCGTAGGTCTCTGGAATATCAATATTGGCAATAACCGGCGCATTCGTTTTTGTCCTAGTCTTTTCGATTAATTTATTGGACTCTTTTTGCCAATACGCATTGACGCTGGCAGATGAATCTGGCTTGCCATCTTGATTTAGATCGATATTGCCATTATTAAGCCAGCTTAAATTTGCAAAAACCATATCGTAAAATATACCGTCCCAAACGCCACGGCTCATGACATCGTTTTTGGCTAAATCTGAAAGATCATCACTCCACCCTTTACCAATATCAACAAATTTAATCGTTGGCCAGGTATTCGAAAAATAAACATAATCTCCATTTGAATCTTTAAGCCAGCGATTTTTTGCCTCAGCATTATCTCGAGTAATATTACGAAAACGTGCCCAAGAGCTCAAATCTTCTATATTAACGCTTTGACTTGGGATATAGGCAAATGTTTGAATATCAGGATTAAGGCTACGTAGGGTGCTAAATAGACTCGGATCAATGGTTTGTGTGTCCACATCCAAGACCACTAGGTCAAATTTAGCTAAACCAGCATAATCACGCTTGGGCACATTAGGTTGCAAATAATAACTCGCCACCTTAGGAAAATCCTCTTTTTGGCCATTAGCAAGGCTAATATTACTGCAAAATAAACTGGCCATAATTACTAAAATTATGGCTAAGATATAATATTTTTTAGATTTTATTCTTGTCTTCAAATAAACCAGCATAACAAACACATTTTTTTGCTAAAATTACTACCTAAAGATTAAAAATCATAGCATTTTTAATGATTTATGTCAAGTTCAAGGTTTCTGAGTCCTATATCTCAGTTTTGATTTGATTCCAGTTGAACAAACCTAAACCATTTACCACTTCACAAATAAACCCTCGAGCAATCGAGGGGTTATGTATTTTTTGGAGAAAATTGTAAAATTGAATTTAATTACGGGAATATTTCCGAACAGCCACCCAACTGGCGAGTAAGTTAACCAAGGCAGCAATTAAAAATTCCGTGCCAAATATCCGCCAAAAATTTGCATGAAGATATGAAACGAGATTAATTTGATAGTCGTTAATAAAATATTCGAGATAGGGCTGGAGTAGGTTTACAAAGGGGTAAAATAACCCCAGGGTTATACCTATACCAAGCAAAGTGTAAATAACACTCGAAAGTAAAAATGGAGACTGAATGAACCAATTTGAGGCACCGACCAGGCGCATAATCTTAATCTCTCGCTTGTGGGTATAAATAGCGACTCGAATCGAATTGTAGACTACTAAAACGGTAATGATAATAAATATAATACTAATCGCATAGCCAACTTTGTTTATCTTGTCCGCAATAACATTAATTTTACCCAACATGTCCCTTGGGTCATCTACGTCACGTTTTTCAATAATTGGGTTGGTAATCTTATTTAAATCCGTTATCAAGCTATCAAATTGATTAATATCCTTGGCTTTTATTAAAAGCGAGGCGCCAATCGGGTTTTTATTAATTACCCTCAACGCTTGCAAAACATTCGGCTGATTCTCATACTTTTTACGAAAATCTTCAAGCGCCTTGGCCTTAGTGATATAATCCACCCGACGCACTCTTTCCAGTTTTGCAATTTGATCACGCAACTCTAAAATCTGAGCTTCTTCTGCCGTGTTATTAATATCCACCACGATATCAATTTTATCCTTAACCGAAGTAATAGCGGATTGGGTAACTAGTTGAACAATTAAAACTATGTTGATTAAAGATAATGATAAAACCAAAATAATAATGGTTACAAATGATAACCAAAAATTTCTAATAATATCTTGAACACTGAATTTTATTACACGCAACAATGAGATAAAGAACATAGAATTAAAGCATATATTTACCAACTGCTTGGTCGCTGACTAAGAGGCCATTCTCAATAGTGATAACTCGCTTTTGCAAACGATTAACCGTCTCACGGTTATGCGTCACCAAAACCACGGTAGTACCAAACCGATTAATGCGTAACAGTAGCTCGATGATTTCTTCAGCGTTTATAGAATCTAAATTTCCAGTCGGTTCATCAGCCAAGAGAATCTTGGGTCGATGAACTAAGGCTCGCGCAATAGCCGCACGCTGTTGTTCCCCACCAGATACTTCGTGAGGATACCGATTCATTTTTGCTTCAAGATTAACGATTTTTAACACTTGTGGCACAATGGTTTTTATTTTCTTCGGTGGCTGACCGCAAACCTGTAAAGCAAATGCTACGTTTTCATACAACGTCTTAGTGGTCAGCAATTTAAAGTCCTGAAAAATAACCCCGATTTGACGACGTAAAATTGGAATTTCGCTTTTGCGAATATTGGTAATATCCCAATCGCCAACAATAATCTGTCCCTCTGTTATTCGCTCTTCACAAATCAACGCCTTGATTATAGTAGTTTTACCTGAGCCTGACTGCCCCACCACGGAAACAAATTCTCCGGGTTTGATACGAAAAGAAACATGATCCAATGCCTTAATATTTTTCGCATAAGTTTTACTGACGTTGATAAATTGGATCATAATTTATTGAATTTGGTTTAAACCCATTCTAGCCAAAACCTCGGTTTCCGCAAAACTCGCCTCACGACTTGGCGTACCCAAAGTAACTACTAAAACGCTATGGTTTTTGGCATCCTCAGCCCTGGTCAAAAGACAATATAAAGATTCATATAAAAAACCTGTCTTACTTCCGGTAATACGTAATCGATTGTCACGGATTAACTGATTGGTGTTTCTAATCGTGTGCTGTTCTTTGGTGGTTATAGTCTTAAACGAATACGATTTTACTTTGGTGGCTTTTTCTATAATCGGATGCGACAATGCCTTGTTACTCATTATAGCATAATCAAGAGCGGAACTCACGTTTTCTGGTGAAAGTCCTGTCGGTTCAACGAAGTGGGATGAAACCGCACCCCATTCGCTCGCGACCTCATTCATACGGGCAATAAAGCGTTCACGCGTAAGTCCACTAACGCGCACTAAACTCTCAACCGCATTATTTGCTGATCCAACTAAAGCAGAATAAAACAAGTTTTCCACCGTCATCTTTTCACCATCCTTTACTTTTAATCGGGCAACATCACCCTTGTTGGCATACAGGTAATTGTAGTTTTCATCTTTAACACTATACGCCACTACTCGATTGAACGTCGGTTTGGTTTCTAAAAAAACATAGGCACTAATCACCTTAGATAAACTGGCAATCGGTAAAGAGGTCGTAGCATTCTTTGTCCACAAAATCCGATTGGTTTTAGCATCTATAACTACAGCGCTTTTACTGGTAATTTTAAGACTTGCGGAAAAAGCAGGCACGGTATTAAACCAATAATTATTTTTTACGTTAACAATGTTTAATGGCATTACTGCAATTCGAGCCATGCCCTGGCCGGTTGGTGCAATTCGTCTAAATGCCTCTTTATCCAAATCCAAAACTCGGTCAGGATGCAACACGCGATCTGGACCATAATCATTAATTGTTACATCAACGTATTTTGCCGGTGCGTCCAAATTATAAACCCGTAATTTTGAGCCTTTAGGAAAATCCGGAGAGGCCGCGAACAAGCCAGCTTTATATTTATACCAACTAGCCTTACCAGAAACGATTAAGCCTGGGTATTCGAAAATAGCCAGGGTAACTTTTGACTGAGAAAAAACAGCAGTATGCGTCCGTTTTAGTGGATCATCTTTTGTAACAATCGGTAGCCAATTTTGACCCTTGGCATCAAGCATCATAAAGGAATAATAATTGGTATGCGCTTTTGCATTTGTTTGACTAACGGTAAAACTTGAGCTGGTTGTTAAGGGTTGATCAATTTTAATAGTATAAACCAAACTGCTTAATTTTAATTGCCAAGGTGAGGTGGTTGGCGTAGAAGTAGAAATATTTACTAATAGCGAGGCGGTATTCTTTATTTGACCAAAATTAAAAATAAGGCCATTAAGAGTAGTCTCCCTATTTGTTGATTCATCTGGCAACAAAGCTAGGGTTAATCCCGAAACTGCCAACGGCGGTAAGGTCGTGTCAACATTGACCAATGGTGTGCTACTCGCATCAGCAGCCTGAGCAATCGGGGCTAAAATTAAAACAAAAACTAAAAACAAGGCTATGGTTAAAGCCTTTTGACTATTTTGATGCTTCATATTACAATTATAACATTCTAAAATGATTTTACCAAGCGGGTATGGTTTAATGGTAGAACGCGACCTTCCCAAGGTTGAGGTACGGGTTCGATTCCCGTTACCCGCTCAGTCCTTATAATTGCCGAGATAGCTCAGCTGGTAGAGCAACGCACTCGTAACGCGTAGGTCGTGGGTTCGAGTCCCATTCTCGGCTCAAATAATTTCACTAATAACTACCGCAATAGATTTATAATTTTTGCTTGGGCGTAGCGATCGGCCAATACTTTTTCTAATGTTTTTGGCGTGACATGAACATAAGCAATAGTAAGGGACTCAGCAGACTTACCCAATAGTTGTACTAAATATAAACCGTCACCGGCAACGATAACATCACTAATTCTACCTTCTGAAATTGTCCATAGCGATTGACCAAATTGTTTAACCAACTCAGCTGGAGTACCAGTACTCTGCTCCGCCGTTAATTCATTATTTCCTGCCGCGGTTACCAAGGGAATGCCTTGCTCTACCTCATGTTTAACTTGCAAAACCTTTGAAAAAGCAAGACTATTGTATTCTCGATCAGTAATAATTGATTGAGCCAGAGCATTTATAAATTCAATTGGCGTATTAAATTGATTTGCCGCAATGCCATGCTCATCTGCCAAAACAGTTAAAATCCGTTGTTCCATTGCAAATTTTATTGCCAATTGTTTATTATCAGGACGGGTAGAAGATATGGCGTTAAATATCTGTAAATATTCATTGTAGTTAATAACGCCGTATCGACTAAATATTACCGGAACGGGCATAGCCTGGCTTAAGCGACTAACCCAAGCCCCAGTAGGAGCAAACAAATATAAACTAAGGCACCAAAGACTATACAATATAATAAAAGATGAAATACTTGGTAATATTATCCAGATCAAATTTCCCCAAGCGCCACGTTTAACCAATGGTTTAACTGGCTTCTGAGCGACTAGGGGTAACGCTGCAATCGGCACTGAAGGCTTGTTCTCAGGTTTGGCTTTGTTTAAAAAATCAATAGCAACATCACCTGGTTTAGTCGTGATTTTTTCAGCTGAAGCTATCTCTAATAATACTGCCTGACGACGTGTTTCTAAATCAGGAGGAGTATTTTTTGAAATTATTGGCACTATTTCCGGTTCATTCATATTTTAATGAAAAAAATAGTTAAACCAACGTTGCGGATTTGAAAGTATGACTATTGTTTCGGTTTTTAAATCAGGCTGATCGATAAGTTTTAATAAATTTTGTGACTGGCTAATCGAACTAGAAACATTATGATTATTAACAACTAACACGGTTTCTCCGGGCTTTTTCAAAGCCAAATTTAACCGTGCCTGCTCTTCAACAAACTCATTGGTATGTAAATACGTGATAAACTTTTCTAAATCAGTCTTGCGTTTTTCATTGGCTTTAATCTCGTTTTCAAGAGACACAATTTCATGATTAACTTTTTGTCTGGTAGAATAATTTTGTATTACTGGGACTAAAAGACAGCCTAAAATGAATAATAGACCCACCAAAATAACTTTTTGGTTATGTAAAAAACGGCTGATTAGGCCTGAATGACGTGATTGTTTCATTATTCACTAGTATAGCAGAATTTCTTTGGCGAGGCTATGTTATCTCGCCTTAGGAGTAACAAAAAATCCAAGGTACCGACCAAAAAATAATCTGGTTTGAGCGGCTAAACCAGGTATAGAGCCAAAAATTATTATACTAACAGGCAATATAAGCCATTGCAAAACCATGGCTAGACGTTTGTGCCACCCATAATTTTTTGGTGGTGGTGGCAATAACAAGGTTGAAATCACCGCGGATACGACTAGCCCAAGCATGGCAATAGTCATAAGCGTTCTAGCTACATATGGTAAATTGCCAGATAGCACCGAGGAGTTAAAACGGTCGCCACCAAGAAGCATTGGCATCCAACCGACCACGGCAATGATAAGCGCGTTCGTTGCCCAAGAGTGAAACCCATAAATCTGAACAAAAATTAAAGACATAGTGCGACGTTTGGGCAAGGTTTTATAGCGTTTGATAAAATTAAATATTAAGTAGGGCACATTTTCCACTCCCCAACCCCAGCGACGTTGCTGTTTATATAAACTCTGGGCAGTCTTAATAAAATTAGAGTCCATCGTGGCATCCATTGAAACTGGAAAATGCAATGGTTCGACTCGATAATCGCCATTGTAATAACAATAACAATGCCAAAATATTCGTGAATCCTCGCTAACCATTTTTGTAGACCAAAAACCAATATCTGATAATGCTTGCCAGGTCATTGAATGCGAAGAATAGGTGGCCAACTTCTCTTGTCTGATTTGTTGCATCATCTGCCAAAAAGTGTTAGACGAAGCAGCGACACGGGAAAAAAATGGTGCCTGCCAAATATTATTAAAATACAATGGAATTGGTTGATAACTGGCGTGATAAGGATTTTCAACCGTTAAAAATTTATACGTTAGTAAGTCAAAATAACCGGGCGGCAAAATTGTGTCGATATCTAGTATTGTTACTAGAATTGACTTGTAATCAAACCCCTCTTTATCAATTACATCTCGTTTTACCTCAACTGCTGCCCAGGCTTGGTTTGCACCCTTACCCTTTAACTCACCTTCTAAATTTGGATGCACCGTGATAATAAAACGGTAAAATTTATAGCCAAATTCTTGTTTTATTTTATTTGCCCGTTCTTGTGCTTCTATACCAGCCCGACCTTCGATGGCTAAAACTAAAATCATTCGGTCAGTTGGATACCCTGCGTCTAACAAGGCCTGAAAAGTTGGGCGCATGACATCAAGACCTTCATTATAGGTAGGTAAAAAAACAAAATGCCAAATCGAGTCACGACCAGGTCGATCAATAGGGTTTGGCAAGGCAATAAGCCTGCCTCGCCAATCAATGGTTAAATTTTTCTTAAAATGCCGATAGGCAGCGATAAGGTGGATACTTAAATACAGCACTAATAATAACCAATAGACATCAAAGGCTAATATAAAATAGGCCACCCAAATTGGTTGTAACGCCGAAAGAATAACAAGACCGATTAGTGTGGTCCATGACAAAAATGCCGGCAACATTTCAAGTAACCGATAAATAACTCGATCCCGGCCAGTTAAGTCGCTTGCTTTGCCAACTTTAAGAAAATCTATCATGTATAATTATGAATTACGCGGCCGAAAGATTACATTTCCTGACCAATATAAAATATAGAGAAATATAGTAAATATTAGCCAATTTGTAAAGCGATGCACATCGTTCGTATAAGATACAATATCGGCCTTTAAATTTAACGGGTACATAAACGCTTCCCAACTATTCCAGCGCTGTACCAAACCCAAAAGAAAACCAAGCGATACAAACGGCATTAATAAGACACACCAGACTTCAGCCAGTAATTGTCCATACACATCGGCGATAAAATTTTTCAATTGATTAACAATATAAACAAAACTTACCCATCCAATCGTGGCGTACACATAAAAAAACAAAATCATCCAAACATTTTGTTCACAAACACTAAATTTGTTAGCCACTTCGCAATAATTGGCCAAATGCCGTACATCACTTACTACATAAATAGCATTGGGAATGAATAATAGCCAAAATAAAAATAAAACCAAGCCAAAAATTTTTGCCCACCAAGTCGCTAAACCGGTTCGACGATATAACATAATAATGACCCAGCCAAAAAACCACGGCACTAGAATTAATCCTAAATTCCAGGCTATGGTTATTAACTGATAATCATTAATTCTTATGTTATAGTACCAGTGATCACCTTGAAACATATTGTCTACGCTTGTCCAGGAACGATTAAAATAACTATGAAGTTCTATCATGTCTTTTTAATTAATTTAAAGGTGAAGAGGCGGTTGTTGTTTCGTCGGTTTTTATCTGATTAGAAGAAAGCTTGGCTAGTTCGGCTTGTTTTTGCATGCGACGTGTATCGACTTCACGATTTTTTTCATCTCGTAATTGTTGTAAGCACTCTTTGCAAAAAATGGGTCTGACTCCGTCCGGCTCAAAAAATACCTTAGTTGCTTTGCCGCATCGGTTACAATTAGTATCGAACGATTTTTTTTCTTTTACCTCAGTTGTAATAGTACTTTGCGCTGGGCGATTAGATTCAGACTTGGCACTAGAAATAACTATTCGAGGACGATTTGGTTGTTCAGTGCTTATGGGAGCTGCCACTAACTCAGACGATGGCGGTTGGGTTGTGGTTTCAGTGGCAATGGTTGTAATAACTGGTTTTGGCTCGTCGTCATCATCTGATTCGTGCCAACGTCTAATTTTTTCCTCAACAATATCTCGACTCTTTGCGTAACGTTCGCGTGAAATTCGTATAACTTTATCAAAGTTACCCGTTTTTTCTGTTTCAGTTAAAGGAGGTAAGCCTTGAGCAGAAAATGGAGCAGAGGTAACACCATCAATCATTAATTTAATATAAAAATGATATTTGGGTAAATTTAACATATCCTCTTCAGTAAATGTCGGCGTGAGTTCTGGGCCTAGTTTTTCCGCATCAGCAGCACCGATGCGAAAAATAATAAACGTACCCACATTGCCAAATACTGCCGGCTCCACTTTTTCACCCAACTGCTCAATATATTGATGCGCCAAAATTAAATTTAAATGATATTTTCTCGCCTCTGATAAAATATTAGTAAAACTATCGGTAGTAAAATTTTGAAACTCATCAATATACAAATAAAAATCCTGACGATCCCGCTCAGGGATATCAACTCGACTCATGGCCGCCAATTGAATTTTAGTAATCATCATAGCGCCAATCAATGAAGAGTTATCCTCACCGATTCGACCCTTGCTTAAATTCATGATGAGAATCTTTTTTCCATCCATTACTTCTCGCAAACTGATTGAAGATTTCACTTGTCCCACGATATTGCGCATTAAAGAACTTGATAAAAATTGACCCACCTTGTTTTGAATCGGAGAAACTGCTTCGGAAGCAAACTTATCCGCATAACTGGCAAATTCATTCACCCAAAACGATTTTACCACTGGATCACTGATTTTTTCAATTACCTTTTTGCGGAATTTTTTATCACTCAGCATTCGAATCACGCCAAGCAAAGTTGAGCCCGGGTAATCCAAAATCGCCAAGATAGTATTACGCAAAATATATTCTAATCGAGGACCCCAAGAATCAGCCCACAGCTTTTGAAATACGCCAATTAAACCAGAAGCAACAAGATGCCGTAAATGGGGCTCAACCTGTTCAATTACATTAAGAGCAATCGGATATTCAATATCTGCTGGATTAAAATAAATTACATCGTTAAGCCGATCGGCAGGAATATACTGAATTATTTTTTCAGCCAAGTCGCCATGAGGATCAACTACAGCTACGCCGCGACCAGCGCGAATATCTTCCACAATCATATTTTCTAAAATTGTGGATTTACCCATACCGGTTTTGCCAATAAAATACATGTGTCGGCGCCGATCATCAGTTTTAATACCAAACTTACGCCGCATGTTGCGATAGGTAGTCTCGGCAAATACTACAATTTCGTTATTTTCCATACAATATTGTTAAACAAATGGTAAATTAGGTGGAGGCACGTCTTGCGCGGTTGATTTATTTTGCACTGATTGTGTAGGTGCCTGTGGCGCATGGCTAGGTAAGAACAACTCTTCCGATACATCATCCCTGGGTGTAATGTCAAAGATATCTTCATCCAATTCTGAGGCCGAGGTTGTTTGCGGTGTGGTTGTTTTTAACTCGCGATCGACGACTTGAAATATGACATCGGATTCATTGGCCGCGTCTGGCATCATGCCAAGCGGTAACGTGATTGGTGCCTCGGCCTTGCGTCCGCTTGCCTTTTGTACTAATGGTGCTTTAACCACGCTATCAATCGGAAAATGCCAAATCGTTGACAACTCCTCAATATTCATATACCCAGGGGTTCGCCCATTTCCACTTCGATTCATGTAATTGTTTACGATTCGATTTTTACGATCAATTAAACGACTATCTTTAAACATGTATGAAGTGGTGGTGGCTGTCAAGGAAGAGTCTGGCTTAAGGTTATTTAAATCATTATACGCAAACTGTTTCATGAAGCCGACAAAGCCGTTTACTACTTTAGGATTATTTTTTACCTCTTTTCTAGCCATATAGACCATACGTATTTTAAATTTAAACCCAAGCTTGCTAATTTTCTCCTGAATCATTTCAATCTGTTTTTTCTCCTGTGGTTTTAAATTCATCATTTTTAACGAATCATCAGTTTTAGCCGCTTCAGCGCCAAACGTCAAAAAGGTACCCACTGCAGCATCAACAAGACCGACCATGCCATCAATAATTTTATTTGCCAGCGTTACCTTGACTTTAGATTTTTCTTTTAAAATCTTGCTTATTTCTTTTGCCCCGATTTCAACCCAACTAAAATCAATTGGAATTAGAATTATTTGATACCATAAATATTCACCCGTACCAAGACTGCCACACAAATCCATTAAGCTGGCCATTGGGTCACGAAAAGTGGTTTCTGGTTCGCCAAAAATATGCTCAAAATCTTTATATGTTTTTATGGGATAAGCTGAGTTTTTAGCCATAATAAACTCACCACCCCACACATCATATTCTTCATCCGGAAATTTACGAGGAAAACCGATTGTATAGTCATTAATTTCTGTAATCTCAGCATCTGGATATTGTGAGTATATGCCGGATTCGACCAATTGACGGAATTGTTCTGGTGTTCGGATAACGAATTGCGTATATCCTTCCATGCTAACTATTTCCAAACTAAAAGACAATTGAAATTTACCATCCCAGTACATATCAATTAAATTTAAACTACTATGAGCACCGGCTAAATAGGTGAAAAAATTCTCTACGGCCTTAGGTGATTGCATGTTAGTTTGGGGAATATCTATAGCTAAAAATATAAATTTTTGCTGAGCAAACCACTTGTTATTTAAATACAACACCCAAATTTCAAAAAAACCCCACAATAAAGTGATGGCTATGGGAATCCAGCCAATATAAATAAATGTTCGCCAAAATATTTCATCAGCTGGCAAATCAAAAAAAGCGTAAATTCTCGTTAAATCTATTACAAAATCACCTTGCATAATATCAGTTTAAAAGCGTTATTATTATACCATTTTAATCCCGAAATGCAAAAGCGACCCAACTGGGTCGCTTTTATAGAGATAACGCTATAAAATCATTTAGCTATTTACAAAATATTTTTCACCTTCGCGTCTAAATATATTTTTATCCATTAATGCAAGTATAATTGTGGCCTTTTTAACAACACGTTGCGCTAAAACTCGATCAATGATTTGATCGCGGGTCAAGCCCTGGCCAGATTGAGACAAAATTTCTTTAATCACATCTGCTACGGTACCCCGTTTGTAGCCCCACTCTTTTAAAGAATACAAACCCCGACCAACCAAGACATACTTATCGTCTAAAATTAATTCATTGTGAACCGTCGCGGCATTGGCTGGTTTGCCATCAAAGCTTATTTTGTTTATTTGGTCTGCAATATCAACAAAATGCAAAGGCTTGCCCTCGTTTTTTAATATCAAATAAATCTTGTCATTAATAGTTTTAGGCTTAACCTCTCGCCAATCCGCCAATCCCCAGTTACCAAATTTATTTTGTTGGACATGTTTTGAGGCACGTAAAACCGCGTAAATAGCTTTGTTCTGATTAACCAGGTCGCTTTTTTCTAAAAAATGATCACTTTTTAAGATATTGCTTATATCTAAATTGTAATGCAGGTCAAACTTTGACTGATTGGCCTTATAGCTAGCGAGCTGTTTAATTTCTTCGATTATTTCTTCGGTCTTAAACAACTGCTTGGCCTCCTTGATTTTAGCAACCAATTCGGTAGCAAGTTCTTCAAGATGATCTAATATTTGAAACTTTAATTTAAATGCTTCTCTAAAATGCTTGGAATTATTTACTTCTTCAAAATGATCGTGTAAAAGTCGGGAAATTAAAAATTCCAAGTGATTCTTGTGCTTAAGAATCTCTTCATTTTTGGCAGAAAAACCACCGGCTGAAAAATTTACCAAATTATCCAAAAGATATTGTTTTTCCATTATGCCACCATGCTCTTCCATTAATTGATTGATTACCCGCCGTAAACGACTAATATGGGTTTCAATGTCTTGAAGTTGACGTAGTTTTTTTACTCCAGTCGTTTCAATTTGTCTAATTCGCTCTCGAGTTAATTTATGAGCGCTACCAATGTTTTCCAGTGTTTCTTTTTCTGTGCCCTGTAGGCCAAAACGACGACGCAAGACATCTTGTTCGCGCTCATTCAGATAGGCGAATAAAGCCTCGGTAATTTCAACCGCATCCAATCGAGCGACTTGCTCAGTCTGGTTGTTGTCGATAATCTGATCGAGAATTGATTTTCCGTCTTGATTGGATGATTGTTCTAATGCCATATGGCGATAATTAACTGGACAAGCGCAATTATCGTTAATGTATAAAAATAATTAGTCGAACCTACGTTCTTGATTTGACTAATTTACTGATTTGTATTTTAGCTTTTATAATATAGCATAAAGATTTAAATAAGTCAATAACAGTTTTGTAATACAAGCTATTAGCTAAAAAATAGCTAATATTTAATTAAATTATATATACATATTCAAAATCACCCGTATTACAGTATAATTATCTCTTCAAGTAATTGCACGCCGTATTGCGTGCGAATTCTTTGCTTTATGAGGCTAATCAGCATTAAAACATCACTGGCCGTGGCCTTTTTTTCTGTATTAATGATATAGCTGGCATGCATTTCACTCACCCTCGCCCCACCAATTTTTTTTCCCTTAAAGCCTTCGCGGTCAATCAGCCAGGCAGTGCTTAGTTTGCCGTTTCGATATGCTCCAACTGTTTCAGCTTCTGTCAAAACAGTGTGATCAAATTCAGGATAATCGGCCATTTGAATATTTTTAAAGGTGCAGCCAGCACTGGGGTCAGGAGGCTGCTGTTTAACCAAAACACTCAAGTCTTCAATGATTTTAGCTCGAACATTATCCGAATCTGCTAATTGAACCGCAAACGTCGCTGACAACACAACGAGTGGTTCATCCTTAAAGCGACTGGTTCGATAGCCAAAACCACACTCATTGTTCGTTAATATAAATTTTTCATCTGTTTCGTAATTGTATACGGTCACCTCGGTTAACACATCTCGTACGGACACTGCCAAGTGCCCTGCATTACCACGCACTGCCCCGCCCACAGTTCCTGGTAACCGCACCATCCATTCAAGGCCAGTTAGGCCTCGATTAATCGAACTTGCCAGAATCTGTCCAAGATTAACCCCACCTTCACAAAATATGGTATCATCACGAACTTCAAGATGGTTGGCCTGATTTTTTATCACTAAACCATCAAATCCAGCATCGCTAAATAAAATATTACTACCACCACCTAAAATTAAAAATTTCGTTTGGTTTGCTTTTGCCCACTTAATTGCCTCGATTAGCGCTACATTGGTTTTGACAACTATGAAATACTTGGCTGCCCCACCAATATGAAAAGTAGAGTGACTAGATAATGGCTCGTTAGTAATAAATTCTTGAGAAATATCTGTCATAATTTTTATCTAAGCTCAATATCTAAAAAATTTGTTACTACTAATTCTGCGGCTGACAATTCATCAAACGAATGCGAGGTAGCAATTCCAACAACTCTCATGCCTGCATTTAATGCAGATTTAACCCCAACTGGAGTATCTTCAAAAACCAAACAACCATTAGGTCTAACTTGTAATAAATCGGCTGTTTTTAAATAAATTTCTGGATCGGGCTTACCCTTGGTCACACTCTCCTCACCCAATACCACCTCGAACACATTACGGTTGCCCAATGCTTCGAAGGCAAAATTACGATTATCCACCGGGGCTGTGGTTGCCACCGCTAGACGAATATTTTTTTGATGGATTCTTTTAAGCAACTCCGATAAACCAGCTACTTCGTGAATTATTGGCCGATAAAGTTCACGATAAACCGATTCCTTTTCTTGAGCATAACTCTTTATTTGTTCTTTTGTTAAGTTTTGACCAAAAAGATTAACAAATATTTGATCATTGCGTAATCCTGAAATTTTCTTTTTAAAATCTTCATCGGTTAATCTAATCTCTTTTCGCAAACAAAATTCTTTCCATGCAGCTTTGTGAGTAGTCATATTGTCAATCATTGTGCCGTCCATATCAAAAATTACAGCTTCAATATTGTCTAAATCCAAAAATTTTTTCATACTTTATTTATCTATTAAATCTTCCCCGATGCGAAAAGCATCACCGGCACCAAGCAAGGCTAAAACATCATTTCGTCCAAGTGTGCCTCGTAAATATTTTGCAGCTTCTTCAAGTGTTGGAATATATCGTATTGCTTTTGGTTTATTAATTGCTTGTTCAATTGCCTTTATTAAATCTGAACTATGAATCGTTCCCTGCTGTTCACGGGCGCTGCCAAAAATATCAAGCACAATCAACTCATCAACTTGCCCAAAACTCTCCGCAAAGTCAGCCAACAAGGCTTTCGTGCGAGAAAAGGTATGCGGATGAAACACGGCAACTAAGCGTTTACTAGAATACCGTTGACGTAACGCAGAGAGAGTAGCGAGTATTTCGGTTGGATGATGTGCATAATCATCAATGATCGGCGCTTGTCGAAATTCTCCCAAATACTGCATCCTGCGGGCAGCACCAGAAAATTCAGCCAAATGACGTCGGATATCAACCAATTCAACTCCCAATTCTATCGCCGTCGCAATAACTGCCAAAGCATTTGAAACATTATGTTGACCAAGTAGTTTTACATGAAACGTGCCAAGTTCTTGTTGTTCGGCTAAATATTTATAATTAAGCTTCTTATCTTTGAATGCAGCTTCACCTTCATTTTCATTCATTCTAACTTTAAAATAAGTTTCTTCGGCTGTTGTTTGAAAATCATATGCTTCGAAATCAGCCTTGTTTTCTATGCCATAACTAATAATTCGACCAACACAATAATCACGAATTGAAGTGCGTAAAAATTCATCGTCAAAATTTACCACCAAAAATCCTTTCGGTGGAATTTTTTTTACAAAATCAGTAAATGCCTGTTGATAGGCTTCTTCTGTTGAAAAATAATCTGGGTGATCATATTCAACATTATTTAATAATACTCCTCGAGGTCGTAAATATTGTAGTTTGTTTTGATACTCATCTGCCTCCATTACAAAATAATCAGAGGTGCCCGTTAAAGCTGCGCCATTAAACTGGGGGATATAGGTGCCGGTTAACACACTTGGCTGCAGGCCCGATCGATCTAAGACGTAGCCAAGCCAGGCACTGGTGGTGGTTTTACCATGCGTACCAGCAACAGCGATACCGAAATTTTGATTAAACAACTCAGATAAGGCAACTGCATACGGAATCGCTCTGGTTTTTCCAATTACTGCCTTGGCAACTTCTGGATTGTTTTGACTATTGTACGCACTAGAATACACAATCAAGTCAACATCGCTAGGTACATTCTGCTCCGCAAAGGGAGCTTTAATTTCAGTCTGCATGCGAATAAGAGTGTCTTTGGTCGTAGCAAAATCCTCAGCCACATCACTGCCAGAGATACGCACACCACGATCATGTAAAGATTGCGCTAACATAGCCATGCCAACACCTTTAATACCGATAAAATAGGCTTGTTTAATATTTTTTAACTCCATAGGCTAGGATAAAAATGATTTGACTAAAGTCACAAAGGCTTGATTGCTTTCTTTGGGAAAAAGATTGTGAAGGGTGTAACCGATTTTATGTTTTTTGTCGTTATCTTCAAGTAATGATTTAATTTGTAATACAAACAGTTTTGTATCCATATTTATTTGATCTAAAAGTATTGCAGCCCCATGATCACTAAAGTATTTCGCATTGATTTCTTGATGACTATTAGGCATCGGAACTAGCATGACAGGCTTTGATAAATAAGCCAACTCAGACAACGTACTTAAGCCAGCCCGAGAAATGACTACATCT
This sequence comes from Candidatus Falkowiibacteriota bacterium, assembly GCA_037137775.1. Classification (GTDB taxonomy): domain Bacteria; phylum Patescibacteriota; class Patescibacteriia; order Patescibacteriales; family GWE2-39-37; genus JBAXJQ01. Next base: position 27,008 of record JBAXJQ010000003.1, on the reverse strand, counting down.
GATTTTTTAATCAATCTTGCCATTTCAGTGGCGGTTACAAACTCGTGTGCCGTGTAGCCCGATACAATGGTGTGAAGTTTTTTACCCTTGCCCGTGATATGGGTAACACTACAAAACTTTACTAATTCCGGCAATGTAGATTCTATTATGTCATTTAAACCGCTCGCTCCCTGTCCTCCACCCAATATTAAGATTTCCGGACTATTTGTTTTTAAAAAATCATCTTCCGCTTGTGCGCTTCGCAAAAATGCCTGACGCAAAGGATTGCCAAGATGCCTCGCTTTAAATCCATAATCAACTAATGAGCTGGCTAATACAACTGAAATAACTGAAGCCGTTGGTGCCATTAAACGATTGGCTAAGCCAGGTAGCACGTCTTGTTGGTGTGCAATAATCGGAACTCGACAAAGCCAGGCTGCCCAAGCCAATGGCACGCTAACAAAGCTACCGGCTGTTACAACCAGTTTAGGACTAAATTTAAAAATATAATATATTGAGACTACGAACCCACTAAAAATGAATACCACATCTGTTACATTTCGCCAGGTAAAATATCGTCGCCACTTCCCTGCTGGCAATGAAATGTATGGCACTAAGACCTCGCTGACCATTTGCTGTTCAACGCCAGATTTAGTGCCGAACCAACAAAATTGCAAATCTAAATCAGTCGCTTGCAATGATTCGATTATTGCCAACAATGGCATAACCGAACCGCCAGAACCGCCACCTGAAAAAAAAATCATTCGATTATTTTTTTTTACTTGCATATTATTATCTTCTTTTTACCTGACGGCTAATTTGCAATAGGAGGCCTAATGCTGCCATGCCAGCCATCACTGCTGACCCACCGCTACTTACAAAAGGTAAAGGGACACCAGTCATCGGCATAATGTTTACCATACCACCAATATTTATGAACGCCTGAATCGCAAACCAACTTACTACACCTATGGCTAAAATCTGACCGAATAAATCAGGCGCCCGTTCCGCCACTATAAAGCCCCGAAAAAATAAAAATAAAAATAAACAGACTAGTGCCGATCCAAAAACAAACCCCAACTCTTCACCGATAATTGGGAAAATTGCATCGCCGGAAACTTCTGGCAAAAACATTAATTTTTGTCGGGAGGCACCAAAACCTCGGCCAAACCACCCACCTGAGCCGATGGCAATTAAAGCTTGTTTTATTTGATAGCATTCTTGCTGGCTATTTACCTCTGGGTGCAAAAAACAATCGATTCGCTTGGCCTGATAATCAGATTTTGTAATTAATAAGCCGATAACCAATGCACCAAATAAAAATAGCGCAATAATGTGAGTCAACTTAGCACCAGCTACATACCAAGCTGCCAAAACCATAGCGATAACGATTGATAACGTGCCAAAGTCAGGTTGCTTCAATAATAATACACCCACAACAGTCAAAATAACAAATAAAGGCATCACCCCCTCGGAAAAATTAGTCAACTTGCCCGCGTTAGATTCAAACCAGGCCGCGAGATAAATCAATAAAAACAATTTAACAAATTCAGAGGTTTGCAACGAAAAGCCAAAAATTGAAATCCAGCTATGCGCCTTCGTGTTGGCACTAGAAGCTAAACCGGGGATAAAAACGATAAGTAACAATAAACCGCTTAGCACTAAAAATGCACTGGCATATTTGCGCCACAAATGATAATCAATCTTATAGAATATGGCAAAGAGTAATAATCCAACCACCAAGGCGCTTAATTGATGTCGAATAAAATAATAGCCATCATTATAACGGGAATACGCAAAGGCGCCAGAGGCGCTGGTTAACATAATAATTCCAAAAATAACAATTGCACCAGCCGTAAACAAGAGCGGCCAATCAGGCTCACCAAGTTTTACCGTGCTTCGCCAAAAATTATTTAAAAACTTCATGAAAGTTAAAACTGCTTATCAAGCAAGAAAAGTACCAAACCCAAAGCGGCAGATATTTGAGCGATGACCCAAAAACGCATAACAATGTTAGCTTCGGTCCAACCCTTGGCTTCAAAATGGTGATGTATGGGTGAGGATATAAACACTTTTTTACCCCGAATTTTTTTAGAGATGAGCTGAATAATTACAGAAAAAGACTCTAAAACAAAAATTGAACCAACTAGGGGTAGAATCAATGCACTATTGGTCAACATGGCAATTACACCCAAAGTAACTCCAAGACTCATCGCGCCAGTATCGCCCATAAAATATTTTGCCGGGGTAATATTAAACCAAAGAAACGCCAACAGAGCCCCCACAATTACCCCACAAAAAGTAGCCAAATCGTAACGTTGTTCAATAAAGGCAATTAAGCCATAGGCAGCAAATGAAGTAAGTAACGTGCCACCAGCTAATCCATCCAAACCATCAGTTTCGTTTACAGAAAAAGCGGTTGCTACAATTACAAATATAAAGATAATAATATATGACCAACCAAGCTGGATGTCACCATAAAATGGAATATGAAACGTGTCCCAATCTAATTTAAAATAAAACCACCACGCACCAAATGCTGCAATTAAGGTATAAATCAATAACCGGTGTTTAATTGTTAAGCCGCCGCCGCCCAAAACGCCTTTACGGCGAACATCAAGCCAATCATCAAATAAGCCGACTAATGCGGTCGCAACTAAAACACCGAGAGGCATCAAAGTCTCTTTTCGTGATAAAAAATTTGCAAATTCAAGCCAAGGCCAACCAAATAACTTAGAACTATAATATATTGTTAACGTCATTACCAAGACGGTTACCCAAATCAACAAACCTCCCATGGTTGGCGTACCAGCCTTGCCGGCATGCAGCTCGCTAAAAATCGGCGTATTACCACCATTCCGGATCTGCTTACCCATATTATATTTTCGCAAAAAACGTAACAAAAATGGATTCCAACTAGCAGCTAATATAAATGCACCCGCGGACAACAACAATATTTTTACCAAATAAATATTTGTCATAATTATCTTAGATTAAATCGATATAACAACCCCTGAGCAATTAGCAATACAATATTCGCAACCAAAGCGCCATAAAGAGCTACATAATGAATAAATTTTTCTTGACGCTGACAGATACCTATAACTACTAAATTAACCAAGATGATAATTATGCCAATCAATGGCACAAAAAAAATTTTATTTGTTTCACCTAAATAGTCTACGCCATAATCAACATTATAATGAAGCACAACTTGATTATAGGGTATGCGACGAAATTCCAAAAAAGCTATTAGCCAAATTATTACATTTATAAACAAAGTACCACCTACAATCCATCGAACAAAATTCATCGACCAAATCCAAACTATGGCATCCACAATAGTGACCCTTATTGAATGAAACTGATGCCAAATTACATTAAATTTTTCTATTTTAGCCATAAAACAAAATTAATCCAATCAGTCGACACGATTTTAATCTTAATTAAGTCTAGCATACCCATTTAAAAAAATAAACACAAAATAAAAACATCAATGCATCAGAACACCACTTGGTCAAATTTGCAATAAATGGTATAATCAGAGCATTACTTGAAATTGCAACCATTAACATGCTCAAATCAGAACAGATTCGCGAAGTGCTTAACTTTGCCAATATTTTACCCCCTGAAAATTTTGACCGTTTAGCCAACGAGGCCAAAGAAGGCGGCAAAAACATTGAAGATTATCTGGCTGAAAAAAAAATTATCAACCAAGCCGCACTCTATGAAAAAGCTGCGGATTTTTTCAAATTGCCGTTTATTAATTTAAAAAAGCAAACGATTCGTAAAGATGTTTTGTTTTATCTACCAGAAGCGATTGCTAGCACGCATCAAATTATTGCCTTTGATAGCTCACCAACTCAAATCATGCTGGCTACGCTTGATCCGAATGATATTGAAATTCTCGATTTCATCAAGAAAAAAACCGAATTAGAGCCAAAGCTTTATTTTACTACACCGGAAAGTATTCAATTCGCCATTAATCAATACCACAAAAGCTTAAAAGCTGAAATCGATATTCTTGAAAACGACACGAAAGAGGGTCAAAGCAATGAAGATTTAAAAAAACTTGCAACTAATCTACCAGTCGTTCGCGTAGTGGATACACTGCTTGAATATGCTATTTTTGAAGACGCAAGCGATATTCATATCGAACCGGAAGAAAAAGAAGTTAACGTGCGCTATCGTATTGACGGCATTTTACGCAACGTTATGACTTTGCCAAAAAATATTCAATCAGGCATTGCAGCACGTATTAAAATCTTATCCAATCTTAAAGTGGATGAACATCGCCTACCACAAGACGGTCGCTTTAAAATCCACAACAAAGATTATAAAGTTTCTTTCCGCGTTTCAATAATTCCTACGTTTGATGGAGAAAAAATCGTAATGCGTCTGTTACGTGAAAAAGCTCAAATTCTCACCTTAGAGCAATTAGGCATGCAGCCATCGGCGCTTGAAACCCTTAAAAATAATATTTCAAAGCCACACGGCATGGTTTTAGTTACCGGCCCGACAGGTTCTGGTAAATCAACGACGCTCTATACCGTACTTAATATCCTAAACACACCTGAGGTTAATATTTCAACCATAGAAGACCCAATTGAATATCGCATGCCTCATGTAAATCAGTCTCAAGTTAATGCTAAAATCGGTTTTACCTTTGCCTCAGGCTTGCGTGCATTTTTACGTCAAGATCCCGATATTATTATGGTGGGTGAAATCCGAGACCAAGAAACCGCCGAAATCGCCATTAATGCTGCTATGACCGGACATTTAGTACTCTCTACCTTACACACCAACGATGCCATTAATACCTTACCCCGTCTTTCCGATATGGGTGTACCCTCCTTTTTAGTGGCAACGACTACAAATTTAATTATTGCTCAGCGCTTAGTCAGAAAAATCTGTCCAAATTGCATTCAAAGTTATAATTTAGACAAACAAACGATTGAAGATTTACGTCAGCAATTTGATATCGATACCATCATCAAAACCATGATCAGAGAAAAAGTAATTGTTGGCAGTAAAAATCTGGAATCATTACTATTTTATCATGGCAAGGGATGTAAACAATGCAATGACTCTGGCTATAAAGGACGTGTGGGTATTTACGAAGTGCTAGAAATTACTCCAGAAATTTCTGAGCTGATCTTAAAAAAAGCTACTGAAAGCGATATTATGAAAGAAGCAATCGCCCAAAAAATGCTCACCATGGCAGAAGATGGCTATATTAAAGCCAAGAATGGTATTACCACGATCGAAGAAATTGTTCGTGTAACTAAAGAATGATATGGTTTTTAATCCCAACTCTGTACAACCGCAACAACTCGAACTAACGATAAAAAAATCAATGACGGTTGATGATTTTTTGTTAAAATTTTCTCGGGTACCATCGAATGAAAAATTATTTTTTGTACAAAATCTTGGCATTATGCTTAAGGCTGGCGTTTCGATATTAACCGCACTACAAACACTGGCCAAGCAGGCGGAAAATAAAAAATTTGCTCTCATCATTACCGAAACCGCTCAAGCAGTAGAAAAAGGTAAAACGCTGACGGACAGTTTAAAGTTAAACCAAAAAATATTTGGTGAACTTTTTATCAATATGATCGAAGCGGGTGAAATTTCCGGTAAGCTTGAAAGCGTTTTGGCGCAACTGTATCTCCAAATGAAAAAGCATCACGAGTTAGTTTCCAAAATAAAAGGTGCTATGACCTATCCTGCAGTTATTATGTTTGCCATGGTTGGCATTGGAATTTTTATGATGCTCATTATCGTGCCACAACTAACTGGCATGCTTAAAGAAGCAGGAGCTTCCCTGCCATTACCCACCAAAATTTTAATCGCCGTAAGTGATTTTCTTACCAAGAATACCCTGCTCTGCTTGATTATTAGCGTGGTTACAATTTTTACTTTTATAAAAACCATACAAACTAAGTCGGGCAAATATTATTTTGACCTATTTCTCATTAAACTACCTATTTTTGGTAAAATAATTAAAAAAGTTAATCTTGCTAAATTTTCCCGCACAATCAGTTCGTTGCTTAAAACTGATATTATGATTATAAAAACCTTTCAAATAACAGCGACCGTATTGGGCAACATTCATTACCGTAACGCCGTAGAAGAAATTGCTGAAAAAATCAAAAAAGGCACGCCAATCAATGAGGTTATTGCCACCTATCCCAAACTATTTCCGCCAATTGTAATTCAGATGATTGCCATTGGTGAGCAAACTGGTGAACTGGATAATATTTTAGTCGAACTTGCAGAATTTTATGAAGACGAGATAGATGAAGTTATGACTAATCTACCGTCAATAATTGAGCCTGTTCTAATTTTAGTTTTAGGCTGTGGCGTTGGCGCCATGGCTGTCGCCATTTTAATGCCAATGTACACCATGACTTCAGCGATTTAATATGACTTTTAAAAAGCAGGGTGGTTACACCTTAGTTGAACTCATTATTACTTTGGCGATTTTAGCCTTGGTGCTTGTTTCAGTCTATGGCCTTTTTAATCAAGCGATTAAAATTAGTCTAGAAAACAAATTACGGGTGGGAGCAGGCTTATTAGCTGATCAAAAATTAGAATATATTCGTAATTTGCCCTATGATCAGGTAGGCACCTTAACTGGTATTGTTCATGGTAATATCCCAGGCAATGAAACAATTTCTAATACCGATGGTATTTTTCAAGTGAACACGGTTGTGCTTTATGTTGACGACCCTTTTGACGGCACCTTTGGCGGAATGCCCGATGACACCTTGCCAACTGATTATAAATCTATTCGAATTAGAATAAGCTATTCTGGCTCTTTTGGCGAAAGGCACATATTTTTTGCTACCACGGTAGCACCCAGGGGGATCGAAACAATTGCTAATGCGGGCACTTTAGAAATTAGAGTCATTAATGCTAGCGGACAACCCGTTGTTGGTGCAGATGTAACGGTAACCAACAGCACAACCGTGCCAACCATAAATTTCACTTCGCAAACTAATGCTCAGGGCGTCTTACTGCTTTATGGCGCTACGCCAAGCGTTGAGGGCTATAACGTGCTTGTTTCTAAGGCAGGCTATAGTCAGAGCTCAACTTCACCCAGAACTGTCGCCAATCCTAATCCTACTTTACCAAATCAAACCGTAATTATTGATGACAAAACCAGTTTAACCCTTAGTATTGACCTTTTAAGCAACTTAACCATCCAAGCAATAGCACAAAATTTACCCAATAATTGGAAAATTAATACCGACAGCGGCACTGATAATCAATTAATGCCCAGAATTACCGCGGATGAGCACGGCAACATGTATATTGTCTGGCAAGACTTTCGCTCCGGTTCAAATGGTAAAATTTATATGCAAAAATATGATGAAAACTCTCACGCTGAATGGGGTAGCGACATTGCCATTGGTACGGCCAATAACCAAATATACCCAGACATCATATTAGATAATAATCATCACCTATTCGCCGCCTGGAATGACAACTCCAGTGGCAATCAGGACTGTTATTTGGTCAAGCGATCCACCGCCGACGGCAGTGATGCATGGAGCGGCACCAAAAAAATCTTTACTGCAGCGGATAACAAAGACCAGTCAAAACCACGAATTGCTTTACTGCCAGACGGTAGCTTGCTTGGGTATGTATGGCAGGACGACCGCAACGACGATTTAGATATCTATCTTCAAAAAATTAACACTAACGACCACACCGAACAATGGTCTCCGGAAGTACGAGTTAGTGACACCACTATTAATGATGGAACAAACCAAATTAATCCAGTTGTAGCTACTAACGATGCCAATAATTTTTTAGTATTTTGGCAAGATGATCGCGGTGGTAATCAAAATATATACGGACAGATTTTTGACTCAAATGGCACTAAATTATGGACCAATGATGTATTAATTAATTCTGACGGTGGCACCACCAACCAATATTCACCCTCAGTAGCTGTCGCTTCCGGTACGGTATATATCGCTTGGACCGATGAACGAAATGGCAACCAGGATATTTACGCTCAAAAAATAGATATGAGTGGCACTAAATTATGGCTTAATGACATTAGAGCTAATATCAATACTGGTGCCTCGGCTCAATATGGCCCCTCAATAATCTATAATGAAGATAAAAATAAACCATATGTTGTCTGGCAAGATGATCGAAGTGGCAATTTTGATATCTACGGTTCAGATTTATCTCCTTATAGCACTACTACGAATTTAATGGATGTTCCTATTACGCTTAGTGGTGCCAAGCGTATTGGCGAAAATCCGGTAATTTTGAAATTTAAAAAAAACTACACCACCGATATAAACGGGTTTGTCACTATCACTGGCATTGAATGGGATAGTTATGATTTAACGATTGGTACGACCTATGTCTTACATAACCTTGTTATGACCAACCCAACACTACCAATCAACCTAAATCCCAACACCAATCAAATTGTTATACTAAACTTTAACTAATGGCAAGATTTAATATATACACCTTGGGCATGAGCTTATTGGAAATTACGGTTGTAATGGCAATATTTTTAACGGTGTCAATTATTGCCAGCGATTATATTTTTAGCAGTTTAAAAACCAATATTTTTGTAACCGAACAAAATGAAGCCTTGCAAAATGCCAGAAAAGCTCTAAACCCCTTAGTTAAGGAGGTTCGAGAAACAGCCCCAAGCGCTAATGGCAATTATCCTTTAGCAATCGTTGGTACTAGTTCGCTCACTTTTTATGCTGATACCGACAACGATAGCCTCACGGAAAAATTACATTATTATCTTTCTGGTACAACTATTTATCGAGGCAGCATCAAGCCAGCCGGTTCGCCACTGCTTTATACTGGAGCTGAATCTACTAGTACGATTATTAATTACGTACGAAACAATGGAGCACCAGTATTTACGTACTATGACACCGCTGGCAATTTAATTGCCAATCCAGCGAGTAGCACCCAACAAATCAGAATGATTCATGTTTCAATAAAAGTCGATCTCTCACCAGGACGGGCACCAATTTATTATTCAGTCAATACTAACGTCCAATTGCGAAACCTTAAAGATAATCTCTAGATTATGCTAATTATAACCAATAAACAAAGTGGCACCATTCTCGTAGTTGTTCTTGTTATCACTATGCTATTTATTTCTATGGCCACCGCTTTAACCGGTATTAGCTTCTCTGAGATGAGGTTATACAAACAACAAACTGCCAAACAGCAAGCATTGCATATCGCAGAGGCAGGAGTCAACTATTATCGTTGGCACCTGGCTCATGATCAAGATGATTTCCAAGACGGCACAGGCATAGCAGGGCCATATACCCATGACTACACCGATCCCAGTAATTCAATGGCAGGCCACTTTAAGCTAGAAATTACCCCCCCACCAACTGGTTCAACCATTGTTAAAATAAAATCCACTGGTTGGGTGGATGAATATCCAAACTCAACCCGTGCTGTTGAGGTTCGATACGGTATTCCCTCGTTGGCTCATTTCTCATTTTTAACCAATGCCGATGCTTGGTTTGGTAATAATGAACGTGTGGTTGGTGAAATGCACTCAAACGGTGGCGTTAGAATGGATGGTACCAATGATTCACTGGTGGCATCATCTCGACAAAACTATGTCTGCCAAAGCGGCCATGGGTGCAATACACAAGCGACGTGCCATGCTCCGTGTTCCTGGTCCAATCCGAATTGCACCTGTCCTGGAGTTTGGGGTGTTGGTCTAAATAGCCCACTTTGGAGCTACCCAGTAGTTACTGTTGATTTTAATAGCATTACTGCAGATTTAAACAATTTACAGTCAATTGCAGGCGTAACATTAAATACAACCGGTTCAAACAAAGGCTATCATATTATTTTCAAAGCAAATGGTCATTTTGACGCTAAGCTTGTTAGCGCGGTAGGCAATATAAATCAATTTGACGATACCTGGACTAGCTGGGTAAATACCCCGGAAACCATTACTACCGAAGGAATCGCGACTGATTACACCATTCCTGCAAACGGCGTAATCTTTGTGAACGATGGTGATGTTTGGGTTGAAGGTACCGTTAAAGGTCGCGTAACATTAGTAGCTGCAACTTTGCCCGACAATGTTAACAAGCGCCGCACGATTCATATTGTAAATAATTTACAATATCTTGCCAGAGATGGAACTAATGTACTTGGTTTAATTGCCCAAAAAAATATTAAAGTGGTTCGCGGTGCACCGAATAATTTAATTATAGATGGGGTACTTTTAGCACAAAACGGAAGAGTTTTTCATAACCGCTACAACACTGCTAGTGTAAAAAATTCAATTGAAGTGTATGGCAGTGTATTAACTAACCAAACGTGGACCTGGAGCTGGGTTTCAGGCGCTAGCACTATTGATGGTTACAAAATAACCAATTCTATATACGACCCATTACTCACTTATGCACCACCTCCCTCCTTCCCGACTACCGGTCAATATGCATTCATCTCCTGGGAAGAGAAATAACTTTCACCATTTTACAAAAAATGGTATAATACAATCAAAATAAATTTGATTATGTTTAGATTTTCACAAACATCCTATCCAGTCGGCATTGATATTTCCGATACTTCGATTAAGTTATTTCAATTAACCAAAGTTGGTGACAAGATTAAAACACAAGCCATAAATAAAATTGATTTGGCACCAGGAATTGTTGATGAGGCTGACATTGTAAAAATAGATGAGCTTGTTAAGGCCATCAAGCAATTAATTGCTACTCCCAAATATGGCACCATAACTTCTCGAGAAGTGGTGGCTTGTTTACCTGAAAATAAAACCTTCACAAAATTAATTGAATTAGAGCAGACTCCGAATGATTTGACCGAAATGGTAAAAATTGAAATGGAAAAACACATTCCTTTGCCTATTGAAGAAATTTATTACGATTGGCAGATAATATCAACTCAAAACACCAAACAATCCATACTTCTTGGTGCTGCACCTAGAACCATTGTTGATGCCTACACTAACTTATTTGACTCCTGCGGGTTATCACTATCCGCACTCGAGTTAGAGTCAACAGCCATTTGCAGAGCCTTAATTCCCGAACCAAAAAAAGGAGATAAGACTAACCAGCAAAATACTAGATATGCCATTCTTGATATTGGGGCAAAACGAGCCAGCTTAATCTTTTTTGCTGGGCAAACCGTACTCTTTTCTGTAAGCTTACCCTTCTCTAGTGACGAGGTAACACATAAAATTGCTGAAAACTTAAATATATCACCCGAACAAGCTGAAAAAGCCAAAATTATTTGTGGTCTAGACGAAACCAAAGCACATGGCATCGTCAAGGAAATATTAGCAGAAGCGATTATTGCCTTAATCCAAAAGATTAAAGATACGATCGCATTTTATCAATCACATTTCCCTAAGACAGGTAGCATCCAACAAATCTATCTTTGTGGAGGAGGATCGAATATTGAAAATTTAGATAAAATCTTGGAAGAAAAATTGGGTATTAAAACGTCTATTGCAACTCCTCTCGCTCAAATTACTGATCGTCCTGAAAAAATCAATAAAGCACTAACAGAAACGTACCAATTAAAGTTGGGCCTAAAAAATTCAGACTCCAATCAAGAATTAATCGCCACTAAACATTCCGAATTAATTTTTACCACGGCCATTGGCCTTGCTTTGCGCAATATAATTTTAGACGAAATGTAATCATGTTGACTATTAACCTTATTTCACAAGAAAAAAAGAAAGACGTTACCATGCAACGCCTATTTATGCTGTTGCGCCGATTAAATTTTATTTTAATTATAATTGCTTGTGTTATTTCTAGTTTATTTGTTCTTGCCAAGCTTGTGTTACAACTTACCTACGAAACAGCGGTTGAACAAACTAATCTAGTCAAACATTCTGGCGAAAATTTTAACTCCAAAGTTAAAACTTATAATCAAAAAATCAGTGTAGCCGAAACGGCTTTGCGCGGACGTACAGTTTGGACTAAATATTTACTTGCATTATCAACTTTTATTAGCACCAATATCAACCTGGACTCAATCAGCATAGACGCTGCCACAGGGATTGTCATGCTTAAGGGAGTAGCTAAAACACGGACCGATTTAATTGATTTTAAAAATGGCCTAGAAATTGCCAAACTCATTGAACCGTTCGAGCTTTCATTAAACGACATTCTGCAAAAAGAAAATGTTCCCTTTTCTTTTCCTGCCAAATATAATTTATCCACAATAAAATGAAATTAGAGTTCCTGGCAATAAAAAAATTGGATAACAAAAAAAGAGTGATTATCACTAATTTGGTGATTTTTATATTAGTCTGTGGCGGGTCTTATGCGATTATCACTCCTTGCATGGCTGATATTTCTAAAATAAAAAATGAAATTTTAGGCCAATATACTGCGATGGAAAAAAAATACCAATCCGCCATGAAATCACGGAATACAATTGAAACCATAAAAAAAATCGAACCACAAATCGCTACTATTGACCAAATGTTTATTCCCAAAAACGAGCAATTGCAATTCATTACTTCTCTGGAAAATTCGGCGGCCTCAAGCAGTTTAAAAGCAGTAATTTCACTTAAATCAGACTCGAAGGCTAACAGTGATAAAGTACTTTTTTCAATTACTTCCGAAGGTGTTTATCGCCAACAAATAAAGTTTTTACGACATTTAGAAAAAATGAATTACCAAATCAATGTTACCAAACTTGATTTTATTCGTTCGGGCGGAGTTGTTACGCCATCAGACGTAAACAGTAATTTTGATTCTAATAATGTAACGATGAATTTAGATATTGAAACCTTTTGGAAATAATATGATGAAAAAATTTCTAACAAAATTAACGTATAAAAAATCATTATTGGTAATCTATTTTTTAATTACCATTATTTCAGGTACCGCATTATTTTTTACCGGTAGTTTTATCTATGAAAATGCTTGGCGGTCAATCGACTTATCATCAGAACTAATGACCATGCAAATTATGTCATCTGGCGATAAAATTAATACTGTTGCCTTTAATCAGGTTGAACAAAAAATCGCTGAGAAAAATGCACTCAGCGATTTACCAGAAACTTTTGAATCCCCTTTTCATTAATCTAGCTTGGGCGCCATATTGCGTAGTCTTGAAATAATATCAGGTAAAACGGTTAAAAGGTGATCAACATCACTTTTTTTGTTGTGTTTGCCTAACGTAAACCGGATAGAGCTGTGAGCGATTTCCACTGGAATACCCATCGCAATTAACACATGGGAGGCCTTAAGACTATTTGAAGCACAAGCAGACCCAGTAGAAACTGCAACTCCGGCTAAATCCAAGGAAATTAAAATCGACTCCCCTTCTATACCATGAAAAGAAAAATGAGCATGCCCAGGCGTTGCATTTTTAATGTCCGTATTTAGTGTTACGTTTGGTACTAGTTTTTTCACCCCCTTAACTAAACGATTACGCAAGACAGCAATTTTTTTATTTTGCTTGGCTATGTTTTCATTGGTTAAATTTTCTAACGCCTTGCCTAGTCCAACAATACCAGGCACATTCAAAGTGCCACTACGACGATTATTTTCATGATGACCGCCAAGCTGCAATGCAGTTAATGGTGTGCCCTGTTTTATCACGAGCAAACCTACACCCTTGGGACCATAAATCTTGTGAGCGGACATAGAGAGCATGTCCAAATTGAATTCTTTTACATCGCTAGGTAAAAAATTAATCGCTTGCGTTGCATCAGTATGAAAATATAAGCGATATGGCTTAGCTGTTCGATCAGCTGGAATGGTTTGTTCCCATTTCTTCTGCCGCTGTTCATTAATTTTCCGAACCAACTTACCAATTTGTCTAATTGGTTGAATACTACCCACCTCGCTATTAACATACATAATCGAAATTAAGACGGTATTATCTTTTATGGCGGCTTCTAATTTTTCAAAAATAATTACCCCTTTTGAGTCAACAGGAATGTGAGTTACGGCTGTGCCCTCACGTTCAAGCTGTGCAAATGGCTCTAAAACAGAGTCGTGCTCTATTACCGAAGTTATGACATGGGGCGTAATATGCTGGCTGGATCGCTTTATGGCAGCGATTAAGCCACGAATTGCCAAGTTATTAGCTTCCGTTGCACCACCGGTAAAAACAATTTCATCAGGCTGGCAATTAAAGTATTTCGCTGCGATTTGACGACCATACTCTACCCCCTCCATAGCTTTTTGGCCATATTGGTGAATAGATGAGGCATTACCAAAATTGCCAGAAAAATAGGGCAACATTGTTTTTAAAATATCCTTGTCCACTGGCGTAGTGGCGCTATGATCAAAATATGTCATTTGGCTTTGTTTACTTTTTTAGACCTGCTCAACGGCAGTTACTTCGGGGATAGCCTGCTTAATTGTGGCCTCAATGCCCTGCTTCAATGTTACTTGTGACATAGGGCAATGCGCGCAATGACCCAACAAGCGAACCCGTAGCACACCTGTTTTTTCATCAAAATCTACATATTCGACATCACCACCGTCCATTTGCAAGGCCGGTCTAATTTTGGCTAAATTTTCTTCAATTTTATCTTTCATAATTATGATTATTATTTATGAGTTGTTTGATATTGAGTAATCGCTTGACGCAGTGCATCCACGCCAAGCATGGAACAATGCACTTTCGGCGCAGGTAACCCACCAAGATCTTGAACAATTTCATCCTTGGTTACTGCCGCAGCTTCGTTTAATGTCTTGCCTTTAACATAATCGGTCAGTGCTGATGAAACAGCAATTGCAGCCGCACAACCAAACGTCTCAAACTTAATATCACCTACTGTTTTTTCCCCTTTTTCATTTTCACCCACTTTGAGATATATTTTCATAACATCACCACAGGTCAAGTTCCCTTCCTGACCAATAGCGTCTGCATCGTCAATCACTCCTTGATTATGAGGATGCTGAAAATGCTCAATTACTTTTTCCGTATATAACATATATGTTTAATAAATAATTACCTTAGTGCCGACTGGTGCCCAATCGTAAAGCGTTTTAGCATCGCCTACACCCAAACGAATACATCCATGCGATACGGGCTTGCCAATATGGCTAGCACCCTCTTTTTTGCCGCTTGGCCACTCTGGCAATTCATGAAAACCGAACTTGCCATGATTTAATGACATCCAATACGGCATCCATAACCCATACGGCCTAGACCAGGCTCGTGGTGTCTTGCCATCAATCGTAAATGTGCCTTTTGGCGTAGGCATTGAAGGTTTACCGCTGGAAATTCGAAATTTGCCCAATCTCACCTCGCCTAAAAAATATTCAACTTCTTGTTTGGCTAAATTCACTTTAATTAATTTTTCCAACTTCACATCAGCATGGAGAGGATCATAGCCATTTTTTACCTCTTCCCCGTCCGTATATCCATCTCCATCAGTGTCAGCCACAATGGGATTTGTGTGAAAGTTAATCTCCATTCGATCATTAAGTCCATCTTTGTCAGCGTCACTTTTTTCAAGCTTCACTCCAGCTTTGGCGTTGTATGGTGAAAAGCCTTTACGCAATTCCTCGCCATCCCCATACCCATCTCCATCAGAATCAAATAAGTTTGGATCAGTATAATATCGCTCAATCTCAGTCTGATCCGAAATTCCGTCTTGGTCCGTATCTGGCAATGCCTCGGCGCGAACAACGGGATGAAATAAAAACAATAAAAATACTACCACCAACAAACTCCTTGAAATTTTAAACATAAAAAAGCTAAGCAATTAATTTATCCAGGGTAATAGCTGAAAGCGAATTGTTGATGGCGGAATCGATTTTCCGCATAGCATCATTAACTCCGCAGGCACAGCCGCCCTTACAATAAATCTTATCATCTTTTAGCCAACAATAAAAGAAATCTGACTGGCCTTCAAGTGCGGCAATCACCTGATAGATTGTAAGTTGATTTGGTGCGACAGACAGTTGATAGCCGCCATTGACTCCTTGAGTGGCGGTGATGATCTTGGCTTTTTTTAAACGAGCAAACAACCGCTCCAAATACGCTGCGGACAACTTTTCTGCCTGGGCGATATGGCTAATGGCCACATGACCATCAGGCCAAGCTTTAGCGACATGAAATAATGCCCTAAGGCCGTACGTGGTTTTGGTTGAGAATCGCATATATCCAACTAAATTGGTTGTATATACAACATATCATATTTAATGATACTGTCAAGTTTACCCAATATTCGCTTTAAACGTTGTATTTTAACAACCATTTGGTATACTAAAGTTATAAATTAACTTGCAAGACTTTGTATAACATACAAAATCCGTATGATATACGAATACATTTCGTAAATCAACGAGTTGTGCGAAATACCCAGAAATTTCCTTAATACACTTTATAATTTTTTTGGCAAAATGCACGAGTCGAATATCTCAATATCAAAAAAATATTATAATAAAATAATTTTAAAACATTATGTTAAACAAAAAACAAATAATAGGTTTATGCCTAGCTCTGCCTGTAGTATTATTTAGTTATTTTTTTTCTCTAGCGTACGCTTTAAGCGGCCTATATATAATTTTAGTGCCAGTGTTGTTGATTGGAGTCATGCTTATGATTGTTGGCAGCGTACTTAAAATAAAGGAGTCTGCAAAAGAAAAATCATTGCCAAGTGGAAACTCTGACCTTGCTAACAAAAAAATTGCTCTATCTTCTGCAATATTGACTATTGCAATTTGCTATTTGTCATGGCAAATTTATCAAATATACAAACCGCTTGCAGAATTTTATCTAAATAAAAATTATAACTGGAGTCAATATAAATCCGACACTACAAAAGATAAACCAAAACCTTATCCTGTTGCTGGCCAAAAAGAAGGATCATTAAACCCTTCAACTTCAATTACAGAATCCAGAAAAAGAGCTAAGGACGCAGCGGCTGCAGCACAAAAGAGAGCTGAAGATGCACAAGTTGAGAGAAATACTACTGTAACAAAATAATATAGTAAATTCCCCAAAAACAATAAGAAAAAAGAAATTTCTGGGCATATCACAACAGCCCACATCTATTACAGAAAATTGACGCTAATGCATGCATTAATGAGTGTCAATTTCCTTCTGTCTTATTTTTTATCCCTTAATATTTATGAAGATTTAGGTGGAGCGTCTTAAAATAAATTTAACCTAAAATGAAAAGTTTAGTCTTGTGAAACGGGACAAAATCTTCAGATATTGGCGTTACGTTAGTCAAAATTGATTTAAAGCTGAATATAAAGGGATACGGAATAATCATTATTTAATTTTTATAACAAAAAAATGAGTGCAATAAATCTATCCACAAAGAAACATGACAAGAAAATGGCTAATACGACAAAAACGGTTAGAAATTTAAGTTTAGAATTAATAGTTGCTTCGGACTATGAAAAAATGAGCCAGCTTGCAACTAAAAAAATTTTTAAAGAAATCAAGCTAAATCCAAAACTATTGATCAGTCTTGCCACTGGTTCTACTCCGACAAGGGCATATGATTTATTAGCAGAAAAATCCAAAAAAGAACCAAAGATTTTTAACAAAGTCCGCATGATCGGACTTGATGAATGGGGCGGCGTACCAAACAATGACCCATGTACTTGCTTGGAATACATTATGGAGCACTTAACGGGACCAATGAATATTCCAACTAAAAGATTTACTTCTTGGGATAGTGACCCACAAGACCCAGCCAAAGAAGTTGAACGAGTTACAAAAGCACTCGAAAAAGAAGGTGATATTGATGTATGTATTTTGGGTATGGGCGTTAACGGTCATCTTGGATTTAATGAACCAACCGACTCATTAAAATTAAAACCGCACATTGCCGAGCTGACAGATACTACCAAAAAACACACCATGGCTCAAGAAGCTGAGCATGAAATCAAATATGGTCTCACACTTGGCATGGGCGAGATAATGCGCTCAAAAAAAGTTATTCTTCTTGTGAATGGCGCTCATAAAGTTGAGCCGTTTAAGATTTTTTTATCACAAAAAATTTCAGCTCAATTTCCAGCCTCAATTCTTTGGTTGCATCCTAACGTAACCGTATTCTGCGACGAAGATGCTGTGCCGGAAATGCCAATAAAAATATAGCAAAATATTTATGAATGTAGAATTAAACAGAATCGAGCTAATAGATTCCTTGTCACAGCGAATTCTCGCCATTAGCAAAAGCTCAGCTGTGTTAGTTGGAATTGACGGAGCGTCTACTGCGGGCAAAACAACGATGGCAGCCGAGTTAGAGAGCAAACTCAAAGAATCAGGCCGAAATGTCATCAAAGTAACTATCGATGGGTTCAACAACCCAAGAAGCACAAGATATGCCAAGGGTGCTAATTCGCCAGAGGGTTTTTACAAAGACTCATATAACAACGAGATTATTATCAATGAATTGCTCAAACCGCTGAGCGAAGGCAAGTTGGAATACAAACCCGCCCACTTTAGCGTAGACAATGATACAGAATTAAATTTACCAACAGAAATTGCGACAAAGGATTCAATTATATTAATTGAAGGCATTTTTTTATTCAGACCTGAACTAGTTAAATATTTTGATTACAAAATATTTATTGAAATTGATTTAGAAGAATCAAAAAAACGTGCCATTAATCGCCCTGTTGGCAAACACAGAATTGGATCAGAAGAGGAGATTACTAAACGTTATGACAACCGATATATACCTGGACAAATTATGTATTATGAAGAAGCTAAGCCCCATGATGTTGCTGATGTTATAATAGACAACAACAATATCGAAAAACCAATATTAAAAACAAACAAAATATAACACTCGATATCAGCAAGGGATAAAACCACATTTCAATTCGCTAAGCTTCTTGAAACGTCGAATATCGCGATACGTAGTACGAATTTTTTAAGTCCCTAATATATTTTATGAAAATAATGATATGTGGCAGCATGCATTTTGCTAAAGAAATGTATCTTGCAAAAGATGATTTAGAACAAATGAAGTATGAGGTTGTATTGCCAAGCGACATCGACGATTGCATAGCTAACCCAAACTTAAAAACTTCTTTTGAGGGAAATTTTGAAGATGAGTTAAGGCATTGTCTTGATCGTAATCTTCTCAGGGAGGGATTTGATAAAATTGAAAAATGTGACGCCACCTTATTTGTTAATTATCCCAAAAATGAAATTCAGGGATATATGGGGGCATCGAGTTTAATGGAATTGGCAATTGCCTTTTTCTTGCATAAAAAAATTTTTCTGCTTTACCCTGTAGATAGGCAACAAAAATATGCATTGGAAGTAGAACTAACTAAACCACTCGATTTAAATGGTGATATTAATAATATACAAAAATATTTAGGTGTTTAAAAAATCAAGTAAGCGCTAACACTTTTAACCTCTCTTTTAAAAGTCAAAAATCATATTTTACATCGACAAATTTCAAGGATGAAACAAAAGAATTATCCTTTTGCAATTAAATAGTTGGGGTAAATTATTTTTGACAAAAACAATCATTTTTAGTATGCTAATCATAGCAAAAAAGCCTTTGGGCTATTTTTATTTTATTTAATATTAGTCTATACAATGTTTACACCACTAACCAATCGCAGGATACCTGCCGTCATGGCCACCCAACACCCGGACAATGCTGGAACGCCATTTTGGCACACTACCCCATTTATTGGCGACCAAGATGAGGTCGACGAGCTTTTTCACAATCTCTCTGTACTTGGCAACGATGAATATATGTGGGACTGGGAAGGTAAATTTGCCGACGAAGCTATGATTGAAAAATTAGTCAGTAAATATTACGATTTCTTTTCCAAGAAGCAAATTGGTCGTGATGTCTATATTACCCTGCGCATTCCAAATATCTGGGAAGAAAAATCGTTCAAACTTTCACGTGCCTATATGAGTATACTCTCGGCTGCAGAATTCACCAAGTCGCTCGAACTGCAAGCCCCACCAGTCTTTGAGGTAATATTGCCAATGACAAAGCAAGCTGATCAATTAATTTATATTCAAGATACCTTTCAAAAAACCTCCAACTTCAAACAAAGTGTCTTTGGCGATAGTGAACTAGGCGAAGGCTTCGTTCATATCGTACCAATTTTTGAGAGCTTTGATGATTTAGTTTATAGTAATGACTTGCTCGAAGAATATTTGGAAAAATTTAAAGCGGTCTTTAAATTCACACCCGACCATCTCCGAACGTTCATTGCCCGCTCTGATCCAGCCTTGAATGCTGGCTTTATTCCAGCCGCCCTAGCCTGCAAAATCGCTTTGCGCAATTTTGCTCGCCTGGAACAAAAAACTGGCATTGCCATCTCACCGATTATCGGCTGCGGTTCCCTGCCGTTTCGTGGTGGCTTAACACCTGAAAATATTGATGAAATCTTAGATTTGTATGCCGGCGCAAAGACCCTAACTATCCAATCAGCCTTCCGCTACGATTATCCACTTGAGGTAGTTCAGCAAGCTGTTGCCAAAATCCAAGAGCTGTTGCCAAAACAAACTGCTGCCGACTTCACCGACGATGAAGTTACCGGCTTAATCAAACTTTCCGAAAACTTTAAAAATCATTATTGCCAGACCATTGAGCAAATTGCTCCATTAATTAACGAATTTAATGCATTCATCCCCAAACGTCGTGCGCGGGTTCAGCATATCGGTCTCTTCGGTTACAGCCGTGGCGTTGGCCAAGCTCAACTGCCCCGTGCCATCGGTTTCACTGGCGCACTGTATACCATGGGTCTGCCACCAGAGTTTATTGGTACGGGTCGCGCCTTGGCTGAGATTGAAAAAGCCGGATCACTTCCATTACTAGACAAAGCTTTTCCGGCGATGCGCAATTGGCTTGTCAAGGCTGGACGGATGATTAATATTGAAAATATCAAAGCCTTAAGCCATGACTACCCTGCTCTAAAAGAAGTATTGAAAGATATTGAGTTGGTAGAAAAAGTTCTTGACTTGGATTTACAACCAAAAAACGTTAACGAACTTTTACATCGCAACCTAACCTCCAATATTTTACTTAAAAAAAATGCGGGTCTACCTTTTGATGCAGACGTGGTCGAGGCAGCTAAACTACGAAAAAGCATAGGATAATAGTATGAAATTATCACAACGGTGTCATTTGCTTGAACCATCGCCTACCATGGCAATTAATAACCTAGCTAAAGAGCTGGCTAAATCAGGCAGGGCAATATTTAATTTGAGCGTAGGCGAACCAGATTTTAACACCCCAGACCTCGTTAAAGCCAAAGCAATTGAGGCCATAACTACTAATCAGTCGAAATATACCGCCGCTGGAGGCACCCAAGAATTAAAAACCGCCATCCAACAAAAATATATAATTGAATTTAATTTTACCTATCAATTAAATTCAATCACCTGCGCTAATGGGGGTAAACAAATTTTATATAATTTGTTTCAGGTTT
This sequence comes from Candidatus Falkowiibacteriota bacterium, assembly GCA_037137775.1. Taxonomy (GTDB): domain Bacteria; phylum Patescibacteriota; class Patescibacteriia; order Patescibacteriales; family GWE2-39-37; genus JBAXJQ01. Next base: position 5,622 of record JBAXJQ010000003.1, on the reverse strand, counting down.
TATTAGATGCGGATGATGAGGTAATTGTTTTTAGCCCGTATTGGGTGTCCTACAAAACCCAAGTTGAACTTGCGGGCGGCAAATTGATTGAAGTAAATCTTAGCCCTAAAAATAATTTTTCATTTGATATTGATCTACTATCACAAGCAATTACGCCGAAAACTAAAGCAATTTTACTTAACTCTCCATCTAATCCGACCGGACAAATTTTAACAAAAGAAAATATCGAAGCCATTGCCGATTTAGCACGCAAACACGAGATTATCATTATCAGCGATGATGTCTATGAATCAATTTATTTTTCACAACATAAACCAACACACCTATTGAATGCTGCAACTGACTTGAGTGATAAACTTATTATTGTAAACGCAGTTTCCAAAACGTATGCCATGACCGGCTGGCGCTTGGGTTATGCCCTCGGACCAGTTGAAATTATTAGCAAGATGGAAGAGTTCCAAAGTCATAGCGCCTCTAACCCAAGCTCGATTAGTCAAGCCGCTGCCGTGGCTGCACTTTCCGGCTTACAAGATGGGGTTGAGAAAATGCGGTTAGCTTTTTTAGAACGAAGAAGCGCAATCATTACACAACTAGACAACCTTATAGCCAATGGATCGGAGCTTAGTTATATCAAACCGGATGGTGCATTTTATCTCATGCTAAATATCACTACCAAAAAACAGGCAGAAGAAACCGATCTTGCATTTTGTTTAGATTTATTAAATAGAACTGGCGTGGCGGCTGTGCCTGGTTCAAGCTTTGGCCAATCTAGCGAAGGATATATTAGACTTTCATTTGCCACCGATCCAATTATTGTTAGTCAAGCGATCGATTTCATTTCCCAATTCAGATCTTAATACTGTCTTGTTTTTTTGTTTTGTATTGTTTAATATAAAAAAAATAGTTTTTGAACTTTTTTAATCCACCCTTGCCGGCTTTAGCCGCATCACCCAAGGAGGTGCACCATGGAATTGCCTTTTTATTTTTACACCTGGCGATCAATTACCCTCAACAAGGCAAATATCCTGCAACGGATATTACCTCATGGTCATGATGCTGTTTGGATTGACGGCATTATTAGCGTGGTGGGCGAAACGCCAACTCAAAGCCTGACTACCGTCAGGTACCTGCGGGAAGAACAAACCCATTTTCAAGGTCATTTTCCCACCACTCCCATTTGCCGTGGTACTGACATGCTGGAAATGGCCAATCAAACTGCTGCTTGTCTGTACTTCATTTTGAATGATGGGGTTATGGAAAAACGACCAGAAATCAACATGTACGAAAAAATTCGGTTTCGGCAAAAAGCATATCCTGGTCAAACCCTGCTTATCAAGTGTTTTAATCCCAAAAATGAACGCCGTGCCTTCCGCTGTGATGTTGAAATTACCATTCACTGCCCTGAAAAACCGATTGTAGTTGCTACTATCGAGGGATTAGGTGGTCTCAAGTGTTAATCCACGCCACAAAACGTAATAAATGCGCACTCGATTTGTATATATTAATAGTAATATACAAACCTGGTGCGCATGTTTTTTTCTTGACACCATTTAGTAAATTAGCTATAGTAAAATTAGCAGTCAATAGTTACGAGTGCTAATTATTAATACAACTAATAAAATACCTTATGTTCGATAAATTTACCCATAAATCGCAAGAAGCAATCATTAATGCTCAGATTATTGCCCAAGAAAATGGTCAAGCCCAAATTGAGGCCTTGCATCTGCTCGCTTCCCTTTTAGAACAAAATGAAAGCCTAGTTCGTCCAATTTTAGAAAAATTAAAAATCAGCCCCAAGACCATGACCAAGCGTCTTGATGCTGAATTGGATAAACTACCGAAATCAGAGGTTAATGCCCAAGTTGGCACCGTACAGGGCACACCGGAAGTAGCCATGGTTTTTGATTATGCTAAAAATGAAGCAGAACGACTTGGCGATGAATTTATTTCCACCGAGCATATTCTCATTGGCTTGTTGGGTGTAAAATCTCGCGCACAAAACCTATTACTATCACTCGGGGTGGAATATGATTCTGTGATTAAAATCTTAGCTGAGTTGCGTGGCACAGAGCGTATCACCGATCCAGATCCAGAAACTAAACATAAAACCTTAGAAAAATATACCGTCAATCTGACCGCAATGGCTCGAGCAGAAAAGCTTGACCCGGTTATTGGTCGTGATGAAGAAATTCGTCGTATTATGCAAGTGCTTTCTCGCCGCACTAAAAATAATCCCGTGTTAATCGGCGAAGCTGGTACTGGCAAAACTGCAATTGTTGAAGGACTGGCTCAGCGTATCGTGGCTGGCGACGTACCAGAAAGTCTCAAAGGCAAGGAATTGGTTTCACTCGACCTAGCTTCATTAATTGCCGGTGCTAAATTCCGAGGTGAATTTGAAGATCGACTTAAAGCTGTCTTACGTGAAGTGAAAAGCCAAGAAGGTAAAATTATTCTTTTTATTGACGAGCTGCATACTTTAGTTGGCGCAGGTGCGTCAGAAGGCGCCATGGACGCCTCAAACATGTTAAAGCCTGCCCTGGCTCGAGGTGAACTACACGCCGTTGGCGCAACCACTACAAAAGAATATCAACGCTATATTGAAAAAGACGCCGCCCTTGAACGTCGCTTTCAGCCGATATTTGTAACCGAACCTAGCCAAGAAGATGCCATTGCAATTTTACGTGGCATCAAAGAAAAATACGAAATCCACCACGGTGTCCGCATTACGGATGACGCAATTATCGCGGCTGTAACCTTGTCCAGTCGCTACATTAGCGATCGATTTCTACCAGATAAGGCTGTAGACCTTATGGATGAAGCTGGCTCTTCTTTACGTCTAGAAATTGATTCTTGCCCTCAGGAGTTAGACGATTTGCGACGTGAAGTTAAGCGTCTAGAAATTGCCAAGGCTGGCATTGTTAAAGATAAAAAATCTGCTGCCAAAATAAGAACAATCAACAAAGAGCTAGCACAACTTAATGAAAAGGCACGCCAGCTTGAATTGCATTGGCATAATGAGAAAGAAGCAATCAGCAAAATTCGTGAATCAAAAAAGAAAATCGATGAACTTAAGGCGCAAGCTGAAATCATCGAACGTCGCGGCGACGATCTAACCCAAGTCGCAGAGATTCGCTATAGTAAAATTCCTGGCCTTGAGCGAGAGATAAAAAAGCAAGAAGACGCCTTGATAAAAATTCAACAAAGTGGACAACGAATTTTAAAAGAAGAAATTGACGAAGAAGATATTGCCAAGGTAGTTTCTCGTTGGACAGGCGTGCCAGTTACCAAAATGCTTGAAAGTGAGATTCATAAATTAGCGAAAGCTGAGCAAGAGCTTGGTAAACATGTCATTGGCCAAGATGAAGCTATTAAAAAACTTTCTAATGCTCTACGTCGTTCCCGTGCTGGGATTAGTGAAGAACGCAAACCAATTGGTTCGTTCTTATTCGTCGGCCCAACCGGTGTTGGCAAAACCGAGCTGGCTAAGGCGTTGGCTGAGTTTATGTTTAATGACCGGCAGGCCATGATCCGAATTGATATGAGCGAATTCATGGAAAAGCATAGTGTTGCTAAGTTTATTGGTTCCCCTCCCGGCTATGTTGGCCACGAAGAGGGTGGACAATTAACTGAGCGGATCAGGCGACGACCGTATAGCGTTGTATTGTTCGACGAAATTGAAAAAGCCCATCCAGAGGTCTTTAATATCCTGCTCCAAATCCTTGACGACGGACAACTTACCGACTCTAAAGGCAGAACTGTTAACTTTAAAAATACGATTATAATCATGACTTCTAACCTGGGTAATGAAATAATTCGTGAACACACTCTCGGATTTTCTGATTATGATGCCAAAAAGACTGAAGAAGATTGGCGCGCCGAGGAAATGAAAGAAAAAATTGACAAGATATTGCGTGATCACTTCAAACTGGAATTTTTAAATCGAATCGACGAAATCCTAATCTTCCGTAGCCTGTCCAAAGAAGCATTAGCCAAGATTGTCGACCTAGAAATTCACAAAGTTACTGATCGATTAAAGAACAAAGAAATAACCATTAAGGTTGGCGCCAAGGTTAAAAAGATGCTTTCAGAAAAAGGTTATGATCCCACTTTTGGTGCTCGTCCGCTAAAACGCATAATCCAGACCAAAATTTTAGATGAATTGGCAATGGAAATAATCGAAGGCAAGATTAAAGCAGGGCAAGAAGTGGTTATCGATATCGGACAAAAAAACGAAGTCACTTTAGCTATAAAATAACCCTAGCTACAAAAAACACCAATTAAATAAATTGGTGTTTTTTTGATAATTAAAATACTATTTCTTTAAAAATCGATAGACCATAAAGAGCAGTAAGCCAGCGCAAAGTATCATCGCCCCTGGCAAAAGTAATGGCTGACGTTCAGTTAAGGGCTTAACGGGCGGCTTTGGTGGTTGATACTGCACGTTGGTCGCTTCTGCGGCCAAAGCGGCTGACATCGCCTTGTTTGGCTCAAGATACTGCAAATATGTACTCAGATCATAATTAGGTTGCCGGGCAAGTTGATTGCCATAATAAAGTGCGTAAGTCTTACCAAATTCTGCCTGAAAATAAAGCGATTGCTTTTGAAACAATGCGCTAGCGCCAAGTATATTTATTGCTGGGTTATCTTGATTGTAAATAACCATTTTAATAAATTGCGACCTGGTTTCATTGATTGACACCGTCAAATTTTCACCAGTAAATAGTGGCGTCTGATAGCGAAAAATGTATCCAGTGCCGACCTGTGCCCATGGACCAGACAAGTTAGTACTGGCAAAAACAATAACGCCTCGATTAAAATTTACGCTATCGCTTTGTAAGGAAACCTCAGACAAGGGCAAACCTGATATACCTGGAGACATAATTATCTCGGTCGTACGATCATTAGTATTGGCAGTACTGACAATCGACAAGGGTTGATTTGCCTTTTCCGCTTCTAACTGACTTTCTTGCGTTATCTCAACCGAGTCCACGGCAACTCCAACATTATTTTCGTCAGCTACTTCAAGTTTATAATACCGAAAGGCACTCTCAGGAAAATTTATCCTAGTGTTTTGTGCCTTGAGCCGGCCAACCACATCGGTATAATCATAAACGTAGGCTTTATCTCGTAAAACTTGCCAATCGGTGGTTGTATTACTACCACATAGTGTAACATTACGCCTAAAATTTTCTGAGTGTGTTCGAATCAATAAACTATTTGTGATTTTACCTGATTCGCCTAAATCCAAAACAACACTAGTAAATTTGCCAGGTAAATAAGAATTATTTAATAGACGAGGAAAGAGTGTACCCAGCGCATGCTGATCCACTGGTAAATTAATAATATACGCCACTTCTTGACCATCGTTGGTCACAATACGAAGATCAGCTAAATCAGGCCGCGCATGTTGAAATACTTGCTGATCTAAACTTAGTTGTTCCAAGCCGCTATTTGTCAATTCAATACTTTTTTTGTACTGCCACCCAGATGGTGTAAAATCAGCATCAGCAAAAGAAACTATAGTAAACGACCATAACACCAAAAATGAAAGTAAAATTTTTTTTCTCATATAACTTTCAGTCTAGAATCTAATGCAACATAATTGGCGCGAAGCGCCAAAAG
>JBAXJQ010000002.1:0-96663 GCA_037137775.1 Candidatus Falkowiibacteriota bacterium | reverse complement strand
CCTTGTATTATATTGTTATGGTATTGCATGGACGACAAAAAATAAATTCGTCCCAAATTAATTAAGGAAATTAATTATTACATCGCCTAACATCGCATACACGCGGACGTTAGACGAAATTCTGCCCAATAATTAATTTTTATGAATACAGAAGAGAAATTTTTTCAGCCAAACTATTCCTTAAAAAAGGAAAATATTTTTTCGCTGACTAAATTACCAGATTCTCTAAGTGAAAGAAAAAAATCTTTAGGTTGGCCAATGGAGTTACAAGGTACCGGTAGAGTTAAAGAAGGTACTAAAGATTTTGAATTATACTATCCGGCTGGCGATCTTTTTCTTTCATTCGGTGTTACAATCCATGAGCTTGGACATCTTGGGCAGGAAGAATTAAATCCAGCTATCGAAATAATTGACAAAGAAAAAGATGCCTATCAAAGAGGTTTAGTAAGGGCGAAAAAATATTTTCCAGAAGTATTGGATGAAATTGAAAAAAAATTTCAAGAATATAAAAATCAAGGAAAGCTAAAAAATTTTTCTACCTTTGAAGAATTATATAATTTTCTACAGGGTTCTATGGTTATTAATAACACCCTTGCTACAACCCCTGAAATAAAAGACGAGGAAGAACAAGATAAATCAGAATATGAGGCATTGAAAGCGGCTGGTATAGAAAAATTTTTTAGCGAACTCAATGAATCTCGCGTTGATGAGCAAATAGACAAAGATTGGATTGAGGATTTTATTATGAGAATGGCTGAAAAAATTTCCAATGAATAAAAATTAATTATTGGGCAGAACTCAAGCCCTTCGGGTCGTCTAACACGCGATATCAGCAAGGGCTAAAGCCACATCCTAATTCGCTCCGCTTCATTAGGACGTCTGATATCGAGAAACGTTGGACGAAATTTGCTTTTTCTTTTCGCCTAACGGCTGACGTATTTACATAATGAAAAAAATGAATTTTATTTATTAATGAGGGGGATAAAAGGTGTTTTTCTGCCTTTAAGAGTCAGAAAAACGAATAAAACATAAATTTATGAGCGAACAACTTGAGGATACAACCAGCGACGTTGAAACAAATAAACCCAAGCTTGAGACAAATAATACCTCGCCAGCTTACGATACAAAGTATAGTCAGGCAATCGGGCTAATTGAAGGTGAAGTCGCAAATAATTGGCAGCCGAAAAATGACGACCAAGCTGCCGAATTAAAAGACTTCTTTCACGAGTCAGTCGGTCAACTTAAAAGACTATCAACAGCCAAGGGATTAAAGGATGTTCATCGATTCAATGAAACTGAAGATTTTGCTAATGGACTTGCTATACTTGTTAATCGATTTAGCGTAACAAAAAACGCGGAATTTTCACCCGATGTATTTTTGGCAGAGGAGATAAAAAAAGAAAATGAGATGCGACAAACCAGGGATGATGTTTTTATGTCCACTGCAAAAAAATTATTCCCTGAAATTCAACCGCCAACAACCATTGAGGATTGTTCTAGTGCGTTGAGCAACCTTTCAAAAACATCCAAAGATGTAACGAGTTTCGGCACTACAATTCGCGCTGAGATGGAAAATATTTCCAGCTCAACAGGAGATATTCCTAAAACTATTGAAAAGATTGATAATTATATACTACGAGCAGGAGACAGTATTATTGGCGCTGGAAATTTTGGTGAAAATGACATGCGAGACCAAGAATTTGGCATTGCCGAAACTCACAGAAGTGATGTTGTTGAAAGCGCTAAATTGGTTTACCAATTACAATTAGTCAGAGATAGGCTTCAAAAAGAATTATACGGCAGAGAGGACGTTACAAAAACAGAAGCAGAAAAAATTGACTCAATCAGAACTGAAATTAAAAAAGAGATAGCTCCACGAGAAGATCTTGAAAAAAGTATCAGCAAAGAACTGAGTTTACTGGGCGATAGACTGCTTTATCCATTTCCCTATGATATGTCCTTCAAAAAACTACCGGATGACCAATTCGAATTACTAACTGACAACATTACGGAGATAGGCAAATCTTGGCGAAACGACAAACGCCCAAGTTTTGAAAAGAATAAGGAATACATAACTAAAATAAATGATGTCCTGAATAAGTTTAGACCGAACAAATAAGGTGTCTTTGCTTTGGGCATTCACCCCTAACCCCTCTGCCCAAAACAAAGACGATATTCATTTTTTTCATTATGTAAATACTATTCCTCTGCCGAGGAATGAAAAGAAAAAGCAAACATCATATAACACGGCATATGAGGTTGCGGTTTTCTCCGAAAACCTCCACCCAAACGCTTTGCGCTTCTCATATGCCGAAACGTTAGGCGAAATGCTTTAGGAGAAAAGGGTAAAGCACATCGCCTAACAAGGAATATCTGATTACTAACAAATTTTTTTATTTATTATTTTATGATCAAAGTACCAAAAACATTAAAAATAAAATTATCGCTCATTTGGCCTTTGTTATTAACGTCTATACTTATTTGCGAGATTTACTTAATTTATATTGCCAAATGGATGACCTTAAAAGAACTTTACTCGCAAGTAGGATTTTGGGGTATGTCTTTTTTTGTTATTCTACTGGTTATAAGCTGGGTTATTTTTATTGTTGAAATTAAAAAATATAAAAATAATAAATAAAATAATTTTGTACTTCACCCAAATCCCGATTCGCTTCGCTTCTCGTGACTTCAGATATTCCTGAACGTTAGACGAAGTGCCATAAGGAAATTAGGGGGTGGCACATCGTCTAACAGTGTGCACCAGGTTAAAAAAATTTGGGATATGAAGTAATCTTTATTGATTTATAACAAGAAGTAATCAATTTTCTGTCACGCTTTTGGAGGTAACGGAATTTTACAATATTGAAGAAGTTAAGTCGAGATTTTAAAATGGCCAAATTAATAATCTTAAATAATTACCCCCATGAATGATTTTAATAAAATCGCAGAGTCTGTAAAAGAACAAAAAAAAATCTGTCTTGCATAGTGATTTAATTAATGCCGTTTTTGGAACCATAAGAGGCAAAATAGATCATAATATAAATTTAAAACCCATAATGACGTTTGAAGAGTATGTAGAGGCTAAGCGCACACGAGGATTTTCAGAAGATCAAGTTAAGGAATTTTTAAACGTATGCGACCCAGATGGAATAGCTGCATACAACAAGCTAGTGATTGAATTCAACTCAAGATTAGAAGAAATAAACGGCAACAAGACAATTCTTGAGGAATATTTAACAAAGTTTTCTGAATTAAAAAATGGGTAGTGGCGCAATATTGATTTTTATTAAAATAGAAGTATAATTATCCTAAGATTATTAGCTAACTTTTAAATAAATTTTATGCGCGAAACCGCTCTGCGCGAAATCATTAACAACCTACACGAGGAAGAACAGGCTGAAAATCAAATGATTTCCCTGTATCTCACCCTCTTGGATGTTGGCATTGAAGGCTGCCTCTTGCCAGAGCGACGGGCATCGTTTCGTGCCAGCTTGCAATTGATTTATGACGAATCAATCAAGCACCGCCAAATAATTCAAACTTTGATTAAAAAATATGACGTCTAATACAACCGAAATTAAGCCAGTCACCTGCTCGCTTAATCAAAAAGATGCAATCTTTGATTTAAATCAAGCCTTAAAAGCCGAGGAACGAGCCCTCGAATCTTATCAGATGATCGTTGACTTATTAGATTCCGATGCCGAGCAAGAAACTATTAGTAATGTCATTGAAGACGAAAAACGGCATATTGCTATGGTCAAAGAATTAATTTCAGATTTAACTGGCAACTATCAAGAACCGGAAGAAGCTTTATCATAAGAAAATTCTTATAGCCCTTTATCCACAACCAAAAAATTAGGAGGTGTTATCATGCGCAGAAAATTATTGAACAGTGAAATTGATTTTCTTCTAAAATTGCTCCCTTTCCACCTCAACCACTTATCCGAACTACGTATTTTCGAATTGCTCAAACTTGATCGCGAAAAATTCGAAGTAGCCTGTGGCAACATTTTAGCTTCAACACTAAAAAAAATGAGTGACGAATGGAACAACCCAACCGTATCCTATTTCTTCTCCTTCAATTGTGCAACACTTAAAATGCTCCACAAAAATCGAGTTTTTGTACTCGATGATCCAGGTAGATTATTGAATGACGGCAGTTGTTCAGCGCCACCAATCTGGCTTGGCTTTGAAGCATGTTTTGATCAACCAAACATCTTTCGAATGTCTACAGACTGGCTAGATGACAACTCTTCTGCTTCATGGTTAAAATTAACACCGGCCGAAGCTGTTTCAATTGAACTGCAAAACAGCTTTGCCAGGATTATCCATGCTGACCAAGTTACCTGGAAAGCGGGTGATTATTCACCCACTATTTATCGAGAAGGTAATAAAATTACCGTCTCACAAACTGGTCGCAACCTCATTGGTTCAAACAATCTACACTGTGCCATTCTGAGATGGCGCGAACCGGTCACGTTATGACCAGTAACCCCTGAGGGCACCAGCGATGGTGCCCTTTTTAATGTTCGGGGTATGGAGAATCCCTGCCCGCCTATGGGCGGGGAACCCCAACTACAAGACCCAGATATTGATACTATTTTATTGTCGGGGTATGGAGAATCGAACCCCAACTACAAGACCCCCAGCCTTGCGTACTACCACTATACTATACCCCGCTGTAAAAACTCTTCACCAAGGCGCCGAACAAGAATTGGCAAAGATAAAATAGGTTCTCGCGTAAACGCGAGATGGCAAATTGGACGAAACAAAAGTAAACTCTCATAACGGCCAATTACCAATTTACCCTTGACCCCTACAGCCGAGACCAAGGTCTAGACTGACACGGTTTGCCAATTAGTTTTGTTTGAGCCAAAACTTGCATCAGCACTTGGCGAAGAGTTTTACGGACGAAATAAATCTCCTCCGCCCATATAAATTATCATAATTTTTTTTAAAAAGAAAGAGGGGGCAGATTACTCTGCCCCCCCATAATCGTCTTGTCCTTGCGAACACTTTACCTCAGAATGAACGGTGGACTCATACGTCCACACTCCATGCAAGCAACTACCTTTTCATGCTCACCCGTTTTAAACTCGGGTAATTTGGTAGTCGAAACACCACACTCACACCGACCCATGCCGCCAACTCGTATAGGCAGCATCTCTTCCAATACTTCATAACCAACACCATACAATGCTTTCAGTTGTTCCGTCATGACAGTTCTCCTTGTTTGGCAGTTTCGTGTAGAAAATTTGCCATCTGTGTTATGGCGTCAAGATCACCTGGATCAAACCCTTTTGTTACAAGGGCAATTTCAGCTTCCCTGGCCAAAAAATCGTTGACGTTTGTGCCAAAACCCGCATTACTTAATACAATTAAATGCTCTTTAGTGCTCATTACACTGCCTCCTGTTCTGGCGACTAGCCGGTGGATGATGAATGTTATCTTCCGTAAATAATTAAAGGTACCTGCTTTGTTTAATGCACATGGTTATTAAATATCCATTATTTAACAAATATCTGCATAAAACAAAAACTGACTCCCTTCGGAGTCAGCTCTTGTTTTCCCTAGTGAGTTTTAACCTTCTAACTAGTCAAAACACCACAAAACGCTGATCTCCGTGAGAGTCCGTAAAAGCTAAACCAAAAATAAGCATTTTGTATTGTCTTGTTCATATTGAAATTATTATAGCATAATTTAAAAATTTGGCAAGACGAAGCCTGCTATTGCCAATATTATACTTTTTAGCTAATATTATCTATAGAATCTATGAAAATAATTACTTTTACCACCATCGATTGTAATAACGGCAATACTGATTGCTGCCGGTTTTGTTTAGGCTAAGTCATCCACAGCCAAGCCAAACAAAACCGACTCGGTTGAGCCGGTTTTTTATTTTTATCTAATATTAAATAAATTTATTGATACTATGCCCAATGAAGCTCAAAAACAGGTTCAAGTCGCTATTTTAGGAGGCGGGATTACTGGCAGCGCGATTTTTTACACGCTTTGCCACTACTCCAATTTAAAGTCAATCGCCTTAATTGAAAAACATGCCCAGATTGGCCATGTTAATTCTCGGGGCGATAACAACAGTCAAACTTTGCATTTTGGCGATATTGAAACGAATTATTCTCTGGAGAAAGCCAAAAAAACCAAAGCGGCGTCAGAATTAGTTGTGAAACTATTAAAAAATTTAGGTGAAAAGGCAAAAGATATTTTTGCGATTCGACACAAGATGGCCTTGGCGGTCGGCCAAGCAGAAACCGAACAACTCCGTGCTCGCTATCAAGAATTTCTCCCCCTCTTCCCCGAGCTTAAACTATATAACCGAGAACAACTTGCCGCAGTCGAACCAGAAATTGTCAAAGGACGTCCAGTAGATGAAGAACTGCTCGCCTTTTATTCCGACCAGGGCTATGTAGTTGATTTTGGGAAGTTATCACAAGTGCTAATAAAGGAGGCTAAACAAGCCAAGCCACAAGCGGAAATACTACTTAATACCGAGGTGATAACCATTAAAAAAGAAGCTAAACATTTTATAATTACCACCAACACCGGCACGATTAGCGCTGATACGATTGTGGTGGCAATGTGCGCCCACAGCTTGATGTTCGCCAAGCAGCTCGACTATGGCCACCATCTTGGCATCTTGCCGGTGGGCGGTAATTTCTTCACGGCCCAGCGCAAAGTTTTAAACGGTAAAGTTTATACCATGCAAAGCGGTAAGCTGCCTTTTGCCGCAGTCCATGGCGACCCAGTCTTAGGCAATGAAACGCATTCCCGTTTCGGCCCAACCTCAACTATAATGCCATTACTCGAACGCAGACAACTGAAAACGTTTTTTGAATTCATTAAATCTTCAGCCAACACACCTCGAACTTTTATTGCGCTCTTAAAAGTTATTTTTGAGCGAACACTCTTTCCCTTTCTCTGGCAAAGCCTGGTTTATGAGCTACCCTATTTTGGTGAACGGTCTTTCTCCCGTCTGGCGAAAAAAATCGTGCCAACGCTAACAGATAAAGATTTAAAAAACGGCAAATCAAAAGCCGGCATCAGACCGCAACTAATCGATGTGAAAACCGGTAAACTCTTGATGGGTGAAACGGAAATCGTGGGCGACAAGATTTTATTCCAAATTACCCCCTCCCCTGGCGCCACTTCTTGCATGGCCAATGCCCGCGATACGGCTAAAAAAATTGCCGGCTTTTTTGGTGATGCAAACATGTTTGACGAGGCAAAATTTAAAACTGATTTTGAACAATAAAAAAACACCAGATTGGTGTTAAGAGTTTGGTCGGGCGGAGGGATGAGTGGTTTCATCCCTCCGCAAGGCTCACCGCCTTTAGAAATACTCGATAAGAATTAGCCACTTTCGGAAAGTGGGAACTTCGTTATCGTGCCTTCCACCGTGGTTTTCCCGCGATAGCGCAGGAGTTTAAGAAAGGGTTATGCGGCTGCATACTGTGCAGCCATGACTTCGGCAGGAGTTGCCCAGATACGTTCAATCTCACCATCGACATGGCACAAGGGATCACCGACTGAACGGCCTTCTTTGCGAATAAGCCGATTCAGGGCGTCGACGTAAGCTTTGGCCGAGGCTTCGATAATATCAGTTGAAGCACCACGACCATTTACGGTTACATCACCATACTTCAACTTTACCGTAGCCTCACCCTGAGCGTCGGTGCCACCCGTAATTGCTCCCACATTGTACCGTTCAAGTTTGGCTTTGCTCTTGGTCAACTTTTTAATTGCCTTGAAGGTGGCATCAACCGGTCCGTCTCCCAACTCGGCCGTTCGAACCGGTACACCGTCAATTTCCAGTTGCACAGTAGCAGTTGCCACAGAAAATGAACCGCAGGTGACGGTAATGTGATCCAGCTTATACTTCTCCGCCGGCCGCATCACCTCTTCCGCCACGATGGCATCGAGATCCTCATCAAAGACTTCTTTCTTGAGGTCGGCCAGATCTTTGAATTTGACAAAGGCCTTTTTGAGGTCTTCTTCGTTCAGGTCGTACCCCATCTCCCTAAGTCGCTTATTAAAAGCATGACTACCGGAGTGTTTTCCTAACACCAGCGCATTGGCCTTGAGACCAACTGATTCGGGAGTCATTATCTCATAGGTGGAGTTATCCATGATCATCCCGTGCTGGTGGATTCCCGATTCGTGGGCAAACGCATTAGCACCGACCACCGCCTTGTTCGACTGCACCATAGTGCCAGTGATGGTTGTGAGGAGCCGACTGGCTGGGGTGAGTTGTTCCGATACTACGTTCGTGCGGAATGGCAAGATGTCGCTCCTGGTTTTGAGTATCATCACGAACTCTTCCAGTGAGCAGTTACCGGCCCGTTCTCCGATGCCATTGATGGTACATTCGACTTGTCGAGCACCACCGCTAATGGCAGCGATTGAATTGGCCACAGCCAAGCCGAGATCATTATGACAATGGACCGAGATAACGGCCTTGTCGATATTCGAAACGAATTCCCGAAGATACCGCATGATATTACCGTACTCGCTGGGCACCGTATAACCGACGGTGTCTGGAATGTTGACCGTAGTAGCCCCGGCGGCAATAACAGCCTCGACTACTTCGGCCAGAAACGGCAGATTGGTACGGACAGCATCCTCACAGGAAAATTCTACGTTTGGAGTATAGCTGGCCGCACGCTTAACCGCTTTAACTGCAGCTTCGAGTACTTGAACAGGTGACATTCGCAACTTGTACTTCATGTGGATGTCCGAGGTAGCGATGAAGGTGTGGATCCGGCCTTTCTCACCGGCAGGCGCGAGCGCTTCCCAACACCGGTCGATGTCTTTGTCACTGGCGCGACACAGTCCGGCGATCTCCGGCCCCTTGATGGTCTGAGCGACCCGCTTGACGGCCTCGAAATCACCTTCGGATGCAATGGGAAAACCGGCCTCAATTACGTCGACGTTCAACTTCTGGAGTTGTTTGGCAATCCGCAGTTTCTCCTCGATGTTCATGCTGTTGCCTGGAGATTGCTCGCCGTCCCGAAGGGTGGTGTCAAAAATCCTGATTAACTGTGATGCGCTCATGTGAACCTCCTGCGCGTATGCGCATGTTGTGGCCTTAGCCGTAAACGTCAACTTCGCCCCGAACGATTGGGTGATAAACCCAAAATAATCATTTTTTTTCCTTTCTTTGTTTGTTTTTTACAAACAATGTTTATAATGTAAAGAGCATTTTTATACAAAAAAATCACCAAATTGGTGGCTTTCTGTTTTACCATCGATTTAATCAAAAATCAAGGGCATAACACAAAGCCAGCTCGAGACAAAAGCTCGAGCGAGAGTGGGTTTAGTTGATATAAAACAGCAGACATATGTGAATCGTTTTAGAATATTCTAGGTGGGGGAGGAGTTTAAGCCGAAGCTTATTCCCCTCCCCCGATATGATCATCAGCATTGCCTTTGAGTTTTTTTCACCTGCACCGTGTTAAGTCGACATAGGCTTAAGACAGTCTGTCCCATTTACAGGCGTCCTTTGATAAAAGCGAACAACTTATTCAACAGTTAAGGCCCTGTTGAGTGCTTTTATCATTCAGAGACTTAGTCTCGACGGAGGGACAGTAAGGCTTCATGGGGAAGTAATGCCCCACTCATTTTACTGATGTTCATTATTGGTTATAAGTCGTAAGCACCCATGATTGACTGCTCCCCTAAACGGGGATTTTGTCTCCTTGTTCGTAAACCAGGATTTCCTGATTGCCGATGAGACGAGCCAGGTCGTCTCAAACATTCACATTTTGCCAGATTTTGACACTTCCTTGCACAACGATGTGGACCTTTGCAACTGACGTCGCTTTCGCCTGCGATATTGCTCATGGGTAAATCCTCCATATCTGGTAGTGAGGCAAGGCCTCGATGGGCGACCTTTGCATAAAAAGTTCTTAAATTGTCGCACTAACCGGTGGGTTTGTGCTAGACCAAGTGGCGTTGTTCGCCTGCACTTTTTATGCAAAGGTCAAAATAACCAATAATTTTTGTCGAATGAACTGCTAATGAAAAAACCTAGCGTGTGCTAGGTTTTTTCTATATAATCTTGTGATTATTTATTTAACCCAGCACCAAGTTGTCCTTACCAAAGAGGAGGACGACACTGAGGGTAATAATGGTGCTGTTAAACTTTTTCATATTATATATAATATACCGAACAACCAGAGAGTTGTCAATATTACATATTTTAGCTAAAATTAGCTTTATTCTAAAATACCATCTAAATTAACATCGTATAGAATTTGTTCGGCTACCAAGCGATAGTTGATTATTTCCTCTGGTTTTAGCCAAATCTGAATCTCCCGCTCGGCTTCTTCTGGTTTATCAGAACAGTGGATAAGATTACGTACTGCCCGACCATCGATACCAGCCAAGGCATAAGAATCAATGGTTAAATCACCGCGGATAGTACCCACGTCAGATGTTAATGGCTCGGTAGCTCCTACTAATTTTTTAACAATGCCAACTGCTTGATTGCCCTCTACTACAGCCACCAAAACAGGACCGGAGGTAAAAAACAAAACATTGCCTCGCAAAATATCTTTACCATATTCCAAGGCTGGTTTATCAACCGACATTCCTTGGGCCTCACGCTCTTTTATCACACGGGCACCTTTTTCGTTAAACCACGCTTCGTCTTTGTTATAATGGGTCCAGCATTGCTCTTCCTGAGGCACGACAAATTTCAAAGCAGTAAATTTCAAACCAGTCCGTTCGATGCGGCCGATAATCTCTCCGATCATGGAACGTTGGATGGTATCCGGCTTAAGGATTATTAACGTCCGTTCTTTTTTAATAATAGCCATAGGGGTAATATAAAAGCGCTCGATTGCTCGACCGCTACATTAATAAATTATTTAATATACTTATTTATCGCCTCGCTTAACTGTTCCGGCGTGTATTCGGCTTTGACCAAATAATCAGCAGCACCCATGGCCAAGCCCTTTTCCTTGTCCTCGGTGGTTGAAAGATTGGTTAACATAATGACTGGAACATTTTTGGTAACCTCATTAGTTTTTAATTCAGCCAAGACCGAAAAACCATCCAACTGGGGCAAAATTACGTCTAGCAATACAATATCAAATGAATTTTGTTGCGCCATGGTCAAGCCATCAGCACCATTAACTGCTAAAACAATTTCATACCCTTCGGCTTCTAGCTTTGTTTTATACATAACCCCCAAAACCGGGTCATCCTCTACTACCAAGATTTTTTTCTTATCCATACAAAAAATTAATCATAATTCATTGCTATTGTAAGCTATTTTATGGCTTTTGTCTAGACTAATTTTTACACTTTAAAATTAGACCAATCCTAATATTAACTCGGAGTAATGGCCTATTATTATATTAATCCTTAAGGCAACGGGCAGAAAATCCGTACAACTGATTAGCTGCACCCCGCCAAAAATCTGAACCTGAATACAAATTACGAATCCAGGCATTCCCGCCACTTGGAGTAGCCGTCCAGAAAAAGCCGTCTGTACCGCTAAAACCAAACCAGCCGGCAGGTTCACGAGAGCCAGCAGGTTCACCAGAAAAACCAGAAGTATTAGTGCCACCTACCCAAGTAGAGGTGGATTTAACTTTAGTGCCAGCCACCGAAGGATCTAAATAGGTGGTAAGAACCGTATATTCAGCATCAGTAGCCAGGTGCCAACCAGCAGGACAGGCGGTAAGTGCAGCTGGATAATTATAATGCACACCGTATTTTGTATAGTTGACTTGAGCTTTAGCCACAACCGTACTAGAACCCTGATAGCCATAAACATAATAGTACGGTGAGGCACCACCGGTAGCAGCAGGTACTACACTGGGTAGATAGGCCGCATTTTTGGCCATCCAGCACTGGCTACCAATTTTAACGGTTGGATACGTATTACCATCTCGTGCATCAGTTACTATTTCCCCACAATCAGCAAAACTGGCCGTAACTGCTAACGACGAAGTAACACTACTATCCGTCCTGGAAGCAGTTAATACCCCATCACTCCAACTCACAAAATGATAATTAGCATCTGGGATGGCTAATACCTCGGTACCAGCACTGCCATGCGTCACCGTCTGAGTGGTAGTACCACTGAGGGTGCCGTTCGCACCGGCCGTGTAGGTTAAGGTGTAGATATTGATAGCAAAGTTAGCCGTATAAGTCTGGGCACTCCTGATATTAGTATCGGTTCTCCTGGGGTTGGTGAGCCCATCATTCCAGGTGGTAAAGTGATAGCCGGTATTTGGGGTAGCGGTTATCTCAGTTCCGTTCGCAGAGAAGGTAATACTCTGCGTAGAGGAGCCAGTGATCGTACCATGACCATCCGTCGTGTAGCTGAGCTCATGGGTAGTGGGAGCACTACTGGGGATGATGGGATTGGTAAAGGGATTGGCTGGAGTAGTGTCGGTGAGTGTGGTACCACAGGCAATCTGAATGGTGGTGATGTTGGTACTCGCTACCATGCCGGAGTTATTAATGAGAAAACAATGCTCGTTAATACCCCTGGGGGTAGCGGTCACATTATAGCGTGCCCCGGTAGGCAGTGCGGTGGGAAAGGTAAACAGACTGGCGCTAGCAGGGGTGAGGCTGAGTTGGTCAGTGGCATTGTTTGTGAGCGTTACCTGACCAGTGAGCCCCATGATGGTACCCCCGATGGTGTAGGTTGCCAGGGTGATCTCTGGTGTACTGGGGAGAGGTGCTTCTGGAATGACTGGGGGGTTTGCTGGTTTGGGTGTAGATAATGGAGTAGCTGGGGGAGTCTTGGGGATTGGCGTAGTGCCTGCGGCACTCCGCACCGTAGCCATAACCTTGCGGGTAGCAGGGCCAAAATAGCCATTGGCTGGGGTAATGTGATTATCCTTCTGAAAATGAATGAGGGCTTGTTTGGTGGCCGGACCGAATACCATGGTTTCCTTGCCCTGAGAGCCAGCACCAGTACGTGCTACCGGATAGCCATGGGTATTTAAATACTGTTGTAGGGCTTTAACCTCGGTGTCACGACTGCCTTGACTGAGGTTATGGGAGAACACCGCGGCTTCGCCGCGGTGAGCGAGGAGTAGAAAAACAAAAACAAAAAATGTACTAAACAATGAAATTTTGCAATGTTGGCTTAAATCAATTTTCATACAAATTTTTAAAAACACAAAGTAATTATAACATAAGTTATGGTTATGTTAAAATAATTTTTATTCTTTTTGCCATATATTACCGTCACTTATTAATGTAATGCTACCAAGCAGATCAGTACGTAAAACAGTTGAGCTAACCCGCTCAAGTTTTTTTATAGTGCGCAAACTGGGGTGGCCATATCGGTTTTTAACACCAACTTCAATTACCGCAAAAACTGGTTTAATTTTTTGTAAAACCGAGAGATTAGTACCACTTTCCGAGCCATGATGACTCACTTTAATGATAATTGATTCATCTAAATTTATATAAGGCAAAATTGCCTGCTCTACCCCACTGCCAGCATCACCCCACAAGATCGCTTGAGCATGCTTGAAGCGTAAAACAGATACGAGCGACTTGTCATTTAAGTCTTTAGTCGAAGACGCATACGCCAACGGATTATAAACATCTAACACCGTATCTTGACCCAAATTAATGGCAATTTTTTTATCCACGCGCCGCACTTCCCCGCCACTCGATTTAATTGACTCGAGCCAGCTCTTGGTTACGCCATCGGCATCAAGCAATCCACTATAAATTACCCGCTCGATTTGATACCGTCGAGCCACTTCAACTAA
The DNA here is from genome assembly GCA_037137775.1 of Candidatus Falkowiibacteriota bacterium. Classification (GTDB taxonomy): domain Bacteria; phylum Patescibacteriota; class Patescibacteriia; order Patescibacteriales; family GWE2-39-37; genus JBAXJQ01. The sequence continues at coordinate 82,900 of JBAXJQ010000002.1, read as the reverse complement.
ACCGAATAGATGATCCGCATGTGGGTGGGTGAGCACCACTAAATCCAAGCGGCGGCGGCCATAGGGTAAAACCTGGTTCAACTGCTCGATCACTGAACCATTTGGCCCGCCATCGATTAAAATCACTTGATGGTTTACTGTTTTAATCACGGTGCCATCACCCTGTCCGACCGATAAAAAATCAATTTCCAATTTTGCAATTGGTGCAACACGTAAACAAAACGTAAAAACACTAACGCAAAATAATACCAATGTAAAAATAAAGCCAAAAAACCCAAAGCGCCACCGCTTAGCCTGCCAGAGGGTAATAACACTTGCCCGCCATGCTATAAGGTTAAAACTGCTAAAAATATTTTTCATATTTTTTCCACTTCATCATCAAATATCCTTAATATATTATCTGTTTTACTCTGCCACACCCAAGATGCTATTCCAATATAGTATACGCCGTATATAACTATCGACCAATTACTCGAATCAACGGCTGACCATGGTTGCCGACCAAACCACAAACCCACAGTAATTAAATATTGTGATAGCCAACCGACTGGCAAAAATACCAGTTGAGCAAGCGGCAACCAAAACCAACCTAATACCACACCAATCAAGCCACCAATCGTAATCGCTGGCACCGCCCACAACACCATCGCATTGGCTAATGGCGCTACCACGGAAATCTGGCCAAAAGCCAAAGCCATCACGGGCCAAGTTAAGACTTGTGCGGCCAGAGTAACGGCCACACCTTCACCCAGCCAACGTACCCGTGACCAGGTAAACCACGGTTTAATTCTAGGGTAAATTACAATAATACTTATGAGTGCTAAAAACGACAAAACAAAACCCATGTCAGCACGAATTAACTTCGGATTACAGGCAAGCATAATGGCGGCTGCAATAATAATCGCTTGACTAATGCGCGCTGGACGGCCAAACCACAACCCAATCAACACCAGACTGCTCATCACGGCTGCTCGCCACGCTGAAGCTGGCCAACCAATAAAGACGAGATACAGCCATAACAGTGCTATGGTTATGAGGTAAGTTTGTCGTCGCCACAATCCTAAACCAAGCAATGCCCACAATACTGCCGCTGCTAGTAAAGTAAAATTCATACCGGAAATTGCCACGATATGGGTTAACCCGGCCCTGCTTAACGCTGTTTTTAACTCAGGTGTTAATGCTTTTTGATCGCCCAACGTGATGCCCAACAACAAACCAGCTTGTGGTTCTGGCAGACTACGCACAATCGCTTGCCGACCTTTTTGCTTTAAAACCGTTAGCCATTCAACGGTATCCTGTTTAAAGGATAATCGATTAATGGTCGGTTGATAACAGATCGCATAAATTTCGTCTTTGGCTAAATACCGTGCATAGTTTTTGTTTACTACTTTTGCTGGTAAACGTAAGGCACAAAACATTTTGATTAATTCGCCGGTAAAATATCGAGGCTCTAATGGCGCAACCACTAATATTTTTTCGCTTCCAATAGTAATATTTTCTGGGGATATAATTTTTTGTGGCGCAATAATTATTCGCTGATCATTAATGTTAATCATTGGCTCGCTTGCAATTTGGCCCTCGAAGGTTATTTTTTTACCATCTAGTTTTTGCCACCACTGATTATTCTGCTGGGTTAAGTCTAGCCGCCAGGCAGCCAAACAAAAAAGCGCTGCTGTCATCAGCACCGCAATTATCATAAATTCCATTTTAAACCAATCCAACACTACAGCGACGACAACCAGTAGGAGAGCAATCATAAACCAATATCGCACTGGTTTACTTGAATACAATGGCACCCAATTTAAAAACGCCAGCGCACCAATCCATATCACACAAAACCAGCGCACCCATTGACTTGGTACCCGTGGTCGTCGCAACAACATATTAGCTCGGTCGATTGGCGCGTAAATACGCTTCGGCAAAACCGGATATGCCACCATCTAGCACGGCCCGAATATCGGTAACTTGATGCCCAGTCCGATGATCCTTAACCATCTGATACGGTTGTAAAACATAGGAACGAATCTGCTTGCCCCATTCCGCCTTCTGGGTTTCGCCCTTCAACTTAGTCTGTTCTTTTTCTTGCGCTTCTAATTTTAAGGCAAGCAACTTGGCAGCTAAAATTTTCATGGCCGTTTCGCGATTTTGGTGCTGTGACCGCTGAGTCTGACACGTAACTACAATCCCACTTGGTTTGTGTTTAATGCGAATAGCGCTCTCAGTCTTGTTCACATTCTGGCCACCCGGGCCAGAGGCACGATAGGTATCAACTTCTAAGTCTTCGTCTTTAATATCAACCACTTCATCTAAAGCAATTTCCGGCAACACCTCAACCAAGGCAAAAGAGGTGTGACGCAATCCCTCGGAATCAAAAGGCGAGATGCGCACCAAACGATGCACCCCCGAGTCGCCTCGCAAATAGCCATACGCCCAGGCGCCAGTTAGGTTTATCGTCACGCTCTTAATGCCTGCCTCATTGCCTGGAGAAAAATCAACAATCTCTGCCTGCCAGCCCATTTTTTCAGCAAAACGCAAATACATCCGTTCAAGCATCTCGGCCCAATCCTGAGCATCAACCCCGCCAGTTCCGGCATGCACCGAGATAATAACATTATTGCGATCGTATGGTCCGCTAAATAAGACTAAAAACTCAAACGCTGCCAATTCCGTTTTTAATCCCTGAAACTGAGCTTCATTTTCCTCGTCCATGCTATGGTCATCTTCCCGCTCAGCCACCGCCACCAACGCTTCTAGATCTGTAATACGCTGTTTTAAGTCAACCCACTTGGTGGTTTCCCGTTCAAGACCGTCTGCTTCCTGGCCAAGTCGTACTGCTTTATCACGATCTTGCCAAACATCGGGCTCTGCCAGTTGATGACGCAATTCAACTGCCCGAGTTATTTGACGGTCAATATCTAAAAGCCGCCATAACTCCAAAAGTCGCTCACGCAATATCTCTAATTGTTTTAATAAATTTTCCATACAATAATTCTGTTTATGTCTATACTATATCGAAAAGATTGGTAAATAACAAGCAAAAAATGGTATACTATTGTGTAATAGGTCAAACATAAAATCACTAACTAAAATTTCTAACAAAGCAATGATATCACAAAAATCAAAAAATCGTTTTTGGCAATGGCGCTGTTTTCATTACGTTCGCACTAAAAAAATTCCAATCTGGGTGGCTACACTCTCAATTTTTTTAGTCGGTCTTGGCTCACTACTTATTATTTTTTCACTTGCCAAAGAAACGGCGTATTATAACAAAGTAAATGCCATAACCGAACAAAGGTTAAGTTTAAAATCAACCGAGTCACCTCTCTTGTCTAGTCGATCGTTTTATATGGGATTTCAACCCATGCCCTACGATTTAACTACTGATGGGATTTTAGATACCTACGAAACCATCGCCCAGCACGCCGACCTAATCACCATGCATTTTGAAGAAGGTATCCCCTGGTCTGAAGCCTCAGACAATATACCATATGACAAAGAGATACTAAACGATATAAATTTTAGAGTTAGCCAATTACGGCCAAACCAAAAAGTGTTTCTCGAGTTAACTCCACTTAGTTTTACTAGAAACCATTTAGCTGGTTGCTGGAATGAAGAAAGTGAACGCTGCACACTTTGGCAAAACAAATCCTTTGCCGATCCAACCGTCAAGGCGGCCTATTTGAATTATGCTCGTTATATGATTAGCCGCTTTCATCCTGATTATTTAGCCTATGGCGTTGAGGTAAATTTATTTTCCGTTTCAAATCCTGAGGAATTTATTGCTTACGAGTCATTTTGTCAATCAGTATATACTGTTTTAAAACGAGAATACCCTAATCTGCCCATATTCTTGACGTTCGTCATTCCGAATGAAAATGAAAAAAATACAGAAGTGTTCAGACGTCAAACAGCAGGTATTACTTCACTCATGCCGTATTCTGACTACATGGCCGTTAGCACCTACCCGTTTACTTTTCTACCTAGTTTTGAAAGCATCCCAACTAATTGGCTCAGTAAAATGATAGCGTTTGACCCAGCCAAGCCTTTTGCCATTGCCGAGACTGCTTACCCTGCCGAAAATGTTAATATTAACGACGAAAAGCTTGGCTTTGTGGTTAACTTTACTGGTCAGCCAGCAAGCCAGGCTGCATATTTAAAATTTGTCCTCACCGAGGCCAACAAACTCAACGCCAAATTTATTACCTGGTACACCATTCGCGATTATGATCGAACCTGGGAAAAATTACGCAAGCAAAACTTCCCTGCAATCGGTAAAACCTGGAAAGATACTGGCCTCCTGTCCGATGACACCGAACCGATGGAATCGCCAAAAAACAATCGACCAGCCATGGTTATTTGGGATCAGGTGCTTGCTCAAAAAATTAGCCCTAATTTAATTGACTGCGCTAAAACCTTTGGCAACAATTATCAATGCGTCAAGCAAACAGAAACCCGGGGTAAAGACTATGATTCTAAAACCTACAATACCTATCCCGGATGCGACACAGGCGGACAGGGATATGGCGTTTGTACACCTTTTGTTAAACCATCTATTACATTATCCAACTGGCAAAATACAAAGGTTTCATTAAATACGCCATTTACTATCAGCTGGCAAACTGCCAATACTTCTGCCAGTTCTACGGTAACCATCAGACTAATAAAATCGCCTGAAGCGGCTCAAAAACAAAGCATTATTCTTGGTTTAGTTTCTGGAAGCCTTAACAATACACAAATTTCTTTTGATAAAAAAACCGGTTTTTTTGAACCCTACAAAAAATACCAACTCGAATTAGAGCTCCGTGATTTAACTACTGGCCTAACTGCCGTAACCCAAACTACCAAACCGATAAATATCACCAATTAAAAAATCCACATATCAGTGAATTTTTTGACTTGTTTTTATGCCATTTTCTCCAGCTTGATTGTGCTCTTTTTCTTTAAAATGAAATAACTTATTTGCAAAATCCTTGATTTTGCCATTTTCAACTTTTACACCCTCGCTGGCCAAATATTTTACCTTTTGATTAATGCCTAAAGCATAGCCACCCAAACTACCATCACTTTTGACCACCCGATGGCACGGGATATGCGGAATTTCACTATTTTTATTTAAGGCGTTGCCCACTGCCCTGGCCGCACCAGGCCGGCCCAAGGCCTGCGCCAACAAAGCGTAAGTGGTTACTCTACCTCTAGGTATTTCTTTTATTTTAGATAAAACTTGCCGGATAAATATTGACATAATTTTCTGAAATTTTATTATACCCCCTTCACTAAAAATTTGGCAATAAAAAAAGACAGCCATTTAAGCTGTCTTTGATATCTTTATTTTGGCACAACTGTCCCGCCCTGCTTTAATTGTTCTAATATTCCAGTCAAATCAGTAGCCGAGCTCCCCGTCCCACCCATTAACTGGCTATATTGGCCTAAAATGCCTTGCAATAACGGTGGTAAATAAATCGCGCCGACAATTAAAGGCACAAATATTAATAATAAATAGATAAAACTAAGCACTTTTTGAAAAGTGATGTACCGCTTAATCTTATGGGTCATCTCGTGAATCTCTTTGGTCAACTCTAAATTTTGTTCCAATAAAACCTTAATTTGTGCCTGAACTCGTTCTGGGGTTTGAACAATGTCCCCTGGTAAAACTGCGGGCTCACCTGGTTTTTGAATGTTTAAGGGAACGTTTGATTCTTCGATCATATTTATTGATTACCTCTTATTTGACAAATTATAGCATATTGCTTGCCCTGCTCGGCCATTGCTTCCATTTCTTTGTGAGTAAAAGCCGGCTTTTGCTTCAACTCCTGATCCACTAAATCAGTATCACTTTTAAAAAACTGCAAATACCATTTTTCAGCCCCGGTTATCATCTCACCCATGCCAATAATATCCGACGGTTCATGCCAGCCAGGTACAATGGTAGTTCGAAATTCATACGGCAAGCCACCCTCTTTTATTATTGTAATGCTTTTTTGAATGTCTGCCAAATTCACCGGTACGCCAACCACTTTGGCATATTTATCGAGAGGCGCCTTAATATCCATGGCCAGATAGTCCACCAATTTAGCCTCCAGCACCTTAACTAACATGTCCGGATTAGTGCCGTTGGTGTCCAGCTTAATTTTATACCCAATGTCCTTGATTTTTTGCAGGAATTCGGGCAAATCAGGATGAAGAGTGGGCTCACCACCGGTAACCACCACGCCGTCTAAACGATTGCGCCGTTCCCGCAAAAAATCAAAGAGATCATTCTCTATGATTGCGGAATGATCTCGATGATATATCAACTCGCCGACCTCCTTAGGCCAAACAAGCATGGGGTTATAGCAAAAGTGGCAGCGAAAATTACAACCTTGGGTAAAGATAATGGCGGCGATTTCTCCTGGATAATCTATTAAAGTCAATTTTTCTAAACCACCAATTTCCATAGCCATTTCTTTACGCAAATTTTGTGCGCCCTGCCTAGCGCCTGCTCCCTAATTATTTATTGCACAACTGTTGATCGTAGGTCTTACGGTCGGTGAACTCGCTCTGCTTACCTTTGTTCCAATTGCGGACTGGGGTAATCCAGCCAACTACGCGGCTGTACACAGTGCATTCTTGTCGTTCTCGTTGGATCGGGGTCATATTGTTTGTATCCTATCTGCCCACCGTTTGCATGGGGTTAGGCCGGACAGGAATAATTAGTAGTTATTTATAGTATAGCACATCCTAAGCATCGAAGCTATTACCGGTATTGGAACGGACTGTTTCCACATACCCGATTTCTTCATCGCATTTCGGACAAAATTTGTGTTCGCCGGTCAAATAGCCATGGGTTGGACAGATGCTGAATGTCGGGGTGATGGTGTAATATGGCAATTTGTAGGTTTCCGCAATCTTTCTGACTAATTTTTTAGCTGCCTCAGCATCGTTAATCCGTTCACCTAGAAAGCCGTGAAGTACCGTGCCGCCAGTATATTTGGTTTGCAGTTCATCCTGTAAATCCAAGGCGGTAAAAATATCATCGGTAAAGCCAACGGGTAAATGCGTCGAGTTGGTGTAATAGGGATCTGCACCCTTTTCCTTAACTGCCTGCTCGTTAGCTACAATAATCTCTGGGTAAAGCTCTTTATCTTTCTTGGCAAAGCGGTACCCAGCACCTTCGGCCGGAGAGGCCTCGAGATTGTATAAATTATTGGTTTCGTTCTGATAGTCCATTAACCGGTTGCGCATCAGGTCTAATATCTCAACCGCAAAAGTGCGTCCGGCTTCGGTGGCCATGTTATCGCCAGTCAGGTTGAGCAAAGCCTCGTTCATACCATTAATACCGATAGTGCTGAAATGATTCTGCCAGTAGTTACCAAACCGTTGGTAAATATCATGGAGATAGAAACGGGAATAGGGATATAAGCCATCTTCGGAAAACCGCTCGACAACTTTACGCTTTATTTCCAAACTTTCCTTGGCCAAATCCATTAAATGTAAAATTCTCGCTTTAAAATCTTCTTTGTCTTTGGCAAGATAGCCAATGCGAGCTAAGTTGATGGTCACCACACCCAAACTGCCCGTTAATGGATTGGCGCCAAATAGCCCGCCACCACGTTTCCGTAATTCTCGATTATCAAGGCGTAAGCGACAGCACATACTGCGGGCGTCATCGCGATCCATGTCAGAATTGATGAAGTTGGAAAAATAAGGGATGCCATACTTGGCGGTCATTTCCCAGACTGGTTTTAACACTTCACTCTCCCAGTTAAAATTCTTATCCACATTATAGGTTGGGATTGGGAAGGCAAAGACACGACCCGTGGCATCACCCTCAATCATCACCTCGGCAAAGGCGCGGTTGAACATGTCCATTTCCAACTGAAAATCCTTAAGTTGTTCTGGCTTGTATTCACCACCGATAATTGCATATTCCTCGCCCATTTTCGGTGAAGGCACGACATCAAGCGTCACATTGATAAATGGGGTTTGGAAACCGACCCGAGTTGGCACATTAACGTTAAACATGAACTCCTGCATGCACTGCTTGACCTCCCTGTAGTTAAGGCCATCGTAGCGGATAAAGGGGGCGAGATAGGTGTCAAAGCTGGCAAAGGCCTGAGCCCCAGCCGCCTCACCCTGCATGGTGTACAAAAAGTTCACAATCTGACCAAGAGTACTGCGGAAATGCTTCGGTGGTTTGCTTTGTACTTTTTCACTTACACCGGCAAAGCCTTTTAGGAGTACGTCTTTCAAATCCCAACCGCAACAATACGGAGCAAGCATGCCAAGGTCATGAATGTGAAAATCAGCGTTGACATGAGCATTGCGAATTTCATCGGGATACAGCTTGTTCAACCAGTAGCGGGCGGAAACAGAAGAAGCAATGTAGTTATTAAGGCCTTGGACGGAGAAACTCATATTCGAGTTTTCCTTAAGCCGCCAATCAGCTTGGCCGAGATAATCCTGCATCAATTTTTCCTCGTCGATACGGGCATTCAGTTCGCGTAATTGACGATGCTGATCGCGATAAATAATATACGCCTTGGCGGTCTTGATTAACCGGTTGGAAATTAACACCTCCTCGACAATATCTTGAAGTTCCTCGACGGCTGGAATAGAACGATGGTGATGGTTTTTATTTAACACCTTAACCACTTCTTCGGACAATTTTTCTGCTTTGGCCTCATCAGCCTCATCTACAGCCGACATGGCCTTGAGAATGGCGATGGCTATCTTTTTCTGATCAAACTCCACAATATCGCCAGAGCGCTTTCGGAGTTGCTGAATTGATTCTTGGTTTGGCATGGGGTTCCAAAATTACCTGTTTGTTTAATGTTTGCTGCCTAGGGTTTATCTTTGCCGGCAGTGAGCTTGTTTAATTCTCGTTTGAATTCCGCTAAGTCACGGAAGGATTGATAGACGCTAGCGAACCGGATGTAGGCGATTTTGTCGATTTTCTTCAATTGCTTCATAACCGCCACACCAACCTGGTCACTCGTTACTTCATCTTTTTTCAGTATCTGCAAATCTCGTTCAATCAGGTGGACTAGTTTTTTAAAGTTTTCATCGGTGATGGGTCGTTTTTCTAGGGCCCGCTTAAGACCACGCACCATCTTTTCCCGGCTGTAGGCCTCACGTCGGCCATCTCGTTTAACCACGATCAATTCCAATATTTCCAGCTCTTCATAGGTTGAAAAACGGAAACCGCATTTAAGGCATTCGCGGCGGCGGCGGATGGAGAAGCCATCACTCGCCACTCTGGAATCAATGACCTTGGTATCGGGATTGTAGCAGACAGGACATTTCATAAGTTGAAAATTGAGGGTTGCCTGATTGCCTCAAGATGGCTGACTAGGCCGATCCGCGAAGCGATAATCGTTTTTTGGCAACAAAAAAACACCACAAAATAAAATTACTTTTTGAATCTCTTCAAAAGCGGTTGATTTGGGTGTTTCAAGCGGTCCTCCCCGATAAAACTATATCTTGTATTCTGTAATTTCATTATACCACTACATGTAGCGAAGTCAAGCATTCTAACTTTATCTAAAATTAGAACAAAGACCGAGGTAGCTGACTTAAATCCAAAAAAAGGGTTAATTTGGATGATTAGCTGTGGATAAAAAATCAGAGCCGATTATCGGCTCTGATTTATTTTGTAAACTAAAATGTTTTTACCACTTTGTTTCTGGACTTGAAGTGCAAGAGCCAATTTTATTCGTAACTACAGGAGTAATTACAAGATCTCTATAATTATCTCTTAAGCCAGATGTTCTCGCTTGCTTTGCCTCTTCTACACAGTTATCATAATTCATTCTGCAAAAAGTTGCATATAATTCCCCAGTAAAACCAGTTGACTTAGTGCAATTATTTTTTTGAGTTACACAATTTGCCAATTTGGTTTTGTTTGTTCTTTCAGTAGTCGATGCTTGAGCTTTATACAGAGCCCTGGCACCACCACTTTTAGTATATTCAGTTTTGCCAACCGCTTCACAATAAGTTTGATACCAATTATTAAAGGCTTGGACTATACCATCTTTTTCTCTCTGACTTACTGTAGCAGGAACAGCAAGTCCTGTATTTTTAAGTATTGTTTTTAGCGCAGTAATCTTGACTAAGCCCGAGGCAGTGGTAGAAACAACATCCGACTCTGCTACGGTGGTGGTGCTAATATAACCATCATCGAGCAAACCATACAAACCAGAAGAGCCAGTTTTACGATTAGCATCTAATTGAGATGCGCTAGTACCTAATACCTGGCGCATTTTATTATACGCCTGCTGCTTTGTAAGAAATGGTACAGTCACAGTAGCCAACACTGACCCTGCCACCAAAAGTGACAATACGGACAGCGAAAAAATAAGAGTTTTTTTCTGCATGTTGTTTTGCATTAATTTTTAAAAAATTGATAAAATTACATCATTTTTTTCCGCAAAAAGGCAGGAATACCCATCTCGTCATCATCAGGCTCGGTGGTAATCTGCACTTTTTTAGCAGGCTCACGTTGGGCAACTTTTAAGGCGGTGTCGCGAGGTTTCTTGGAAGTAAAAAAATTATCAGCAGGAGTGGTCGCAGTTTCCTCGGGTTGATTATTGCGTTCGGTCACAAAAGCACTTGGAACATACCGCTCAGTTTCAGGTGCTCGCACTGGAGCATGCTTGCGATCAAAACCAGTTGCCACAACCGTTATTTTAATCTCGTCCTTCATTTTTTCATTAATAATCGTACCAAAAATAATCTTGGCGTCTTCGTCAGCCGAGGCCGTAATAATCTTAGCCGCTTCATTTACCTCCATCATACTTAAGTTGGCACCACCCATAATGGTAAACAAAATACCACGGGCGCCGTCAATCGAGGTTTCGAGTAAGGGTGAATTAATCGCGGTTTTGGCCGCCTCAATTGCTTTATTCTCACCCGAAGCGGTACCAATACCCATCAAAGCGGAGCCGGCATTCTGCATTACTGCTTTTACATCGGCAAAGTCGACATTAATTTCACCAGGAATAGTAATTAACTCTGCTATGCCTTGGACACCTTGACACAAAACATCGTCTGCCACCATAAAAGCGTCTAAGATGGTGGTTTTTTTATCAATCACTTGAAAAATACGATCATTGGGAATAGTAATAATGGTATCTACCCGATCAGTTAATTCTACCAAGCCACGATCAGCCAAATTGCGCCGTAGGGCACCCTCAAAAGCAAATGGCTTAGTAACCACAGCAACGGTTAACGCACCAAGATCACGAGCGATTTCAGCCACGACAGGCGAAGCGCCAGTGCCCGTGCCGCCGCCCATACCGCAGGTTACAAAAATCATGTGGGCATCCTTCAAGGCTTCCCTAATTTCATTCTGTGACTCTTCGGCGGCCTGACGGCCTAATTCTGGGTTCATACCCGCACCTAAACCTTGGGTAACGGCCTTACCAATATGGATTTTTTTACTCGCTTTGTTGCAATGGAGCGCCTGAATATCGGTATTAACCGCAATAAATTCAACACCCTTAATGCCTTTTTCCACCATGCGATTAATGGCGCTACCCCCTCCTCCACCAACACCAATCACTTTTATCTTAGCGATTGTTTGGATATCTGGTTTGATTTCAGCCATAAAAAAGTCTAAAGAATAAAACGGGCCTCCCTACCCTAAAATGTTAGGCATATCTTAGCGTATCCCGAATAAATAGGCAAACAAATTTATTTAGGGACAAATCGGTCAAAACCCGATTTAATTTTTTTAAATATGCTGCCTACGTTACCAAATGACGGACGACTAGAACTCATGCTCAGGTTGCGATCTCCCCAGATAACTAATCCAAGGGCGGTGATATACGCTGGGTCATTTACTTTATCAATAGCAGCAAAACCGGTTTTGTTACTAGCAACCGAAGCAGGCAAGCGTAATCTTTTTTTAGCCACCTCAACTAAATCAGTCAATTTGGCCCCACCGCCAACTAAATAGGCGCCGGCAGGCAACATGCCAGAGCGTTCAATCTTTTTCAATTCATCATCTACTTTTTCAAATATCTCCTCAACCCGGGCTTCAATAATTTCCGCCACAAAGCCACGTGACACGGTACGGCCAACTTCTTCCATCACCCCTTCTTCGTGGGCTAAATCGCTGATATCTACCTCGTCACGCTTACCAAAGTCGGCTGGATCGGCGCTGCCAAATTCAATTTTAATGCGTTCCGCCAAATCAACCGGGCAACGTAAACCGATAGCAATGTCGCCAGTAATATGTTCGGATCCGATAGGTAAAACAGCGGTATGAAGCAGCTCACCCTCTTCATAGACCACTAAACTGGTTGTACTAGCCCCAAGATTGATTACTACCGCCCCCAAATCCTTTTGTTTACTGGATAATACTGCCTCGGCAGCGGCCATTGGCGCAAGCACAAATTTTTCAATTTCGACGCCAGTACGATGGATGGCCTTACTGAGGTTGTTTAACTGAGCACTGAGCGCCTGAATGATTAGCACCTCAACCTCCAGACGGACGCCAGTCATGCCGATTGGGTCTTTGACATCGGTCTGGTTATCCACAGTATAACGAATTGGCGTAACGTGAAGAACTTCGTAATTTGGCGGCACAGATAACGCACTAGCAGCGTCGATAGCCCGATCTTTGTCTACATCAGTAATTTCACCATCACTCTTGCTAATGGCCACCACGCCTTTGCTTTTTTCACAACGCAAATGTGGGATATTTAAACTAACCCAAACTCGCTCAATCGGTACACCAACCAAACGCTCAGCTTTTTCTAAACACGCGGTAATTGAGGAGGTGGCATTTTCTATACTATTAACCACACCTTTGCTAATACCTTCAGCTGGCACGCTTACGGCGCCAATAATTTGTAACTGTTCGCCCTTTTCTTGGGCGATTTTTTGACCGACAACCATGCGGATAGTGGTTGAACCAATATCTAAGCCGGCAATGATAGAATCTTTTATACTCATGTAAAACGTATGAAATGGCCTAAATATAACCCAATATATTCAGTTCAGGCCTGATTAAAAATATAAAATTATCGTCGTATTATTCTTTTATGTATTATACTAAAAAAGACAACTTGCCGCAAGCCAATTACGACTAATTAAAGACCAAACATGGGGGCCAAAGATTATCACCCCAACCACAATCGCTCCCAACGAGGCTAACAATACGGCCGCGGCCATAATATCCTTAATTTCTTTAACATAAGTGCTAATTCTGGGCTTAAATAAGTCGGTTACTCGTTCAACCGCACTATTAACCAACTCCATGAGTAAGACCAAAAGAATTATGCCCATCAACACCAACCACTCGGTTGTGGAAATTTTCAACCAAACGGCGGCAATAAAAACCAGAATGGCAGCGGTTAGTTGAATTTGAAAATTTTGCTCTTCTCTTACTACCTTAACCAAACCTCTAAAGGCGTAAATAAAGCTTTTAAACAGTCTGGTGATTTTTATCATTTTTTATAATATTCTTTTAATATATTATCGCCCAAAGCAATCATTTTCAGTCGATCAACCTCGGTCTCATCATTATAGCCAAACAAATGCAAAAGGCCATGAATCGTAATAAATTCGAGCTCGAATTTGGCTGTATGGCCTAACCGTTTTGCTTGACGCTTAATTTGTTGATAATCAAGTAAAATCTCACCCAACCACTGCCCCTCTCCGGTAAAACTTAATACATCAGTTGGTCGGTCCTTGCCACGATAATCGGCATTATGACGACGCATTTTAATATCCCCAATTATGGCGATTGACACTTCTTTAGCCGAGGCTTTAAACCGAGCTAACACAAATTCAGCAATATGTTCAAGCGATTTTAACTGCAGTTTAGTTCTGGTGGCGTTGACAATTTCGACCATTTTGTTTTATTTGAGCCTGAAACTATTATACGCCATGCTAAACAAATGTTCATAGAGCAAACGACCATCTACGCCTGTGTTATACGCAATAGTATACAACTTACCACCGTTTGCAATATATACCGCTTTGTTATCCGGACTTTTAACACCAGGCCAAGCTATTTTTCCCGTGTCATCCTTTATGTCAATTAATTGTTGGAGAGATGGTTCAACTTGATTAAAAGTGGCTTTATACCAACTCGTTAAATTCTGTCCGGCATCAAGCGTCTGCCAGCTTACCTGAAAAAATTGATTATCCGGCGATTGAAACATAACCCCCTCAACTCCAGTTTGAATTTTTTTTGACCAATCAGCAGGATACAGTATAGTAAAACTGCTTTCATCTGCCATTTTTATTTTGACGTTACTAATAATTTTACCTGGGCCGGCTGGATTATAGCCAACAGCTAGCTCCGCACCGTCCTGAAAGCCATCTGCATCAGTATCGGGATTGTTTTTATCCGTACCGATCAAAACCTCTTCCTCATCATTCAAGCCATCATTATCACTATCGGTTACTGGCGAGGCAGTTGGCACAATTATTGGCGTAGTAGTAGGTGTAGTGGATACAACAGTCTCAGGAGTTGTTGATGGGGTGGGCTCTGAAATCGGCACATCTGGTATTGGCTCAGTCGGACTAGTTGGTTCGGTGACTGAATTGGTTGAGGTGGCAGTTGTAGTAGCTATTTCAGGCGAACGACCAGCATCGATAAATAAATTCCCCTTTTTAATCATAAAATAATAATACGCACCACCGGCAAGTCCAACAATCAGCACAAACCCAACAACCAAGATGATTGCCCCAGTTGTCTGTGCCTGAGCACCAGCATTTTTACCTCTGAATTGTGCCGGCATCACATGAATACCAATATTATCAATCGCATCTTGTTGTTTGTTTTGCCCAGTTGAGTCGCGCAACACTGCTGCCACCTCTTCCTTGGATTTGTCGATGTTAAACATAAAGGTATTTTATTTTACCAGCAGCTTGCCAGTACCCAAAGGATTAAACCCATTATTTACTTCTGAACCATCGCTATAGCCATCGCTGTCAGTATCAGCTAACAAAGGATTAGTGCCATACTTTGCCTCTTCGGTGTCAGTTAAGCCATCATTATCGCTATCAACCATGCTTGGTGGAGTGATTGGTACAATAGGAGCGGTGGTAGTGACAATATTTTCAGTGGTAGTGACAACTGGCAGAGTTGAAGTTGGAGCTGTAGTGGCAACTTCAACTGGCGGAATTACTTCTGGGGTTGGAATTACTACTGGTTGCTCTGGAACAACGGGTGGTACGACCGGCACAACCACTTCTACAGGAGGCGTAACCACAGCTACCTCTGCAGGGGCACTTAAACTGGTATAGTATTTATAGCCATACCAACCACCTAGGGCAAGTAGGGCTAAAACTAAAACGGACAAGCCAATAATAAAATAGAGGCGATTCGAGTGGCCAACCGGCGGAATCACGGGTTGGGCTGGCTGTGTAGGCATTGCTGGTTGGGCTGGCTTGCCAGTATCTAGACCGGCGTAGATATCCACTGGGGGTGAGCCTGGTTGAGGCTGGGTTGGCGATTGCACCGGAGTGACTGATGGCACCACTGGTGGGATAACTGGACCGGTTGGCGAGGAGGGTGTGTTTTCAAACATAAAATATTGTTATAATAATTAATTACTTTCGGCAAAAACTAAGTCATCAATATAAAAATCAGAACCACTTGAATTTGTATCTACATACCACTCATCAATATTAAAATAGCGACTTAATGTACCATTAGATAATTTCCAATCATCCATAATTGCAGAATAATCAAACAAACCTTGAAACAAATACCAGCCATTATAACCACCCGACACATAGTTGCCTGCTGGAATATTTATTGCCTTTTTAGCTGGATCACCAATGGCATATACATTAACTGTACTAAAACACTTTTTCTGCGCCGGTGTTTGTCGGCAACAATGAGTTGGTTGATCTACGCAAGTGTCAAAAGCAGCAGTCCAAAGATCCGGTCGACAGCGGGTAAAGGTAGTGCCTGCTGGGTAAGAAGATGGGCTAGTGGTGCCACCATTTTCATTAGTAAAAAAATCACAAGAACTACTTGCCACATTCCACGTCGCCTTTGTTGGACCATAAAGAGCACAAACTGCAGCAGAACTAACATCAGTAAGAACATAAAGCGCAGATTTTGGCGTACACTGTGTGCTCCAGCCTGGAAAGCCAGTTATCGAGGGCACTACAGGAATTATATTTTTACCCTTATAATAGAATGAAATAACATATTTTTTTCCAGGCACAAGTGCTAAGTTTTTTATGTTATATTTTAATTGGTTGTAGTTTGAAAAATTTTGATTTTGATAAACCAAGGATTGTGTATCAAGCACAAATAATTTTTCGTTTTCGTCTCTATTTTTAAAATTACAGGCGTTAGCCACTGGAGCACCCCAAGTACATTTTGGATTTATCATATCATTACATAACGCTTGACTGCACTTGCCTGGGAATTCAATATTTGCATCCTTGTGAAACAACACACTTTGACCCCCAGAAACATGCTCGGCTTTGGATAGCTCAACTTTGGCGTGCTTATAGCTCGTTGGCAAGCTTCTTTCCCAATCAGCTGACGCAAAAACGTCTGTTTCAAAATCGACCGATTTTAACACATTATTAAAGGAAAGTGGTGCAACCGCGTCTGGCATAATCACTCTTTGATTTACCACTTTATTGCTTTCATTGCCAGCACTATCAAGCGCAACAACTGAAAAATAATACACCGTACCGTTGTTTAGGCCACTAAATGCAGCCGAATTAACATCACCGACAACCTTACTGGCCCCAAAATATGGAGCGGGATTGTTACCATAATACACTTTATAGCTGACTGCATCAGCCACCCTTGTCCATGTTAAATTAGCCTTTTTATCACCTGGAATAATGGTAAAAACAACCGTTGGTGGTGCTAAAACATCTTTTGGTGTAACACTGATTTCCTTAGATATTACACTTTCCGCACCAGTCGTTGATGAAGCAGCCTTAACCACAAAATAATATTTTTGACCATTGGTTAATTTAGAAATGATTGTACTATTCGTTGTAACCGCTACATAGTTTGTGTAATTACCAGTTGCTTTGCCGTAATATACTTTATAGCTCAAACCCGGTACAGCTGATGCTGTCCAATCCAACTTTACTGCACTACCAGTTGCCATCGGATAACCAATAAAACCTTGGGTTTCTGCTGGCAATGGCGCGCGCAAGAAATAATATTCCTTAAGCATATCATTAACAGTCGGTGTAGTAGTAGCTCCGCGAATGACTGTGCCGGTGTTCATAATTGAAGGCAAATAGGTGTTGCCCGCGGCTGCGCCATCACGACAATAATAGAGCTCAAAATTATAATTACTACACTGTGCAGCATTTATGGAACAATTTGCAGCATTATCTTGCCAGGGCCAGGTTGTTGGATCACTATACGGTGGCCAAGGGTTTGAACAAATAAACAATCTAATATTAGCACTACCGGTTACTGTTTTAATATTGGCGGTTGTGGGATTATTTAATGTGTCAACAGTTATTTTTGCCTTAGCGTTAACCTTGGTGGTGCCATCTTTTTTTGTTTGAGCTTTAAGTGTTTCCATACTGGTTGTGGCCCCAGAAACGGTCACCACGGTGGTATCATTTGAAGACCAGGCCCAAGACCAATCATATATCGTCGGCACAGCTACAATCTGTTGACCATTAGCTGACTCAGGAATGGCAATCATGGTTATTTGATTTGGTGTAGAAGATGAATTAGGGCTGTCACTACCACGGAAAAAAGTATAAGCAGCTGGATCCATAACTACTTTATCTAAAGTACAAACTCGATCACCGGTGGTAAATTGCCAAATTGTGCCGGTAAATCTTACGCCATTAATAAACTCAACACTAGTAGTGGCCACACTAGTGGTGGCCATGGAAACCCCATTCGCACTTAGAACGCCTTCATTAACAGAATCGGAGGAGCTGGCATCACCTTTAACGATTACTCGATAGGTTTTATATTTATCTAGTAAAATTGAAGGGGAAAAAGTCAGAATCGTGGTTGTGCCGAGACCCTTCTGCTTAACATAATTATTCACTATACCAGGAATGGCACAGAAATTATTGCTGGCAGCAGTGGCACTAAAGCCAAAAAATTGTTTAACCCCTGTCCACCAGCGCGCCAAAGTACCCATTGAATTATCACTTGTAGCTACATATGGCAATCCTTTAGGGCAAACACTTAAGCCATTATCGAGCGCCAAAATAACATTACCATTAAAACTGGTTGGGTTCATAGGCCGGTCAAAAGTAACACTAATCAACGGATTAAGACAAATATCTTTAGCATTATTCATTGGCACCGTGCTGACTACTATTGGCCGTGGATAACAACAAGTGTCTTGACCACAGGCAGCAAGGAAGGTGTTATTGCCACAATCCGTATTGGCCTGACATCCACAGAATAAACCGCGAACAGCACCAGTACAATCCCCTTGGTTTTGAATACAAACTAATTGACGGTTGGTTCCAGGCACAGGCTTGGTGTCCCCTGGCGTGCAACAACAACGACAATCACCACTACTAGTAATACAAGAAAGCTTATCTTGTGGCGGTCCACAACTGGCCACCCCGTCCGTACAAGTTGGATTTATTGGCAATATACATTGTTCGCCCGGTGGCACAGATGGTTCACTGGTGCAGTTACATGAAACCGGATCGCATTCTAAATCAGGGCCAATATCTGTACAAACTGAATCATCTGGGGTGCATTGGGTAGTATCTTTTGAACAAGGGATAACCTCGCAAGCGCAACCGGTTTTAGTGCTACACACTTTATCTGGATCAACACAATCACTACCACCGGTCGTACATTGCGTTGGAGTACTATCATCGCAAAACATGGAAACATCGGGGGCACCTTCCTTGCAGGTACCGGAATCTGAACCGTCATAAACGATATTTCCAAAAACATCATCACTAATTATTTTTACTTCACAGTGCATTGCCTGTTTACCTTTACAATTGCAGGCCGAATCACTTAAATTCTTTTCCCCAGAGGTGTAAGTAGCGCCAATATTATCAATCTCAACGCGACAACCAGTACACTGGCCATAGTTAACATTACCCGTACCGCAAAGCCCAGGGGTGCATTGCAGGCCAAGACAACAGTCTTGAGCTGCATACATTGGCGCAGTTCGACAGCAACATTCACAAGTGCCCGTTGGTTTATTGGGTATACACGTATTTGATGTAGTATTACAAGTTGAACTAGCGGCACAAACTGGAGCAGAAACACATTTACCAGCCAAATTACATGAAAAATCACCCGGACAACCTAAGCACACACTTGGACTACCAAGCGTACCAATCGTACATTTACCATTTATATCTTTAAATGTGACAGGCGAGCTGGGCGGGCATGATGTTTGAGCTGGCATTTGCCAGACATATATCGAATTTACCAAATTACAGGTTGAGGAAGCATGAGGTGCGGTAGGACTGCAAGCAACATTAGCTCCACTTGCAGTCGTAGTTGTAATTTCACATGTATTAGCTGTAAATGTGTAATTATATAATCCCCCAAATAAGCTCTTACAGGCAACATTATCCCCGCATTTACCAACAGAAGCAGTGCTAGTTACGGTTTGACACACCCCAGGTGAGCTAGGACATTGAGGTTGGGAAGTACACATATTTTGTGCCATGCCAGAGCACGTTTGTGGAATCGGCGAACATAACCCTTTATTGCCATTGGCTAATGCATTACAACTCTCTGTGCCCGTTACACAACATGCCTCGGTGCCACACATGGTCGTACCTATTTGGCAATTACCGTTTGGATTAGTGGTAAAATCCCATTCATATGCACTGGTTTTTGGACCCTCAAAACACTTCGACAGTGTGGCACACGACCCAGCAAAGGTGGAGCCTCCTGGACAGCAGATTACTCCTGTGCCTGAGCATTCGGCATCAGTTTTACACGTACCAACAGTGAGGTTAAGCGGATTACTGATTGCAGAGTTGTTAACTAAAACCACTGGACCAGTAATTGAGTCTGCAACTACTGGTGCCTCAGTTCGATTTGGAGATTTGTCGTATGTCCAATCGATATCATCAATAGACTTAACCTTATTTTCACTAAAAGTAGCATTGGGACTTATTGGCTTCTTAAAATTATCACCCGAAAACTCAACCGGCACACCAATTTGGGTTAAACTTGGGTTAATAAGACAAATACCAGGGCGTACATTTTTATTGCGTAAAAATTGTTTAAAATCAGCAGTGGCGGTATGTGGACCCACCTCAACCTCCAGGGTGTAGAGCGTAGAACTTACGGTTCCGGATGGTACCTTAATGATGATTTGTTTATCCGACCAGGTCTTGTCCTGACAAATTGGTGGAAAATTATAGTCTGCCGTCCAGGTGTCAGCTTGCGAGGTACTGGCAAAGCGGACACTGCTTGTGCCTTGTCTTGCCCCAAACCCCCTGCCCCAAATCGTTACATACTGGCCAGGCCCACCATCTTTAGGATTAAAATCAGAGATAACTGGCCCAGCATACGGATCTAATAATTTGGTAAAATCAACATAATTACTATTTACTATTACTGACCCGACATTTTTTAAAACAAAGGAAGACGTCTTGCCAAGGGTTAAATTTGGCACCGTGGCAGTAGCAGTGGTAGTATTTATAATGTTGCGGCCTAGTGCCTTCAAAAAAGAAGTCGAGGTGACTGCGCTACCAAATGCAATATCGTTATTGTTGGTAAAATTTATGCCATAATAGGTTGAAGTTGCGTTTAATTTACCTGAATCCGGAGTTAATTTACAAATACCAGGCCGATCAAAGCCGACTTTAACAAAGTCTTTAATCACTGGCCCATAAGAATCACTTGAACTCGAGGTATCAGTTAGGCCAACCGCCGTTTTAACAATAATTGTGCCAGAGGCCGCATCGCTTGGCACAGCTATGATAATTTGATTATCCTTCCAGGTGCTGGTACAGTTTGAATTTAATACACTCGGTAGGGTGCCCGTGGCATTGCCCTCAAAGTACACATTGCCAGCAATGGTGCCAAAATTATTACCAAAAATAGTAATAAAATTATTAGTTGCACCATTTGGTGCATCAATATTACAGGTGTCAGCCCCGCCACAGTCTGCATTTTTATTGCAGGGCTTAGTGGTATTAGCTTTACAAAACCCGCCTACCGGTGAAATGCCCGTAATCATTGGCCTGGATTGACAGGTACAACATGATGCTGTACCAGCGGCATAGCCAGCATTTTCACAAGTAGAGGTGCTGCTGGTTGTTTTACAAAAACTACTAGCACATAAAGTATTTCCATCCGTACACCAATTTGGAGCAATGCCAGCCGGTATATTCATGTCAATAGCGCAAGCGGCTCCGTCACAAGCTGGGCACTCACCGCCGCAATCAGTACCAGTTTCCGTACCGGGATCTGGCTGATTATTACAACAATGAGCTGGCCAAGGAATTATATAATCAAACGTGCTCGTGCTATTTCCCGCTGCGTCGTAGGCAAAAACCACAACTTTATATCTAGTGGGTGGTGTCATTGCCGAAGTGCTGGTAGTTACCCACACGTTTTTACCTAAAACAGGTGGCGTAACGGTTGCTTGAAATACCAGAAAATTTGTCGGATCATACACTTCGAATTTCGCTTTCATAACTGCTGACAAATCGTCAATGATATGCGCCTTAAGCGGGTAGCCACCAGCGGCGATACATTGATTCGTGCGGTCAATAAGAATATCGGGTGGGTTAAAATCAAGTACCGGAATTAAAGAGAAATCCCAGGTCTTATCTGTTGGATCTTGCGTAACTCCTCCTAAATTTTTATATCCACTAACCGTAGCTTTATAAATCGTAGTTGATGATGGTGCAAAGCAAAGGTCGTTTTTGTGTTCTTCTGGAATTACTAATTTTAATTTATAAGCAATGTTTATCTCTTCACAGGTGCTGCTCGATTGAAAAACCACCAAATTATTGTCAGTGCTAGAATTTATGGCATAGCTTACTGCTGGATTAGTGGTAACAGTTAATGTACCACTTCCCGGAAGTAAGGTCATGTTATACAAAGCCAGGCCCTTGGCGTTCAACGGCGCACTTTCGAGACCTGGTGGGTTAACACTGGTTACACCAAAAGTCACAACACCGCCCGGTGGAATATTGCCTCTATCGCCATCACCTCCACCGCCAGTCACATCAACCAAAGAATTAACCAACCAGGTGGCAATACCCCAACTGGCTAAAATTATGATTAACCCAATCAAGCCGCCAATCAAGATTTTTTTAGCCCGGTCAACCTGATCCGCATTGCCATTCGAGGTCATCCACAAAAACCCAGCGTATAAAATTATACCAACCGCTATAATCCCTAAAAAACCCAACCCCCAGTTAATAACCTTCGCAGCCATTATTTGGGGGTTGCTATTACCTAGACCAATGGCATTACCGACGGCTTCTTGCTGACCACCAAACGGATCAACCTCGGCTCGCACGGCAACCAAGCTGAACATAGCCCCAAAAATCAAGATTAGGCTAAAAAGGATGACTTTGAATTTTTGTTTTTGGTTGGTCATAATTATTTGATGGCAGCACAACTAGTTGCGGCTATTACGCTAGCTGAAGTTGAGGATCCACAACAAGATGAATTGGGTGAGACAGCCGCGCAAGACCCTGACCAGCCAATTGTCGTCCCACTTGGCTTAAAACAATTCTGATAAATATCTTTTACTCCAGACCCAACCTGACCTCGATAGGTGGAGGAGGCCGCAAAATCAGCATGTTCAATAAAGCCCTGAGTTGTGTCAAAAAAACCATCTTTCGGTTCGTCATCAAAACCTTTATTAGCAATCCAATATCCAATTGGGTTACCATAAGACATTAAATTCACCAATCGATGCCGAGTTGAACTTGCTTCACTGCCAATGCTTATCCCACCACTGGTCAAACTTTGTGACATCATCAGTCGATTAAAATCAAATTCAACATTTTTCGACATTAATAGAACCGTTCCGCGATGTACGGGGGTGGTGTTTGTTATTTTAGGCTCTTCAATTAAAATCCGATTATCAATCATAAACGACCAGCGGTAATTATCACCTGAACCGCTACTATTATCAGGGTATAATGGCGGGGTTGGTCGACGTTCAATATACCAATCAGAGGTTGAACCAATGGCATTTTTATCCCTATTACCATCAAGAGAATTATCGGCAGTATCTACAATACCATTAACTGGTTTTTTTGCTCCCGGAAAATTAATAGCTGGAGTGGATGAATTATTACAAATCGAATTTTTACAATATTGATAAGGCGCCTTATCAACACAAATAGCATTACTAGCACAGGGGGCTAAGGTGGCAGCAACTAGCTCAACACGAAGATTGCTATTTTCTGGCAAGCAATACATTGTTTCACCACAAGCGTTAACGCCACACTCTACATTGCTTAAAAACTCAACTGTTCGAAAGATGTTCGATACTTTAAACTTTCCAGCCAAATAATCACCAACACAAGATCCTCCAACACATTCATATGACAGACATTCGTTATTTGAGTGACAACTATTACCAGAAGAAGTTGCGGTGGTAGAATTATTTACTACCCGAATATAGTTATAAACCTGAGTACTTGGCCCAGAAATATACAATGGATTTATGGCCTCGTTAAAATCAACCCGAATAACCGAATTACGAGGTTGGTCTGGTGAGTTTCTCGGTTCAATGCTTTCTTGCCTATCCTTGCCACCAGCCAAGCCACTAACGGAAAAACTAGTACCGTTAGTCGTAATCTTAATCTGATTACCACTACCGTTGGCGATTTTAGCATTTACTGTAATTTTATCGCCAGCACTAGTAGCATCCACTAATGGATTATTTGCATTAATCAAATTTGTAAGGGAGGCAGCGGTATTTGTTGAATTTGCTGACGCGGCAAAAGTATTTGCAGCCTCATTGTAGGTAGTGCTGGCAATATATTTTTCACCGGCAATGGATACGTAATCCGCAATAATATTTGGGTGTAAATCAAAATTCCAGCTATTACCAGTGATAACTGGGCTATCTAATATTAATCGAATATTGCAGTACGGAAACGTGATTATGTTTTTATTAACGTCAATTGTGCCATTGCCAATCGAGGACTCGTTAATTTGTAAATTTGGTGCAAGCTTGCCTGAATTTAAAGGATATTCATACATCACCACTACTGCCGGGCCATTCGCTAAACATGATTTATCTAAAGAAACAGTTGAAATGCCTGGTGAAGCCACTGATTGAAAATTGTCTGCATAAGAATTTTTTGCTTTTTTTGGCTCATTCAAAACCCTAATTGAACCTGTTGCCTGAGTAGCTGGTACAGATATATTTGACATATCCCGTGCAGCATCTGGGAAAGGGAAAATACCACCTTGCTCTACCTGTGGCGGTTCAAAATCCAACCGAGTACTAACTTCAAAGGACCAACTGGTATCACTTTTAGTTGCTAAATCACTAAAGGCCTTGGAGCCGTCTGCCTTTTTAATGTCCTTGGTTAAATAGACCGTGTGCCATATTCGTTCAGATGGCGAACCAAGATAAACAGTCGACTTAAAGACAAACGTTTGCTTATCAATTGAGTTAACTTTAACATCCCAAATATTTGAAATCTTACAAGAAGAAGTGCTTGGGCTTGTGGCGCTATCGCAAGTATCGCCAGCGGCTGAGGTAAAAATTCTCACATTTTTAAAATTCAAACTTGAATCACTACAAAGTCCATTAGCATCTAATTCATTACAAATCGTATCTGGCTTAACATCTTCTCTAAATTTAACAATAATGGCAGTGTTTCTGGCTACATCCATTTGATTTGGCACCGGATAAACATATTCAATAATACCATTACCAAAAGCACTTAAGCCACCGCCACCACCACCGCCGCCGCCAGCGTTTTGACCACCCGTCTTATTCGTTAAAAAATTTAAGATATACAAGGCGATGCCCCAGGATGCCAATATAATAATCAAACCAATAACGGCATTTTTTAATATCTTTTTGGCAGTTTCGATTTTCTGCACCTCGCCACCAGAGGTCATCCATAAAAAACCGGCATATAAAATAAGCCCGACAGCGATAATACCTAAAAAGCCTAAAAACCAATTAATAATTTTAGCTGCTAAAATTGTTGGGTTGGTTGCCGACAGGCCGATTTCCGCATTTACATTATTATATTGACCGCCAAAAGGATCAACCACGGCTAATACTGTATTGGCCTGCCATTGAAAAATCACTGCTAATACAAAAAAAGCAGCGACTAAAAACAGCGCCTTTGATAACACAGAAAATGATTTTCTTTTCAGCATGGAAAAAAGAAAAATAAGTTTAATTTATTATACCAATAAACTTTAAAAACAACAAATATATTTTATTCGATTAACTTTGACTTATTTAGGTATTGGTATAATAATTATACCATAAAGTAATCAATTAAAAAAATGACGATACAAGAAGTAATTAATCGAATACATGATACCCAGCCCAAGGCGGATGTTGGCATTGTTGAGTTGGCCTATGACTATGCACTCAAGGCACACCAAGGACAATTACGCCGAAGTGGCGAAGAGTATATCCAGCATAGTCTGCACACCGCCTTCACCTTAGCTGAAATCAAGGCCGACATCCCCACGATCGCAGCTGGCCTACTTCACGACGTACCCGAAGATACGGAGTGCACCCTTGAAGACGTAGAACATAACTTTGGCGAAGAAATTGCCCGCCTAGTAGAAGGCATCACTAAATTAAGCAAAATTAAATATCGTGGTATTGAACGGTATGCCGAAAGCTTGCGCAAGATGTTTGTTTTCATGGCCAACGATTTACGAGTTATCTTGATCAAGTTCGCTGACCGTTTACATAACTTACGCACTCTCGAACATGTCCCGCCGGAAAAACAAAAACGAATTGCCCAGGAAACCATGGAAATTTACGCCCCGATTGCCGGTTTGCTTGGCGTTTGGCGGCTTAAGTGGCAAATGGAAGATATCTGCTTTAAATATCTCCATCCGGAAGATTTTCATCAATTGCAATATAAATATGAGGTCGAACAAAAAGCTGAACGTAACCAATTTATTCAAAAAACCAAAAACATCATCGAAAAAAAGCTGGTTGAGGCCGGCGTTAAACACGAAATTACTGGTCGTTTCAAGCATCTTTATAGCATCTGGTTAAAAATGCAACGCAAAGACCGTCGTTTCGATGAAATTCAAGACGTGTTTGCGCTTCGCGTGGTAGTGGATAATGTCGCTGATTGTTATAAGACGTTAGGTATTATTCACTCTAGCTGGCGCCCTAAAATCAGTCGCTTTAAAGATTACATTGCTGTGCCGAAACCCAATGGCTATCGTAGCTTGCACACCACTGTTTTTGGTATTGATGGCAAGGCGACTGAATTTCAAATCCGTACCAAACAAATGGATGAGGAGGCCCACTACGGCGTACCCGCCCATTTATTTTATAAAATGCAGGGCAAAGGCGGTGAGGGCGATTATCAACCTAAATGGGCCCAAGAAATTTTAGAGCTGCAAAAAACCTTTCAAGATACCCACGACTTTGTTAAACAGGTAAAATTTGAAGTGTTTCGTAATCGTATTTTTATCTTTACCCCTAAAGGCGATGTCTATGACTTGCCAGTGGGCAGCACTCCAGTTGACTTTGCCTACGCAGTTCACACCGATATCGGCCACCACTGCACCAGCGCCATGGTCAATGACCGTATCGCCCCACTTGATGCGGAACTAAAAAGCGGCGATCTGGTAGAAATTGTCACTGACAAACACCGTAAAGGACCAAGCCGTGATTGGCTTAAATTTGTCAAAACCCACCGCGCCAAATATAAAATAAAACAATTTACCAAAGAATCACGCTTCGAACAGATTAAACGATTCATTCCTGGTATTAGAGGTTAAAAAATAAACACGATACTTATGACTAAAAGACAACTAACCAAGCTGACAGTAATTTATTTCCTGGCTTATTTCAGCATAATGCTTATAAAGTCAATCTTTGACAGCTACTCAACCCCCTGTTATCCTGATTTTTTTAATGCGTATAACTGCTCTAATAACTCAAGGTTTATTGTACTATTTTTCATTCATAACTTATATGTCAGCGTACCATGGGCATTACCCATTGGAATAATCTTGCATCTTGTCGGTCGAAACGTAATCGAGCGAACGGACACAAAAAAATGACATAGTTTTGAATAAATAAAAAAGCCGTGGCGCGTAAATGCGCCACGGCTTTTTTATTTATTCAAAACTTTTTTTATTCTGCCATAATCTGCTTCACTAAGCGACCAACCAGATTGCCGTCCGCCCTGCCCTTCGCCTCGGCCATCACTGCACCCATCACTTGACCAAACGCGGCTTCTGGCTTGCTGGTATGTACTCGACGCACCAAGGCTTCAACCTCAGCCTCGCTCATACCAACAGGCAAATACGCTGCCAACATATTGGCTTCAGTTTGTTCTTTGGCCGCCAACTCGGGACGATGGCCCTGGGTAAAAGCTGAAACAGAATCTAGGCGTCGCTTAACTTCGCTACGGATCACCTGCTCCACTTGTTCATCAGACAACAAAACGGCATCGCCTTGGCGCAAGCTAATCGCTTGGTTGCGTATGGCACTTATCAGCATACGCAGAACGGACAAGGTCTGTTCGTCACGTGCTTTTTGGGCCACCACAATAGCGACTTTAATTTTTGCTTCTAATTGACTCATGTTATTTTTTACCAGCGACGTCTTGGCTCTTCTTTGAGCTTACCGACTTTGCGCAAGTATTCATTTTTATCTTTGTACTCTAAAGAAACCAACGCGCTCCGGCGACGGAGATTGCGGCTTTTCGCTTCAGCGAAATATTGTTTTTTACGGACACGGAGCAAGTTACCGCTCTGTTGCATACGCTTGTTAAAGCGTCGTAAAAAACTTTCAAAGCTTTCTTCTTTTTTACGTTTAGTGATTACTACCACACTGCACCTCTTTTCTAGATATTTTTAATAAATAATCAATTTGCTAAAACTACTATAATAACTGATCTAAGTCAAGACTAAATCACTTGTAAGCGTTTACCAATGTCTGCTCGTACCTTATTCAAATCTACGACCTCTTGCACGCCTGATTCCATATCGCGTACCAAAATAGTACCATCGGAAAGCTCTTTTTGACCTAAAATCAAACTAAACTTAACACCCAAGCGATTTGCCTCCTCAAGTTGGGCCTTCAAGCTGTCTTTGCTAAATTGTTGGGCCACCCGATAGCCAGCGCGACGTAACTCCTCAAACAATACCATGGCACGCCGTCGTGACTGCTCACCCAATTGGGCAATGAAGACATCGGCCTGCTCATCTGATTTTACAACAATATTCTGCTCCTTAATCTTTAAAATGGTCCGCTCCACGCCAACGCCAAAGCCACAGGCTGGTGTTGGTCGACCACCCAAAAATTCTACTAATTCATCATAGCGACCGCCACCACCGAGTGAATTTTGACGACCATCTTCGCCCTCATCCTCTGGCACGATTTCAAACACAGTGCGATTATAGTAATCCAAGCCACGCACTAAAAATGGCTGCAAACTGTAATTAATACCTAGGTCATCAAGATATTCCAAAACGCGAACAAAATGATCGCGACATGAATCGCACAGAGAGTCCACAATTTGTGGTGCATCCTTACGGATTTCTACACACGCTGTTTCCTTGCAATCAAGCAAACGCAACGGATTTTTAACTAACCGTTTTTTACAATCATTACAAATCTTGCTCCGTCGCCCCTTCTCTTTGTAATATTTAGTTAATTTTTCTAAATAACCCTTACGACAATCTTTACAACCAATGCTGTTGACATGCATCTGTACTCCGACCTGTAATTCTTTAAAAAAATTATAGGCCACTAAAATCAACTGCGCATCGGCCACTGGACCAGCCTCACCAAACATTTCTAAATTAAACTGGGTGAATTGTCGATACCGGCCAGCTTGAGGACGATCGTGACGGAAGGCGGGACCGAACCAAAACATCTTGACTGGCTGGGGCAAATTAAACATGCCGTGTTCAACAAAAGCACGCACCAGACCGGCGGTTGCCTCTGGCCGCATCGCCACCTTTTCACCGCTCTTATCGACAAACGAATACATCTCCTTGGTTACAATATCACTGGTCTTACCGGTCGATCGTTCATACAGCTCCAATTTTTCCAAAATTGGTGTCTCAATTCGCTTAAACCCATAGGTTCGCGCGAGTTCACTGGCCTTTTTGCCAACCGCCTCCCAGTATTTGCTTTCCTCAAACAAAACATCACGCATACCGCGTAAACGGGAAAAACTCTTGTTGCCTCGCCTAGCCCTGGCAGCTGATTCCTCTTTTTCGGTTAAGGCTTTTTTGGCTGGATTTTTCTTCATCATAAGCACTATTCGTTATTGAAAGTTATATTGTTGCATGTGAAAGACTTTGGCACGATCAAAGGGCCAACCCCGCAGCCAAACCTTACCGATAACAAAACTCTTATCTACCGGACCGAAGTAACGGGAATCTTTAGAGGCGTTACGATTGTCGCCCAGGAAAAAATACTGACTAGGGCCAAGTTCAACTGGCTCTTCATTTAGGCTATATGTTTTTAGATCAACCGGCAAATACGGTTCGTCCAATTTCACCTCTTCGGTTTTTCCCTTGGCAGTAATATAAATATCGCCATTCTTTAACTGTACTTTTTCTCCCGGTAGTCCGATAACGCGCTTAATAAAATACTCTTGCGGATCCTTGGGGTAACGGAATACCACAATATCGCCTCGTTGTGGTTGATTAAAACGATAACTGATCTCGTCAATAATCAAATACTCTTTGTCATAAAAATTCGGCTCCATGGAGGCACCTTTAACATAAAATGGCTGGATGACCAGCCAGCGAATCGGGAATATAATTAAAGCGGCAATAATAATAATCTTTACTAATTCAAGAACATTGGCAAAAAAGTTTTTTACCATACACGAGTATATATATTAAATAAATTATAAGCCGATTTATCAAATGGCTCGAAAGAATTATACCACTAAGAAGCCTTTGATGCAACCCCCTAGTTAGCCCTTGCCAAAAACCGTTCTTATTATTATAATGAAGGTTATAAGGCCGGCTAAAGCGCCGCTAGTTTTTGCCTTATTTTTTAATATTCTCCTATATTTATGCCTTTACCCATAGAAAAAGAAGCTCTTGAATCCCAAAAACAGGATGTTATTGTAGTTGAGGGAAAACATCAAATACACCATCAAGTAGAGCATCCAGTCGAGCCAAGTAAAAAAAAGGAAAAAAAGCCCCGCCGTTGGCCAAAACGACTAGCCAAAACTTTATTATTTTTGATTGTCTTTTGTGGTGTTGCCTTGTGGTTTTTTGCCAGCCAAGGTGCGTTAAAGACTTCAGACCAATCCGGTGGTGTTTTTAGCTGGCTTAACAACCTCGGTGCGGTCGGTCAATTAGCTAAATTAGCTATCAGTTCAGACCGACCAATCAAGGGTGAGAATCGTGACCGAATCAACGTTTTGCTATTGGGTGTAGGTGGTAAAGGGCATGATGGCGGTTACCTGACTGATACGATAATGTTAATCAGCCTCAAGCCATCCACGAAGCAAGTTTCCATGATTTCTATACCGCGCGATTTGTACGTGCCAATAGAAGACAATGGCTGGCGCAAAATCAATGCTATCGGCGCTTTGGCAGAAAAAGAAAACCCTGGTTCCGGTGCCCAAGCCGCTAGTCAGGCGATTGGCGAATTGTTTAAAGTGCCGATTGATTATTACGCCCGTGTCGATTTTGAAGGCTTTGCCAAAGTCATTGATGAACTTGGAGGTGTAGACGTTACTGTTGATAATACATTAGACGATTACAGTTATCCAGTACTCGGCATGGAAGATGCCAAAAATTATTACTCCCGCTACGAACATCTGCATTTTGATCCAGGCTTGCAACACATGGACGGCTCGCTCGCACTTAAGTTCGCTCGCTCACGTCATGGTGTTGGCAAAGAAGGTTCTGATTTTGCCCGCGCCAAACGCCAGCAAAAAATCATCGAAGCAGTTAAAGATAAATTATTCTCCGCCTCCACTTTTTTAAACCCAGCTTTAATTGGTCGATTATTTAACACCTATCAAGAGCACGTTTCCACCAACTTCGAAGCTTGGGAGGTAATAAAATTTTGGACACTTTTCAAAGAAGTTCCCCGCGGTCAAATCGTCAATAAAGTGCTAGATAACAGTGCCGACGGCCTTTTGATGGATAAGACTGGCGAGGATGGCGCCTATCTCCTCGTGCCTCGCAGTGGCGACTTCAGCCAGATTCAATACATGATTGAAAATATTTTTGCCAATGCACCCGCCGAAACCAAAGCCATGGTTATTAAAGACCAAGCCACGGTCGAGGTGCGTAATGGCACCTGGGTGAATGGTTTGGCTAGTAAAGTGTCAACCGATATCGAACAGTATGGTTTTGATGTGATAAATATAAAAAATGCTGCGCAACGTAACTACCAAACCTCGGTCATCTACGATTTAACCAACCAAGCCAAGATCGAATCGCTGGCACTACTTAAAGAAAAAACCAACGCAAATATCGGTTTAGAGTTACCAAACTGGCTAACGGCCGAACTAAATAAACAAGGTGCTTCCGGCACGGTCAAAGTCCAACCAGATTTCATTTTAATCTTGGGTGAATCCGCCTCTGCTAATCAAGTCGCCCCAACTAACCCTAACTAATATGTCTGCCAAATTATCCGCCGCCCTACCCCAAGTTGTTATCTTCGGTCGCACCAATGTCGGCAAATCATCACTCTTCAACTGTTTGCGCGAAAAACGCCAGGCCATGGTTTCACCGTTGGCTGGCACCACACGTGATACTAATCGTGGCCAAATCGACTGGCGCAATACCTCGTTCGAACTAATCGATACGGGTGGCATTATCGATCTCGATCGTTTTTTAGAAAAAAAATTCCGCAAAGATACGCCAGATCCAATCCAGCAAAAAATCGAAGTCCAGGCCAAACAGTGGCTTGAAGACGCCGACGTGGTTCTATTTGTCGTGGACGGTCTTTCCGGTTTAACTGGTGACGACCGCCTCTTGGGCAACCTCATCAAAAAACAATTAGGTGAGCAACAAAAAAAAGTTATTCTGGTGGTGAACAAAATCGACAGCTTTAAACGCCAGCGTGATGAGATTGCTAATTATTATCAAATCAACTTCGGCGAGCCTCAGGCTATCTCCGCTGTCACTGGCACGGGTACCGGCGATTTACTTGATGTTATCGTCGACAAGTTATCCAAAATCAAAACAAAATTAAAACCCGTATCCGATGTCGAGGCAATTAACATTATTATTCTCGGCCAACCGAATGTGGGCAAATCGACATTATTCAACAAACTTCTCGGTGAAGAGCGCGCTATTGTCAGTGATATTCCACACACCACCCGCGAACCACAAGACACCTTCATTACCTATAACGGTACACTTTTTCGATTTATTGATACAGCTGGTATCAGCCGCAAAGGGCAACAAGTACGCAAAGATTATAAACACAAAATCACTCTAGAGAAACAAGGCATTGTCAAAACCATCGGCAGTATCGAAGAGGCCGACATCGCCATACTTATGGTCGATATCAGCAAGGAGCTAACCATGCAAGAAGCCAAGATTGTAGAAGAAATTATCGACCGCAAAAAAAGCTTGATTATTATTGGTAATAAATGGGATTTGGTTGAAACCAAAGACCGCAAAAAATATACCTTAAATGTTCACCGCCGTTTACCATTTATCCAATGGGCGCCAATTTTGTTTATGTCCGCGAAAACCGGTAGTAAGGTGACACAAATATACGACTTAATTATTAAGGTGGCGGAAGAACGTAAAAAAGAAATTGGCGAATCAATTTTGAATACCTTTATGATGAAGCTGGTCAAGATGCATAAACCAACCCGCGACAAAGGCACTATATTCCCTCGCATCCGCAAGTTTGAACAAAAGGCCACCAATCCACCATTGTTTGAATTGCGCATTGGTAACAAAGAAAGTTTACACGACTCCTATATCCATTTTATCTCCAACCGCCTACGCGAAAAGTTCGGTTTCACTGGCACACCTATTTTCGTCTGGATCAACAAAGGCCGCAAAGTGCACGGCCGCCAAGACCACGGCCGCCCAGAGATTTTAGATGATAAATAAATTCAAACATAACAATACAAAAAAAACCTTACATCTTTGTAAGGTTTTTTGATTTTAATGTTGTTTTACTATGCCGGGCAGGACTCGCCGAAGGCAAATCATAAATAGTGATATTTTTTAATTAAAATGCTAAAATTAAAACATTAACTAAGCCAAAATATAATATGAAAAAATTCTTTTTTTTACTCGCAGCAATATTTTTTCCCTTGTTTAGTCATGCAGATGTTATGATTCCTTCTAACCTTCCTGAATCACCTAACTGTTCTTTTTTTGAATCTTCTCAAGTTTGTGTGCCAGATGAAAGTGCAAAAGGTAATTTATGCCCCAGCGATCTTGAAAATAATGACAATTACAGAATAATTGAACACAAAGATTTAAGTTCTAGCTACAAACTAGAAAATTCAAAAAACAGTGATACTAATTGCATTCAAACAAAAGATCATTTATGCCCTTGGGATTGGGATGGAGGTGTTGAAGGGGTGGGAAATTATTACAAATCGGCAATCACCTTTTGTCAAAAAGAATCTATTGTCACAACCATTAGAACTAAAATTATTGAAAATTATATCGACTGGCAAGGTGGCGTTATGTTTGGAAAAATAATTTTCCAAATTTTATTTTTATTAATAATTATTATTTCTTCAATAATTATTTACCGCAAAATTAAAGCTAAAAGAAAAACGCAAAATGATATTAACAAACGCACAAACAAATAAATTACCTAGCCCGGCCGCCCTGCTCACAGTTTATGGTCTCAGCCATGCCTTGATAGATTTTTGTTGTGCGGCCACCATCTTTAGCCTAATCGCCTTAAAAAAACTAGATACCACCACTGCGTTTAATCTGATTATCTGGTACAATATTCTCGCTTTCGGCTTGCAGGCGCCCTTAGGTTTAATTGTCGACAAACTCAAGATGCCACAGTTCATTGCTTTAATAGGACTACTCTTAACTATTTGGCCCGTATTTTTTTATCCGCATGCAAATTTAATTGTAATCGCTTTAAGTCTCGGCATTGGCAACGCTTTGTTTCATCTCTGTGGCGGGCAAATCAGCCTACTCATCAAACCCGGTACTGCTATGGCCCCAGGCATCTTCGTAGCTCCTGGCGCCTTTGGCTTATTTCTAGGCACCTTTGTGGGCAAAGCCGGCACGCTTATCGCCTGGCCAGCTGGGTTGGTTGCCTTGATTGTGGCCATTGGCATTTGGCAACTCGAACCGCCAAAACTCACCTACAAACCAAAAACGCAACCACCAACTAATTATTTTGCACTCATTATATTGTTATTGTTAATAATTGTCGGCGTGCGTTCACTTGTTGGCATAGCATTAGTCTTTCCCTGGAAAACCCAGTTAATTCTTGGCATTACACTTGTCGTCACCACAGTTTTGGGCAAGGCTTTTGGCGGCGCAGTGGCCGATCGCTTCGGTTGGATGAAAACTGCGGTTGTTTCACTACTCATCGCCTTGCCACTATTAACCTTTGGTGCCGCCCTGCCCGTTCTAGCACTAATCGGCGTCTTCTTTTTCCAATTCACCATGCCCATCACTCTCGCCGGCTTAGCCAAGATATTGCCTGGCCACGAAGCCTTTGCCTTCGGCCTCACCTGCCTCGCCCTCCTTCTCGGCTCCCTGCTCGCCTTTACGCCATACAACGGATTTTTTACCAACCACACCTCCATTATTTCACTCATCAGCATTTCAGTAATAGCTGCCTACCTTGCCTTAAAACCTAAATTTTTTATTATTCAAAATAAATAAATCTATGAAACAATTAATCATGGTCTTGTTACTCGCTTTATTCTTCCCGCTCTTTCATTCACATGCAGACGTTATTTTTACACCCCAAGAAAGAGTGGCCTTTGCATTACACATTCCCCCTTCGATTATCTATCTAGCGTCTGGCTTAATTTTTTTGTTCATTTTTTTAGGTATCATTTATTTAATATATTTAGGAATTAATGCTGTGGTTAAAAAAATCAAATCTAATGTTCAAAAAAGCCAAATTCAAACACCAAAAAAATAAATGCATGACTTGAAATCTAATTATTTCAAACAATCTATATGAAAACAAAATCATTAATTATTGGCTTTATTTTTTGCTTAACATTTTTTTTACCACATATTACTCTGGCCGTAGAGCCATCACACGATCCTAGGTCAAGGATGTCAGGAGTGGGAATATCAGAAGAAAAAGCAAAAAAGAGTGGTCTTTTAACTGATGGGATGGTTGCGGAGCCAGATCCATTTTATTCAAAGCCATTTTATATAGAACTAATAACAATTAAGAATATAATAATACTTGTAGATTTTATAATTATTACTCTATTAGTGTTTTTTTACATTAAAAAAAGAAATAAACTTCCGAAAAATCAAGGGTCAATCAACCAACCGCCAAAAAAATAAATGCTAACAACGTTTCTCTTTCAACAATTTCTTGTCCCACTAGGCCTTACCATCGGTATCGAAGGCGGTATTGCTTGGCTTTTCTTACCACGCACCAAAGATGTTTTTATTCGTCTAGCGCTGGTTAATATCATCACCAACCCGATTTTAAATATTTTTGTCACGCTTAACCTAAACTATTACTGGCTACCAAACAGTTACACTACTTATAATTTACTCGAATTAATTGTGGTTTTGTCTGAAACATGGCTATTCGTTCGTTGGCTTAAGCTAAAAAAGGCCTTTGCCTTCTGGCTCTCCCTGTGCCTTAATTCTGCCTCATACCTTTTTGGCTTGCTACTTTACGGGGTTCTTATGCTATAATATAAGCATATTAATTTTATACTATGACAAAACAAAAATTTGCCTTCGCCTTATTTTTAACGCCCGCCTTATTTTTAATTTTTACGAGCATTGCCTTAGCAGACCTTATACCCATCTCACCAACTAAGTTAAAGAGACTACCAAACCCAACAGATGCAACAACCAGCTCACCGGTCATTGTAGAACCTACCTCGGCAGTAAGTGAGGATAGGTATGAACCAGCACCATCACCTATTCACAAACCAAACTCAATAATTGCCCCTGAACCCTCTCCGTTGCCACCCCCAGGTTATCCCAACTTTAACACCACCACTAACGAACTTCCACAAAATATTCTTCTACAAGAACCAGTGGCCGACCCAAATGGTGTAAAGCAAATTCAGAAACCAGCTATACCACCATCACCACCTACTGTTTCAGGCTGGGTTGAACCTCTTGGAGAACAAGAGCCTCTCGTTAAGAAAATTCAAGCCGATCCAACAAGCGACGCATCGATTGGCACAATCATCGCCCTGGCCACTTTAATTTTAGTTGGTGCGGTGGGATTGATAATTGTTAAATTACCAACAACCAAGACACCACCAACTGAACAACCGACACCAACACCACCCACTGATAATAAGCCCACAGAACCAAAACTATAATGAAACTCGTCGTCGGCTTGGGTAATCCAGGTAAACAATACGAACAAACCCGCCACAACTACGGCTTCATGGCCGTGGATGCTTTGGCTATCAAACTCGGTGCCGAATGGCGCACCAACAAACGCGGTCAGGCATTAATTGCCAAGACCAACGATTTTGTTTTGGCCAAGCCACAAACTTTTATGAATCTCTCTGGCCACGCCGTTGCCGCCTTACTTAAATTTTACAACTTCACACTGAATCCAAAAGACACTGCCGAGAGTTGCCAACTAATCATTCTACATGATGACCTGGATGTAGATATGGGCAAAAATAAAATTGCTTTTGGCTCAAGAGCTGCCGGTCACAACGGTGTACAATCGATAATCGACCAAATTGGGACGAACAATTTTACTCGCTACCGTCTCGGCATCCGACAAACACCACCAGCCCTTGGTTCAGTCGAACAGTTTGTATTACAGAAATTTACCCAGGCCGAATTAAAGATTGTGGCCGAAGTTATCAGCACCACCGTAAAAGAGTTAACCGAATAATTTTAAACAACACAAAAGAAGGCACGTGGCCTTCTTTTCATTATCTTGTTGCGCTTGAATATTGGATATTGCGCTATCTGACCGGTTCAACTATAAAAGTGGTGTCAGAACTAATGGACAAGTTACTACTTGTTTAAGGGCTATGAAAAATAAATACTCAAGGAGGAAAGGTACTTAAGTTTCTCACCCAATAACAAGTAGTAATTCAGCCACTAGTGATACTCTATGGTATCACGAAATCAAACAAATGTCAATGATCTTGGCCAAAATAATTACATTATAGCTAATATTAAGTAAATAAATGGATTTGTCAACGCTCTTTTGGTCCGCCGTGGCCAGTTTTCCCAAATTTGGCAGTGTCAGCCTCGAAAAATTAGCAAATTCTTTGTTCGACCCAGAAAAAATATTCAAGGCCAATAAATCAGCTTTAATCTTGGCCGGCATAGATGAAGCCAAAGCGAGTGAGTTTATTGCCTTCCGCGCAACCATTAATTTAACCCGCCTAGAAAAAACCATTGCTACAGAAAATATTCAATTAATTACAAAAAACCAAGCCGAATACCCAACGCTGCTTAAAACTATCAGTCAACCGCCTTTTTTACTCTTTTATCAAGGCACACCCTGCTGGCAAGAGGTGTGTTTGGCCGTGGTCGGTGCCCGCAAATATAGTCATTATGGCCAATTGGCCGTCGAACGTCTGATTGGCGAAACCGCCCAGGCTGGTGCAGTTATTGTGAGTGGCTTGGCCTACGGCATCGACACCTTGGCTCATCAAACCACACTCCAAAATAAGGGCAAAACCATTGCCGTTCTGGGCTGTGGCATTAACCAAACAACTATTTATCCAGCAACCAATCGTCATTTAGCCAAATCTATTGTTGAACATGGCGGCATGGTTATTTCCGAATTTCCACCCTTCACTGCACCCTTGCGCCACCACTTCCCCTTGCGCAATCGCATCATCTCCGGCCTCTCAATTGCTACGATAATAATAGAAGCTTCCAGAAAATCAGGCTCTTTGATTACTGCTAACCTCGCCCTAGAACAAGGTCGAGAGGTTTTAGCCGTACCGGGTAGTATCTTTACCGACCAATCAAGCGGCACCAATATGCTTATCAAACAAGGAGCCACGCCAGTCACTTCTAGTGAGGATATTTTAGCTGCCCTTGACCTTTCGCCCATGAATCAGTATAGTGATTCTCATATTGCGTTAACCATGCCGGAAGACCTTAGCGAGGAAGAGCAAACAATTTTAACTATCCTAAGCCAAGAACCGCTCCATATTGACCTAATTTCCACCCAAGTTTCACTGCCTACCGGACAGGTTGGCAGTGCTTTAACACTTTTAGAAATTAAGAGTCTGGTACGTAATATCGGCGGAATGCAATTTATTCGAATTTAACAAAATACCTTAAAAAATGAATAAAAAATTAGAATTGGCCCAATTCAAATTTCTGGAGGATAACATGCCTGTTAAATTATTCAATTTAGTAGTCCGAAAATACCCCGGCAATCAGCAGTTCATTGGCAAAGTAATCGGCATGTCCCGTTTCGATCTTAGTATCGGGCCACTTTTACGAATCAGGGATATCATCTCTGGAGAAGTAATCGAACGCTTTCGATGCATGTCGACAAGCTCGTACGAGAAAATACTTGATCACAGTTTCCCGCTGTGGGAGGCGCCCAATCCTCCCCTCAGTTCTAATTTTTTATTCCAAAATCAATAAATTATTCTTTTGAAAAATTTTTCCCTATCATTATGAACTTAATCATCGTCGAATCTCCAACCAAAGCCAAAACCATTGCTAAATTTTTAGGCAAAGGCTACAACGTTACCTCTTCTTTTGGCCACATTCGTGATCTGCCCAAAAGCACTTTGGGCGTGGACTTGGAAAAAAACTTCGAACCAAAATACGTTATTCCTACCAAAGCCAAAAAAACCGTTACCGGTTTAAAAAAGGCTGCGGAAAAAGCTAAAAAAATCATTCTGGCTTCGGACGAAGACCGTGAAGGAGAGGCAATTGCTTGGCACTTGGCGCAGGCTTTAGGTTTGGAAAAAACACCAGAAAAAGTTGAGCGCATTGTCTTTCATGAAATCACAGAAAAAGCCATCAAAGAGGCGATGGAACATCCACGCCAAATTGATTTACAATTGGTTGATGCCCAACAAGCCCGCCGCGTACTTGATCGTTTGGTTGGCTACAAACTCTCCCCTTTTCTCTGGAAAAAAGTAGTCAAAGGTTTATCCGCGGGTCGCGTCCAAAGCGTAGCCGTCCGCCTGGTGGTGGAGCGCGAACGTGAGATCCAAAAATTTAATACCGAAGAATATTGGACTATAGGCGCTAATCTCGCCACCCCTAAAAAAGAAATTCTCCCAGCGCAACTGTATAAAATTGGCGATAAAACCTTAGACAAATTTGCCTTTAAAAACGACGAAGCC
Organism: Candidatus Falkowiibacteriota bacterium; assembly: GCA_037137775.1. Lineage (GTDB taxonomy): Bacteria > Patescibacteriota > Patescibacteriia > Patescibacteriales > GWE2-39-37 > JBAXJQ01. The sequence goes on along the minus strand of JBAXJQ010000002.1, from coordinate 43,357 downwards.
GCCAAGACCGTAGTGGCTGATTTAGAAAATGCTGATTACCAGGTTGCTAATATCAAACAACGTCAAGCCAAACGCAATGCACCAAAACCATTTACTACCTCGTCCCTACAACAAACCGCCAATCGCTGGCTCGGTTTCAGTGCCAAGCAAACCATGATGTTGGCACAACAACTTTATGAAGGTGTGGAATTGACCGGCGAAGGCCAAGTTGGTTTGATTACCTACATGCGTACCGACTCGTTTAATCTATCCGAAAAGTTTTTAGGCGAGTCAAAACAATTCTTAACCGACACGCTAGGCGAAAAATATGCGCTTGCAAAACCGCGCCAAGTTAAGACCAAAAGCAAGGGGGCTCAAGAAGCGCACGAAGCCATCCGCCCAACCGAAGCTATGCGCACTCCGGAAAGTATCGAACTTTCTTTGAATAAAAATCAATTCCGGTTATATCAGCTCATCTGGCAACGTTCTCTGGCCAGCCAGATGCCAGATGCTTTGGTGAATGCCACGGAAATCGAGATTGAAGCCAAAACTAAATCAGCTGGTGATCATTTTTTCAAGGCCACTGGTCAGGTCTTGATCTTCGATGGCTATTTAAAAATCTATCCGGAAAAAAGTAACGACACTATTTTACCAGTGGTAAACGACAAAGATACCCTTGATTTAATTGAGCTTAAACCAGAGCAACATTTTACTAAACCACCCGCCCGCTATTCCGATGCTGGCTTGGTAAAGGTGCTTGAGCGTTACGGCATCGGCCGACCATCTACCTATGCCCCTACTATTGCTACGATTGAAGCCCGCAACTACGTTACCCGCGACGAGGGCAAGCGGTTAATGCCAACCGACATCGCCTTTACGGTGAATGATTTATTAGTTGCCCACTTCCCAGAAATTGTGGACTTTGAGTTTACCGCCAAGATGGAAGAAAACTTTGACGAGATTGCGAGGGGCGAGCGCGAGTGGCAACCAACCATCCGTGAATTCTACGAACCGTTTGAGGCCAATTTGCAAACTAAATATACTGAAATTAATAAGGAGGATATTATGCCAGAAGAAAAAACCGAGGAGATTTGCGACAAGTGCAACTCTCCTATGATTGTCAAAACAGGCCGTTTTGGCAAATTCTTAGCCTGTTCCAACTTTCCCGAGTGCCGCAACATCAAATCACTCAGCGCCGATGGCAAACCAGAAGCTGATAAAGAGAAAAGTGAGAAGATGAAAGCGCTTGAAGAGCAGTACAAAGACCGGGTCTGCGAGAAATGCGGCCAACCCATGGCTATTAAAACCGGACGCTTCGGCCCATTCTTGGCATGCACCGGCTACCCCAAATGTAAAAACATAAAAAATATCGATACTGGCGACAAGAGTTCGAATACCGGAGTTACCTGCCCGGCCTGCGGCAAAGGTGAAATCGTGGCCAAACGTAGTCGCCGAGGCGTCTTCTACGCCTGTAACCAGTACCCCGATTGCAAAACCTCGTTCTCCGCTAAACCAACTGGCGAAAAATGCCCCGAGTGCGATAGTTTACTAGTCGAAGATAAAAACGAAACCATCAAATGCAGCGCCAAGGGCTGTGAGTATAAAAAATAAATTTCGCACATAAATAAAACGAGGCTCGTAAATGAGACTCGTTTTATTTATGACTATTTTATAAATTTTATACTATTAATTATTTTATTTAACACTACTTTTTGGTCATTATTTGCAGAGGGACAAATTAACAAAATCCGATATAATTTTTCATTATAAACAAAATCATATTGTTCCACATCACCCACAGCTTGATATATCGGTGGACTATCTAAAGTTGAATAGTATTTAATACTACCATCTGTAACAGATATTTTATTCATTTTTACGCCATCAATTACTTCCCTTGATTCAATAAATTTTGCGCCACTAGCAGTATAGTCCTTTTTAAATCTTTCTATATATTTAGGGTATTTTAATGCTAGAGATTTAATCGCATCACCCGCTTTATAATTATTTCCAAATTGAATTATTTCAACACCTAGAGGGTTAAATTTATCACTGCTAATTCTGTCATTATAACTTATCGGGGTTATAATAATACTCCCCAAGCCTGGTTTATGGTCAAGCACATTCCATTTTTCCGGATGAGTAAATTGAATTTTGTATTCAGCGTTAAAATACACTGTTGAGCTAATTGCACCTGTTTTATTAGAGCTTGCTTTTGTATCTATTATTATTGTCCAATCATTTTCAGATATTGGCAATCGATTATTTTTTAAAGTAAACTTTTTTACCATTTCTGAACGCTGTAAAGTTGTTAATTTTTTGGTACTACCGGTACCATAAGTAATAAAATTATTTATGGTATATTTTTGCTCTTGAGTAATTTTTTTCTTTCCAATAAGCACTTGAGTATATTTATTCATGATTTCTTTCTGTAACTTTTCATTTCTTTTAACTTTAATACTATTCAACAATCCAGATAAATCCTTGCCACTGGCAATAATTAATTTTGTTTCATTTGGATTATTCGCACCAAAGACTTGAAAAGGAAAAATTATACAAATTAAAACGAGTGCTAATATTTTTTTCATAAATTATAAAATATAATTATTTAATTTATTTATACATCTATTTTACAACTGCTGCTAACACGGCCTTCCAATCCTTTTCCGAAGTTGGGAGGCGCTTATTTTTCGTCTTAAATTTCTTCACCGCCTCATACCGCTTGACTTGGGTTAATTTCTTAGTCGAATTCGTGCCATAGACAATAAAATTATTAATGGCATATTTTTGCTCAGTGGTAATTTTCTGCCCCTTAACAAGCGGTTCTGTGTATTTAGTCATTGTTGATTTTTGAGCAGCAACATTTTTAACTGTATTATTTAATTTTAATAATTCACCTAGTTTTTTTCCACTTATTATGATTACTTGCTGTTCGGACATTCTTTTAACTTCAATCATGTCAATCCTAACATACTGCTTTCGGCCTTTATCAATTATAGTTATGGACTTGTCTGTTCCACTACTTTTAACATTAGCAACACCCGCCTTCAAATCAGCAATCTTAACAACGACCTGACCCTTACTACCTTCAGTCACAATAAACAAACCATTGTCGTCAAAGTAAATTTTATCAAATGTATATGGCCCGAATGATTTTCCGTTAAAGATTAAGCTATCCGCTTGCTTAAAGGCGTAACTTGATTCATTAGTAACAAGACTATCATAAGACACGCCACTGAAATCTTTACCGTTTATGTTTATAAAACCCTGATCATTATTTAAATACCCAAACCCAACGAATTGATCTTTTACTATTACGTTACTATAGGCATCAGAAGCTAGGGTATCAGTATTAGAAAATGTGCCGTATGGTCCAAATGAGTCAAATGGTCCAAACAATCCAGTTTTAGTTTGAACAAAATATTTTTTAGTATTTTGACTCATAGGAACATATGTGCCGAGACCGAGGCCGGAATCTGTTGGTGTATTTAGCAACGCTTTTAACTCCCATAGTTGAGATGCGTCAAAAGCATCAAAAATATTATAGTAACGTAATAATTCTTCATCTTCAGTGGTTAATTTGTCGGGCGATTGATACACAATTGCCCAGTTGTCACCGCTCGTTTTTAATCGGACATACTGATCATCTTGAAATGGACCAAATTCTTGTGTACCAATTTTTACATATGTTCTGTAATCTTTTCGATACATATACTTTAGTCCAGAGTTGCTGACGGATAATTTTGCTATATCATCGTATGAGACGATTTTTTCTCCATTCTTCAAAATAAACGTTGAAGTATCATCATAGCAAATCGCATACCAATCATTTTTAACTGCTATCGGCTCTTTACAAGCGTTATACGGACCGTACTCTTTGACAGCCGCTCTAGTCATCACTGGAGAAATTAACAAAAAAAATAATATAACTATAAATTCTTTTTTCATAAAACGTAATAATTATTTTGAATTTTTTTCTTTCTTCTCCCGCACAATTCCAACCACCTTCTTCAACGCTTGTGTGGCAAGGGTAATGAGTAAAAAACCGTGCTCCATTTTTTCCCTAAAAGCGCCAATAACCTCTCCCATGCTTTTTACGCCTTCATGAGCCTCTTTGGTAGCATGATACAATTCTTTGGCGGTCAAAATAAAATACACCAAGAGCCAAGCCAAAAGACTGGCTAGAACCAAAACTGCCAGCGTAAGTGCCAGATTTAATAAATCGTGGCTATTTTGTAGTAAAAACATACCTCCTTTTATTATTAATTATTTTATTGCACGCTTAATCCAATCTTTAGCATTTTTTCTAACAATTTTATTAATTTCTTCATCGCTCATCCCAAAATCACGGGACAAAATATCCCCGAGAATATAAAAATCTTCCGGTTTTTTAATTTCGTTTAACCATTCTGGTGCTACACCGCCAAAATCAGTACCAATAGCAATACTATCTATCCCTTTATCAAGCTGGGCGATGCTGTCTATTCTTTCAGCTACTTTTCTGGTGCTGTCAAAAAAGGGCTTACTCACACCAAGACCAATCATGCCGCCCATTTTTACAATATCTTTAATTTCCGTTTGAGTTAATAATCTATTCTCACCCACCTTGCCCTTCCAACTTTCAATTAAATCATCAATCGAACTGCCGTGCGTATATGAAATCAAATGACCCTTCATTTTTTCTTGAGCCAGTACCATCACGGCTTGTCTGGTTTTGAATCCAGTGTGTGCTAAATCAATAATTAAATCATTTTCCAGCAAATCTTGCACTACCTCATTTCCAAGCTTGGTTAAACCGTCCGACTCCACCAACGTATTGTCTTTGCCATATTGCAAGCCAAAAATTTTTATTCCCTGGTCGGCTAATTTTCTTGAATCCGATACTGACTTAATAAGATGCGCTCCCGCTTCCAAACTTAAAACCAAATTACCATTATCTTTAAAATCATTACTGCTTTTAACTAAATTAACACCGCACCTCGCCTCCATATCACCGAACTGATTAATTAGTTGCAACATTTTTTTTAGTCGGATGTTGTCATCCGGTGACTCAGGAGATGGAAACATGTATTGATCAAAAACCGAGGCTACTATGACGTCGTATTGACCTCTAATTACCTCTGCCATAACTGCATTGTATTCTTCACTAGTTAAATCAGCGATATTTTTACCAAATACCTTTTCGACTTCTGTCGGGTTAATTCCAAATTGTTGCAATCGAGTTATAACAGATTTTTCTGAGGGATCAAACCGGTCAGGATAATTTTTATATTCTCCGAGATGTCCTGTTGCCTTTGGCACATACACATCATCGTGAAGTGATGAAATTTTTTCCATAAGTATAATTAAATATTATTATTCTAAAATAATTTTTCAATATTTTTTTGTAAATCAGCCTCTGTAATAATAAATTCTTTCTTTTTATCTTGATTGCCATATTTATTACGCCCATAGTTATAAGCAAAAAGCAGAGGTGGCACCATAAATTCATTAAATGGGTGCGAATCAAGCTTTTTAAAATATTCTTCGTTAAAACCGTTCCGATAAAAAATGTCGAAGGCGTGCAATTCTTTTAAATCTCCATGCTCATTTCTGCCTTGGCAAATTGAAGCTAGATTCATGTTGTCTAATGGAACCAAGCTTGCCAATTTTGCATCAATTGGAAAATCCTCTTTTAGAACTTCGACGATTTTTTGTTTCATTCTAGTTAAATATTCAAGTGAATATCCTGCTAATGGTTTCATGCCCATGTAAAAAATTATTAAAGAAAACTTAAGCAACATGCAGGGTAATAACTTTTTTTCCAATAATTTTTCACAAATAACTTCAGGTGATAACTCAATCTTAAAATCATCTTCATTGCTAACCAAAAAGTTATTGTGCAATTCTAGTCGAACGTGTTCATTTTTTTCGTCAAGACCCCAAAAGAAATGCGTACCCGATCCTCCGTCTTCATTCCAAGCACCTACGGCGCCTTCAAATTTCTGCAAAACCTTTTCTCTAAACAGATCATTAAACAGCATTTTAAAAATAAAACTATTTGGCTCATTCTTTAATACATAAACTAAATAATCTATTACAAGATCATCGTATTCAATCGACACAAACCTAGCAACATTACCACGTAGTTTTTCTTCAAAAAGGTAAGGCCAAATATAATAATTTATTTTAGTTAACTGATCGCCTAAATATTGACAGGTAGAAAAATCAATATTTTTTATTACCGATTGAATTTTTTCTAGCACCTCTTGTTCTTTTGGGGTAAAGGTATGCCATTGATGACTTTCAGTTTTTAATCTGTTAACAAAATCAAACTCATATTTAGGCAAACCAAATACAACCTTGTCTTTATCGTTTCTAGGAAAAAGGTTAATTTTTTTACCGTTTAGCAAAAATCCTCGACGACGGAAAGGTTCGTTAAGTGGCACATTACCGGTGGCAAAAGTTAAAATATCACCCTCAGTGTCTCGATGAAGCAGCTTGTAAAAATTTGAAACCAGATGGACGGCCAAAAGCCAAGGATGATCCAAAATGCCGTGATGATCGACTATGCCACCAATTACTCCCCACTCATTATTAATATTTAATTTCATGTCAGATAACTCCTGTTTAGTAAACAGTCGTCCAATCTTTTCATTAAGCTTTTGCTTAAATCTTGATTGTCGCTCTAGATGTATTTTATTAGGCTTATACAAATTAACTCTTTTCGAATATTCGGAAAGAGTTTCTTTGCTTTGATAAAAAGCCTCTAATGAGGGCATGTATTTAATCACCTCATTAGCAACCTCGTTCAAATTTTTATCAGCATAAAATTGTTTCATAATTGCAAGCGTAAAGGGGCTAAAAATCTCGTATTTGTGCGTCGAAGCGTTCTTTGAGTCGCTCAAGTAATCCAGCCTGCACCTTGTCTACTTCCTCGCTCGTTAGTGTTCGTTCGGCTTGATAGACCACATGAAAGGCTAAGCTTTTTTTACCTTCACCTAACTTACCGCCACTAAAGACATCAAACAAATCAACTGCTTTGATTAACTGGTTATAATTCTTTATTTCTTTAACAATATCGGCGTATAAAATCGCATCGTTCACTACAAAGGCTAAGTCACGTACCAATGGTGGAAAGCGATCAAATGGTTGATACGCCAGGCTGCCCTGCTTCTGGGCAATGGCTAAAAGCTGTTGCAAACTTAATTCTACAATAGCAGCTGATTTTTTTAAGCCGTATGATTTTGCCACCTTAGCACTAACCTGTGCCACGGTACCGATTGCCTTACCGCCCACGATTAATTCGGCGGATAGTTGTGGCTCCGACCAATTTACTGCCAACTCGCTCGGACGCCATTCAGCCGACAAACCTAACCGTCGTAACACCGACTCGATTTCACCCTTAGCTTGGCGCAACAAATCAGCCGGATTATCGCTGGCAAGTACAATGCCCAAACGCTTTTCCTGATATGGCAAAGTATTGCCCGGTTCTTTATCTTTAGGCAAGACACTTGGTAAATCTAGATAAATACTACCGATTTCAAATAACCCAAATTCTTTATATCGTGGCTGATTATTTTTTACCGCCTCAATCAAGCCAGGTGCTAAGCTTTGTCGTAATAATGATTGATGGGAAGCAATCGGATTAACCAAGCGCAAACAACTACTGGTATCTAGAAATAATTTTTTTAATTGTTCTTCACCTACAAAGGAATAATTATAGACCTCGGTCAAGGCCGAGCCGTAGGCCAACCATTCTTTTAGCTGCCATTCTAGTTGACGTTCAGGTAACACCTCCGCCGGCACCATGGCCACTTCGGGTAAGGCTGCTTGAATGGCATTGTAACCATGAATACGTGCAATTTCTTCAGCAATATCTTCTTTAATTGAAACATCACGAACTGCGCGCCAGCTTGGAATCTGCACATTCAAATCCTCGCCTTTTTGTTTTACCTCAAAACCAAGCGAATCGAGTATTTCTAAGATTCGACTGGCTTTAATATCGGCACCCAAAAATTGATTAAGCCAAGCGAGCGTAAAGTGAACGTGCTTGTGTTCATTAATATTCGCATCATGTAAATCAATTACCTCGGTTACTACTTTTGCCTTTGGGCAAAGTTGCAAAATCAACTCTACCGCGCGAAGTAAGGCCGTTTCCGCCAAAAGCGGGTCTAGTCCTTTTTCAAAGCGCATAGATGATTCCGTGCGCAAACCAAGGGCGGTTGAGGTCTTGCGTACCGATACATAATCAAAATTAGCTGATTCAAACACAATAGCGGTGGTATCGTCTGCGATCTCCGTATTAGCCCCGCCCATCACTCCAGCAACGGCAACCGGCTTGTTTGCATCGGCAATCACTAGCATCTCGATTGTTAAAGCTCGCTGTTGTCCATCTAGGGTTTCAAGCGTCTCACTAGCCCTGGCTCGTCGCACCACTATTTCATTAGTCTTGCGTTGGTCAAACGAATGTAATGGCTGACCCAACTCGAACATTACGTAGTTGGTGATATCTACGACATTATTAATCGGCCGTGAACCAACAGCGATAAGCCGTTGCTGTAACCATTGGGGCGAAGGGGCAATTACAATATTTTCAATTCCGACCGCCATATAGCGACGGCACAACTCTGGTGCTTCATTTTTGACTGAAATAGCAAACGATTTAGTTGGTTTGTTTACTACTTTTTTATTAGCAGTATAACCACTAAATTTAACGCGTAAAAACGTGGCAATTTCTCTAGCCATACCTTGGTGGCTCCACAAATCCGGCCGATTGGATAACGATTTATTATCAACTTCTAAAACCACGTCGGAAAGGCCTAAATATTTGGCAAACGACTGGCCGATCTTGGCACGGTTTTCTAAAAGCAAGATGCCGTTATGATCATCACCCAAGCCAAGCTCATCCGGGGCACAGAGCATGCCTTGCGACACCTCACCGCGCACCTCTCGTTCAATTATGACCATGCCGTTAGGCAAGGCAGCACCAATCAAGGCCACAGGCACAAACTGGCCTGAGGCAATGTTAGGTGCGCCACAAACGATATGCAGCGGCTTTTTGGTGCCAACCTCAACTTCGGCTAGCTGCAGGCGATCAGAATTCGGATGCGGTGATACCGTTAAAATCTTACCCACTACCACATTATCAAATTTTTTCGCCTGATCCTCAACCTTTTCCACTTCAACTGTGTGCATGCTTAACCGAGTAGCCAGCTCTTCCGAGCTGATCGTCTTGGGAATTTTTACATACTCTTCTAACCAATTACGTGATAAATACATATAGCTAAGATTAAAACTGTTCTAAAAAGCGCAGATCATCACTCTGCATCAAACGGACATCAGTAATGTTATATTTAAGCATTACCAAGCGGGTCAAACCAAAGCCAAAGGCAAAGCCCTGATATTTTGCCGGATCCACTCCGCCAGCCCTCAGTACATTGGGGTGAACCATGCCAGAGCCAAAAACTTCTAACCAACCGGTATTTTTGCAAACACGGCAACCAGCACCTTTGCATAAAAAACAAGTGATTTCGCCATTCGCTCCTGGCTCCACAAAAGGATAAAATTTCGGCCGCATACGCATTTTGGTTTCCGGGCCATACAACCGTTGTGCCACTGCCTCTAATACTCCTTTCATGTTGGCAAACGTAATGTGCCGATCAATCATCAAGCCTTCCATTTGATAAAAGGTATGTTCATGACGTACGTCCGTTGCCTCGGAACGAAAAACCCGGCCAGGGATAACACAGCGCAGCGGCGCACCATATTTTTGCATGGCCCGAATTTGCACGGGCGAGGTCTGGGTGCGCATGATTAAATCGTATTCACCCTGCTTATTTTTTTTATCAATATAAAACGTGTCCTGCATATCTCGCGCCGGATGATGTGGCGGAATATTCAGCGCCTCAAAATTATAAAAATCAGATTCTAGCTCTGGGCCATCCAAAACCATAAAACCCATAGAAATAAATAACTCTTCTAAATCGCGCTGTACTTGTGATAACGGATGAATATGCCCTTGCGGCTTTACTATCCCGGGCAAACTGACATCGGCAGTGGCCAAGTTTGCCCCGCCCTCTAATTTTTCGATCGCCTTATCAAAGGCACTATCGACTTCTTGTTTAATGCGGTTAGCTACCTGACCAATTGCCTTGCGATCCTCAACCGATAATTGCGGCAATTGCCGTAATAATTCAGTCAGCTTACCCTTACGTCCGAGATACGTAGTTTGAAGCTCTTTTACCGCTGGCAAATCTGCCAGCTTGTTAAGCTTGCCCAAAACCTCTGCTTTAATACTATCAAGTTGTTTTTGAATCATATACTTATTTGCGATAACTTACCAAAAAATATTCTAACAAGGACAAGCCTACTACTAAAAAGGCGATATTTATCCAGCTAAATAATTGCCTGGATAATAAAAACAATACTGCAACCACCAAAAAACCAAAGAAAAAAGATTGACGAAAGGCATCACTCACCGAGTGAAATACCAGGGCCTGCTTCAAGGCGATAAAGCGAACGAAAAAACCAAAAATAGCGCCCGTGCCACTCACGGCTAAAAATAAGGCTAAATAAAATAATCCAAGGCCATATAACCCACTTTGAATTGGGTCAATTGCCACAACGACATAACCCCAGCCGGCCCAACAAATTATTGTGGCCAAAAACATGGTTATAAGATAGGTACGTAGAGTCATATAATAAAAGTACGGTTAAGACTTAACATCCTAACCGTACCATATTTACGCTAATTTTTCAAGGTTTTACCCCAACATTTTTTTACAATGTATCAAAAGTTTTTTGCATTAAAGCTTCACGAAATTTCGGATCTTTTGCAATAATTTCATTGTAATCAGAGGCGGGATCGGCTTGCTTTTTTTGTGCCAAATCGATAATTGCCTTGGCGTGCATTCTGGCATACTGAATTTGTCGAATATCTTTTTCATAATCCAGACCAGTAACATCCTCCACACCGGCCTCTTTACGAGCTTGCAAATCTGCTGCGCGCCAAGCTTGCAGAATTTTTAACGTTAAGGCGTTTTCTAGATGTTCGGCAGACTTATGTTGGTTTGTACTTTCAACCACCAAGTCCGCTAAAGCTCGATAATCAATGCCTCGAGCAATTGTTTCCTTATCGTCAAAATGAAGATACAAATCATCATACAACGTTTGACGACTAACTCGTTCATATTGTGGCGTACCCGGTTCTGGTAATTGTGTAGCCCCAACAATCGGTGGAATTTCTTCTGGTCTAAAAATTGGTCCGCGACCCACTGGTTCATCAACTGGTCTCTCTCCTGGTCGTCCATTTGGTTCATTTCCAGGGCCATTAGGACGTTCGTCTTGGCGTCGACCACCTAATTCTGGGCCTCGCCTGAAAGGAATAAACAAAAATGGCGTTAGCGGCAGTGGAATCATTAAGGTATGCTTGCGGTTGCCCTCGAAAGTAACCTCTGCTCGAACACTGCGCTTAGTGCTTAATATTTCTGCCACGCCATCAAATTTTTTATGTAAAGCATCTTTTTCCACTTCACTCATCCCCTTGGTTAGGGACTCATAATAGGCGGGGTTATGAGTCGCCTCATTATATTTAATAACCAAATTAAAAATTTTCTCCACTCCATCAAGACCTGCCTCGTCTTTGGCCAACTCTAATAAGGCAGGAGAGTCCTGACCAACTAATTGTAATTCCTCAACTTTAAATTCTTTTCTTATTTGCGCTAGTGTTTCAGGGCTTGCCCCAACTTTTTCTAACGCCTGCATTAATGATTGATCAGCCTCGCGCAGGCGAATACCGGCTAATTTCAAATTTTCCGGATCAATATTGCCCGGGATAATAGATTCTGGGCCTTTACTTTGTGGGCCTTCTGGTGAAGCAGTGCCAAGATATTTAATCTGTGTCACTTTCATATTTTCCGCATCCGTTTCTGGACCATGCTTAAGCCGATGAATATCCTCGCCTAATAAATGCAATCGCTCACCGAGTTGTTGCCTGAGTTGTGAAGCAATATAATTTGCTACTTTATCTTTAGCGGCTGGATCTAACGCTTTTGCCGAATCAAATTGACGGGAAAGATCATAGGGCAAGGCCACTTGAGCCACCTTAGTTTCATGTGTTGTCCAAGGAATTTCTAATTGCGCAGGGGCAATTAAAGACCAGGGATTAAAGGTGGTTTCACCGTTTTCATTTGTTTTAAAAAATGTCCAATGTACATCTGGCATGTTTACATCTTCCACGTGACTGGAGACGTTTTCACTAGTGGCCGCCTCAATTCCTGGCTGGTATACTTCCCCTGCTCTAGTTTGTGCTTCCACGTTTGCTGCCTTTGGCGCTCCCACGCCCGCCATCATCAAACTGCCGTAAAGAGCAAACTTGGCCGCGGCTGAATCAAAAAACTTCATAACTCCGCCAGTTTTACCAGAGTCTACTTCTACTGGGTTTAACTCAGGCTTACTAATAAATTGTTCCTTTGACATACGAGTAAATTAAAATTAGGCACAAAAAATGTGCTATTTAATATAATAGCACATTTTTATCAACCTCAAAACCTAATTATTTAATTGGGAGTGCGTCATTGTTAATTGGTGTACCACTAGCCATACCATTGCTTGGTCGTGGCGGACGTATGGAGATAGTTTGAGCCGTCACACTGCCATCAGTATTAGGATTGCCATTAATTGAGACATTTTCACCGATTATCACATCAGTCAAACTACCGGTAGCAGTTTTTAAGATTGCCGTATTACCAGAAATGAAGGCAATTTTCGAGCCACCGTCTGGTAGTTTAACGGTTACACTTTGTGCGTCCTTCTTTAACACCTCGCCATTGATAAAGCCACCATTAGCCCTGCCCTGTCCATTTGGTCCCCGAAAGCCTTGTCCCATTGCACCCCTGCCCGCCTGACCACTACCAAAACCTGCTTGGCCATTTTGCACACCAACTTGTGTGCCTTTTGATACAGTTGATTTGCCATACGTCATGCCACCAAAAAAAGCAGCAATGGCTACAACACAAACGACTGCGATAATTACTGGAGTTTTCATAAAATTAATATTAATAATTATTCGTAACGTAGAGCCTCAATCGGATTCATTTTGGCTGCCCGCCGAGCAGGATAGTAGCCAAAAATAATACCGATGCCAGCCGAAACGCTAAACGCTAAAACAATGGATGAAACCGAAACGGTGGTAGCAATGCCAACAAACTGTTTCACGCCTAAGGCCACTAGCCAGCCAACCAAAATACCGATACCACCGCCAATAAATGTTAACATCACTGCCTCGGTTAAAAATTGCAAGCTGATATCAGCTCGCTTGGCGCCAATCGCCTTGCGCAAACCTATTTCCTTGGTGCGTTCGGTGACGGTGGTTAACATCATATTCATAATGCCGATACCACCAACGATTAACGAAATACTAGCGATAGCAGCTAATAAAATAGTAAAGGTGTTAGTTACGGACGAGGCAGTGGCCACAATATCGGCTTGATTTAAAATCTGAAAATCGGCCAAGGTCGGATTGCTAATTTTATGTCGGGTTAAGAGCAGCTCATTTATTTGGCTTTGTACTTCGGATAATGTGGCCTGGGTCTGCGCCTGAACGCTAATCGTAGAAACATAAGCATCACCCGAGAGATAACTCTGGGCAGTTGATATCGGCACATAGATCATGTCATCTTGGTTGCCAAAGCCAGTACCACCCTTGCTCTTGGTTACCCCAATCACTTTAAAATCAACTTTGTTTATGCGAATCGATTGTCCAATCGGATTAACATCGATACCAAATAAATCGTCTCGAGTAGTTGGCCCAAGCACAGCCACTTTGGATAACGATTTATCATGTTGGTCGGTAATAAACGAGCCGTCGCTCACTTCGACATTACGAACAGTGGGATAGGCGGCTGTTGTACCAATTACCTGTGTATTAGTATTAAGCCCACGAGCTGTTATTTGATACCGACGAGAAACATCTGGCGCCACAGCCCCAACACCGGTTACCTCGGTGGCAATCGCATTGGCATCAGCCAAAGTTAAGGTTTGTGCACTACCTCGTCCGGCACTGGCACCCCCCATTGCACTGCGCTGAAACCCCGGTGTTACCATAATCAAATTAGAACCAATCGATTGAATACTAGTCTGGATCGTGCTCTGGGCACCTTGTCCAATCGAAACCATGGCGATTACCGAACCGATACCGATAACAATACCAAGCATGGTTAAACCAGACCGAGCTTTGTTAGCTGTAATGGCGGAATACGTTTCTTGAAATAAGTCAGCAAATAACATAATTAATGTTTGGTTTTTTTATCCTCAACAATTTCACCATCACGAATATATATCACCCGGTCGGCATGATTCGCCACCTCCGCTTCATGCGTAATTAATATAATCGTGTGCCCTTCTTCACGGTTTAACTTTTCAAACGTATCTAAAACAATCTGGCCAGTCTTACTGTCTAGGTTGCCGGTTGGTTCATCGGCTAAAATAATGGCCGGATTATTAACCAACGCCCGGGCAATAGCCACGCGTTGCATCTGACCACCGGATAACTGATTAGAGAGATGAAGCCAGCGATCCTCATTAAGACCGGCTGCTGCTAAAGCTTTTTTCGCCATCGCCTCCCGCTCCGGTAAAGCTATTTCCGCATAAACCAAGGGTAGCATAACATTGCGTAAAACCGTGGCTCGAGACAACAAATTAAATGACTGAAACACAAAGCCAATTTTGTGCCGACGAATATCGGCCAACTGATCGTCGGTCAACTTGGAAACGTCAGCATCATCAAGAATATACTGTCCACTAGTGGGTGTATCTAGCGCCCCAATAATATGCATTAAAGTTGATTTGCCAGAACCAGACGGCCCAGTGATAGCCACAAACTCGCCTTTATTAATGGTAAAGCTAACATCCTTCAAGACATGCGCCTCTCCGGCTGTACTTTTATAAATCTTATTTATTGCCTTGCATTCAATCATATATAAAATTAAAACCCTCTCGCAGCACCACCAGCCGCCCGTTGGGTATTACCACCACCACCAAGCATCCGCAAGGCATTCTGACTACTTGCCGCAGTGGTTTGCGTACCGGCCGCTATGGTCTTGGTTATAATGACATCACCCACATTCAAGCCTTGAGTAACTTCAATATCAGTATCGTTAGCCAATCCGGTTTGAATGGTTTTTTTAATTGGTGAAATTTGTGTTGATATGGCACCACTGGTTGAACTGGCAGCAGCTAAAACATCAGCCGGTAAGGTTTCAACGTAGCTTGAATTATTTTGTGTTTTAACTGCCGCTACAGGAATGGTTATTACATCAAATTTTTTGTCCGTCACAATTGAGGCGCTAACGCTCATGCCTGGTTTAATGCGCTCATCACCTGTGTCTAGAGCGATCTTGGCCGTGTAGTTAACCACATTCTGAGTAACCGTACCAATCGTATCAATCGATACCACTGAACCGGAAATTTCTAACGTATCAATAGCACTAAACGTTAAGTTTGCCTTTTGGCCGTTTTTAATTTTTGCTGCGTCAACTTCGTTTAACGAAATATCAGCCACTTGATCAGTTGTAATAACTGTCGCAATAGCTGTGCCTGGCGCGGCTTGATCACCGACTTTGGCAGAGAGAATAGCAACTACGCCATCAATCGGAGACTTAATGGTTGCTTCGGCTAGATTATCTAACGCGTTTTGATAGGCATTTGCAGCTTGGGCAACAGAAGCCTGAAGCGAGGCAACATCTTCTGGTCGTGGTTTAGCCACTTTGATATCATAATTTAATTTTGCATTATCGTAAGAGATTTTTTTATTGGCAATATCGAGCTGGGCTTGATCAAGTGACTTTTTATTATCTAATACAACCTGATCTAAATTAGTTTTAGCATTCTCCAGGGCTGTATTAGCGCTTACCGCATTATTACTCAGCGAAACACCGGAGGTAGCATTATTTAATTTAGCATTGGCAATCGATTGACTAGCGCTTTGCAAATTAGATAACGTCGTTAACATGGTGTTTTCCTGAGTAGACATTTGCTGACGGTAACCATCCAAGACGGTTAAGGTTAATTCAGACGATGATATCGTATTAATTAACATAAGATACGTCGCATGATTCAACGCTTTTATTTTCTGAATGTAATCAATTAAATTTTTAACCAACGACTCTTCTTGGGTTCTATCCCAGTTAACTGAAACCGAATTATACTGTTGCTCAGCTTGCGCAAGTGCCACCTTGGCAACTTGGTAGGCACTTTGCGCATCACTTAAACTTTGTGAGTTTAGGGCACCGAAGGTGGTCTTGTTAACTACTACCGAGGGACGGTCAATACCAAGAATACTATCTGCCGATTGCACAGCCGTGCGCATACTTAACACCGCAGAATTTACCGTATTTTTTGCGGATTCGTAGGTGTTGGCCAAAGACTGATCAGCACTGGTTGTATCAATACCTTGCGTGGACTGATCATTAGCAAACTGAATCTGGGCATTGGCCAATTGTTGCTGAGCTTTTTTTAAATTTTGTGCGAGTGTTGCTTCCGTCGTACCGAGTGACCGTTGCGCAGCCTCATAGGCAAGCCGAGCTGACTCGATCGACTTCTTGCTTAACGCAATGTCCTCTTTCGTTGGCCCGACTAACTTCAAACTTAAATTTGCTCTCGCCGAAGCTAAACTGTTTCTGGCCTGTTCAGCCTGACTTTTCAAATCCTTATTATCTAGCTCGGCAATAATCTGCCCTGCTTTAACTTTGGCCTGTTCTTTGACTTTAACCGCAATGATGTTGGCTGTCACTTTTGGTTTCACTTCCACTTGATTTGAAGCAGACACCTGTCCGGTACCGCTTACTGAAACAATTATACCCCCCTTAGCAACCGTACCCATAACATAGCTGGGGGTGACGGTGCCGGCTTGGCTTTTTTGATAAAAATACCAGCCTGCGATTACCAAAATAATCAGACCGAAAATAATTTTCTTTTTATTAGTTTTAACGTAGGTTACAATTTTTTGCCACATATTATTGTTTGCTAAAAATACGAATAAGTTTAGCTTCAATCTGGCCAATATTATTTGGCTGGCCAATAACTACTACCATATCATCAACTGCAACATTGTTCACTGGCACGTTCTGCCGGTCTTTTAAAATAGTAGTTTTTGCATTCATTACCACTGTTTTTTCCACCCCGTCATTACCTTTAATAATAATTGTTGAGGTGGTTAGTGGTGTTCCGGTCGCCACAGGACTAACTTGCACCACCACTCCGGTAGTGCCATGCGCATTCACAAAATCCGGTCCAGCTGGCAATGGCATCATACCCGGCCGCCGATCAAATCGTCTGCCAGACATCATTCTACTATTTAAACCAAACCCATCAGTTGGCCCGCCAAAATTACGACGATAGTTATCGCCCCAGCGCTGCGAAAA
This sequence comes from Candidatus Falkowiibacteriota bacterium, assembly GCA_037137775.1. Taxonomy (GTDB): domain Bacteria; phylum Patescibacteriota; class Patescibacteriia; order Patescibacteriales; family GWE2-39-37; genus JBAXJQ01. The sequence continues at coordinate 25,976 of JBAXJQ010000002.1, read as the reverse complement.
ATTGGCCTTACTGTAACCAACAAAAACTCCCAGGTTAAAGGTAAGGGCTAATACAATCAAACCACCCAGGACAATCAAGCCTCGGGTAAAATATTTTGACTTAGTGATGTCAGTAAAATTCATAAATATATAATTAGTACATTAAACGTTGTTTTTGCTTTAATTCAAAACCAAGCAACTTAACTAACGACAACAAAACAAATAGCGCTGTTAATACATACAATATCTCCAACGCAGGTAAAGACTCTAAATAGAGCCAAACGTAGTCTAGCCCATTAGCCATAACAGAGTTAAAATCTGTAAACAAGAGCGATGAGATAGTGGCTATTTCTGACTGCTGGAATGCTTGCCACGCCATCGTGCCAGCCGAAATGCCACCCCAGACACAGAACGAGATGGCAAAAATCGTACCGCTAATCTTAAGTCGCAACCAATTAATTTGCCGACGATATATACGATTAATCACCCGTTTAGTTATCGCTTCGGCACGATTTGAAATAGAAATACGCTGATAATATTCAGCCGTGACCTTATCTATATTTTGGAGGTTGTCTGATTTCATATTAGTATATACGGATTAGTACTAGGTTTGGGTGCAAATTTAAAAATTACTCAATTTTATCAATTAATTTTCTTAATTTTTGCAAAACACGCCGATGTCGACTTTTGATTGTATCAACTGAGCTTTGGCTTAATTCCGCAATTTCCCGTAAATTTAACCCTTGATAATAATACAGATTTAATAACATCCGCTCATCTGGCGCTAACGTGGATATAAGCGCAGCTATATCCTCTTGCTCTTCACGTTTCATAATCTCGGTTAACGCCAGTGGCGACTCGTCAACCACATCAATTTCACCCGCAAAGGTATCATCCGCATCCGCAAAAGCTAAGGGCAATTTTCTTTTTCGCCAGTAATCAATTACCGTATTTCGAGCCAGTCGATACAGCCATGGTTTAAACGGTTGTTCTGGATGGTAGGTTTTTATTTTACGCCACGATTTATACAGAATCTCTTGGGCTAAGTCCTCTGCCTCGGCCTGATTATTAATCGATTGGACAACAAAAAACAACATCGGCCCAGCATAGCGACCCAATAAAACTTCTATTGCTTGATTATCACCTTTAATATAAGCGCGAACCAGTTGTTCGTCAGTAAATTCTTCCATAGCTAATTATAATACTACCATTTTTCGCCAATATTTCAATAATAAAAGGCACAGCGAAATAAAATCATTTGTGCCTTTTAATATATTGGGGTAAAAAAATTATTCAATTTCTTGATGCTGTAATTTTTTAGCCGTAATGTCACACTTGCGTTGTTGATTGACTTTGTATTCCGAAAATTGCCGCAATGAGGTCCAATGGCTTCGAAACTGTTTAGCATCAAGATAGTCAAAAAACTTTTCATATTGTCCGTGAACATGCTTGATTCGATTCGCATATTTAATCGGGCACCAATACCGTTCAGTACGACCAGCAATCTCCACCCCATATTGCAATAAATTATTAAAATAACTGCAATAGAAACAATGCACTTTTTCCAACCAGTTAAGATAGGGCAACAACTGCCGATCATAAACAAAATAATCTTTCGATACCACCAAGGGAATACCATACAACCGAAAACAGACTCGATGGTAAATCTCCAAGCACAAATGAAATATAACTGCAGGCACCAGCATACCATAGATAAACGGCATGCTTAAAAGCGTACTAAAGCTAATTGGAAAAAGCGTCTTAGTCCAACCAATCCGCCAACGACGAAGCTGTTTACGCCGTAGATCGATTTCCGCCAAGATGTTTTTTCCTTTTGCTGCCGAGTCAATCGCCCGATCAAAGGCACGCCTGGTTTTGTTGCGTAAATGCTCCAACTTGCGTAAGCCAAGATTATTTTGAGTGATAGCCGCTTGGATTTGTTGCAACTTGTCCAAAAGATCATTTTTCATATTTGCCTTCATAGTTAATGATAGCCTTACTCTATTTTAGCCTAAATGAGGTAAAACAACAATTTTACCATTTTACATCTGCGAGTTTATTCTATATTATTACTATACAATTCAATTATTATTGAAATATGAGATTCTTTACTCCAAACAAGGCAAGTCTTCTCCAACGCCTATATATCATAAGCGGGTACTTAGCGCCCACTTTCGCCGCCATGATAATCGCGGCTTGTTTGAATTGGTGGCGGCTTGAACTTCTCCAACGCCGTATATTTGCCCAACGTAGCTTCTTATATTTTATTGTAATTTTATCACTTTGGTATTTGGCCAAATATTGTTATAAACGACTCACCCACCGTAATCGATTTACAGATTTTTGGCGTATTAATTTTTTACAGGCTGCGGATCAGCTTTTTTTTAATTTTGCCTTATTTTTTCTTATCGTTATTCCTAAAAACGAGCTCTATAATTTTATTTTAACCGTGATCGCCATCGCCTTACTTTACTTTACCCTCGATCGATTTTTTGACAAACATCACAATGCTAAAGGCTGGCACGCTATTAATAATCTCATTTTCACCCTCGGTGGTTTTATTTTTTTCACCTCGAGCATTTTCCAATACTTCACCGTGAAGTACTATATCCTAGAATCAAAATACGAATCTGGTGCGGTTGATTATGCGGTGGCCTTACGCTCATTGGCCATGACCTTGTTTTGGCTTTCTGCGTTTTCTGTAATAAATTTAATCAACCTCAGGCTTAAAAACTGGCTAAAAACAATTTTTACCATTGGCGCGATAATTATTTTTTGCTTGCTACAATTCATTTGGATTATCAATATAGGGTTGTTACATTTTTCCGGACTATTATTAAGCCCGGTAATGCTCCAATATGCAAAAGGTTCTTCTGGCTTGTTAGGTGATGCGTTTTTTATCAGTTTAGCCCTAGCCTCTGGCGCAATCTATTTGTTTCTCTACAAAATCATCCGCAAAACTATTAAGGTTAGAAAAAGTTCACCGGCCAAATACTGGCACTTCTATCATGCGCCGATTTTGGTAATGACCATTCTAATTGCGTTAGCTCTACCAGTCTATAAAAATACACCGGAATATTTAATCGCCAAAACATTTTACGGCCACTATACCGAAGACACAAACGCGGCCGTGGCAATCGACCCAAAAATTTTTGACAAACTAGAACGATTCGGTTTGATGTATGATAGACAAAATCTTACCACGTACCGATCGAATATTTTTGCACCTGATACTGCCTTACCACAAATTAATTCGAACAACACCAAGCCAAACGTAATTATTTTCTTTCTCGAATCTTTTTCTGCTCGCTTGACGAGCGTATATAACAACCCTAAAGTACCCGGCATTACTCCAGGTCTTGAGACCATGGCTAAAGATCCACAAACCACAGTATTTAAAAAATTCTATAACGCCTCAACACCCACTATTACAGGTATCTTGTCTGAATTGTGTTCTTTTTTACCCCCCACCGGGCATGACGATATTCAAAAAACACAAAGTTACAAATCAATGCGTTTTTCCTGTTTGCCTGAAATTGCCAAAAAACATGGCAATTATAAATCTGCAACATACATGACTTCGGTGGATAAAAACTATTCCGATAAAGACAAAATTGTCGGCGGTATGGCGGTAGATGAAATTATTGGCAAGCAGGAGGTCGCCCAGCTTATTTCTGGCAAACCATTATCCTGGGGCTATTCCGACCATCAAACCATGCCACTGTTACTCGCCATGGCAGAAAAAAAACCACAACCATTTATTATGATGCTTTCCACGGTTGATTCTCATCCGCCATTCGACATTGCTAAAGACGAAGTACTGTACCAAGATGGAAAAAATAATCTATTGAACTCAGTCCACACGACTGATGACGCCTTCTTGCATTTTTGGGCTGACTTCAAAAAAAGTCCATTAGCCAACAACACTATGATTATTACGGTAGCTGATCATGCAATCTTCCCCTCGGTCTATGATAATAAAGAAAATAAATTTTTACTAGACAGCGTTGGCCAAAAAATAACGTTTTATGATGAAATTATTTTCATGGTTTATTCGCCTTATACGCAACTGCCGCGTACTGTCGATATGTATAGTTCTGGCATTGATTTTGCCCCCACAATTTTACACATCTTAAACATCAATTCACCTACTCTATTCGAAGGTCGTTCGATTTTTGACGATCGAAAAAAATACCCGAACCTCCTGGGGATGAACGAGTATGAAATCTATATAAACCAAACTAAAAATGATGGTTCGCGTGATATGCAATACGGCGCTCCAGCACGCATCACAGATAGTTACAAACTTGATGCAAATTTACTTTCACCGTACGATTATGCGCAATATTATAATTGGAAGAAAAAATATTTCGCTGAATAGCTTGCTTAGACTTTTAAAAAAAGTCGCAACAGAATTCGCACAATCATCATAGTCGTGCTTAAAGCTTCTGTCGTAGAATCATTAGAATTTTCACTGATACCGGTTAAACTGCCAAGCCGACTATTGGGTTTTATTGGAGTGCTTAAAAAACTACCTAGTCGACCGAGTGTTGCATATTGTTGTGAGCCGGCACTGCTGGATAATAATTTTCCTATCTGCTCATCAAGTTGATCAGGATTGTCTTTAGCTGCATCTTTTGCGGCTATTTTTTTAGCACGCTCATTAAAAAATTGGGCGTATTCACCACGGTTAAACCAAAAACCGCCACACAATCGACACGACTCTACTTTAATATCTTTGGGGAAATTTGGATCACTAAAAATGGTTAATTGATTTCCATCGCGAGGACAAAACAGGGGTTCAGCCACTGAAACTACATTTGTTAAAGCCACTGCGTTAACTGAATCAATTTGCTCAAAATTGATATGGGTTGGTAAATATATTTCCTGATCATCAAACCAAATACCGCCACATCCTGGACATTGATCTAACAATAAATCAGCACCGTATTTAGTTTTTAAATTAACAATTTTGGTTACAGTTTTACAATTTGGACACAGCATATTATTAATATCAATTTAAGTTGTGGTTTCAGTCCCAAACCGAGCAATCAAGCCACGCCGCAAAGCGATTTTATGCACCCAGGCAAAAAATAAATACGCGGCAACTAAATAAACCAATGACAAGCCAAAACCGATTGCTAGTGGATATAACAGTTTAGGCGTAAATTGACCAGCCAAAACCAACTGTCGCATACCTTCAAACACATACGTCGGCGGCAACGCATGAGAAATATATTGCACCTTACTCGGTAAGACCGAAATTGGATAAAATATTCCGACCAATGGGCTGATAATTGCTGATATCGGCCAGGCAATCCACTCTGCTGCTGGGCCGAGCCGCATAATTAAACCACCAGTAAAAATGCCCAGGGCGATGCCGAAAATAAATAATATTATTAAAAAAGGTAAGAGCCAAAATCCGAGCAGTAATATATTAAAGCCGAAAAATAGTCCTGCCATCAAAGCAATGCCACCAAAGCCAATAGTGCTCGTAAAAATACTTGATAGTACCAAGCCAGCAACATACTCTCCCAGTTTCAGAGGTGAGGCAAAAAAATTAATAAAGTTTTGCGTCCACACATCTTCCAAAAATGGCAGCATCGAGCCTTGATGAGCACGTACCAATAACTCCCAAAGAATAATCGCGCCAAACAACACCGTGGTAAAACTAAACGCCGATTGGCCAATGGTGTCAAGATATCTCGTTAACAATCCCCAGATAAACACATCGATTGTTGCCCACAAAAAAATATTAATCAACCGCGTTGGATTGCGGTAGAGTAAAAATAACTGCCGAACAAAAATTGCCCAAATTCTAATGAAACTCATACGGTTTGATCTAATGATAATGGTTCTCTTGCTACTGCAATAAATAATTCTTCTAGGTCAGCTTTGCCATGTGCTTGTGGCAGTGTTTTGGGATCACCCTCGAGTAATATTTTTCCTCGGGATAAAAATAAAACGCGATCGCAAATCAAGCTTACCTCTTGCATATTATGCGAAGTCCACAGCACCGCTGCCTGTTTGTCCGTCACATGCTGGCGAATGCGGTCGCGAATTAATTGTGATGTACTAGGATCAAGCGATGCGGTTGGCTCGTCAAAAAGGAGTAAGCAAGGGTCGTTAAGCGTGGCTTTAGCTAAATTCACTCTGCTCTGCTCACCTGAAGAAAGTAGACCAGTCTTTGTGTTCGCAAATTTAACCAAATCAAATTCAACCAACACCTCGTTAATTTTTTTATTTACATTTTTAATACTATACAACAAACTAAACACATATAAATTCTGACGGACGGTTAAGTTGCCAGGCAAATGAGCATACACCGCAGCAAAATTCATATCTTGATTGGTTTTAGTGCGATCAGCAGTCATATCAAAGCCGTTCAACTGCATGGTGCCACTGCTTTTTTCTAAAACACCTAAAACCATATTAATAATTGTAGTTTTGCCAGCGCCGTTTGGCCCTAGCAGACCAACAATCTCTCCTGGCCGCACCTCAAAACTAACGTCATTAACGGCCGTAAACTTTTTATACGTTTTGGTTAGATTATTAATTTGTAATATTGGATCTGGATTCATATTATGTTTTGGCTATAGATTTAAGAATTGCCACGCCTTGTTCCAAGATGCTTGGTTCAACCGCAAACGATATACGAAAATAATCACTGCGTGACGAAAATACGCTGCCTGGTACGGCCAATAATTTGTGGGCAATTAATTCATCAATAAAATCTACCCGTCCGCCAGGCGCTTTAATAAAAGCATAAAAAGCGCCGGCCGGTTTGTTAAATTCATAATATTGCGAAAGTTCTTGAAATAAATAATCCCGATTTTTTTGATATAGTGCTACCCCGTCTTTAATAGAGGCGTCAAAGGCATCCATGACTGCATACTGAGCGATTGAAGGGCCACAGACAAAGGAATACTGTTGCAACCGGTTCATCGCTGAAATAATCTCCTGTGGTCCATGGGCATAGCCGAGACGCCACCCAGTAATTGAGTGACTTTTAGAGAAACCGTTTATCGTGACTGTGTTCTGATACATACTCGCGATACTAACGAACTGATGTTCATAATCAAACGGTTCATAAATCTCGTCTGAGATAACAATCAAATCATGAGCTTTAGCCACTCTGGCAATTTGTTCTAAAACTTCTCGTGTATAAACCGCTCCAGTTGGGTTGTTTGGTGAATTAACTAAAATCGCTTTCGTTTTGTCAGTTATTAACGGTGCAATTTTACTGGCATCAATTTGAAACGTTGGATAGGTGTCGAGTAACTTTATTTTTACACCCAAAAACTGCAACAGTTCATAATACAAAACAAAATACGGATCGGGTAGAATAATTTCATCGCCTTCATCAAAAATTGCACTGAAAGCTAAAAGCAAGCTAGCCGAGGCACCACTAGTAACAAGCGTCTGCTCGGCCATTGCAATAATATTATTTTTATTTCGCAATTTACCAGCAATTAATTCACGCAAGGTTGGTAAACCAGCAGTCGGAGTGTACGTACTGCGATTCGCCTCAACTGCCGCAATAGCGGCTTGTTTGACCGCAGCTGGTGCTGGAAAATGGGGCTGACCAATAGAAAGATTGACAAACTCGTTTCCTCGCTCGGCCGCCAAGGCAAATATTTTTCTTATGCCAGATTCTTCTATTTTTTGAATGCGTTTGGATAATTGCATGTTATTGTGTTTGCTGACGTTTAGACTCAGCAAAAATTACCTGATACAGCGCGGTTAAAAATTTCTTGTCTAACCGTGAATTTTTTGCCAAGGTAGTAATTATTTCTACTTCCCTGCTTGTAACCGTAGATGGCAAACCACGCTCTTTTTTAAGAATGCCAATTTCTTTGGCAACGGCGAAACGGCGCCCGAGCAATGCAGTAATACGCTGATCATACAAATCGATCAAAGCTCGCTTCTGCTCCAAAATATCCTCAGAACGAGAAGTAATTACCTTTTCCTCTATTTCTAAGCCGCCAGCAATAAAACGCTCACGCATCTCATCGGCGTACGGATTAAAATTATTCATATCAAAAAATAGCTGCCAATTATCACTTGTCGTGTGTGGTAAAATTTTTAGCAAATCGAGATAGCCTGGTGTATAAATCCGCTGTTCACTCACCCCAGCAGCCAAAAGAGAACGACCAAGATAATGAACTAGACCAAGCGTTTTAGCATTCTGACGGTCATGGTCTTCGGGGGTGGTTTCAATCACTTCCAACTGTAAATCGGTTAAATATTTTTTTATACTTTTATATTTAACATCACTTATGCGTAGCGGACACAAGACTGTTTGCAAACCAGCGAGATGCCAAGACATTACTTCGAGATTAAATTGAGAAGTTACTGGTCCAAACATCGGATGGGTACCCATGATTTCAATATTTTTTGGTACGAATTTCTTTAACCACCGACAAGGCAATACCTTAACTGAGCAAGTATCAACTAATAATGCGCCGTCTTTCATAAGGGGGGCAATTTGTTTGATCATAGTCTCCGTTTCAGAAATTGGAACAGCTAACACCACAATATCGCAAGTCGCCACTATAGCTAAATCAACCACCTCAGCACCGACCTGTTTTGCCCGCGCTAATTCTTCTACTGAGCCCCGACGACGCAAAACTACAACCTTAAAATCGCAACCCAAAATTGCAGCTAATAACGTACCAAAACGACCGAAGCCAATCAAGCCAATCGTTGTTTTATTTATACGCTTCGACATATTATTTTGGCTGGCGAGCGGCGATAAAAGTAGTAAAGTTAAATTTCAGATCTTGAATACTTGCTTCAAGCACATCCAATCCATACAATTCGGCGCAAACTAGTGGAGCGATAACTGCGCAAGTTGAATCAAGCTTCCCCTCTGATAAATCCTTGGCTGCACTTGCTGTATCGACATACTCCTCCAACTCAAGCTCTGGCCAGACGCGCTTCAGATACATCCGACACTGCCGCAGTGCTTGCTGATGTGAAACAATTTTTTTAATATCCGCAGTCTTAACACCTGGCTTGCCAAGCAAATTCATCTTGATATCAATTTCGAACAACTGTTCAATGGTAAAAATATATCTGCTCATGGCATAAACCGATTCATACACTATGCCGCCATTTGAATTTTCGATTGGAAAAATTCCAATTTCAATCTTACCGGCCGTTAAGGCATTGAGCACATTATCCATTCCAATCAGATATTCAATCTGATATTCTGAAATATTTTCTTTATGGCAATAATAGGTTGCCGCCTCCTCCGAAAAACTGCCTCGATTGCCTGACACTCCAATAATAATTGGCATATGGTTAGACTAATATTGAAATTTTTTTTAACACATTTTCACGCTCCATCGGTGGTAAATTTTTATCCAAATACGGATACAAAGAAGTGTTTTCCAAGACTTGATGGTTGTACATTAACTGAGCTAGTTCGGATAAGCGGACGTCTTGCCCCGACATTATATCTGATTCAATTTCTGCCACTTGTTCGGCAATGGCTAAATGATCTTTTAATAGCTTCCAAATAGTATCGACCACTGCCCCTCCTTGAAGTTCTTTTAAGCCAAAAACACTATCCTCCTCAATTTTCATGTGTTTTATTAACTTATCCTTAAACTCCTCAAAAAGCGCTTTACGCTCTGCTGCATCCACATTAACACCCTCAACCACCTGGTTTATTAGCCGATCAAGTTCGGCGTGGCTCTTGGCCATTAATTCGGCAATTTTGTCGTCTCGAATATACATATAACAATTTTAGTAAAATAACCTTAACTTATTTTATCACAAAATGCAAAAAAAAACCGCCTTATTACGGGGTTTGGTTATGCCTTATTTGAATATAAATTATTCCCAAATAGCCCCACTACTTTTAGCTAAAATATTGGTACCAAAACCGTCATTTGCCATCACCTCAGCATCCGTGCCAACCGTAAACAACGCAGGGCCTTGTCCTATTACTTCAAAATAAAAACTAGTAACGATGGTACGCGTATTAATTCCCGGAGCTGGTTGCATAGCAACAAATGAAACTGACCCAGCTGTATCAACATTTGATAAAAACAACGAAAACGCCGAACTGTCGTAATCGGTTTTAACTAAGCGCAACGTACTACTAGAATAGGTTAATGGCGCATTAACCAGGTTAATTGATTGACCATGAGGATCAACAATAACGTCTAGTCGAACTAAATTGTCAGTAGTGGTTGCGTGTAAAAAAAGTTCTGCTACTTTATTTAAATTTGGTTCTAATTCAGCAGTCAATTCAACCGAGTCCGTTGTTTCTTGTGGTAAGTTAGTTGAATTAATAAAAAAATTGCTAGCAGAAAAACCACCTTCGGCACGCAAAAATTGATGGCTTGGATAAAAAATCGAAGCCAGCAATACGCCAATAATAACAATGCCGGTTGTGCTACTTTTCATAAATAAAGTTAAGTAGCCCAACCTTGGCACATTTTTCAATTTTTGTCAATACTAACAATTAGAAATATTCGCCCCACCCTCTTAATACTTTACAAAAAATTATTTGCAACTATTTAATTGATTTTGCAATTTTAAAAACCAGCACCCAATCACTTTCTGATTTTGGCAATTTTTTAAACTGTGCTTTAAATTTTTTTATAGCCAAAAATCTTTTATTTATAGATAATTTTTTAGTACTTTGGGTGCCATAGACTAAAAAATTATTAATTGCAAAAATCTGACTTTGGGAAATTTTTTTGTCTGCTTTTACTAAAGGTGTAGTATATTTTATTATAGAATTTTTCTGAGCTTTGCTATCTTTTTTTAATTTGAGATCACGAATATATTGATCTAAGTTTTTATTGCTTTGCATCAACAACTGACTTTCGGTTAACTTCACCATGGTAACAACTTTGGGCTTTGTTGAAGTTGCTTTTTGAATGGTTGTGCTTGCCGAGGTTGTACTAGAGGTTGTTGTTGCTGACTTCGGTATTGTCGTTGTGGCTGGAATAGTTGGTGGTAGTGTATAGCCGCCCCCTCCGCCACCAGTACTAATGTTAATTACGTATGATGCAATCATAATAGCAGAATCGATATAACCTGATCTAATAGTTATTGCTTTAAGGGTGGCGCTGTTGTTTATACTAATTGATCCTGAATATACTGTTGAAGAAGTACTAGGGACAGAACCGTCTAAGGTATAATATATGGTTGAACTTGTAGTGATTGAAGTTAATGTAATCGATTGTGCTTGTGTATAAGTACCGCCAGCTGGGGTGGCACTTGGAGAAATGGCTTGAGGGGTTATAGAGGCAACGTAAGTATAAGCATTCGTGGCCGTAGCCGACTGTCCATTAGGGTTGATCAGAACTATACTATATACACCCACTGAATTAGCTGGTGTCAAGGCCGTGATAGATGATGAACTGATAAACTGTACATTTGTTGCACTTGATGTACCTATTGTTACTGACGGCGTACTAACAAAATTACTGCCCATTATAGTAATAGTGGTTGAGCCCGTAACAGGGCCGGTTAAGGGAGTTGTGGTTGAGATGGTTGGTACTGGCAATACAATGTTAATTATGTATGATTCAGTCATAATAGCAGAATCAATGCTATTGGGTTTTACAGCAATGGCCTTCAACATAGATGAAGTGGCTATTAAAATCGGTGTTGCGTAGAGAGTTGACGAGGCATTCGGCACAGAGCCGTCTAAGGTATAATATATGGTTGAACTTGTAGTGATTGAAGTTAATGTAACTGATTGAACCTGCGTATAGGTGCCACCAGTTGAAGAGGCTTGCGGAGTTTGCACCACCTCAATTTCAAAAGCACCAATGTCCCATGAGGAACCCTGTGGCCTGACCATAGAAACAAAATCATTTGCAAAACCAGCCACAGTTACGGCAGAATCTTTCAGCAAAGAAGACACTTGTAACATGTAATAGATGGGGTCGGTTGTGGTGCCCTGAGCCAAAAACTGAGGATTAACATTCTTACTATTCTGATCCTGGGTGGACAAGGTCTTCCAGGTGGTAGAATTAACATCAACTCCATTATATCGCCCCCAATTACCATCAAGCTCAAAAACATTGTTATTATCCCCAGTATATGCAACTCCGGCTTCGATGTTTATTCCGCCATAATTAATCTCACTGTCAAACGCAGCATCCTTCATGGCAATATTATTATTTAGAGTGCAAATTGTCTGCTCGGTGCCACCTTCCTCATCAATTGAGAACGCCCAATATTTTGGGTTGTAAGAAGTATTGTTATAATAAGCACAACTACCTGATTCATAAAAAGAAAAGTTAGATTCGTTGTTTAGTGCTATATTGTTGCGCCAAATTCCATTTGCACTAGAACCAGAAAAACCATAATTTCCATTCGAATAAGAAATATTCCTTTCAAAAATAGCTGAAGAAATTGTACTGCTATTTGAATTCGAAGTGTCAAAACCACTGCCAGTGCCACCGACTCCATTATTCCAGGCTCTGCTATCCTGCACAACAAAAGTAATATCATTACCCACCCCATCAGACCCCAAAAACAAACCATCAATATTACCACCGGATCCGTTATTATAAAATTCAGATTTTTTTACCAAAACATTAAGTGAGTTTTCAATTCTTGCGCCACCTGATAAATTATCATGAAAACTAACATTGTCTAATTGTAAGTTATTAGCCCGGAGAAAATAATTACCATAATAACTGCCCGCAAAATTTTTGACTTCAATATTTTTCAAAATCAAATTATTGATGTAATGCGTGCCGCCAAGCGTGCCACTGTCAGGTGCAATCACAAAACCCTGACCATCTCCAGTATTAAAAATCATATCACGAAAAGTCACATAGGAATAATTTGTTGCCGACTTATGAGTAAATACACCATCCCATAAACCAGCATTGCCAGAAAAACTTGCATTTTGTGTGCCACTACCCCAATCTGCAGGTGATCCTGATAACACTATCGGATTTGAAGTAGTGCCTGATTGCTTAATTTGTATTAAAGATCCAGTATACGTTGTGTCTGGCTTAAAAGCCACGATATCTCCGGCGCTAAAGGTTTTAACAACACCCGTCCAATTATCATCCCAAGGGATATGCTTCCAGGCCGTACTAGTAGTTAGACCCGAGCCACTATCGCTACCACTTGTAAAATCTATGAAATAAGTAGCTGCACTAACATTGGTAATTTTTACCAAAAAAAACAAACCAAAAACCACAAAAGTTTGTAAAAAAATTTTGTTAAAAAACATAATTTTTATTCAAAATAAATTATTTATAAATTTTATACTCATCGATTAAGGCAATCGTAATGCCAGCCACAATCGGACCAAACAGAAAGCCAAAAGCGCCAAAATAGGTTAAACCACCTAAAATACTTAATAACGTAATTAGCGGATGCATAGAGGCTTTGGCGCTAATTAATTTAGGACCAACGATGTTGTTTAATGTTTGGTGTACCACCAAGAACCAAACAGTTAAAATTATTGCTGAGGTAAGGCTTTTAAACAAGAGCAAGAAAATAATCGCTGGAATTAAGACTAGGCTAGTGCCAACCGCTGGTACAAAAGCAGAAATAACAGTTAAGGCAGACCATAAAATTGGTTGTGGTAAGCCGGAAAGTAAAAAACCAACCAAGGCAGCAAAACCCTGCATAATAGCATTTAAAAAACTACCTTTTACGATGCCGTCGATATTAGTACCAATTCGCTCAAATAAGGCATTAACCCGTTTGGCTGGCAAGGGCAGCAAATCGTCGAAATAATTTTTAATTTTTTCATTATCCTTTAAGAGATAATAAATTGAAAAAAACAAAATAAAGGTTAAGAAAAAAAAGCCGGCAATATTGGATACTATGGCTTGAATATCAAGCGTAAAGGATTGTGCCCAGACACTCGCTTTCTTTGAAGCATTATCAATTAGGGTAATGGCAGCTTGTTGCCAGCTTTGTGGTAGATGCTCAACTAAAAATTGTTGATTTATGGCTAGCCCTCCCTCCTTGTACTGTGAGTACATGCCCATTGCCTCCATAACGGCAATTTGCCCAATAAAATAAAGTGGCACCACCACTAATGCGACAATGCCAAAAACCGTTAGCAAAGCCGAGGCGGTTTCATTTTTTAAATGTTTAACCAAAAAGCGATGCACGGGCAAAAACATAATAGCCAAAATTGCCGCCAAGCCCAACAACTGAAAAAAACCTTGAAGCATATTCAAGGTTAAAACAACACAAAGCAATAATAAAGCAATAAAGGCGTAATTGGTTTGATTTTTTTTAAGCGATGGCATAGAAAATATTATGCTTATATTTTACCACGATTTTGTATTTTACACTAAACCAATAAAAGGTTAATTTTTAAGACATCGCACAGAACCACCAAGCCCTCGATTATCAGCAAAACGCAATGCATTTGAAGCAGTGACTTGTAAAAAACGATTCCAAGCAGTTTGACCACTAATTAAATCTGACCAAAGAACTGTATCGGAGCCAAAATAAAATGCAGTATTTGTATCGCGATTGCCGGCAGGTAAGGCGTTAAAACCAACGGTATTGGTGCCATCCCATGAAGATGATGATTTTAATTTATTTCCTGCAACTGCCTCACCGCCCAAAAAAGAAGTCAGCGTGGTATATTCAGCATCTGAAGGCAGGTGCCAACCAGTCGGACAAGCAGTTAACGCAGCGGGATGATTATATAGTACTCCATAGATAGGATAATTTATTGTGGCCTTCGCCTCAGTAACGTCAACCCCTTGATACTGTGGCACGTAGTAATATGGCACTGCGGTGCTACCAATTGCGCTTGGTACTACGCTGGACAAATAGGCCATATTTTTTTGCGTCCAGCATTGCGTACCAATTTTCACGGTTGGGTACGTATTGCCATCCCGAGCATCAGTTACTATTTCTCCACAATCAGCAAAACTAGCCGTCACTGCTAAAGACGAGGTAACATTACTATCCGTCCTCGTAGCCGTTAATACCCCATCACTCCAACTAACAAAATGATAGTTCGCATCAGGAATAGCTACTACCTCAGTACCGGTACTTCCATAAGCCACGGTCTGGGTGGTGACACCACTAAGGGTGCCGTTAGCACCAGCTGTGTAGGTTATCGTATAGTTATTAATAGTAAAGCTAGCAGTATAGGTTTGATTACTTCTGATATTACTATCAGTTCTGGTCTGGTTAGTGAGACCATCATTCCAGGTGATAAAGTGATAGCTAATATTCGGAGTAGCGGTTACTTCGGTACCATTGGTGTTGAGCGTAATACTCTGGGTGGAGGAACCAGTGATGATACCGTTACCATCGGTAGTGTAGCTAAGCTCATGGATAG
Organism: Candidatus Falkowiibacteriota bacterium; assembly: GCA_037137775.1. Lineage (GTDB taxonomy): Bacteria > Patescibacteriota > Patescibacteriia > Patescibacteriales > GWE2-39-37 > JBAXJQ01. The sequence continues at coordinate 10,687 of JBAXJQ010000002.1, read as the reverse complement.
TGGGTGCACTACTAGGGATGATGGGGTTAGTAAACGGGTTAATGGGTGTTGACTCAGCTAGCGTCGTACTGCAGGCGATTTGAATGGTGGTGATATTCGTACTAACAACCATGCCGGAGTTATTGATGAGGTAACAGTGCTCGGTGATACTCCCGGGGGTAGCGGTTACATAATAGTTTGTCCCAGTGGGGAGTGATGTTGTGAATGTAAATAGTCTGGCACTGTTTGGAGTGAGCATGAGTTGATCAGTGGTGTTATTTCTGAGTGTCATCTGCCCCGTGAGTCCCATGATGGTACCGCCGATGGTGTACGTGGGGATTGGGATGATTTCTGTGGTAGTGGACTTAGGTGATTCTATAATTACTGAGGGTGTTGATGAATTGGGCTTAGGTAATGAAGTGGTTGGGGTATTTTTGGGGGTTGGCGTAGTGCCTGCGGCACTCCGCACCGTAGCCATGACCTTGCGGGTGGCCGGACCAAAATAGCCATTGGCTGGCGTAATATGATTATCCTTCTGAAAATGAATGAGGGCTTGTTTGGTTGCCGGACCAAATACGGCAGTTTCCTGCCCTTTTGAGCCAGCACCAGTACGAGCCACGGGATAGCCATGAGTATTTAAATACTGCTGCAGTGCTTTGACCTCGGTGTCACGGCTACCTTGGCTTTGGTTATGGGAAAACACCGCGGCTTCGCTACGGTGAGCGAGAAACGCCAAACTAAAAATAATAAGAATAAAAAAAGTAAAAAATTTTAATATAAGAGTGGGGTTCTGGTTGTATTTAGACATTTAATACACATAACTTATATAGTTATATTATAACATAGTTATTTCAAAGTTAAAAAAATTTACTACTTTTCTATTTGCGTAATAACAAACGATTACCTACAATAATAGATATGAAAATAACCCCTAAAATAACGCGCACAATAGTACTGGCTTTATTAACTTCCGCCCTGCTTTTTTTTACCATTAAAAGCGTGACGAATTTTTATGCGGGCAAGCTAGTTACAAACTACGAATCACAAAAATCTATAGTAATTACTGATAGAAATAATACCACCTTGGCAATTTTACCAAATACCTTAGGAAACTATACCCTGCCAACCAAAACCTTACCTCGTCGTTTTGTTCAATTCTTAATAACTAAAGAAGACAAACACTTTTATCTTCATTTGGGCACCAACCCTATTAGCATCGCCCGGGCTTTTTGGCACAAACTATTCGGCCAGGCGAATACTAGTTCAAGTACCATCACCCAACAACTCGCCAAAATTCTGCTTGGCCATGAAAACAATCGCACCATACGCAATAAATTATCAGAATCGTTCTATGCCCTTTGCCTGGAGATTAGTCAATCAAAAGAAAAAATCTTAGCCATGTATCTCGATTCTGTATATTTTGGCCATCAAGCTCAGGGCTTGGCCGAAGCCAGTCGATATTATTTCAATCTCCCACCAGAACAGTTGAGCGAACCTCAAATGCTTAAACTTTTAGCCACGATTAGTAATCCATCTAATCTCTCGCCACTAGAAAAAAATAACACCCAAACTGCCTTAGCCTTAAGTCAACGTTTGGGACTGAAATACATATTAGAAGACTTTGAGTCAGTCGTAACGGTTACAAAAACAGACCTCTCAACCTATCGGCGAAATAATAATTATTTTGAACTCGATAGTCTTGGCCAAGTCTGCCAATCAAACTGCAACTTAACTATCGACAATCAACTAGCCGATACTTTACGCTCGATATTAAAACGCAATCTTGAATCGCTGCAGGGTAAAAAAACCTTTAACGGAGCTATTGTGATTATTAAACAACCAGAAAACCAACTCTTGGCAATTGTTGGTAGCCCCGACCCGACCACCGACGCATATGGCTATAAAATCAATATGGCCATTAAACCCCGCCCCATTGGCTCGACTATCAAGCCGTTTATCTACGCTAAAGGTTTTGAAAAAAATTTACGCCCCTATTCACTAGTCGACGACAAAGAGTATAAATATTTAATCGATGGTGGTTTTGCTTTTTATCCTAAAAATTATGATTATAAATATCACGGCATCGTCAATTTGCACTACGCCCTATCCAACAGCCTGAACGTGCCAACGGTCAAAGTTTTAGAATATGTCGGCATAGATACCTTTAATAATTTTCTAGAAAAAGACTTGAAGCTTAAAACTGTTCAACCAATTGCCAACTATCAACTTAGCTTAGCCTTGGGTGGATTTGAAACAGATCTCTTAACCCTTTCTTATTATTTTTCTACCTTTGCCCAAAATGGTAAGTTAACACCGCTTAAACTAAACTTATCTTCAAGCCAATTACCAAATAGCATTAACTATTTAAATTTAAACAAAAAAATATTCGACCAAAAATATGTCGAATTGATTAATAAAGTTTTATCCGATCGCCTCGCCGGGGTTGAACAGTTTGGCCTAGCCAGCAACCTTAACCTACCTCACACCAACTATGCCCTAAAGACCGGCACCTCACGCGAATACCACGACAGCTGGACCATGGGCTATACCCCAGATTTTTTAGTTGGCGTTTGGGTTGGCAATAGCGACAACTCGGCCATGGACCAGGTCTCAGGCACGGCTGGCGCCGGCAAAATTTGGCGCGAAGCCATGAACCTTATGTATAATTCTGAATTTAACAAAAATACACCCTTTGATTTTAAACTGATTAAAGAGTATCCCGCTGCTGGCACTATTGAATACGGCTTAGCTAATGACGATTATGAGTTATCAAAAAATGTATTGCTAACCAAAAAGCTAATTCTAAAGCCGTACGATGGTGATGAATTTTTACTCGAACCAAATACGCAAATCATTCTTTCTGCCAGTGAGCCAGTCGATTGGTTGGTTAATGATGCATTGCTAAATCACAGCGATAAAGCAATTTTCCAACCGAAAAAAACTGGACTGTTTATTATTACCGCCAAAACCATCAACAAAACAGAAGCAGTTACTGTCTATATTAAAAAAGACTAAAAGTTATTTTTTATTGTTCTGCTCTAAAAAAGTACCGACTCATACGAGTCGGTACTTTTTTTGGAAATAATTATTTCTCCGTTATGGTAAAGTATTCTCCCTTGGTCCGTCCGAAGTTTTCCGGAAAGTACATCTCACTCGCCATGGCTGGCATGTGAATAAATTTACCCGGAATCAACGCGCGGACATAATATTCGTAGCGATAGATGCCTGGTTCAAGCCGCTCGGTGAAAAGGAACAGGCGATCATCGCGTAACTCCTCTTGGTTTGGATATAAACGCTCGAACGAATCTAAATTTTCCTTTGGTTTATTTTCGTCCGAATTTGAATCCCCTTCTGATCTAATGGATTGATCTTCGGTGGCTAAATTGAAGTTCACCAACTCGGTACCAGCAGGAATAAAGTCCTCAATGGCAACAAAGTTGCGGCCATTACCAACTGTCACATCAATTACGCCATGCAACAATTCTCCCATCTTGGCGGTCTGCACTGGTGTCACTAATTTTTTATCTGCTAGTTGATACCAATTGCGCTTGATCAAGAAGCCTTCATCGCGTGGAGCAATCTGATCGGCTGGCAGATAATATTTGAACGACATATCATAGTAGAGATTGTTCTTATTTTTGTTGCGCACGGACTTGGAGATGGTTAGTTGGTTAAGTGCACCTTGAGTGAGGTTGTTCATAGCCAGGAAGCCGGCGTTCTGGACTCCTATATTAGCTGGGCCATAGCTCCAATTGAATTTCACCTGTCCGCCCAAGAGCAGTTTTACATCGAAATCTGACTTGTCCTCTTTCTGCCACTTGGCATAACGGCCTAACGCAGTGACAACAGCAATGGTGTTGTTGGTTGTCTCCCAGGCGCCATCCTTACTGCGACTGCGTAACAGCCAGCGAAGCATATTATCATATTCTTTAATTTCACGCTTCTGCTGAACTGCCACGTTGATGAACTGCGCCGTATCTTGGATCGGATTCTCATAATAGTCCCACATCAGGTTGCCATTCGGTCGAAGATAGGCTCCGCGCGAATCGATTACGATACGATTTTCTAAAATCTTTACAAGGACATCGGCCGTTTCTTTATCGATTTTCGATTCCGGCCTGCCGATAATTTCTAAGAGCCGAATCAAGGTTAAATTACTGGCTTTTTCATTGATAAATTGTTTATTCATGGCGCTACTACCTAAAACCTGATAATTTGCATTTTTTGGGTCCAAACGCGCTAAAACACGAAGTGCTTGAATTACATGATTATAAGTATCAATGCCCTCGCCACTAGTATATAATCCATAGCGCAACGTTTCTCCGATTTCATCCAACCAATCATTATCCACTTTAAAACCAGCGTCGCGAAGATTGCTTAACACTTCAGCCAAATAAACCGTTAACGGAAAGCTCGCCTGGCCGCCAGCATAATAACTGAAATAATACATTCCAGTTACTTCTTCTTTGTTAAAACTTTTTCTAAGCTCGCTCAATCCATAAGCCACCGCCTCATCCTGGGTGTAGGACTGGCCGCCAAATTCGATCTTGCGATCCTTTAATGGATTGTTCGGATTATCGACGATAATGCCGGACCGTATGGCCGCGATAGCATTCAACTTAGTCCCGATTTGCTCGCTGCAACCATAAGGATACTGCAAAAGGAAAGTTAGTGAATCGGCGGTGTAACCCGCTAAGGTGGCGGCCGTGTTAATGGTTAAGCCGCCCTTATCTTTTACAATATTACTTGGTGGGTAAATATATTCCGTGGCTTGCTCCTCGCCAGTAATCGTGCCGGCCGTAGCTACAGTTTCGTAGGTATTATTTTCTGCCACCGGCAAAGTGCTTTCAACCGTGTCTTCGTAGCGATCATTTTTGGCCGAGATAATAAAACTGTAATTTTTAATCGTGGTGTTGGCCGGCGAACTAACAGCAAAATAAACATTAGTCGTCTCGCCCGCCTTCAACTCGATTTGTTGTTCTGCCTTGGCCTGAATTAATTTCAAATCATTACTAGAATAAGTCACGGATAATTTTTGCGTTTCCTTGGTCTGGTTAAAAACCTTGCCGCCAACCATAAACATATCACCAGGCAAAACAAAGCGTGGTTTCTGTGGTATCAACATTACCTCTTTTTTGGCCATAAATTCTTTATAACCCACACCCAATTTGGTGTCTTGCGTTAGCCCGACTGATTCAATCTGCCAGGTAGTTAAATTGTCGGGCAAAGTGAAGTGGCTAACGGCCTGCCCCTTTTCGTCTGTAATAATGGTCGGACTCCAAAAGGCTGTATCTTTAAAAATACCGCGCTTTTTCTTGGCCAAATCGCTTGGTTCGGCTCCGCCACCACCCTTGCCCGAACTAGGCACATCCAACTCAACTAATAAGCTATTAAAGTTGGCTGAGGTCAAAATCGTTTCCGGAAAATAGCCGTAGAAAAAAGTTACTGGATCTTTTTTCGGATTACCTTTTAGTGCCAAGACGCTCATATCCGCCACTGCAGTTGAGAGCTCGGCCTTAACCGGCTGGCCCGCATTGTTTTTAACCTGATAATGAAGCGTTACTTCCTCCCCTGGCAGATATTCTGCCTTATTCGGCGTTGCGGTTATCTCTAATTTTTTCTGATTTGAATTGATGTTAAATGACTTTGAGCCAAACTTGATTTCTGGCTTATCCGAAATTAAGATTACCGAAACCGAGACGGTTGGTGCGTATTCGTCCTTGGCTATAAATTTGTATTCATAAATATTCTGATTTACGTCCACCACTTTATAGTCATACACCTTGCCCCGCTCTACACTAATCAAGGCCTTAGCCTTAACATAAGGCGATTTAATAATAATCGATTCAGACTTGCCCGCATCAAGGGTGTCTTTGGCTGCCTCTAGCTCTAAATTACTATTATTGCTCGGCATCACCTCCACTTGACCTACTCCATATACGTATAAGGAATAGGCAGTGCGCACCTGATTACCTCGTTTGTCAGTGCCAGTTAATAGTGCTTCGTATTCACCCTCTTTATCAAGGGTAAAATCACTCTGCCAATCACCATTGTTTGTGCTAATTTTTTGTTCAGTAACGGCGATATATTGTTTTTCCCAATTATAATAATACGAACCATCAACCTCTTTACGCTTGCTCTCAACCCATTTAATCTGCCTTAGCTGCAAAGACAAATTATTCGCATTAACTGCCTTGCCCAAAGTATCGACCGATTTTGCCTTAAGCGTGAACTTTTCCTTTTTGGCTAAAAAACTTTTATCAGCCGTCAGACCAAGGTAATACTCCCCCGCATGCACAATAACCGATTTTTGACTGGTAATCGACTGCCCACTGGAATTTGTTACGGTTACATAAATAGACAATATCTTGCTCGCACGGTCGGTTTCGTTGAATAATTTATTTATATCCAATTTTTGCTTAATCACACCCTTGCCATCTGCGCCCAACGTTGCCGTGTTTCGTAATAAAAACTGATCCCCATAGCTACAGCCGTCATAACAGAAATACCAGGGATTGCCGAAATCGAAATAGCCATCCTGATATTTATCAAAATAATAGTTCTGACTGGCAATCGAATAAGTCACCTTGCCACCTTCAACCGGTGCGCCAAAATAATAACTCGCATCAACATTCAAGGTTAATTCATCACCCGAGATATATTCCTCCTTTTCACTTTTTGTCTCCACTTTAAAGGCGGCTGGGGCGTATTCTTCGACATCGAAATAGGCATAGCCTGTCTCCCTAGCCTCGATACGATATTGTCCCAATGGTGCATTCTTGTCCAAATCAATCTCGCCACTAAAGGTGCCAAAATCAGAAACCGTCAGTTCTTTTTCTAGAATAACAGTGTCCTTAGCATCAAACACTTTGACTGGTATTTTTTTATCTTTAAAGATTTCATAATTACCGTCGTAACCCACACGGAAAATACCTTTAAAATAGACCTTCTGACTTGGTCGATAGATTGGACGATCGGTATAGACATACATCGTCCGATCATTATAGGCACTGTTTGCCCAACCAAAATTTGACTTGGCGTTAGACACAATGGCCGAGTCATTACCGTTCGTTACTACCACGCCGGTCAATCGCTGTTCTGGTTTAGCTTTAACCAAACCAGAACCGTCAGTAGTGGCGCTAGTTGTTTTGTGAAATGCATCAGTCTTGGGATCTTGAATATAATAATCAATTTTAGCCCCACTCACCGGCTTCAACGTGGTAATATCGGTAATCCAATAGATATTATCCAATTGATTGCGTTGCTTGTCTGTTAAACTACGCTCTGCCTTCACATCCTCATCCGTGTCCCACAACTGCACCTTCTTTTCAACCACGTTCAATTTTGTGATAGTTAAATACGATCGTTCATACACTTGCCGCTTTTGCTCCGACTGATCACGATAGCCAGGGTTAGTAAAGGTTAGCATGTAATGCCCCACGCCATCACCCACATAATCCTTAATATTGAAGGTAAAATAATTTTTTACCCAATACCGCTTTGGTAAATTAATCCGCTTGGTTATGGTTTGCAAGCAATTCTTAATCGTAGCCGGTCCTTGCGCATAATCGATACTGTTAACCAAATCATACATCAAATCCTCTGGTTTTAACTTGCAAATCGTTGCATCCACAAAATCCATATTTACCGCGGCAAAAGTCATTTTAGTCTTACCCGGTACAGTAACGCTGTAGTCCTCTTGCAAATGATAAAAATTCATGGCCTGATCTGGTAATTTGCCGGTCTTAAAATTAAGCTCATATTTAATCGTCTGCTCAAAGGCATCTTGGAAATTAAACTGCAACTTGTAATCAGCAAACGGCATCATTCCAACGTTCAAATATGTTTCATATTGCCCCACCAAGCATTTTTGCTCGCTCTTGTAGGTATCGGCGTCAATCAACTGAGTACCAGGCACATACTGCACCTCGAATTGCTGATTAGCAGTAACTAACTGCCCAATTTTTTTCGGTGTTAGATTGTCGCTTGATGGTATGATTAATGGACTGTTGGCGCAGATATACATATCGGTCAAACTGGCGCCGATATCTTTATTGGCTGGAAATGAGCCCTCAATTTTTAAAGCTGGGTAACTAGTTAACGTTTTGACAATATCCTGACGGTTAATGGTTAAACCTTCGGTATTAACCACTTGTTTAAAATTCAAATCAAATTTTTCCCCCCTTTTTATACGGTCAGCCGCAAAGGTGATAATTAGTTTTTGCTGATCAGTTTCCTTCTCACATTTTGACTCATCATCAACCTGGGGGGCATCTTTCTTACACTTCTGACCATATTCAATGGTTTTAATTTTGTCTGAAACAATTTGCGTCTTAGTCTTATCGATTGTCTCAAAAAAAGTCACCTCGATACTGCCTCGAGGATCGAATAATGCTTCACTTGCCGAATTAGTTGAAGATGACATTACAGAAAATGAGGAGATAACATCCGAGCTTACAAACCCAATCTCACGCGACTCGTCCAAATTTATATCACCAGCGGATGGATATGCTTTGGCAATTTTTAATTTATATGCCTGATTAAACTCCCACAACTTAGCCCGACCATAACGATCTTGCTTTGGCCAGATGTTAATTACCGTAGTATCAGTTGTTTTGGTAGTTGTCTTACCATCTGCCCCCAGCATATCTTTCGTGCCATATTCGGTGGCCAACTCGACTTTTTGTTTAGTTGTGGAAACGATCAAATTAATTTCTTTGCTTGTACGCGTCAAATCTACTGCCTGATTAAACCGAATTTGAAATGGCTCGTTATACCGCACCATGCCCTCGGTTAACGTTTCATAGCGTAAGGGTCGAGTGGTAAAACTAACCGTAGCCGGCTCGACCGATAAATTATCCATGGAAACAAAACCCTTTTGTACTTCTATCGTATATTTAGCCGAGGCGACCAAGGTAGTTTCTGGTTTAAATTGTAATACCTTGGTGCTAATCCAAGAAAAACTACCCTTTGTTTCTGGTTTAATCACCACCGGCGTGGTCACTTTCGCCAACTCGTCCAAGCTAGTTAATGGCACCATTGGCCGGCTGAACATAATAGTGATATTAGCCGTCTCGCTCGCCTCTGAATCGGCTTTAGGAAAAACCGCTTCCACGGTTGGTGGATTGACTATTTTAAAATCCTTGGTAATTTTGCCTTGAGTGGAGCTGGCCACCACAGTATAAAAATGATTCAACGTTAACGGCTTATCTGGATGAAACACCATTTTTGTGGCATCGCCGCTTGGCTGCCAGGTACCTGCAATGGCTGGTTCAAAAATAAAGCTACTAGATGCCTCGGTTTTAGCCACGAAGGTTGGCACGTTAATAACAATATCCGCCCCTTGCGAAATCTTGTCACTGACCAATTCAAAGGCTTCAGCGTACTTTGGTCCTAGACCAAACTTTTGCAAGCCTTTTCCTTGGCTTAAAATAAAAGCGACAACCGCCACCAAGACGACTACCGCTCCAAACGCAAAAACCTTGGGCCAATGATGACGCCAGCCATCACCTGTCTTAATTGGTAAATCCGACGCTCCTTGACTTGGATTGTTTTCCATATTATTGAATGAGTAATTAACTTGATATAATTGTATCATGCCTACGGATAAAATCAATTTTTTACCTAAGGTTAAATTATTTAAAAAAACAACGCCCCACTTTCAGATAAACCGAAAGTGGGGGCAAGAGATAAAGGAACAAAGGATTACAGAGAAAACTGCTGACGGGAACGCAAGCTGCCGATGATGCGATTCGGACGGTACCGGACGACGCACATCTTGCCGTCGCTCCAGCCAACACTCGGCACATCACCGTCGCCATAGCGAGAACCCCCACAGAGGGTTACATTGTTGATGTCCAAATGCCCATTGGTGCGATTGAAGTGATCATACTCCATCACTTCGCGTTCGAGCAGAGTGATACCGGGAATGCCCATTTGGACGAGCGTGTTGGCCGAGAGATTTTTGAGATTCTCGTCGGCTTCGACCACATCTTTGAACCAGACAACATAAGCGCCGGCTCTCGGATCACGATCGTTTTTGGTCACGACCTTGTCGAGTGAATAGTCGCACCACTTACAGCACTTGCCGTTGAACCGTTCTTTGCAACAGTCGTACAAAAATTGCGGTGTGATCAGTTCGTGCTTGGGCAGTACCAGGGGACGGTAGCCGGCGTGTTCGACAAAAGGTGTAATCCCGATAAATTTGGAATTTTTGAGCCCAACCTCTTTAAACCAAAAGTCAAACCAGCATTCGAGCGTTTCTTCGCAGTAGGGGTTAGAGCCCCCTGCTTTGATCAGAATCATTGTCTTGGCGCCTTCATGCAGACTCATACAGCTCACTAAAAATTCTGTGAGCATCTGACGGATTACCGGAGTAACCACGGTCTGCATCGCTTCCTTCAAGTTGTTGCCTCTCTCAATCACCTCTTGTTGGACTGCTTCTTTGTCCAGTGCTTCGGACAAGCCAGCCAAAACTTCTTCGGCGGTTTCTGTTGCAGCCTTACTGACTGCGCTTTCGGTTAAACGAACGATCTGTTTTTCCTGACTTGACGTGATCATTTCCATGTCATCGTCCTCCCTTGGGGTATTTTGCCTATCAAATAGGCAATAATTTATTTAGACACATTTAAGAAATTAAATCAATGATTTGGGAGCTGGATTCAAGAAATTATTGCTTTTACTCCGTCTGGGCTAAGATATGACCATA
>JBAXJQ010000001.1:0-122368 GCA_037137775.1 Candidatus Falkowiibacteriota bacterium | reverse complement strand
GCACTTTTGGCGCTTCGCGCCAATTATGTTGCATTAGATTCTAGACTGAAAGTAAATTGGATACTTAATTATAAATTTACACTTCATAACAAGATTAGCCTGTCTGTATTAATTATTTATGCTATAATATAAATATTAAAAAATAAAAATATTATGAAAAATATTAGTTTCAACCTTGCAATTAAGATGTTTGTCGCATTTATAATTTTAACATTAGTTTTTGTAATTATTAAATCTCAGGATTGCATTCAAAACGTAAAAAATATTAATCCATTAGTTAATCGTAATTTTAATTCTAATATACAAATCAGTCAGAAGTCGTCAAATAATAATTTTGTTATTTCTACGTCATCGATATTGAATTCCCCAAATTACGATGCGAGATTAAAAACTGAAGAAAATGCTATTGATGTAAAATGGTCTAATGTCTGTGAAGTAATGCCAAAGAGCGAAAAAGAAATATTTTTCATGCAGTATTTACCTGAAGGTGGTAATGAACATTATACAATCAACAAGGTTGGTGTCGTTGATTCTGGGAAATATTTAGGCGATAATTTATACCTACTCGAAAAAGAAAATTGTGGTGATGTTTATTGTGGAACTGAATTTATTAGTTTTTTAATTGAAGAGCAGGGTTCATTTACCTTTTTACGAAAAGATTCAATTCTTTATGTTAATGAAGAAACAGTTTATGACAATCACAAAAAGTTTATTTATGATGAAAATACTGTAATTAAAAATTTATTTTTGGGTGGAGATTTATATTTTGAAAACAAAAAAGTTCTCTCAGGTGGCTGGCGAAATTTGTCAACATCAAGGAATGGTCAAAATATAGACCGATCGAAAAGAAAAGTTGCTAATGTGAAAGATTTGCCCGGACTTTATGATTCAGGCGATTATTCAATTTTCCAGGGTTGTTTTAATGAGATATCTTATCGATCAAAATTTATAGACTCTCATCTTCTTGATAATGATATTCAGACTATACAACTTGATATTATTTGGCAAAATGGCGCAACAGGAACAAGCCAATATTCTATTGCAGAAAATAACGAATGCTTTGGTGGCGAGAGTAACTATAAGAATGAAATTTCCAGTCAAAATTTAGTAATAATCGGTAAAACGAGCGAAGGTGATTTATTGTATGAACTCACTGACCAAAAACATAAATCACTTGATGGTGAAGAAATGTTACAAAATATTTATCAGGGATATTTAGCACAATTTGATGATGAAACGCTAAAAAATGCCAAATCGTATGACGAATTTTTAATAAACCATTCAGTAATATTTTGGCAAGATGATTTTGGTCCATTTTTGCAGCTAATTTTAAAAGATTTTTCTTACACCCTTGGTTGTAGCTAATGCTTAATGAATATGAATATTATAAAATAAGACGATTAAAAATCGTTTTATTTTTATATTTGACTAGTTATAGAAAATAAGATAAGGTATTAGTACCCACCCCCAGGGGGTAAGGGTAAATAACAAATCATTTTATGGTTAAGCAAAAACTAGCACCCAAACAAGATGTGGCTCGACGATTGAAAATTGTCGAAGGACATTTGCGTAAGATTATCGAGATGGTTGAAGCGGATGTGTATTGTATCGATGTCTTGCAACAGACTTCGGCTATTAGAAGCGCAATTAAGAAAGCAGAAGAAGTCTTACTAACGAACCATATGAATCATTGCGTGCTAAACGCCATTAAAACTAATGGCCACCAGAAAGCAATCGACGAACTGGCTCAGGTTTTTCGTAAAATGGATTAGTTTCTTATGAAAAAATATTTTAACAATATATTATCGATTTTTTTGCTCGCCATCCTGTTGCCGATGACTAGTGGTATTTGTCTGGAAAGCTTGTTTGACGCTCCATCGGCATTGTACGTAGCCCAAGCCACTACTGATAACATGCCATCGGTTAATAATCAGGATGCTTGCGGTGATACTACGCAACCTACCACGCCAGACATGCCGACTCCGCAAACTAATAATCATAATTCCGTAATGCCATGCTGTGTCGATAACAGCCATTCTTCAATCATCACTCTTTCTCATCCAATCGAATTGGCTAAATTATTGCCAATTTTAATATTATCTGAAGTACATTTTAACACGGCTGTTTCTAAACCGATTTATTATCAATCGCCGATTACTTCTCCTCCGCAATTACTCTCACTTAAAACAACCATCCTCCGCGTTTAGAATTAGCATTATCCCGCAAAGCGCTACTATGCTTCTGTTTTGCTTTTAATATTAATTCTATTTATGTCATCACAATATTATACGGTGCGGCTGCCGATCAAAGGCATGCACTGCCGTTCTTGCGAAATCCTCATCGAAGAGAAGCTCAAAGAGATTTCTCATGTTAAGAAAGTCGAGGTCGATTATAAGGTTGGGGAAGCAGTTGTTTATTATGACGGCCAAGCCCCAGATAATCACTCGTTAAATAAGGCCATTGTTGAGGCCGGTTATAAAGTTGGTGAACCAGACAAGTTACCTCTTTTGACTAACGACAAAAAGGAATATGTTAGTCTAGGCATTGCCTTTTTGATTTTAATGGTTGTTTATCTTTTGCTTAAAATTTTAGGCTTAACCGATATCAATCTGAACCCAGATCTATCTAGCCCAAGCTGGGGGTTAATTGTGGTTATTGGCTTAGTGGCAGGATTTTCTACTTGTATGGCCTTGGTTGGTGGGTTGTCGCTTGGCCTATCTTCAAAATTTGCTGAAAATCATCCAACCGCCACCTCTGGTCAAAAATTCCGTCCGCACTTGTTTTTTGTTAGCGGTAGAATACTTGGCTATGCCGCTCTTGGCGGACTATTGGGATCACTCGGCTCAGTCTTTCAATTTTCAGCCACCGCTAATGCAGTACTAACTTTGCTTGTTGGCGCTGTGATGTTGATCATGGGCTTACAGCTGATAAATATCTTTCCTCGACTGAATACCATAAAGTTTTCTTTGCCAAAAGGCATTAGTAAGGCATTAGGCATTAGTAAAAAACAAAAAGAATACAGTCATAAGCACGCCATGGTTATGGGTGCGCTGACTTTTTTTCTGCCTTGCGGTTTTACTCAAGCCATGCAACTTTACGCCGTTAGCACGGGCAGTTTTAGCTCAGGTGCATTAACCATGGGTTTGTTTGCTCTCGGTACCGCGCCAGGCCTACTAAGTATTGGTGGGGTCGCTGCATTAGTGCAGGGCTCGTTCAAGGAAAAATTTTTCAAAGTAGCTGGGTTGGCAGTTATTTTCTTTGCGCTATTCAATTTGAATAATGGCTACACCTTGGCTGGGTTAAGTCTTGGCAGCTCAAATAATAGTGATACATCAAATCAAGGGCAGGAGATTAAAGACCCAAACGTAACCATGGAGGATGGAGTTCAAGTAGTCAGGATGACCGAAGTTAATAACGGTTATCAGCCAAATCAATTTTCCATCAGGAAAGGTATACCCGTTAAATGGATTATTAATGCGGAGGCACCATACTCCTGTGCTAGTAGTTTGGTTGTTCCTAAATTAAATATTCAAAAAACTTTAGTTGCTGGTGAAAATATCATAGAATTTACACCAAAAAATTCAGGCAAAATTCCATTTTCATGTTCTATGGGTATGTATACAGGTTCCTTTACTGTTTACGATGATAGCACCTCAATAAAACCGAGTGATAATAATGCGGTTAATGTTGCCCAGGCAGCTGCGCCTACACCAAGCGGATCATGTGGCTCTGGTAAGGGCGGTTGCGGTTGTGGTGGTATGGCGCGCAAACAACCAGTTACAACAAATAACGCACCGGTTGTCGCAAAGGTAATCCAGGACAATACCAATCAAAATGATGTTCAAGTCATAAAAGCAATCTACACAGCCTCAAACTACTTAGCACCATCAACCTTTACCGTTAAGACCGGCGCTAAAGTGCGTTTAGAAATTGAAGTTAAAGACAGTGGTTATGGCTGCGGTAGCGCGATTACCATCCCTCAGCTTTATGACAGTGCGGAACAATTACAAGCTGGCTCACAGATTAGTATGGAGTTTACTCCGACCACACCCGGCACTTATGATATTACCTGTGGTATGGGCATGATTCGCTTTGGTTCAATAACAGTCGAATAATTAAATATATGAAAAAGAAAATAAGCTTAAGCATATCAGGCATGCATTGCGCTTCTTGCGCCAATCTAACTGAGCGATCGCTCCACAAAGTAGTTGGCGTTGAGCAGGCCAATGTTAATTTTGCTGCGGAAAAAGCAGCGGTTGTTTTTGACGAGGAACAGACTAATGTAGAATCATTAATTGAGGCCGTATCAAAGGCTGGCTACAAAGCCGAATTTGTAGATGCTAAGGATTCAGATCATGATCGACGCAAGCATGAACAAGAAACTAAATCATATTTTAACCGGTTTTGGTTGAGTTTCGCGTTCAGCGTGCCAATGCTGTATTTCATGCTTCTGGATTTTTTCGCCATCCCTGGCAAAACTGCAATCTTACCATTTATCGGAATTATTTCGCTTTTACTAACCATCCCAGTTCAATTTTTTGTCGGGGCTAGTTTTTACAAGGGTGCTTGGGCAGCCTTGCGAATGAAGACGTTTAACATGGATAGCTTGATTGCCATTGGCACCTCGACTGCCTTTTTTTACAGCTTGGTAAACTTTATCACCTACGCCATTCAGAATAAATCGATCCTAGGCATCGGTGGCAAGATTCCTGAATTATATTTCGAGACCGCCGCCTTTTTAATCACCTTTGTTATTCTAGGCAAGTGGTTAGAATACCGCACCAAAGGCAAAACCGGTGATGCCATAAAAAAATTAATGGGTTTGAAAGCCAAAACCGCACGGGTTATCCGCAATAGTGAAAATATGGATGTCGCAATTGAAGCGGTTGTACACGGTGATATTATCCTGGTTCGACCGGGCGAAAAAATTCCAGTCGATGGTATTATTACTAAAGGTTCATCTGCCATTGACGAATCAATGATCTCCGGCGAGAGTTTGCCTGTGGAGAAAAATATCGGAGATACGGTTATTGGTAGTACGATTAATAAATTAGGTAGTTTTGAATTCAAAGCTACTAAAATCGGCAGCGAAACCGTCTTAGCTCAAATCATCCGTTTAGTTGAAGAGGCACAAGGCTCCAAAGCACCTATTCAAGCCTTAGCCGATCGCATCTCAGCGGTATTCGTGCCAACCGTCATCGGCTTGGCTGTCATCACCTTTCTCGTATGGTACTTCGCTTTCGGAGCATCCCTCTCATTCGCCTTGATGGCATTTACTGCAGTAATAGTAATCGCGTGCCCTTGCGCTTTGGGACTGGCTACGCCAACTGCTTTAATGGTTGGGACTGGCAAAGGAGCAGAATATGGCATCTTAGTTAAAGGCGGCGAACCACTGGAAGCCGCTTGTAAGATTGATTCGATAATATTTGATAAGACCGGCACCTTGACCAATGGTAAGCCGATTGTAACCGATATTATAACTTTCGCCAAAGTTGATAAAAACAAAATATTACGCCTTTCAGCGAGTATGGAAAAGCTATCAGAGCATCCATTGGCCGAGGCTATTTGTGCGCAAGCAACAGAACAATCAATTAAATTAAGCGAAGCCGTAGATTTTAAAGCCATTGTCGGCCATGGGGTAACTGCGAAAATCGACGAAATAGAATATTATTTCGGTAACCGTCGTTTAATTGCGGAACTACTTAAGCTTCCAGTCACTAAGGTAACAGAAGATATTGCCAAACTGGAAGAGCAAGGTAAGACTGTCATGATTCTGGCAACCAAGCTAGAAATTATTGGCGCAATCGCAGTAGCTGACACAGTCAAAACCACTTCAGCCGAAGCCGTGACCAAGTTAAAGAAGTTGGGCATTACGGTCTATATGATCACCGGTGACAACGAACGCACCGCCAGAGCAATCGCTGCCCAAGTTGGTATTGAACATGTTTTAGCTGAAGTCTTACCAGAGGACAAAGCCAATGAAGTAAAAAAGCTACAACAGAACAATCAAAAAGTTGCCATGGTCGGTGATGGTATTAATGATGCACCAGCCTTGGCACAAGCCGATTTAGGTATTGCCATGGGTTCAGGTACCGACGTGGCCATGGAAACTGGCGGCATCGTTATTATGAAGAGCGATTTGAATGATGTTGTTACGGCCATCCAATTATCCCGTGAAACTATGGGTAAGATTAAGCAGAATTTATTCTTTGCTTTATTCTATAATGTTATTGGCATTCCTATTGCCGCCCGCTTGTTTACCAAATACGGCTTAGTATTGAAGCCGGAGTTGGCCGGCCTCGCCATGGCTATGAGTTCGATTTCAGTAGTAGGCAATGCTTTGCTTTTACGACTGTTCCGTCCAGGCAAGCGTAACTACCTTTCTTTAGTAGCGCCAGTTGCTATGGTTCTAGTCTTCACCTTTGGCTTCTTTCAATTTGCCAAGTTAAGCTCAAGCATGGAAGCGCAAGGTATGAAAAAAATTGTCGTATCAGTTGAGGTGGCGACTACATTAAATAATTTTATTGCCAATAATCCAACTAAAATAAATTTAGGTGAGGATAACCCGAAATTATTTTTAGGAGTTTACACTTTTCCAGTCGAATTAAAGGCAAAGGAGGGTACGCTTTTGTTAAACACAAACGAATTAGTGCTTGGCTACGACGAAGCCATGATGATGAAAAAAGCCAATTTAATCAAGGGCGTGGGTGATTCTCTAAAAGATTTCTTTGGACTTGCCAGTGTTAAAATTGTTGGCATTCTCGAGCCAACTGGCACCATGATTGATAATTATCATTTTGTTAATATGGCTACTTTGTCTCAAATGACAAACACGGCCACAATTACATATGTACCAGAAAAAGAAGTGCTGAAAGAGTTTTATTTTGTCACTGCCACCAATACGCCAGAGAAAATAAAGAACAACATTCAGGGATTTAGCCCGGTTGAGCTCGCAGACAAAACATATTTGCCAATTTATATCGGATCTAGCGAGGCCAAGATGATGATCGAGAAAAAATTAATCACTAAAGCCGGTGATACGATAAATGATTTATTTGGCAACAATGTTGTCGTGGCAGGCATTCTGCCAGAAACAAAAACTATCTTGGACATGATGCACTTTGTTGGACAAGATTTTATTCTTAAAAAATAGCTACATACAAAAATACCAAAAAAATATTTCCTAATTTTTTTAGGAAATATTTTTTATACCAATCTTATTGAACTATGGTAAAATATAATTGTTACATAATTAAATAAACTAAAATCCATGAAAACCTTAATTTTGTATTATTCTCGAACCGGCACCACACGAAAACTAGCTGAGTATTTAGCAGGGAAGTTGGGCGCTGACCTAGAAAAGGTTAAAGATACAGTCGATCGCTCTGGCGCTATGGGTTATCTTTCCGCCGGCAAAGATGCCACACTGCGTAAATTAACCAAAATTGAACCCATACATGCTACTATTTCTAATTACGACCTGGTAATACTTGCCACCCCTATTTGGTCTTGGAATTTGTCTGTGCCAATCCGTACTTTGGCAGAAGAGTATAAAACCGAATTTAAAAATATCGCACTAGTCTGCACAATGGGCGGTTCTGGCGATTTACGTGCTAAGAAAGATTTAGAAGTAATTATTAATAAAAAAATTGAACTTCAACTGGCCTTAACCACTAAAGAGGTTGTAATGGGAACTTTTGAATCTAAGGCAAACGATTTTATTCATTTAATTGGGTAATCATATGGACGAATTTAAAAAAAATGAAGTTGAAGCAGAAAGTTTTCCCGAAGTAGATATTGACTCACTTTCTAAAGATGAATTTTTGGCTCATCTACTTGGTAATGTAAAAAAACAATTTTCTAAAATCAGCGAAGACGATACAGACGAGCAGTTTTTTCCATCAAAATTTGAAAATGAAGTATTCGGCGAAAAAATCAAAGGCGTCTTAAACATGTCACACAAGACGCCTCAAGAAAAAAGAGTCAGAAAAAAAGAATTTTTAGATTTACGCAATGAGATAGGAGCATATCAAAATAGCATTACCCGTATTGGCGGAAGGCTAATTTCAAAGGTAAAACAAAATCCAGATATAAAATCCGAAGAATTCGATCAAGAATTAACACAACACTTGGACTCGTTCGGTATCTATGGCTCAATGGAGACAACCATGAGATTTATGAAAGGATTTAACAGCTATGAAGATTACCGCCAGATTGCCAAGCAAATGATTGCCGAACATCCAAGCAATGAAAATCTGTATTCATTTTTTACTCATACCACACCTAAATCAAGTGTTCGTTTTGAATTAGGTGCCGCTCATTTAGTTGCTTATTGCGAGAACGTTGATGATTACCAGACGTTACGGCACGTATCCACCCCTGGAAATTTTAAAGACCAGGAGAAAGGGGTTAATCGATCCACCGGAACGATGAAAAAAATTTACGTTAATGGATTAGATGGTTTTGAAGTGCCATTACTTTTAGAAATAATCTTAACACATGTTAACCAGATACCTAGATCTTCCCGTACGTTGAAAGAAATAACTGATCATGAAGACGCCCACATACTACAAGAGTTAATCGGTCTGCCATCGCCCGGCAGTGATTTTAACAAAACAAGGCAAGCAATTGAAGGAAGTGCGGATGAATCTATTATTGAAAGTCGTCTGGAGTTAGGCTTAAGAAAGTTCAGAAAAAATTTTGAGTACTATGCATCTGATGAAATTGTTGCCTTCATGACTGAACCTCGACTTTCACCTGAAAAGATTTTAAACAAAATTATAAAGCCGGGTTCGGAAGGTGGTATTTATGATTTTACTGGTAAATACAAGGATGATTGGCGTAATGTCTGGCAAGAAATTTTTCCCGAAGATGTTGATTTGCCCGAGGAGGCGACGACACCGCTGCAACAGCTTGTTGTTGAAAAAACTCAAAAAATTCTTGGCGAGGAATATACTGAGGTGTTAAAAAAGAGTATTGCAGCAGCGTTTGATTTACAAGAAGTGTTAGGTCCAAAAAATACTCAAATATTGCTCATGAGTGAGCCGTTGGATCGTTGGCCAAGGGCGCTTCTACTTGCAATTGCGGAACAGGATAAAAAAATTACGCGAGAAGGTATTAAAAAATTTATTCAGCGTGAAAAAACGGGCAAAGTGTTAAGTTTATTATTAGGCCAAAGTGAGGAGAAAAAAAGTACAAAAACTGAAAAAAATTGATTTTATAACCATTTAAAGTATTAGCAAAAAAATTGACAATTTATAAAAAAAATTGTAATATAAGCAAATTCAACAAGTAATTTTGTTGAATTTTAGTTTTAATACGTTTTGGCCTTTGAAAAAATCCTACAAAGAAAGGAGTTGATATGGGGTATCTTGGTTCCGAACAACAAACTGACAAGCAGCACAACCACTACAAAGGAGAAATAACAATGAAAAGTTTTGGCGTTCCCATTATCGGCGTGATGATCGATTCAATTACAGAACTGCCTCAGTGTCGTGAAGGTTTAGCGATTCTTGATGCAGCCGAAAAACAAGGCAATATAAAATTCGGCGGACTGTTTGTCAACAGTATTCACCGTAACACCATGACCGTCATCAATAATCTGATCATGCATACTGCACCCAAAGGTGCAATTACACGCTGGATTGTTGCTGCCGGCAAGGCAAATCACTTAACCGGAACGTGCGATGCCTACTTACGGTATGCCATGGGCAGTCAAGTGCCAGTTTTTGGTGCCGTGTTTACCAACGAAGAAGACCCGGATGAAAGCCTACTGGCCGGCATTCTTTCGATTATTCAGGTACCTGGCCACCAAGTCATTTTTGACCCGGACAACCCCACCTTCGAACACGCCTGCCGTGAGGCACTCGTGGCCACGGAATTGTTACCCTTTATCAAGGCACGTCCGCCCAAGGAGGCAATCGAATTCGAAACAATTGGAGAGGCCAAGAAGTTTATCATCAACTCGATGCACTAAAAAAAGGAGCGTCACCATGGCAATTATCCCGAACAGTCTCAAGAGCCAAGCCGTTATACCTTCACTCAAATCCTGTCTAATTGGACAGGGCAAGGTTGGTGATAAATACTATCACCCGACCGATGATGATTTGCTTATTAGTGTCCGCTCGGATCGTATTTCAGTCTTCGATTTTGTACTGCCGTTTACGGTGCCACGCAAAGGCGAGGTGTTGACTGCTTTGCCACATCATTTTGCCACAGCCTTACTTGCTCAGTGTGGTATTGCTAATCATCTGGTTGGTTCCGAAAAATATCCGGGCTATAACTTGGCCAAAGACTTGGCCGATGACTTTCCGGATATCGACCTCAAACGCACCATGGTAGTTAGAGAGCACAACATCGTGCCGTTCGAGCTGATCTTCCGCAAGCATATCGGCGGCAGCGTCTGGGATGAATTTCTCGAAACTGGTGCTGTTGCCGGACATGTCTTACCGCTCGGCTTCAAAAAGTGGCAAGGCTTGGATTCACCCATCTTTACCCCATCTACCAAAGAGGAGTTTGGCCACGACATCAATCAACCAGCCAACGCCTTTTACGAACGCTATGGCGAGGCTGGTCAGAAGGCGGTCAGACAATTAACCGAACTGTATATCAGCGCCTACAACCTGCTCGACTGGTTTGACGTCAACCTGCTCGACACCAAATTCGAAATATCGTTTTTGCCAGATGGTGACTTTGTTCTCTGTGACGAATGGTTAACACCCGACTCGTCACGTTTTGTCGAGATAGAAGAGCTCGAATCAGCTATTCTGCAAGGCAGGGAACCGGCTTTCCTGGACAAACAACCGGTGCGTGATTTCTGCGCCAAAATCGAAACTCCCTTTAAAAACGAAAAAGGCAGGCCGATTGTCGGCTTCAAAGGTCTCGACCCGACTAACCTGGAACATGTCGCTTTTGTCGCCAACTACAGTTATCCGCCAGAAATCGCAATCGAAACCTCGGAGCGATACCTGAATATCTTTCATTTAGTCACCGGCTTGGAGCTAGATACTTATCAGGAATATAACATCCTGTAGAAATCTACTTCGACGCATACCAAAACCCCGTCTCTTTACTGAGACGGGGTTATTTTTATTTTAACTGTTATTGAATAGAAACTATTTTATATACTACCTTTTTACCATTTATGGTTGTAGTAATAATTTCGCCAACGCAGCCATTCATTAAAGCTGCGCCAATTGGTGAATTATGTGAAATTACTCCTTGGGTTGGATTGGTTTCTGATGAGCCAAGAATTTGATAGATTTTTTGCTGGCCATTAACTTCAACTGTTACTCTTGAACCAAGTTGAACTAAGCTAGAACTGCCTTTTGATTGAATGATTATTGCCTGCTTAAGATGCTCTTCGATATCAAATATCCGCTGATTAATTCCACGCAAGCGCCCTTTGGCCAAGCTATAGGCAAAATTGTCAGACAAATCACCCATCTCAGCCAAACGACGTACCTCAATAGCCGCTCGTGGTTGGCTGTAGTTCTTTAATCGCTCCATTTTGGCTTTAAGCTCGTCAAACTTCGCCTGGGTCATGTGAGGATCCGGCTTGTCGTGGGTATATTTGCCTGGCTTGCGAATTGGTACTTGCATATTGGTATTATAAAGTGTTTTATCGTTAACGTAAACCGCATTAAAAATAAAAAAGCCGGCCTGATGAAGCAGTACGGCGTGTTGCTTGTTTTTTGTTTCTAATTAACCCATGAATCAACAAATTGCTCGATTAAATTTTTACTGTGTTGTGCAGCGCAAAATGCTAAAAACGATCGTAAAGATCAATGCAATCTAGTTCTACCTCTTCAAGATATTCAAGCTCTTCAGCGACGAGTTTTTCAAAAAATTGTTCATCAATTTCGTCCATGTGATAAAAACATGGCCATTTATCCAAAAAAACACAATAAGATGGGTTTATTTCGAATATGAACTCATTCGGCAGTTTGAAAAACATGCGACTTGCCTCATAGAGAGCGATATACCTTGAGGGCAGATAGTCTTCAATTTTGTCCAATGTTTCGTAGTACTGCCAACAATCCTGACTCCAATCCGGATCTAAAAAATCAACAAAAGCATCTTGTACTTCCTGCCAAAGAGAATCATTTTTAGCCCTCTTGGCAAATTGAAACTGTTCGGCAAAGGTACACAATATGCCGATTGTTTTTAATACATCTTCTGGTGCCTCAGCCATTAATTTTTTACTCTGAAAATCTTCCATCGTCTTTCTCCTTTCATTTGTCTTGCTTAACAGCACATTTCCAAGCTCTTCCCAGTGAAAAGCTCAGAAAATGGCTGTTAAAATGTTTTTTTGGTCAATTAGAATTGTAAGGAACAAATTAATTTAAGAAAATAGCATATTTATTAATATTTGTCAATGGCACCTTGACAATTACAAAAATTTCTGCTAAGGTAAAGCCATATTTCACTGAAGAGCCAATATGGCCTAGTGAAATTTCTATTTTTACCTTTTTTGCATATAATATCACACAAACCCCGGCAGCAATGCTGGGGTTTGTGTGTAATGCTGGCCAATTGGCCAAATCGAAAAATATTGCTATAATTAGCTCATATGAACCAACCAAAAATTAGCAATATAGCTAAAAATACCTCTTATTATACCTTGGCTTTGATTATTCAAAAAGTAATCTCTTTTACCTACTTTGTCATCATTGCTCGCGCCTTGGGTCCAGAGGATTTAGGCAAATACTATTTTGCCATCTCCTTTACCACGGTTTTTGGTATTTTAATCGATCTTGGCCTGGCCAATGTCCTTACCAGGGAAGTAGCCAAGCGACCCCATGATGCTGGCCAGCTTTTGAGTGCCAATTTACAGCTTAAATTGCCATTAGCGCTATTAACTACCGCGATTGTCTATTTTGGTATAAATATTTTAGGATATCCAACTGAAACGATATATTTGGTCTATATTTCTACGGCCAGCATGATCTTGGATTCATTTACCTTGACCTTTTTTGCGGTCAGTCGAGGCTTTCACAATTTAAGCTTTGAAAGTGTTTCATCAGTAATATTCCAAGCCATCGTCTTAACCGCTGGCCTTATTTCCTTAAAACTAGGCTACGGTGCTATCTGGTTAATGGCGGGTCTTGCCATTGCTAGTGTTTTTAACACCGCCTATGCTTTCTATATCATTAAACATCGACTCAAAGTTCCCATTAATTGGCGTTTCGATGCCGGTTGGATTAAGCAAGCCATCGCACTGACATTGCCCTTTGCCATGTTTGCTATCAGCCAAAGATTATACACCTATTCCGACTCGGTAATTTTATCAAAATTGGCTGGTGACAAAGAAGTGGGCTTGTACCAAGTTGCCTTTAAGATTATTTTTGCCATCCAATTTTTGCCCGCTGCTTTTTCCGCCTCACTTTATCCCGCCTTTGCCAATTATTGGCAACACAATAAAGAGCAACTTGCCATTACCTTTGAACGGGGCATGAAATACTTGGCCATCATCTCTTTGCCAATTAGCGTTGGCACCATTGCGATTACCGAACAGATTTTACACCTCTTTAAAGGTGGGTTCGACGGTGCTTTTTGGCCGGTGCGCATTTGTATAATTTCCTTGCCGTTTTTATTTTTAAATTTTGCAGTTGGCGCTTTACTTAATGCCAGTGATCGGCAAAAAATTAACACCCGCAATATGTTGATTGTCACCGTGGTTAGCATCGGCTTAAATTTTCTCTTAATTCCAAGCTACAAAGCTATCGGTGCCTCCATTACCAATACGGTTACGAATGTGTTAATGCTAGCATTGTGCTTATGGGAAGTGCCAAAAATTATTAGTTTTGCAGCGAAAAGATTTTCGCTTGATATGTCCAAAATGCTCGTTGCCGCCTTGGCTATGGGCATCGTTGCCTTTTGGCTCAGAGATATGTTGCCAATACTTTTGGTTGTCGTCTTATCCGGTGCAGTATATTTTGGCTTATTATTGAGTCTTAAAGTATTTCACCTAGCAGACATCACCAGCATCTGGCAATCTTTTACTAAAAAAGCTGCGCCAACCATAACTGAAGAATTATGAAAACCTTATTTCTTACTCTTGATTATCCACCCCAATTTGGCGGTGTGGCCTCTGTTTATGGAGCAGTGGTGCGTCATTGGCCCAAGGAAGATGAGATTAAAGTCATCACCAACGAGCACCAAGCATTAGTTAATAATAAACTACCACTAATTAAGTGGTTGGTAAGTTGTCAAACACTTTGGCGTGAACTGAAATCAACACATTATGACCAGGTTTTAATTGGCCAAGTCTTGCCCTTGGGTACGGCGATGTGGCTGGTAAATTTTTTCAAACCTACGCCATACGTGGTGTTTGTTCATGGTATGGATTTGGGCTGGGCGATTAAACATCCAAGAAAAAAATGGTTGGTTAAAAAAATATTGAATCAAGCAAAATGTGTTATTTCTAGTAATTCAGTGGCAGCGGAGATGGCCAAAAAATTAGTAACTAATCCTGATAAAATTTTTATTGTTCACCCGGGCATCGAGCCAGATCAATATCAATCGCAACCAGATTTAGTTAAAAGCTTACTGCAAAAATACAATCTTACTGATAAAAAAATTATTTTATCCTATGGCCGTTTAGTTAAACGTAAAGGCTTTGACCAAATAATTTCTGCAATGCCCAATATTTTAGCGCAAACACCAGATGCGTATTATGTCATTGGTGGTAGCGGAAGCGACGAAAAATATCTTAAAGAAATAGCCGCTGCATTACCTGATAATCTTCGTTCGCATGTTATCTTTTTAGGACAATTAACCGAGGCAGAAAAATGGACTTGGCTTGAAGCCAGCCGACTATACGCCATGCCTTCACGGAATATTGCAGGTGATTATGAAGGTTTTGGTATTGTATTTATCGAAGCAAATCTAGCTGGTAGGCCCGTTATTGGCGGTAACAGTGGTGGAGTGGCGGAGGCAGTGGTCAGTGATTTAAATGGTTTCTTGGTTGATCCTGAAAAAAGTGACGAAATTGTAAAAGCCATTACCATTTTATTGCAAGATACTAATTATGCTGAGCGACTCGGGCAACAGGGCAGGGAGCGAGCCATGCAATTTTTCAACTGGCAAAAACAAGTCGGTCTAATATATCGTCACATCATACAATAATATGATTAGCATCATTATTCCCGTATATAACATGGCGGATCGTGTTGAACGAACACTTGATTCAATTTTAAAACAATCATTCCGTGATTTGGAGGTTGTTGTGGTAGATGATGGTTCAAGCGACCACCCTGAAAATGTGATAAAAAAATTCGCAGCCGATTATGCCACGGCAAAAATTTCGCTAAAGTTTTTTAAGCAAACAAATAAGGGTGCTCCGGCTGCCAGAAATTATGGCATGCGCGAAAGTCAAGGTGAATATTTATTTTTTTGTGATGCCGACATTGAACTGATTCCCGATGCGTTTAACATAATGCGCAACACATTGATTGCCAATCCAAGTGCTGCGTATGCCTATCCCGCCTTTACCTTTGGTAATAAACTATTTCGTATCTGGCCGTTTTCTGCCGAACGATTAAAAGCTGGTCCAGGAATAAACACCATGGCACTGGTCCGTCGTAATGCTATGCCGTCAGGTGGCTGGGATAAATCGATTAAAAAATTTCAAGATTGGGATTTGTGGCTAACGCTTTTGGAAAATGGACATGAAGGTGTTTGGATAGATCAAGTATTATACCATGCAGTGTCTGGCGGAACTATGTCTGTTTGGCTACCGGCTATTGCGTACAAGCTATTACCCTTTTTACCCCGCGTAAAAAAATACAATCGTGCATTGGCAATCATTAAACAAAAACACCAGCTATGAAAAAGTACTGGCTTATTTTTTCTAATACCGTCCAAACCAGCGCCCAATACCGTGTTAGCTTAGTTTCGAGCATTATTGGCGAAGGCATGTCTTTGGTGGTGCTTGCATATTTATGGTACTCCATTTATCAGCAAGGGAATAAAATTGGCACTTATTCACTTTCTGCCTTAGTAATATATTATGCGATCACCAGGGCGATTGGTTTAATTATTTATTCTGGCGATATAGGCAGAACAGTAGGGCGGAGTATTGAATTAGGCAGTTTTTCAGCATTTCTTTTACAGCCAATTAATTTTATGTTTCGCCATTTTGCCGCTACATTAGCCACTGCCAGTTATCGCATTATTATTTTTAGTGCAGTTGGCCTTTTACCCATTATTTATTATTGGCATTTTATTATCGCTCGACTGGATAAAATCATTCTCTCGCTTTTGCTTATTTTTTTAGGTTTCGTTATTTATTTTCTTATGTTTTATTCGGTCGGGCTTGCTGCTTTTTTTATTGGCTCTTCAATGGGTCCAGGGCTTTTTTTATATAGTGTTTATAATGTTTTTTCAGGACGATTAATTCCCATTGATTTATTGCCCGGATATGTCAAAACAATTGCCGATTGGTTGCCCTTTAAATACAGCCTTTTCTCACCTCTCGCTCTTTGGCAACAGGCACAACCTTTATCATTTTTTCTTCACGAAGCCTTGTTTGCTTTAGTGTGGATAGGTGTTTTATTACTTGTTTCTAAATTGCTTTATTATCGAGGTCTAAAATCTTATGAAGCTTTTGGCAATTAAACGATTTTTTCGGAAAATCAAACGAATTATGATCATTCTCGGCATAGCCATGCGGAGTCGTTTAATGTATCGCCTCACTCACCGGTTCAGTTTTTTTCTTACCGTGGTAGGTATTTTTTTACAAATGGCGATTACCGTTGTTTTTTTTAAGGCAATATATGGCTTTACTGTGCAAATTTCTGGCTGGCAATATCACGAGGCGTTGATCGTTGTTGCATCATATATGATAATCGAAGGTTTTATGTGGGCCACTGTTGGTTATTTAAATGGTGTTTCTGAAGCAATTTTTGAAGGCAAGCTCGACCAATTTTTAGTTAAACCGATAGATGCTCAGTTTTTAGCCTCGGTAAATCGAGCCGATCCTGAAGATTGGGCCAGGGTAGTTACCGCACTATATTTATTATTTCAAGTTGTACCAATGCTACATTTAACTTTACTTCAAGCATTTATTAATGGTGCTCTATATTTAGTCTTATTGTTTGCTGGTTTTAGTATTATTTATAGCTTTGCCTTAATTATCCGCAGCATCGGCTTTTGGACCACCGACGCATTTGGCATTTGGGCGCTGATTGACAACACATTAACCGCGGCTCGATTTCCAACTGATATTTTTTCCAACAAAGCGGTTCGCATATTTTTTTCAACTATTGTTCCTTTGACATTTTTGGCCACCGTACCAGCTAAAGTATTAATTCATGGTTTAAATTTTCAATTAATTATTTCTGCGATTTTAGTAGCGCTGGTTTTTTTCTTGTTATCACGTAAATTTTGGCTGTTTGGCTTATCTCGTTATACTAGTTCTTCAAGTTAATGTATGAAAAAATATTTATTAATTATAACTGATGAATTTCAACGCCACTTAGCTTATCGTGCCAATATAACGGCATACAGCATTGGTCATATTATTGATGTATCAGCTCAGGTAATTATCTGGTCGGTTATTTTTAGTCAAGTTAGCATTATTAAAGGCTATACACTTACCGAAATGATGACCTATGTCGTATTTGGCTGGTTTTTTCAACACGCATCATCAAATTATAATTTTGAAGAACGAGTTGCACGTGATATTGAACGAGGCACCTTGTCGTCACTTTTAATAAAACCGATTAGTTATCTTCGTTATATTACTGCTTGCGCTATAGGACGAGTCGGTTTTGCCTTTGCTACGGTCTGGGGCATTGCGGTAATTCTATTATTATTAATGCATGACCGGCTAATTTTTAATTTTAACCCTATTATACTCTTGATTATTCTTATAATGGTTGTGATAGGATTCTTTATAAAATTACTATTCTCCCTAATTATTGGTCTATTTGCCATTTGGGTGGTTGAGATTTCTGGTACTTATTTTTCCCTTAATATTATTGCCAAATTTTTATCAGGAGCCATGTTTCCAATTGCTCTTTTGCCGTCATTTTTTATCAACCTTACATTATTATTTCCTTTTGCGTATACCTTATTTGTTCCGTTACAACTCTATTTAGGCAAAATATCGATATATCAGGGAGTTATCGGCGTTGGCGTGGAGTTGGTATGGCTAATTATATTATATGGTATAGTTAAATTGATCTGGCATTTTGGTTTAAAAAAATACGAATCAGTCGGAATATAATATGAAATTTCCCAAAGAATTTAAAAAATATCTTATCTTGATAAAAACCGCCTGGCTGAGGCAGTTAGTTTATCGCACCACTATCTATGCCTATCGATTCGGCAATATTTTTGACATTTTATTTCAAATGGCAATCTGGATGGCTGTGTACAAAAGCACAGAAGTGGTTTATGGCTACACTTATCATCAAATGCTAACCTATATAATGATCAGTTGGTTAATAAATTTTTTTATTTCCAATTTCGGCGTTGAAGATACCATTGCCAGAAACATTCAAAACGGTGAGTTGTCAATTTACCTGGTGCGGCCACTTAGTTATCTTAAAGCTATTACTGCTTTTTCAATCGGTCGCGCCTCAATGTCAATTATTTCTGGGGCAATAATGCAAATTGGCGTTATTGCCGTATTTCACAACCACGTCTTACCGCCCAGCTCGATCTGGGCAATTGTTGAAATAATTTTTATTGTGCTTATTTCCTATTTCGTTCGTCTTGAACTTTCTATGCTATTAGGCATGTTGGCGCTCTGGATTATAGAAATTTCCGGCATCCTTCATATTTCAAATGTCATTATTCGCTTATTGTCGGGTGGTTATGCTCCACTTTCCTTATTACCAGCAGCAGTTTATCAGGCGTGCTTATTTTTTCCCTTTGCCTATATCATCTTTCTACCCACCCAGCTTTATTTAGGAAAGATCAGTTTACTACAAGGATTTTATGGCATACTAATAGAATTAGCTTGGCTTGCAGTACTCTATGTTATCATTAAAATAGTGTGGCGCAAAGGCTTGCGTCAATATGAAGCTGTCGGCATATAACAAATTAAATCACATATTATGGCTATTATCGAAGTACGAAATTTACGTAAAACCTACGATTATTACAAAAAACAGCCTGGGCTCTGGGCCTCAGTCAAGGGCTTGTTCAAGCGAGAAAAACTTTTTGTGGAAGCGGTTAAAGACATTAGCTTTACCATTGAAGAAGGGGAGCTGGTTGGTTTTTTGGGCCCGAATGGTGCGGGAAAGACAACCACGCTTAAAATGCTTTCAGGTATTTTGCATCCGTCCAGCGGGACAGCGACCGTGCTTGACTTTTTACCGCATAAACGACAAAAGGAATATCAAAAACAGTTTTCATTGGTTATGGGACAAAAAAACCAACTGTGGTGGGATCTGCCGGCCATGGAAAGTTTTATTTTGAATCGAGAAATTTATGAAATTCCCGAAGCCGAATTTAAGGTTAATCTTGATGAGCTGGTCGATCTTTTGGACATTCGCGACGTGCTAGATATTCAAGTACGCAAACTCTCACTTGGCCAACGCATGAAATGCGAGTTGGTTGCGGCACTACTCCATAAGCCGCGTATTTTATTTTTAGATGAGCCAACCATTGGTCTTGATGTGGTGGCGCAAAAAAACATACGTGATTTTATCAAACGCTATAACCAACAGAAAAAAACCACAATCATTCTCACCTCGCATTACATGGATGATATCAGGGAATTGTGCAAACGGGTTATTATTATCGACCACGGACAAATTATCTACGATGGCTTACTGGATGATCTCATTATGAAATACGCGCCACATAAGCTGTTAAAAGTAACCTTTAACGAACCGGGAGTAAAAAAAGACGAGGTGCAAAAATTTGGTAAGGTGCAAAAATTTAATCAATTTGAAGTTGAGTTTGCGGTCAAAAGGGAAGAGGTTAAAACGGTTGCTACCAACATCCTTTCATCTGATTTACCCGTTGATGACATCTTAATCGATGAAGTAGATATTGACGACGTAATTCGCACCATCTTTAAACGAAAATAATGAATATTTTTTGGCCTAAATTAAATTATCTTAGCCGGGTTGCATTTTTAAGTATTATTTTAGTTGAATCTACTTCTTTCTTAGGCTATCTAGCGCCAACTTGGAATCTAATCGGCTTTTGGGCATTAGTACTGTTAGCAATTTATTTGACAGCTAAAAAACTGGAGCTAGGCCTAGCCATGCTTTGGCTTGAATTGTTGATCGGTTCCAAGGGGTATTTATTTTATGGCTTTGTAGGTGGTCACAAAATTTCGATTCGGATTGCGTTGTGGCTGGCAGTGATGTCAATTTGGTTTATTACTTTTTGTTACCGATATTACAAAACAAAACAAAATCCAATCCAATTTAATTTTAAAGAAAATAAGCATGTTTACTGGGCATTATTAGGTTTTAGTCTATTTTTGGCCTGGGGTGTAATCAACGGGTTTTTACGCCACACCCCGGTAGCTAATATTATTAGTGATGCTAATGCTTGGGTGTATGGATTGTTATTTTTCCCATTACTTTCAATTACGTGGAACCGCATTACCTGGCAAAATATTTTTTCCCTTTTTTGGGTTGGCACCAGCTGGCTAGCGCTTAAAACGTTGGGGTTGTTTTTTATTTTTTCCCATGAACAATATGTGCTCGTTTATCTTTTGTATCGTTGGGTTAGGACTACGGGGGTAGGGGAGATTACCGCCATGCAAGTGGGATTTTATCGAGTATTTATCCAGTCACAATGGTATAATCTTATTGCTTACTTTTGGCTGATTATTTTAATTCCGCGCCCATATTTTAATACCAAAATTGCTTGTTTTAAAGATAAATATTTTTGGGCTTGGCTTGGCTTAGCCGGTCTTAATTTTTCGGTTATTCTCATAAGTCTGTCACGCAGTTTTTGGATTGGTCTACTGGTTGGTCTAGTCTTTCTTTTTGGATACATCATAATACCTAAATTTTACCATCGTAGTAGCATTTCTATTAAACCATTTATCCATAAACTAATTTTATCCGTAATGGCAGGTGTGCTAATGGTTATTGTGGCAATAACCTTTCCATACCCAAAACCGCTTGCTGGTCTTGACGCGGCCAAGCTTTTTAGAGACAGGGTTAGCGACTCTAATGAAGTCGCCCTTGGGTCTCGCTGGTTGCTTTTGCCGAAATTAACAAACGCCATAAAACAAAATCCAATTGCAGGGCAGGGGTTTGGGCAAGCAATTACCTATACCTCGTTAGATCCACGTATTGCCACCAGTAACAGCGGTCGCCAGTACACTACTTTTGCTTTTGAATGGGGTTGGCTTGATCTATGGCTTAAAATAGGTCTAATTGGTTTATTATTTTTTATCACTACATATTATTTAATGGTAAAAAAACTAATTATCGTGTTTAAAAATGAGGCCAACCTTGCTTTAACTTTAATTTTACCGGCAATTTTATTAGTCGCGGTTCACATGTTTACCCCCTATATTAACCACCCACTCGGAATAGGGCTACTTTTACTTATTTTAATAGCAGCAATTCAACCACAATCACTCTTGTCAAAAAACGATTAACTCGCTATACTTTTTCATGTTATATTACTAACTTTATTTCAAAAAAACCACGCTATGGCCGATCAAATTATTTCCCAACTCGGGCACGACAAACTTAAACAAGAACTAGAATTCCTTACCAAAACAAAACGTCATGACATTGCTCAACGCATTCAGACCGCCAAGGACATGGGAGACCTTTCTGAAAATGCTGAATATTCAGATGCCAAGGATGCACAAGCCTTTAATGAAGGTAGAATTATCGAAATTCAAAATCTGTTAAAAAATGTTACCATTGTTGACAACAGCAGCTCTGGTGAAATTGGCATGGGCTCGGCATTTACCGTCAAAACTTCAACCGGAACTAAAGAATTCACCATTGTCAGCTTTAACGAGGTTGACCCGCTTATCGGAAAAATATCAAATGAATCACCACTAGGACAAGCTTTTTTACATAAAAAAGTTGGCACCAAGGTAACCGTTACTACACCAAAGGGAGCGAATGAATATGAAATTACAGAAATTAAATAATTGCTGAATCTAAAAAAATGAGGAGTCTTTAACTCTTCTTTTTTTGACTTTAAAGCGAAAATTAAGTATAATTATATAATATTTGACGTTCATTTATGTCCTATCAAATTGAAGCGCCAGTATATATTTTAAACAACTTTGGCGGGTATATGGCTATGGCAATAGCAGCTGCCTTAATGGTTTATCTTACATTTAAAATAATTCTTTAATCACCTACATGCTCGACATTAAATATATTCGAGAGAATGTCAAAAAAATTAAAAAAAATGCAAAAAATCGATTGGCTGATGTTGATATTGACGCGCTAATTGTTCTTGATACAGACAAAAAGCAAATCGAATCCAATCTAGAACAGTTGCGGGCTGAAAGAAATAAAGCCTCAAAAACCAAGCCAACGCCGGAAGTAGTTGAGCAAATGAAAACCATTGGCCTGAAAATTAGCGAACTTGAACAATCGCTTGATCAAATTCTGCCCAAATTCCGAGAGATGTTAATGAAAGTGCCAAACCTAACCCATCCCAAAGTAAAGGTTAGCGCTGATGAAGATGACAATCCAGTATTAGGGCAATTTTTAGAACCAACTAAATTCGACTTTACACCATTAGATCATGTTGAACTAGCACTGCGGCTTGATTTGATTGATTTTGATCGTGCTAGTAAAGTAACTGGTGCTAAATTTTATTATCTTAAAAATGAATTAGCCTTGTTAGAACAGGCGCTTATCCAATACGCCTTTGCAACAGTTATAAAATACGGTTTTACCCCCTTTATAACCCCAGATTTAGCCAAACAAGAGGTCCTAGAAGGTCTTGGCTATAGCCCACGTGGTGAATCCACTCAAATTTACTCCGTGGCCGATACCGACCTCTGCTTGATTGGCACTTCAGAAATTACCATGGGTGGGTTACACATGGATGAGGTTTTAGATGAAGCAAACTTACCCATCAAATATGCTGCCTTATCACATTGCTACAGAACTGAGGCGGGCAGTTATTCTAAGTTTGCTAAGGGTATTTTCCGCGTTCATCAATTTACCAAGGTAGAGATGTTTGTCTACGCTACACCGTCTCAAAGTGAAAAAATACATAAAGAGCTCTTATCAATTGAGAAAAAAATATTTAGTAGTTTAGGCATTCCTTATCGTGTAATCGATCATTGCACCGCTGACTTAGGTAATCCATCATATCGCACTTACGATCTCGAAGCTTGGCTCCCTGGAAAGCCCAAAAAAGATGGTAGCACTGGCGATTGGGCTGAAATTACCTCAACCTCAAATTGTACTGATTTTCAGGCCAGGGGATTAAATATAAAATATCGTACAGAAAAAGGTGAGAAGCAATTTGTTCACATGCTAAATGGTACTGCCATATCCATGGCTCGTGCCTTGATTGCTATCATGGAAAACTATCAGCAAGCAGATGGCACAATTACTATTCCTAACGTTTTACAAAAATATATGCCCGGCAAAATTACTCGAATAAGCCGGTCTTAACCTATACTCATGATGCGGAGAGGAAGACGTATCAAAAAAATCGATTATAATCAGAAGCGCTACACCAACCCCTTTTTTCAACAGCGTAAAAAATCTGAACTTACTCCACTAAAAATTATCATACTTTGGGTGGTAGTTTTTTTAATGGTAATTAGTCTGCTTCTTGCAACAACATATTATTTTGGCATAACCAAGGGAAAGCTCATGATTTCAGGCTTTACCATCGAAGTACCTAAAACTATTGCGAAAGCAGATATTGAACGCTATGCCTGGCAGCAAGCCGATCAAATGCGCTATGTATTTCTTACCCAACATTTTTTACCACTTTTTAATACCAAAGAACTCTCTAATAAATTAAACCAACAATACTTATTAGGTAGCGTAGAAATACTCAAAAAATGGCCTAACAAAATTGACATAAAATTGACTGGCAAGCCGTATCATTTAATTTGGCAGGAAGGCGGTATGGATTATGTCGTTAATCGTTACGATTTAGCCTCTGCGCCAGCTAATCAAAGTGACGCAAGTAATTTGACGGTAGTTGAAAACAAGGGATCAAATAAAATTACAAATAATGTTATTACACTACCATCTGATAAAATTAATTTTATCTGCGAACTATCGGCTATTATTAAAAAGCTCGAACCACAATATCCGATTCAAAAATTTGAAATTGACGACCAAACACTCCATACTATTACTGCTCAAAGTAACGCATTAAAACTATATTTTAACGACCAACTTGATCCTGGGCTTCAAATAGAAAAATTATTAACTGCCATTAAACAAGGTGTTTTAGTTAATAAAAAACCATCATCATATATTGATCTTCGCTGGGGTGATAAGATATATTTACAATAATATACAAAATATTTATTTTGTTGTAATATATTGTAACAAATATTAACTGCCTTTGTATTAATAAAAGAACAGGGAAGTGTCCTGTTCTTTTATAATTAAACAATATCGTATGCGTAAATTAAGCATGGTTGGTATTGGCGCCTTAACCATCCTGTTAGTATCAGGCTCGGCAAGTGCAGCCACTTATACCGCTCAAGACGTAGCAACTCATGCTACAGCCTCAAATTGTTGGTCAATTGTTAACGGCAAAGTTTATAATTTAACCGGATATGTTAATCATCCAGGCGGGCAGGGAGCTATTACCGCATTATGTGGCGTTAATGGAACCACTGCTTTTAATAATAAACATGGCAACTCAACACCCGCCTCAACTACAATAGCTAGTTTTTATATTGGTGACTTAACAACCACAACCTCTACGGCTACTACTACGCCACCAATAGCTACTACCACTCCTCCGGTTGTAACAACAAGTACGGGGGTTCAGGCTGAATATAGAGGCAATGTAGAGCGCCAGCCAAAAGTAATAAATGTCCGCTCCAATGAAAAGGTTCAGGTAATTGTTTATGGCAATGCAACAATTGATGTCAAAAAAATTACTCGTTCAACGGTTTTATTTGCTGGCGCTAAGAGCAGGGAAGCCAAGATAAAAGATGTCAACAAGGACGGACTTCAGGATATTATTTTTAGTTTTTATCCGAAGCAGATGATTGACTTGCAGTCTGCTGTAGGTACAACTACCACCTCGACAACTGCTATTGCCAAACTTACTTTTTCCACCGCCTCAAGCACAGCTTACAGTAAGGATCTAACTGTAAACCTTCGTTATGCTCAAAAGTTAAAAAAGCATGAAGATGAGTCGCGTGATCATGAAGAAAAAAAGGAAGTGAAAAAGCTTGAAATAAAAAAGGTTAATTTGAATACCAAAGTAGAAACACATAAAGAAACAGAAAAGAAAGAAATGAAATCAGAATCTAAATCAGAGTATAGGTCTAAATCAGAATCAAAAAAGTCAAAAAATTAAATTTGTTTTAAATAGAGCAGGGCACACACCCTGCTCTATTTTTTTTATAAAAAAATTGATATACTTTACCTAGTATCTACCACAAAAAGTAACAATAAAAACAGGGCAGTGAGACTTCCCTATTGTGTATAAAAAAATTTACTTATTTTTAGGTAGTAACTACCAGGCAACTTTTTAAATTTATTGTATGGAAACAGCTTTTAAAGTATTATTCGGATTTGGCATCTTTTTGTTTTGTATTGTAGTAATAGGCTTCTTCCTCTTAATGATAAAATTAATGCTGTTATTTACTGATCAGGTACAGCTAATGGGTATTATAATGTCTAGTGCAGCGTGACATTTTGCTGTATTTATATACACTAAGGTTAAACATATTATATCTCTACCACTTCGGTTAATCTACATTACACGAAGTGGTAGAGTACACTTTTTTCTGCTATAATTATAGGGTGGTAATACCACCCTTTTACTAGTATATGCCTACCAATCAAAAAACCATCATTGCCTACTTAAATGATTATCTTGATTATTTAGAAATCGAGAAAGGTCTTGCTAGTGAATCACAAAAAAACTATGCTAGATTTTTGCAAAAGTTTTTTCATTGGTTGGAAGAAAATAACCTGACTGAATTACAACCAAAAAGCCTTACCGATGAAATTGTTTGGCGCTACCGGCTATACTTATCGCGCCAACAACATGGCCATGATCAGCCAGGTCTTAAAAAAAGTACTCAAAACTATTACCTTATAGCTCTACGAAGTCTTTTAAGTTATTTTATTGAAAAAGATATCACTTCCCTACCACCTGATAAAATTAAGCTGGCCAGGGAAAAACAGCAGCATCAAGTTACCTTTTTAAAACTAGATCAGATTGAAAAATTATTTCAAGGCCCAGACCTCTCTACCCTGGCCGGCTTACGCGACCGGGCAATCCTGGAGAGCTTATTTTCTACCGGCTTACGCGTAGCTGAATTAACCCGTCTTGATTGTGATCAACTTCGTATCAAGCCACTAACAAATTTTTTAGAAATCAGCGTTTCAGGTAAAGGCGGCAAAGTGCGGACTGTCTATTTTTCTGAACGTGCTATTCAGGCGCTACGTGCCTATATAGCGGCTAGAAAAGATATGGATCCTGCCCTATTTATAAACTACTCTCTAGGGCGTGGTGACGGCACTACACGACGCCTAACCGTGCGAGCAATCGAAGACATTGTTAAAAAATACACCAAGCTGGCTGGCTTGCCGATTATGACTTCCCCGCATACCCTGCGGCACTCCTATGCCACGGATTTACTTACTCAGGGCGTAGATTTACGTCTAGTGCAAGAATTTTTAGGTCACTCTAATATTGCCACCACGCAAATCTATACCCACGTAACCAACAAACAACTAAGCGACATTCACCAGAAATTTCACGGTGGTAAACAAATTAAAAACTAACCATTATAATGGTTAGTTTTTAATTAAACAATATTACATTTTAAAATTTTGGGGTAAATTTTTGGTAATCCAAACCGCTGCCAACTTGAGTTAAAATTTGAGGGGCTATCTCTTTTGATAATTTACTAAATTTATTTGATTCATCAACTATTGTAACGACAATACCCCCCTTTAATGCCTTTATTGTACCAGTTGATATCTTATAAGCAGAGTCTGCGCCTTTTATACTAAGGTTTGTGCATTTATTTTTAATACAATCTTGTTTTTTACCCGCTAAAAAGCTCTTTTTGACTTTTGAACTGATTAATTTTTTGATTGTATTTTTATCTGTCGAGGTAGTTGCAACCGTTTCAGCGTTTAACCCAACCATAAAAGCATTGGATTTTCCTTTTGTGTCACTTATTAAACGATACACAATTTGACAATCAGACATATAATTTAGATTACCACACCACTTGTCACTTACAATTAATTTTTGTTTTTCAGTGCTAATTTTTATTTTAGCAACTATTTTATCTAAGGGTATTTGAGCTTGATAATTATTAAGACTAGCAGTTGAGATTTTTAATTTTTTTGGAATAGTTGAAGTGCTTGCTGCTTGTAAAATTCCTGTTTGCAGAAAAAATACTGTCGATATAATTAAAACTAAATTTATTAATTTTTTCATAAAATTAATTTTATTATTTTGATTTAACATACTTTTGCATCATTAAAAGCATGTCGTCCTTCTTTGCATTATCAAAAGAAATAAAAATTATACTACCGTTATAATATTTTGCTACTAGTTGATAGCTGGTTTTATTTGTATCATAATTTGATCTAAAAACTGAAATTAAGATTTTATTATTTGTTTTTTGTTCAATGAGTTTCCAATTTGTATCATTTTTTAACTTTTGAATGATTTGTGAAGATTCAAGTGGAGAGTTATAAACAGAAATTGAGGTTGATGTTGGAGAGAAATAATTACCACTCCCTAAAACAAATATATTTGAGCATTCGCCAAAGGCTGTAAATAATGTTTGATCTTCTTGTTTTTTAAAATCATAACCATTGGGAATTATACTTTTATTTGGCATTGGCAAGCAACTATTAGCAGAGTTATTTCTAGACAATATTTTTTCCCAATCCTTAGCTGATTCCGGAAGTTTTTTATTTTTGTATATAAAATTTTTAA
Source organism: Candidatus Falkowiibacteriota bacterium (assembly GCA_037137775.1). Classification (GTDB taxonomy): domain Bacteria; phylum Patescibacteriota; class Patescibacteriia; order Patescibacteriales; family GWE2-39-37; genus JBAXJQ01. The sequence continues at coordinate 94,282 of JBAXJQ010000001.1, read as the reverse complement.
TCATCTCTTTTCTGAAAACTTGCCGAAACTTTTTTGTTGAATTCGTGCCATAAAGAATAAAATTATTAATTGAATACTTTTGCGCTGTTGAAACTTTGAACCCCTTAACTAAGGGTTCAGTGTCAAATTCCATTGTAGATTTTTGGCCCTTTACATCAATTTTACTTTTTGTATTTTTCAAAAGTTGATTTACGTCTTTACCGCTTTTAACTACAGCCTCTGCTTCCTTGGTAAAATCAGCTGCCAAGGAATATAAAGGCAAAACAAAAATTAAGCACATTAAAATTACTATTTTTTTCATAAAGAGGCTAAAATTATTTCAAATATTCCAAAGGATTAACCGGAATACCATTTAGTCGTACCTCGAAATGAAGATGGGGGCCAGAGGTCATGTTGCCTGCGCCAGGAGTGCCTGGGGTACCACCAGAAAGGCCAATTTGCTGACCTTGAACTACATATTGCTCTTCATCAACCATAATCTTAGAAACATGGCCATAAACGGTAGAGAGACCGTCGCCATGGACAATCATAATATAACTATACCCCTGTCCTGCATCTTTAGCCCGGGCAACGTAACCAGAGGCGGCTGCTCGTATGACAGTTCCCTGCTTGGCCCGAATATCAATGGCTGGATGCTCAAAGACATAGCGAAATGGATAATCTGGATCATGAAAATAAGCTGTAACCGTGTTTTTAGTTACTGGCCAGATTAAGCCGTTGGGATTTAAAACTAATTTTTTATTCTTTTGCTGCTCCAGTTTTTCACGCATCGCCTTTTCAAGCGATACTACATCGGAAGCGGCTTGCGCCTGTTCTTGCTTGGCTAATCGAATTAGTCGTTGAAACTCTATTTCCGAAGACTCAGTTTGAACTATTAAAAATTGCTTGCTTTCCTTTTCAGCTAATAATGCTGTTTTTTTGTCATCCAGATCTTTCTTTAAAATTGCTAAATCTGTATTCTTTTTTTCCTGATTAGCTTTTTGCAATAACAACTCATCACGTAATTTTTCCAATTCGCGAACACTGTCGCCTAACTCACTATTAACATCTTCCAAATATTTTACCTGATTTAAAAAATCTGACAGAGAATCATTTAATAATAATACTTGTAAAGTGTTAACTCGATCCTGCTGATGTAGTGCACGTAAAATAGTAGCAATATGTTCCTTTTCTTGTACCAACTTATCCTCTTTATCGCTAATTTCTAAGGATAGCTTTTTAATTTCCAATGTTACTTGATCAATTTCTAGGCCGGTGCGCATAATATCTAATTCTAGTGAGGCAACCCGATTATCTAAAATACCCATCTGATTGGTCAAATCAAGCTTTTCACTCTGCTTTTGTTCTAGAGCTTTGGCATATTCTTCTTGCCGTCTGGAAAGCTCGTCGGCTCGATCTTTTTTGGCTTTTATTTGATCGCTAATTTTTTTCACTTCAGCAGACTCTGGCTGATCCTGCCCTAGGGTGAGTTTAATATCAAACGCAAAAAAAGCAATGATAATCGCTGATAAAAAAATACCTCCGGCTAAAAGTTTTAGCGACCAAAAAATTGTTCGCATGGATAATCGACTCATACTAATATTATAGCATAAATCGCAAAAAGTTTAAAATAGTGAAGATTTTTTAGCTGAGCTTAGCAATAGCAGAGTGCAGTCGAATTAATACCGATTTTTTTCCCAATACTTCAGCAACTTCAAATGGCCCCGGGCTAGCTTTGCGTCCTGTCAATGCTACCCTCATCGGCCAGAGCACTTCCCCGACCGTGAGATTATTATCAGCGATATGTTTAATGACAATTTCTTCTAAACTATTCCGATTCCAACTAGATTCATTAACCAGTTCGAGCCAAGTTTGAACCAAGGAAAGATTTTTTACAATTACTGGTTTTTCAAAATTTTTCCACATCAAAAGTTCTGGTTCAAATTTGAGTTTTGGCTGAAAAATGAAATCGGTCAATTCGCTTATTTCATTTAATTTTTTTAACCGATCTCTGGCAAGCCCCACAATAGCTTGCAGGTCAATTTCTGAAATTTTGTCACCAGTTAGATTATTGCGTAAATCTCCAGATTCTTCTGCTAATAAATTTGCTTCAATTAAATATGGTTTAACCTTTTTCGTTAAATCCTCTAAAGAAAGTTGTCTAATATAATACCCATTAAAATAATTCAATTTATCAAGATCAAATATAGCCGGGCTAATGCCGATATTGTTAATATTAAATTCTGCCACGATTTGGGGCAAGGATAATATTTCATTATCTCCTTTCGGGTGCCAACCTAGCAAGGTGCAAAAATTTATCATTGCCTCGGGTAAATAGCCATTAACTTTATAATCTTCTACCGCCACATCACTATGTCGTTTTGAAAGTTTGCCACCTTCTTTGTTTAAAATCAAAGGAATGTGAACAAATTTAGGTGGCTGCCAGTCGAATGCCCGATATAGCAAAATGTTTTTCGGAAATGAAGGAATCCATTCGTCGCCACGAACCACATGAGTTATTTCCATTAAATGATCGTCAATCACATTGGCAAACTGATAGGTTGGCATACCATCAGTTTTAATTAAAACATGATCTTCAAGATGTTCAACTTTAAATGTTATATCACCACGCAGTTCGTCGTGTACCACCAACTCACCCTCGGTCGGAATCGCTTGGCGGATAGTGAATGGTTCCCCTTTAGCGGCGCGCTCTGCTGAGACGACCGAATCTATATGGCGACAAGTGCCATCGTAGCGAGGTGGCAGTTTGTTAACTATTAAATCCTCTTTTAATTTTTGAATTCGTTCAACTGAACAGAAACAACGATAGGCATTGCCAGTGGCAAGTAGTCGCTCGGCATATTGATCATAAATCTCACGTCGTTGGCTTTGGATATACGGCCCAAAACTACCACCGATTTCCGGTCCTTCGTCAAACTTAATACCTACCCAATCTAAAACCTGAACTAGATGCTCTGCCGCACCAAGCACCTCGCGCTTTTGATCAGTATCTTCGATGCGTAAAATTAATTTACCACCCAGTGATTTAGCAATTAAAAAATTATATAACACGGTACGAAGGCTGCCGATATGGACGAATCCAGTAGGTGATGGAGCAAAACGTAAACGAATGTCTGACATATAGTTAAATTATCGATTAATAGTTTTTTTAAATTCTTTAAATTTTTCTAAAAAAATTTTGGCTGAAGGTTTACGCACTTCATGCACCTGATCGACAATTTCTTCAACCGGTACCCAGCGCCACCCGGAATGATCCCAAAAATTAACCGAGACATCCTCGTCTTTACCAGTAAACTCTGCAATTAATAATGACTGCTTTTGACCCCGCCAACCACCATGGCGTTCACGCTCGAGTGATGGATTATGATTAGGAAATCGATATTGATGCAAATTTTTAAAATCTTTTTTAGCAACAATCGAATCAGTATTTAATTCTTCTTTTAATTCTCGTAAACCAGCTTTTTTTATCGATTCAAAACTTCGGCCCCCTTGAGGCAATTGCCAATGAACTGTATTACTTTGCGCACGTTGTACTAACAAAACATAATCCTTGCCCTGCTCTGACTTGTACAGCCAACATGCCACATTCGGTCGATATAACTTCGGTTGAACAAAGCGGTAAAACAAAAACATGGCGAAAAAAATAACGGTCGCATTATATATCCGTTTTAACCGACTTGGTTGTTTTAACAGACGCCACAGCCACTCAATACCAATAAATCGCATCCATTTGGGTGCGCGTGTAATTTTTTTGGTTAAAAAATCAAACGAGCCACCAACGCCGGTTGACAACCGAAGACTTGGTAAATGCTTGAGTTGATGATAAATAATTTTTTCTTGCCAAGGTGCACCTAGACCAACCAATGCAATATGAGGAGCGAACTCTGAAATTTGATTCAAGGGCAAATCCGCACCATCCTTTTCGATATCACATACTAATGCTTTAAGGCCGGAAAATCTATCGGCTATAACCCCATAAATATCTGCTGACTTAGATAATCCTTTATTCCAATCAAGTATTAATACTTTTAGCTCGTGAACCTTGGCATAATTTAAAATCTGTGGCACTAAATCTGCGCCGGTAACGCGTGCTATTTTACTACCGGATAAACTTGCAGCCAAGATCAGTCCAAAACCATCAGCCAAAACCAATTGGGATTGATTAATAATATAAAAGAGCTCCTCATCCTGCTGGGCAGCCAAAATTATTTCCGGATTTAGCGTTACAATCTGATGATGATCCTCACTATCACACCAGGCAGTGATTTGTCGCCAAATCTCACCACTCGACATCACTGGCAGACTAATACCTAAAATATGGACGTATTTCATATGATTTGTTTAAATAATAGCCTAATTTTTGATAAAAAACAAGATTTATTGCAAAAGCGTAAAGATTGACGATTTGCACGTTTTGGTGATAAAATAAGGGGACTAAATAATTAATTTCAATAATATGTCATACCAAGCACAAGATTTTCAGGCGCTGATTGGTCTACCTGGATTCTCTGATCAATTATTAACCAATCATTTCACGCTGTATCAAGGTTATGTTACCAATACCAACAAAGTTAGTGACGAATTAGCGCAACTGGCTAGTGATGGCCAGACTGCCACACCACACTTCGCTGAACTAAAACGCCGGTTCGGCTGGGAATGGAACGGTGTCCGACTGCATGAACTTTATTTTAGTAATCTCACCAAAACCCCTGCCCCACTAGATACTAACTCAAACCTTGGTCAAAAAATCATTGCTCAGTTTGGTTCGATTGAAAACTGGCAAGCACAGTTCAAGGCCACCGGTACTATACGTGGCATTGGTTGGGTAATACTCTATTACGACGAAAGCACAGACACCTTAACTAATACCTGGATTAACGAGCATGATGGTGGGCATTTAGCCGGCGCGAAACCACTCTTAATCATGGATGTGTTTGAACATGCCTTCATGGTCGACTACGGACTTAAGCGAGCTGATTATTTAGACGCCTTTATGGCAGCCATTAACTGGCAAGCAGTCAGTAATCGTTTATAATTCCAAAAAGAGCCGAAAGGCTCTTTTTTTTAATAGCATTATGAATAACAATAATATAACAATAATTTCACTGGGTGGCTCTTTGATTGTGCCAGATCAGATTGATGTCGCGTTTTTAAAAAGCTTTAAACGGGTCATTGATAATTTAACTACCAAGGGCGAACGATTTGTGTTAATTTGTGGCGGCGGCAAAACCTGTCGATATTATCAATCTGCTGCCAAAAGCGTTATTAAATTAACTGACGAGGATCTTGACTGGCTTGGAATTCACAGCACTCGATTAAATGCGCACTTACTCCGCACTATTTTTTATCAAAGTGCAAATCCTAAAATTATTACACATCCGCTAGAAAAAATTCATTTTTCGGAATCAATTTTAATAGCCGCGGGCTGGAAGCCTGGTCGGAGTACGGATTATGTTGCCGTCTTAATTGCAAAACAACTCAAGGCAAAGCGAATATTGAACCTATCAAACATCACCTGTGTTTATGATAAAGACCCGGCTAAATATAAAAATGCTCACCCGATTACTAAAATCAACTGGCCTGAATTTCGCAAACTTTTGCCCGAAAAATGGTCACCTGGAGCCAATGCTCCTTTTGATCCAGTAGCGAGCAAACTAGCCCACAAACTAGGTCTGGAAGTTGATATTCTTGATGGAAAAAATTATGCTAATCTGCGTAAATGCTTAACCAGTCAAAAATTTATTGGCACTAAAATTATTTAATCTTTTTAGCAGTCTTAAAAATCTCTAAATATTTTAGAGCAGTATTTTTCCAGTTAAATTGCTTGGCTTGATTTAAGCCTCGCTCAATATAGATTTGACGCACCGATTCGGATTGAAGCATGGTTGCCATGGCTTCGGTTGCGTCTAAATGATTATAGGGATCAACTAATAATGCTGCGTCTGCTAAGACCTCTGCCAAGCTACCAGCATAACTAGAAACCACTGGCGTGCCAGAGGCCATCGCTTCGAGTGGTGGGAAGCCAAACCCCTCATAATATGAAAGATAAACAAAAATGGTAGCAAGCTGGTACAAGCCAAGCTTGTCTTCAAGCGGCACATAGCCTAAAAAATGAATTTGATTTTTAAATTTTGATTTTTCCCATGTTTGATAAATCGCGCTATTTTTCCAACCAGAGGCTCCAGCGATCACTAAATGATATTCACTTAAATCTTGGTATTTTTCTCGCAGTGCTTCATATGCCAGAATTAAACCATCAATATTTTTACGAGGCTCAATGGTGCCTAATGTATAAATAAACTTTTTGGGCAAATGATATTTTTCAACAATTGCGTCTTTGTCATTTTGACTTGTCGCATTATTTAGATACAACGAATTAATACCAGGATACACAACGGAAATTTTTTCCGCATCAATCTGACACATTCGAATCACATCTTGCTTGGTTTGTTCACTAACTGCTACTAGCCTGTTTTGTTTTTGCAGTAAGGGAATAATATCAAGTTGACGATGCCATACATTTTTACGCCAAGAAAAAAATTCCGGATAATGCAAAAATGAGACGTCATGCACGGTCATTATCGCTGGAGTGGCCTTCAAAATTGCACCGAAATTAAAATGTGGCGAATAAAAAATATCAGCGTTAGTTCTCTTGTCTAATTTGGGATACCCCAGACGTTTTTGTAAAATATAATTAAATACTTTACTAGGATAGTGTGTTGTTTCAACTTTTGCACCTAGTCGAGTCAATTCATTAAAATTTACGGGCAATTTGTGTCTTGAATTACAAAACAGGACATAGGTATTGTCCTGATCTTGTGGAATAATATTTTTGAGCAATTGATACGTTAATTCTGACACGCCACTATATTGCTTATCTAGCAAGGGCGTGGCATCGATGCCAATACGCATAATTAAAAATCACACTTACCTTGAGTAAAGCGACAATATTCTTGCTCGATAAAATGTTTTAATTCCTGACGAAACCGCTCCCGTGAAAATGACTCGGCCTTGGCGCGAATAACGTTGGGGTCAAATGCCAATGGATTAAAACGCTCTAAGACGCGAAGTAACCCGTCAGCCGTTTGTTCGTGAAAAAACACCCCCGTCTTATGATTGGCTACAATTTCCAGTATCCCACCCCGGCCATAGGCAACAACAGGCCGTCCAGACGCCATGGCCTCAACCGCAGTAATACCAAAGTCCTCTTCTTGCGGATGAATAAAGGCCAAACACTTTTGATACAGTGCCGCTTGCGTGGCATCGTCAACCCGACCAACAAATTCGATATTAGGTGCACCAGCAGCAATTTTCTTTAAGCGAGGTAAATCTACCCCATCACCAAATACCACCAACTTCTTGCCCCATTTTTTAAATGCTTCCACGGTAATATCAATTCGCTTATATGGTACAATCCGACCACCAATCAAATAAAAATCACCAATTTCTTTTGAAATGCCAAAACGATCAACATCAACTGGCGGATATATAATCTGTGAATCACGCTTATAATACTTTGTGATGCGACGAGCGATGAAGTTGGAATTAGCAATAAACGTATCAACCCGATCTGCTGCAGCTCGATCCCAAAGCCGTAAATTACTTAACAAAAGCGCGATAATTTTTTTAAAATATTTATTATAGCTAAGCTCATTCAAATATTGGTGAGAATCACTCCAGAGATACCGTGTAGGGGTATGGCAATAACAAATATGAAGTGTTTCCGAAGTGGTAATTACACCCTTGGCGAATGCGCTGGCATCCGAGATGACCACGTCGTAATCTCGCAAATCAAAAAACTCTACCGCTATGGGCATGAGTGGCAAATACCATCGATAATGTTTTATGCCTCCCGGCAAACGCTGGATAATCGATGTCCGAATATCCTTGTTCTTAAAATTTTTACTGACATTCTTGGGCTCGAACAATAGCGTATAAATCGGTGCGTCAGGAAAAAGCTCGGTTAGAACCTTTAATACTTTTTCCGCGCCACCATCTTGAGCTAAGTGATCATGAACTAAGGCAACTTTCATAGGCTATTCAGCTTGACGATTTTTTAGTACGGCCATCGGGGTTTGCAACATGATTGATAAGTCTAATAATAAACTCCAATTTTCAATATAATAGGTATCGAGCTTTACTTCTTCTTCAAACGTTAAATCACTGCGACCAGAAACCTGAGCCAAACCAGTTATCCCTGGCTTAATGGTTAACACTTTTTTGTGAGATTGCTCGTATTTAGCAACTTCCTCTGGCAAATGTGGTCGAGGACCAACTAGGCTCATGTCGCCCTTTAGCACCAAAAACAGCTCCGCTAGTTCATCAATACTAAATCGTCTAATAAATCTCCCCACGCGAGTTACTCTCGGGTCGTCCTTAATTTTTACCATCGGCCCATCACTGCGTAAATTTTGACCAGCCAACTCTGCGTAACGCATATTGTCAGTTCCAGGGCGCATCGAACGAAATTTAAAATATTTAAACAACCTGCCACCCTGCCCGACTCGATAAACTGGCGTACCATCATCACGCTTATTAAAAAACACCGGCCCTCTAGAGTCCAGCTTAATTAACATAGCAGTGACTAGTAATATTGGACTAATTATAATAATGATTAAGCTTGAACCAATAATATCAAAAATGCGTTTAATAATGCGCCCCCAACCCTCTAGCGATGTTCGTTCTACCTCTACTATTGGAATGCCCACCACCTCTGTCACCTCTGTCTTTAACACCTTGGCATCAAGTAGGTCAGCAGCGTATTTAAAACTCAAATGGTGTTCGTAAGCAAAATCAAACAATCGAACCACCTCAGCTTTAGATAAATTTGGATCGCATTGAATTATCTCGTCCGCCTCTTTCGTTTCAAGCATTTTTGCCAACTCTTGCGCCGTTTCCAAACTAAAATCACGCAAACGCTTAAAAACTTCATAGCCAGCAACTTTGCGACTAGAAAAATACGCAATTAAAATATCTGCCGTTTTGCCATTACCCACAATAACAACTTTACGTACCCCAATATTGTGATTATATAAAATGCGTTGGATTAAACGAACAATCAATCGAGCAATTAAAATATACAACATGGCCAAAACATAGCCGGCTAATACAATAAATCGCGAGGAAAATAACTCGCGAAAAAAGAAAATTAATAAAACGATTAACACCAAGCCAGTAGAGCTAGCTTGAACAATCGAATAAAATTCGTTAACCAAGCTTTTATTTCCCCGAATGCGATATAACCCAGCAAACGCAAAAATAAAAAGCCAAGCAATCGCAATGCCGAGTAAAATTTGAATATAGTCACCGAAACGCAAATTAAAAATAACTGGACGGATTTCCGTGGCTATTTGCGCAAAACGCAAATTATAGGCTGAAATTCCAGCCAAGACAATCATAGCGAAGTCGAGCGGCACCAAAAGAAAAGAAAAAAATAATTCTGATCGCTTCATAATTTATTTATTTTACCAATGCAGATATTTCTAGGCCAACCGTAAGCCGGATTCTGTCTCTTAATTAAGAGGACGACTATCTATCTGGAACGATTGTTACCAATCGCTTCAAGCGAGCCACTTTTCATCTATAGCGTATTGCTTATGCAACAACCTATAGGTTTGCTCTTGCTCCAGATGGGGTTTACCACGCATCCCACTCACATGGGAGCGAATCAAGTAGCCTTCGTTAAACGGCTAGCCAATAGAACGAAAACCTCTTGAAACTTTTCACCTTTCACTTCGATTAACTCGAAGCTAGTATTGTCTCTGTGGCACTTTCCGTAGGATTACTCCTCGTGGCCGTTAGCCACCATCATTTTGTTGGAGTCCGGACTTTCCTCCCGAGGCATATTTTTTGCCCCGAGCAGCCGCCTGTTTGACCTAGAAATATCTATTTTGGCAAATTACTAACTTACATAATATTACCAAATCACAATGATTTAGTCAATATACATTTTTGTTTAATATTAGTTAAAATAAAACGAATTTGCCTTTTTTTAATTGACAAATTCGTTTTAAAATGTCGAAACTTTAGCCGATTTTCTTTTTTACACTCAGAGGATAAATAATAAAGCGATATGTGGCAACTAATAAAAACACAATAGCAGCAACTGGGTAGACAATTTTCATAATCATCGTAGACGAATCCGTACCCATGTTAAACCCATGTAAAGTAGCAAAAATAAATAACAAAAAGGTTGAATAGTGATTCAGGCGCCACAAACGTGGCATCTTAAGTCGCAAGAATACTGAAATTACCACAATGGCAACAAGTAAATAGAATCCAATTATACCCAAGCTTAAAAAGATGGTGTTAAATTTGGAAAAAAACGGAATCAAAATATCCAGAATGGTAAAATTTATAAAATGATCGAATAACAATGAAAAGGCGTGTACTACTACTAAAACCGCAAAAGAAAGACTCATGTCTTGATGTAGTTGCCAGGCTCGTGCTGGATCAAAAATTTTGTATGTCCAACCAACGGTCATGCCCATGCCCCAAATTACGATGGCAAATAACAAAATGTACGCAGCTAAAGCAGATGAACGAGAAATAAACCACGGAAGCTGTGAAACATATCCTGGATTAAGCGCTGCAAGTTCGCTTGTCGCGGCTGGCTTTATTACTTGAACATTTCCTTGTGCATCTTTAACTCGTACTTCACTCGTATTTGTGCCTACCCCCAAGACATACCCAATAGTGGTTACTACTGCCAAAATCAAAATAATTTTTATAATTCGTTCCATATAATTTACAAATATGCGACCATGCCCCGTGAAAAAATCGGAGCACCGTCTGTTAAAAATATAATACAACCCACGCCCTCGTGTTGATCCGCAAATTCCACTCCAGCCTTTGAGCCAAGCAATAATATTGTTTTAGCATATACATCAGCTGTCTCTGCCGATGGAGCGACTACACTAACGGACAAGATATCAACTATAGCCGGACGACCAGTGTGTGGATCAATGATATGGTGCCATGCAAGTCCACCGGCCTCGCCCTTGCGTTTAATTACCCCAGAAGTAGCAATGCCAAGCTGCTTACCCAAGGTGTTGATGTAAAAACTTTCGGATTCTGGCTTTAATGGATTTTGCACGCCAATCTGCCAGCCATTTTTCTGTTCATCATTACCATTGGCAAGTAAATCGCCACCAGCTGATATCCAAAAATTTTTAATATCGGCAAACACTTCACGGGCAATTAAATCTACAACGTAGCCCTTACCCAATCCACCTAAATCTAATCTAAAACCAGGTGGCACCAGTGCTACTTCCCCATTCATCTTTAACTCATCCATTTTTGGACGATGTTCATAGATCGAACTAGCTGTCTGCCATTTAATTTCTACCTGTTGTTTAGTTAGATTATGTGAATTAATATCGGAAAAATTTCGGTCATAACCAATTCCCTCTAAGACATCAATTATTACTGGATCGAATAAACCGTTGGTTTCGTGATAAAACGTTTGTGCGTGTTTAAGTAAATCCGCAAATTGGGCGCTAAGGCGATATTCTCCGCCTGCAAAATTATTCAACATGTTAAGCTCGCTATCTGGAATAAAGCGACTAAATCGTTGCTCAAATTCCACTACACTGGCTTGCGCCTTATCAAGTAAATATTTCTGTTCAGGTCGTAAGTCGGCGGTAATAATAATTTCTGTGCCTAATGCCTCAAATTTTTTCCATAACATTGCCATACGACTAAGAAACCTTTGTAGTAGGTGCTGGTGCAGGAGTTGGTGTCGGGACTGGAACTGGCATAACAACTGGTGCAGGGGTTGGTGTCGGTGTTGGCTTCACTGTGGCCGGCTGGTTTACGGCAGGGATGTTTGGTTTTGTTGCACTTGGCTTGACTATACTTGGAGCGGTTGGAACGGGAGCCGGTTTAGTTACAACTGGTGCAACCACGCCTGAAACACTTGTAACTGGCTTTACGTTGGTAGTTGTCGCAACCTGATTTGTAGGCGTAGTCGTCGATACTTGATCATTTCTTGTGATAATATAAACTTTAGAACGCTGACTGAGCGCACCCCAATAATAGCCGCCTATGCTAAAAACTACTGCTAACAATAAAATCGGCAAACTAATAATCTTAAATTTTTTCATGGGTTATTTTTAATCATCATCATCTTCTCTATTTCGACGACTGCCACCAGTATTTGTTGTGGGTGTTGTTGGGTTTGAAACCGTTCCACCAGTAGCTGCAGTCGAGGCGCCGGTTGTTGGTGTTGGCGCAACGGTTGGATTATTATTTGTCGAAGGCGTGGTAGCACTGCCAGCTGGTGCCGAGGCGGATGTTACGGGCGCTGGCGTAGTCGGAGTAATAGGCGCTGGAGTTGTTTTAGTTACCACTGATGCAGCGGTGGTCGGCTTGGGTGCTGCTACTGGTTGTTTAACAACCGAGTTCTTTATGGCAGTTGGTTGAACCGGTTTTACTGGAACTGGAGCTTGATATTTTATTGGTTCTACCAAACCATTACTTACCGAGTCAGCAACAGCAGTTGGCTGAGTAGCGGCCTGATCAAATTCAATTTTATTATTTTCATCATCGTCTGTCAGATCATTATAAGGAATTTTGTCGTCTGCCTCTGGCAATTTATTTAATGGGGGCTGGGTGTTGTCCTGAGCTTGATTTAAAACTGCGGTTGCAGCAGTTGGCTTAATAAACAAGCTTTTACCGCTAGCTGCCGAGATTAAATACAACGGTAGTAGCAATGCCAAAGCACCATAGCCTGCCACGGTGGAGAGATATTTTATCTTTAAGAAAAAACTCTGAGTTGAAATCATGGAAAACTCTTCCATTAAAATTTGTTCCTCAAGCGCACCGAGTTCTAACAGATTTTTTTTCATGCCAGCCATGAATGGTGCTGGCCCGCACAAGAAAAATGTCTTACCAACCGTTGTGCCAATAAAATCTTTGGTTATAAATAAATCGATTTTTTTATTTAACAAATTTGGTGCAGCTACTGGCAATGTCTCATCAGTCACGGAAAACAATGTTCGTAATCGAGGATTGTTACTGGCTAAATTATTAATTTCATTATAAAACGCAGTACCGGCTAAGGTACGATTACTATAAACCAATGACAAATTATTTGACAAACCCTTATCCGTAGCGTAACGCATTGCACTGTAAAATGGCGTAATGCCAATACCGCCAGCAAAAAAAACGACATCGGGATGCTTGGTTTCGTTAAAACAAAAATGACCATACGGACCATACACAACAAAAGGCGCACCGGGCTTGAGCTTGGCTAAGCCTTGAGTAAATGTTCCCTGTTTCCGAATGCCTAACCGAATAACCCCACTCTCGGTTGGTGAGCTGGCAATAGAAAAAGCATGTTTTTCCTCTTTTTTACCCTGCTCATTAACATACGACAACATCACGTATTGACCCGGCTTATAACTAAAAACTGGACTGTTGTCATGATTAACCAGCTCTAATATTAGCAAATCAGCTGTTGGCTGGGTAATTGATTTAAGTAATAATTTGTATTCGTTCACGTTGATTGTGTTTAATATTACTCTTTTAATACAACCAAAAAGAATAAATGTTACGTATTAATTACATTAAACCATTTTTATATGATTTCGTAAACTATTTTGTTGCTTTTTCTACCGCTGCTACATACTGGCAATAATCGCAATTGACACCCAGCTTAGGAATTTTTTTGCTCATCAGACAATCATGCGCTTTAATTAACTCCTTCTCTACCCATGAGGCATCACCGGTATAAGGGATAATTTTGATATCAAATTCTAGCTTGCCATCAAAGGCCTCACGGTCGGTTTTACCGTTGCAATACACGAAATAACCCACGTCCGATACAGTATAACCGTTGTTGCGCACTAACCACTGATAAATTTCCATCTGGCGCTTATAGCCTATCTGCCAATCCGCATCTAGATTCACCTCGGTCGATTTACTGGTAGCCTTATAATCAACAATGTGAATCTTATTATTCTTATCCACCCATAAATCATCCACCGCACCGGTAACCAAGAAATTGGTCGACTCATGCAAAAACTGCACTCCCTTAAAATTTTCCCGCCATTCGTCCATCAACTCGTGCTGCAGCGGAACTAAATCTAAGCCATAGGCCTTCATCAAAGGATGCGCTGTGTTCCCTGCCCGATGAATATCAAATTCCTTTTTTAGCAAGGCATCAACGGCGGAGTTGAGATTGAATGGAAAGCCTGGCGGTTGACCGATGCCAAGCCGGCGATCGAGATAAAAACAGCGCGGGCAATTCAAAAATAGATCGATTTTCGACCGGCTGATTTTGAACGGCTCCGGAGAAGTTGGGTTAAAAATATTTTTGGTACGCTTAGGATTATAATACTGTGACATATTTTTAGTTTAATGATCATATTGAAAGTATACCAAGGTTAGACTAAAAAGCAAAAAAATCACCCCCGGATAAAAAACTCCGGGGGTAGGATGAAGTGCATTCTGCGTTCAAGGATAGGGCTGGCTAATTTTCTGTCGACACATTCCGGTCAGTTGATAGCAAGCCCGTTGGGCAATAAAACCAATTCCAGTAAAAATTATACATCCCAAGGAGCTGGTCTATTACCGTGTTACCAAAAGCGGTTAAATACACTGCCTGCCCGACTTGCGTCTTGGCCACAAGACTTCCCAAATTGGTGGTATCCATGGTGAGTCTCCTTGCGTTATCCGCCTCGTGACTAGCGAGGACTTTTGTTTAAAAAACAAATAATTTGTTTGCCCTAACGGACAAACACTTTACTTGTGGTCGCACCAGGACTCGAACCTGGGACCTCACCGATGTGAACGGTGCGCTCTAACCAACTGAGCCATGCGACCTGATATTTTTTTTCTACTACATAGTGCGCTCCCAGCCTGCCAGCAGGCAGGTAACCAACTGAGCCTCTGCCCAAGGCGGTTCAGCCCTGGGCAGAATGCGACCTTGTTGTCATACCGGACTTGATCCGGTATCAGGTGAAATTTACGAGATGCCGGATCGAGTCCGGCATGACAATGAAAAACATTTTTTATTATACTAACAGCCCAATTCCCTGTCCAGTGCTAAATTAACTAACTTATCTGCGGCTTTGTTTTTTTCTCTAGGGATATGCCGAAAGCTAATTTGCTTAAAATGGTGACGTAAATTGTGTACTTCTAAAAACAAGGGTGCCAGGCCAGGGTGTTTAACTTTGTACCGATGATTTAACTGCTCAACCACTAAAAGACTATCAAGAAAACACTCAATCGTTTGCGCACCGAGCTCTTTGGCACAAATTAGGCCAGCAATAATCGCCTTGTATTCGGCTTGGTTATTTGTTGTCTCACCAATATATTCTGAAATTTCGGCAACTACTACACCACCCTCATCATACAGCACCGTGCCAATGGCTGCTGGGCCTGGATTGCCACGTGCCCCGCCATCGGAATAAATTGTAATTTTATTAGTCATACTTACGACAGTATTTTTAAATCAATTAATCTAAGCTGCAATTCGGTACGACCATTAAAAGTATTTAATTCTAAATAATAAACAACATTTATTATTGAACCGATTTTTAAATCCGGCCAGTCAACTACTTGATTAAAGCCGATTGCGCTTAAAAATCGCGGTTGATCCTGACGCAGACGCAGGCGTAAATGCTGGCCCTCGGTACCCAATTTAGCCAAATCAACTACTTCAACGCCATGGGTGACAAAAATTGGTTTAGGGTTGTCTTCACCAAAAGGGGCAAACCGTTCTAGGTTGGTCCACAAATCCATATCGATTTGTCGCAACGAAATTTCCGTTTCAATGTTTAATTTAGCCCCTAGCGTTAAGTCGCCCAGCTTGGCTTTAACCAACCCTTTCATTGCTGTCATAAAGGCTTCAAGGTTGGCTTGGCTCGTAATAGTAAAGCCGGCAGCTGCGGCATGACCACCATATTTATCTAAATGCTCACTAGCCAATTCAATCGCCTCAATTAAATGAAACTCCTCAATACTCCGCCCCGAGGCCTTGATATGATTTGGCGTTCCGGTAATAACTAAAACCGGCAAATAATACCGTTCCATCAAACGTCCGGCGGCCAAGCCAATGACACCCTCATTCCAAGATTCACCTTGGCCATACACACTGGGGCTAACAGCGATAATTATTTTATCCGCCAATTGTTGTTCAGTAATGGTAGCGGTTACCTGCTTCACGATGCCCTCGGTAATTCGTTGACGAATCTGATTGCTATCATTTAAGCCCATAGCCAACTTAACGGCAGTAGGCTGGTCTCGGGTTATCATCAATTCAAATGCCGTGTTAGCGTGATCCATTCGTCCTGCCGCATTTAATCGAGGCGCTAGCTGAAAACCGATATTCCAACTATCTAAAGTTTTTTCTTCATTGATTTTTGCAATCTTAATAAGTTCTTGTAAACCAATACGAGTGGTATGATTCATTACCCGCAAACCCCGCTTAACAAGAGCTCGATTTTCACCCAAAAGCGTTACACAATCAGCCACTGTGCCTAAAGCGACTAAATCCATTATCCGATCGCTTAGTCGGTCTTTAATCTCATCTGAAATATTTGCCCGTTTTATAATTGCCAGAGCAAATTTACTTGCCACCCCGACACCGGCCAAATATTTAAACGGATAGGTTTCGTTCGGTAACATCGGATTAATAATTAAACACTGCGGCCAATTAGAGGTTTCAGGCGGAGGAACATGGTGATCGGTCACAATTACTTGCACACCCCGTTCTATGAGCCGTGCCACATTGGCTTGGTCACGAATGCCATTATCCACCGTAATGACCAATTTCGCTTGTTGAGCAACTAATTCATTAATTGCGGCTTGATTAAGTCCATACCCTTCACTGACTCGATCGGGAATGTAAACACCAACTTGAGCATGCAATGTTGCAAGCGTTTCATAAAGACACGAAGCTGCGGTAACACCGTCAGCATCATAATCACCATAGACAATTATCTTATTTCCCGCCTTGATGTGACTGATTACCAAATCAACTGCCTCAATCATGTTGCGAAACAAAAATGGATCATGTTGCAAGCGGTCATCTTCTCCTACTAAAAAATCAGCAGCAGCTTGGGCTGTAATTAGACCTCGGTTAAATAAAAGCTGCGCGGACACCTCGTCTTGAGACGAGAATAGCTCACGAACTACCGGCGTAATGGCCGGCATCTGTTGCCAAATTTTTATCGTCATTACGTTTGTTTATTATCTACCTTCTTACATTAAAGCGATGCCGACCGTCCACGCCACCATGGAAAAAATCACCATTAAACTAATAATCGCCCAAATAATGCGGATGCGCTTTTTTCTTTTTAAATCTAACATAATTATTGTCGTTTTAATATTTTTACAAAAGTATCACTGGGAATGTCCACACTACCCTTACCCATGGCCATCATTTTTTTCTTGCCTTTCTTCTGTTTTTCTAACAATTTACGTTTACGGGTTACATCACCGCCGTACAATTTGGCCGTAACATCTTTACGCATAGCGGATATTTTTTCCGAGGCGATTACCTTGCCACCAATAGCTGCTTGAATTTTTATTACAAACATCTGCTTAGGCAAGGTATCTTTTAAAACCGTTACCACTTCTTTGCCCCGACGGAAAGATTCATCGCGATAGACAATGGTGGTTAAGGCCTCAACCGCCTCTTCTGCTACTAAAATATCAAGCTTGACCACATCAGCTGGCTGATAATCTGAAAACTCATAATTAATAGAAGCGTAGCCAGAGCTGATACTTTTTATTTTATCATAAAAATCAGTTAAAATCGCGCTCATCGGAATATTATAATGGAGAACTGCCCGCTCCTCGTCCAAATACTCCGTATTCTTGTAAACTCCTCGTTTTTCTTGGCTAAAATTCATAATTGCCCCTAAATAAGTCTTAGGTGTAACCACGTCTAACTTCACCCAAGGTTCAAGTACTGCCTTAATTTCAGTTGGCGTAGGTAAGAGTTGTGGGCTACTAACCACCACCTCATCGCCATTATGTTTTTGCACGTGATAGGAAACACTAGGCACCGTAACAATCAAATCCAAATCGTATTCACGACGTAATCGTTCTTGAAAAATTTCCAAATGGAGTAAGCCTAAAAAACCACAACGAAAACCAAAGCCGAGTGCTTGAGAATGCTCCGGCTCGTAGACTAGGGCGGCATCATTCAATTTTAATTTTGAAATCGCTTCACGCAATTGTTGAAAATCATCACCTTCCTTGGGATAAATGCCGGCATAAACCATCGGCTTTGCCTCACGATAACCTATTAACTGTTGTGTGGTAGCAGCAGTCTGCTGAAAAGCCACAGTGTCGCCCACGCGGCAATCAGAAACATCTTTAAAACCGGTAACGATATAGCCGATCTGACCAGTACTTAAAAAACTAGTAGAAAAATAATCGGGTTTAAATATGCCTACATCCAATGACTCGCTTCTGGCTTTGGTCGCCATTAGAATAATCTTATCGTTCTTATTAATTTGGCCATCGACTACGCGCACAAAAGCAACTACGCCGCGATACTCATCGTAATTGGAATCAAAAATCAAGGCACGTGCCGGGGCATCTGGTTTGCCAGCGGGCGCTGGCACTCGGTCGATTACCGCCTTAATAATCTCCGGAATACCAGCACCGGTTTTGCCCGAGGCACAAATTATTTCATTCTCATCACAACCTAATAATTTAATAATTTCATGCTTGGTTTTTTGTAAATCTGCCGCGGGTAAATCAATCTTGTTTACTATTGGAATAATCACCAAATTCTGTTCAATAGCCAAATATAAATTAGCAATTGTTTGAGCTTGAATGCCTTGCGTCGCATCAACTAAAAGTATCGCCCCTTCGACAGCTGCCAAGCTGCGAGAGACCTCATAGGTAAAATCGACATGACCTGGAGTATCAATTAAATTTAGGGTATACCCTTGATAATCCATGGTCACTGGCGCTAATTTAATGGTTATTCCCCGCTCGCGCTCCAAATCCATTTTATCCAACAACTGTTCTTTCATTTTCCGTTTTTCAACAGTGCCGGTAAACTCCAAAAGACGGTCAGCTAACGTAGACTTACCGTGATCGATATGGGCAATGATACAAAAATTTCTAATCGGTTGCATTTTCTATATTTCTAATAAAAGCCAAATTAAGCGCTTCGGCTTGCAGTAGCGCTATTATAATACCGATTTTATCCTCATCGGTCAAATACCTCTAGCCTCACCTTGATCTGCTAACTTGGTTTTTAGTAATGATGATTTTTTAGCTAATTTTTGCCAAAAAAATTGAACCTCGGTACAGCCAAGCCAATGGCAGAAAAAAACATAGGCCAAAAGACCTAGACTGCCAGCTAAACCGGACTGAAGTAAGATGCCAATTGTTCTATCCATTGGTAATAAACTATGCAAAATACTTTTTAGACCTAGTGTAATACCACCTGCAATTACCGCCGCTAAAATAAATTTACTTGTTGAAATTAAGATAGAGCGTTCATTTAAATTTTTTAATTCACGACGCAAAAGCCACCATAAGCCAATAAAATTAATTATGCTGGAAATTGAAAAAGCCAAAGCAATGCCAGCTACACCCCAAATTTGACTAAACCATAATGAGAAAAAAACATCGGCTGCCACGGCTACTACTCCAATATAAAATGGTTGGCGGCTATTGTGACGAGCGTAGAAACTGCGCACTAACAATGGAATGGCGGATTGAGCAAAAAGTGAAATAACAAAAAACGTTAGAGCCTCATAAGTTAGTCTGGTGTTTTCCCAAGAAAATTGACCAACGCCTAACAATAGGCGAATAATTTCAGCTCGAAAAATAAGAAAGAATACTGTGGCGGGAATAATAAAAAACCAGATCTGTTTTATCGTACTTGAAAAACTGGCCACAAATTGATATCGCTTATCAGCTAAAGCAGATAAGGTTGGAAAAACCGCCGTAGCAAAAGCAATACCAAAAATGCCAACTGGGAAAATCTGGATATTATTCGCAAAATTAAAAACAGCCAACGAGCCGCTGGCCAAAGTACTGGCAATGGCAGTGCTAACCAACAAATCTACTTGTCCAACGGCCAATGATAAGGTTCGCGGCACCATCATTACGGCAATTTTGCGTACAGAGGCATCACGAAAATCTATAACTGGCTGAAATCGCCAACCAAGTTGAAACATAGTTGGTAATTGAATCGCAAAATGCAATAACGCACCTAAGACAACACCAAATCCTAGGCCGGTAATACCGAATACTGGTACAAAAACCAGAGCGCCAAAAATTATACCCAAGTTGTACATTATCGGTGCTAATGAATAAATCAAAAAACGCTTCGTCGATTGCAACACCCCACCCATGACTGCTGACAAGCCCAATAACAACGGTGAAAAAACCATAATCCTGGTTAAGGCAACCGTTGCCTCCAATTTATCACCACTAAAGCCTGGTGCAAAAATTCCGGCTAACGGACGAGCGAATATGGCCACAAACAATAACAGACCGGACAACATAAATAGAAGAATTGAAAAAATATTATTAGCCAAACGCCACCCTTCTACTGAAACAGTATCGGAATCATTTTTACTGATCAGCTGAGTAAAAATCGGGATAAAGCCTGCGGAAAGAGCACCTAAAACCAGTAAATTATAAACTAAATCTGGCAAGCGGAAGGCGGCATAATATACATCCAAGGTATCGCCTGCACCGAAACTGCCGGCTAAAATGCGATCACGAACCAAGCCAAGTACTCGAGAAACTAACGAAGAAGCGGCCACAAATAAAGCGGCCGCTGCTATGCTTGAAGTCTTGTTGTGTAAAATTTTACGTATCATATTTAAACAATTGTGCGGGCCTGTCGGGCGATAAGCAACTCTTCATTCGGTTTTATTACAATCGTGGGGATGCCAGATAAAAATTTTAGACGGCGCATAATGGCGTTACGTGTCTGAGCTTGCCCAGCACCAATGGCACCGGTAAAGACTATACCATCCACGTCCCCACCTAACACCGCCCAATAAGCACCGACATATTTAACAATTCGATAGACAAACAAATTAAATGCCCGCGTGGCGGCTGATTGACTTAAACTAACCGAACGCAACAGCTCGACAAAATCATGATCACGGGGAGATAACCCCTTAATACCTGATTCGTAATTTAATAAATGATTTAATGCTTCAACTTTTTCGGCGTTGATTGTTCCGGGTAAAAGTCGTAACAGTTCTAACACCAAACCAGAGTCAATATCACCGCTACGACTCATCATAATCAGCCCTTCATTAGGAGTAAATCCATTGGAGATATCTATTGCCTTGCCTCTTTTAATAGCAGCGACTGAACAGCCACCACCTAAATGTACACTAATTAAATTTAACGAATGTAATTTTATATTAAAAATTTCTGCCGCATTTAACATGGCATAATTATGGGAGATGCCATGAAAGCCATAACGACGTAAATGATATTGTTCGCTCACCTTATTAGGAATAGCATAGGTCTTGGCTTCATCTGGTAATTCAGCAAAAAAACCAGTATCAAACACAGCCACGTTTTTTGACTCAGGCAAAAACTCCATAGCCACTTTAATACCTTCAAAATTATATGGATTATGCAAAGGGGCAAGATGGTTAAATTCAGCTAGATCAGCGAGTTCTGTTTGTCCAATTATGGTCGGTTCGGTAAAGCGCCACCCACCATGTACGACCCGATGACCAACTAAGCTGATTTCACCAAATTTGATTACTTGTCGTAAAATCTGCTTAAAACTTGAGGGGTAATCTTTGACGGTGTTAACCTGGCCTTGCGCTAATTCCTTTTCCACTTCGTCAAAAAGTTTATACTTAATAGAAGTTGAGCCGGCATTTAAAACTAATGTGTTGGGCATATTAAATAATTACTTCGGCAAGATCATTCTCCTTGGTTATGCCAACCGCATTCCCCTCGTCTGTGTCGAGATGGCAATGCCAGTCGTAGTTATCATTAACTTTAATCATAACTCGATCTAACACCGCAGCACGCGCGCCAGCGATTTTTATCTTAACAAATTGCCCATGTCGCAAACGAAGCGACTTGGCTTGCGCCGTAGAACAATGAATATGTCGATTAGCAACCACCACCCCCTTTTTAATCGTTACCGAGCCAGCAGGGCCAACCAGCGTAGCACCAGGCGTGCCATCGTGCATACCGCTCTCCCGAATAGGTGGCACTACACCTAGCGCACGTGCATCTGTATATGATACTTCGACTTGACTATATGGTCGTAACGGACCAAGAATTCGAACCGATTTCAATTCACCATGCTTGCCAACTACGTCAAGTGTTAAGCTGCTGGCAAATTCTCCTGGTTGCGAAAGTGCTCGTAAAACTGAAAAAACTGCACCCTTGCCAAACAACTTTTCAAAATGAGCTTTTGTTAAATGGGCATGTCGAGCTGACATCTCAACATGCACGGTTTTTTTATTGCGGATAAACATATATTATTCTTCGATTAATTGTTTCCGGCGCAGTAGCCCCGTTTGCGCGCCTAATTTTTTTACAATCTCTGCAGCATTTTTAGCTGCTAGTTGCATCGCCTTAGCTAAATCATCAGGGTGCCATATTAAGCCAGCTAGTAAAGTTGAGCCGAAGGCATCGCCCACGCCAACAGTATTGATATGATGACGCACTTTAATACTTGGCACATGATAGCACTGTTTATGAGTACAGCCGACCGCACCCTTATCGCTTAATGTAATTACCACAATCTGCGGTCCCCAACCGTTAATTACTTTGATTAGTTGCGCTGGATCATCATAGAACCGTAAGGGTTTGCGGACATAGCGTTTATCTGAATGTACTAATGCTCTTGCTTCGTCGTGATTTAAAATCAAAACATGTGTTTGTTTTAAATATTTTGATAAAGCTTGTTTTCCTGCTTTCAGTTGAACATTGCCCGGATTCCAAACGACTTTTACGTCAGGTAAGGAAAAAATTTGGTCAAGGCTATGCTGCCATTTACCTGAAAGAGATGTAAGATAAATCCATTCAGTTTGTCCTAACTTGCGCTTTACTCGATTGGTAATTTCCAATTGTGTATTTGCGCCTCGAATGGAAAACGTTACATGTTCAAAATTATTATTTACCACAATAGAAGACATGCCGGTAATCTCGTGGCTAAATTTTTGCACCAAACCCGTAGCCACTTTTTCTTGTTTTAATTGAGAAATTATATTAGCCCCACGATCATCCTTGCCTATCGCAATTGCAGCTGCGGTCTTAAAGCCAAGTCGACTCAAACAAACTGCAGTATTTGCTGCACCTCCACCCACCGAGCTGAAATAACGGTCGATTTTAATTTTGGCACCATAAGTAAAGCCTAATAGTTTTGGCCTAACAACATCATGATCATTATGAATTAAGACTCCTTCATTAGTATAGAGAAATATGTCTTCTGTCGCTCCTCC
The DNA here is from genome assembly GCA_037137775.1 of Candidatus Falkowiibacteriota bacterium. GTDB lineage: Bacteria > Patescibacteriota > Patescibacteriia > Patescibacteriales > GWE2-39-37 > JBAXJQ01. The sequence continues at coordinate 70,865 of JBAXJQ010000001.1, read as the reverse complement.
GATTGTTATTATTTGGTATTGCATAATGAATTCTATTTTTAATATTATACCATAATATCATGAAACAAAAAATGAAGCTAGATTTTTCCAGCTTCATTTTTTATTTACCCCTTGATATTTATTTCAACTCATTTAAATTTTTACTTAATGACGCTTGATCACCACCGCCAATCAAGTAAATTCGATCACTGTCCCCTGTTTTTACGTAAAATTCACCTTTACTGTTTTTATTACCAACCATAACCGTGATATTGGCATCTTTGCCGCCCACTTGAATAATAAGCGAACTCTTCGCTAACCCACTTGGTTCAAATTTTTGTTCCGGAATATCAGCCGCAAAAAGATTCGATAACGTTGAAAGAAGTGATTCTACCTTGATTTTGTTTAATTTAACCTTGCCCGCAAACCAATCCTCTCCAGTTTTGGTTAATTTGATCTCACTTTTGGGTGTTTGCAGCCTTGCGTTATTAATAGATTTAACATCGAATTTAACAATTTCTTTACTGCGCCAATCTGGCGTATAAAAAACGGCCAAACTTATTCCATCAAGCTTATATGTATTGTCATCTTTAATTGGACGGAGATAGGTGCTGACATAATCCTTTGCCGTACTACCTATGACTACAGCGACTTTTTCCTTGTTGTCCTGAAACAGTTTAACCGTTGAGCCCTCACTACCAACACCAAATTCTGATTGCTTTTCTTTCTTGGTACTGACTAATTGCACCTTGGCCTTGGCAGCGGCCTTGATACGGTCAATGGCCTGGACTACAAATGACTGCTCCAACGGAAAGGCATGTGCTTGGTCGGGAAACTCCCAGCCGTTATCTTTTTTGATTAATTCAATGGTCTTGCCATTTACTTCTATTGTCATGCGATTAATATCATCGGTCTGAATTCCGCTAAACACATTTATCGGTTCACTCCTACTTACTTGCCATTGACGATATGGCCCTTGATAGAGTACGGCTAGAACGATCAAACCGACTAATATTCCGCCCAACCAGGCGTTTTGTTTTGCTTGTGTAGTCATAATTATGTTTCACTTAATCGTTTTATATAATCAAATAGCGTTTGCTGATTTTGAATCCCAATCAATCGAGTCAATTCAATTTCATCACTACCATAAAATATGGTAGTGGGCGCTTTAACAACACCTAGTGTCTTAGCTACATCCGGATAATCATCAATGTCAAATTCTTCTATTAAAATGTCCGGATAAACGTTGTTTATTTCCTGCCACATTGGTCGCATGACAATACAATCAGCACACCAAAGAGCGGAAAACTTCACTATTTTCATGGTTTAATCCTCAAGTTCGTTAGTCTTTTTTCGCCTTCGGGCGTAATACCGATAAATGCCAAAACTGATTACCAAAATAGTAATACCAAAAACGTTAGCATACCGAATGGTTTTTTTAGTACCATCACTCAATGTTTTATCAATTGGACTACTTTGTGCAGCCTTAGCTCTAATGGCCATTAAATCACCATCTAGACTAATTGAATCAACTAAATTTAAGAAAAAGGTGGCATTATCGCCCACGGATAAAAGATTGTCTTTAATAAAGTCGCTATCGCCGACTACCACTAAACGGAAGAGATTTTGCCCCTGGCCAGCTACCGCAACTGCCAAATTATACTGCGCATATTTACCTGGCTTAATCGTGTTGGTGGGGTTTAAGTCTGGTTTGTCGGCAGCCAACCACGCTTTATTGGACGACTTTACTAAAAGATCAGCAGTCGAATTAGCTGGTAACTTTTCCTTGGTAACATCAATACTACTTACCCAGGGCAAGACAAGATTTTCCAATTTTGATACGGCTGGATTTTTTTGATCAAAACCGTTCGCAGAAATTCTTGGCCAATATGGATAGGGCAAATTTATAACCATAAAACCAGAATTGAACGAAGCGATACCTTGCTGTGAATCCATGACTAGATTCTGATTTAAATGTAAACCGTATTCATTTAGTAATCCATTAAGTCCTAAATCCTGAGTAGCAGCGACCAAGCCTTGATCAACTTTAACACCATCGGCTAACAACAAAACTGAGCCACCTCGGCCAAGGTAGGCTTTAATTGCAGCCAATTCCTTGGCTTCAAATTTTAATTTTGGACCAGCAATAATTAACGATTTCAGACCAGCTGGCACGTCCTTTTCCTTTGTTAAATCGACATCAGTTATGGTATAGAGCTTGGACAGTTCACTATAAACGGTATTTACTTCATTTTGTGTATTCAACGTTTGATTACTCGTTAACCAACCGATTTTCAATCCCTCTTTGTTGGTTAATTTTTTAATAGCGGTTGTAATTTGATATTCTAAATTATCACCTGGCTGTACAACAGGAATTACTTCTTGATCACCGCCATAGGCAATAGTGATGCCAAAAAATCCATTTACCGCTTCAAATTTATCATTGCCTGTTACATTAAATTGAACCTGGGGGATGCCTTGACGTTGCATGGCCATGGCTGTTTCTTGATCAGTCTTGGGTGTTAAAAATAACACTTTAATTTTACCTCGGCCATACCGCTCGTATTCATTGAGTAAGTCCAAGGCCTCTTGCTTGGCGGTAAAATATTGGCTGGGTAAATTATCACTGATAAAAGCTTTAATGGTTATAACATCATCTAGATTCTTGCCCAAATTTTTACTAACCGTTGATAAGGTATAGCTTTTATTTTGGCTTAAATCGAAGCGAAAAAAAATCTCGTTGGCAAAAAAATTAAGCATCGCCACAACAGCGATTACTAATACGATGGTTATGCCGAAGTTAGTTTGTTTTTGCCAGGCGCTTAATTGTTTAGTTAATTTCATACTGATAAACGTTATTGCCAATTCCGCTGTTCAATCACTCGGTGATTGAGCCAGAGAAAAAACAGGATAAATGATAAGTAATAAAACAAATCTTTAGTGTCGATTACGCCCTTGGCAATTGTCTGAAAATGACTACCCAACCCAAGAAAACTAAAAATCGGTACGAATAATTGTGGGGCGCTAGCGACCACAAAATCAGAACCGATTATATAAAAACCAAAGCTGGCAAACAACGCTAACACAAATGAAATAATCTGATTTTTAGTTAATGCCGAAATAAATAGACCCAGGGCTAAATATGCTCCAGCTAAAAGTAATGCGCCTAAATAACTGCCAATGACTGGCCCCCAATCTAAATGCCCGATTTGTGCAACTGAAATTGGTAATGTTAATGTAAGCAATAAACCAATTGCGATAAAGGCTAAGGAGCTTAAGAATTTTGCTAATACGGCCTGAAAGTTGGTAATCGGCAACGTAAGCAAAAATTCGATTGTACCAGATTTTTTTTCTTCGGCCCACAAACGCATGGTGATAGCCGGGGCTAAAAACATAAACATCCACGGCAAAAAACTAAAATATTGCCGCATACTTGCCTCATTGATCAAATAAAAATTGGTAAAAAATAACCAATTTCCAACCAGCAAAAATGCACCGATAAAGATATAAGCGATCGGCGAATTAAAATATGACGCCAGTTCTTTTTTGCCCAAGATATAGACCGTTTCTAAATAGGCTTTGTTGATAGTCATATTATTTAGTTAAAGTTCTAAATACATCCTCAAGCGATGCAGCTTTTTGGTTAAATTCAATCAACTGCCAACCACCTCCGATGATAACCTTAAGGATCTCGTCTCTAATTTCAGCTTGCGGCTTGGGTACGATTTCCAAAATAGTTTGATTATTCAATCCGCGTTCAACAATGCTTGCACTTTCAACTCCAGCCAAGGCCTGCACCTGTCGAACAATTTCATCGGCTGGTCCGCTTACTTTAACAACCACCGTATTCTTCCCGCCCAGCGCATTAGTGAGATCATCCGGTTTTCCTTCGCCAACTACTTTGCCCTGATTAATAATAATCACACGATCGCAAGTAGCACTGACTTCGGTTAATATATGAGTGGAAAAAATTACTGTCTTTTCTTTACCTAGTTCTTTAATAAGTTCACGAATTTCAACTATTTGATTCGGGTCGAGTCCGGTGGTTGGTTCATCTAAAATTAAAATTTCTGGATCATGAATAATCGCCTGAGCCAAACCGACCCGTTGTCGATATCCTTTTGAAAGTTCCTCGATTGGCTGTTTCCAGACTTTTTCTAAACCGCACCGCTTAGCCACTTCTCGTAAGCGACTATTTACCCTCTCTTTTGGTATTTTACGAACACCCGCAACAAATTTTAAATACTCACGCACCTGCATTTCGTCATACAATGGTACTGTTTCGGGCAAATACCCAATTTTTTTCCGAATAGCCAATGGCTGTTCGTTAACGTCAAGCCCGTCAATTTTAACACTGCCTCTGGTCGGTAACCAAAAAGTGGTTAAAATTTTCATGGTGGTCGATTTACCGGCACCATTCGGCCCTAGTAAACCAAGCACTTCCCCCTTAGAAACAGTAAAACTCACATTATCGAGCACCTTGTGGTGTCCGAACTTTTTCACGAGATTTGTGATTTCAATCATAAGGTTTTTTATTCTACTACAAGAGAAATCCCCATCACTGTGGATTTCTACTTCTATTATAATTGAGAAAGATTAAGAACGCAAGTTAATCATAAACTCATCTAATATTGCCTGCAGTATTATTACCTTGTCATCACGAAAAACTTTCAATTTTATACTGTCACCTGGTTTTAGTTTTTGAGTAGAACTTATTAGAGTGTTGGCCTCCGACAGCGCCTTGCCATTGATTTCAAAAATAATATCCCCAGTTTTAAGGCCAGCTTTTTCAGCTGGAGAACCAGGTGTAATCGGCGATTCGCCTGTTTCACTTGTATTTAGCCAGGCTCCGCTATCACGCGCCAATTTATTTTCTTTGGCTATTTCAGGGGTTAACGTTAAATATCTTATTCCCAGTCGTGGTCGAATTATTCGTCCCGATTTTAAAACGCTTTGTATTACTGGCCTCGCATCGTTAATTGGTATAGCAAAGCCAATTGAGGCACCGGAAAGATCTGTGGCAACGTTCACGCCAACCACCTTACCATTTAGATCAACTAACGGCCCGCCCGAATTGCCAACATTTATTTCTGCATCAGTCTGAATGATGTTACCCAAATTTTCTGCATTGCCCGATTGATCGCTCGCCACAATATCCCGATTTAAACCACTCACAATGCCCTTGGTAACTGAATTCTGATAAATACCGAGCGCATTGCCAATGGCAATAACAGATAACCCAGCGGTTAACTTATCACTATCACCCAACTCTACAAACGGTAATTTTTTATCAAAAATTTTAATAACCGCTAAATCATTTAACGGATCATTGCCAATAAGTTGCGCGTAGTATTTTTTACCGCTATGTAGAGTAACCCGATAACTTGCCGCAGAAGGGTTATCTACTTGAATAACATGTTTATTGGTCAAGATTAAACCATCGGCTGAAACCAAAAAACCAGTTCCCGAACCGACTTTTTTAGTTTGCTTTTCGCTTTTAGACTGACCCGTTAATTCATCTTGCTTTGTTACTACTTGATCGGCAAAAAGATCGATATTTACCACCGCAGGTGATACTTTATTTATTGCCAATACCGTTGCCGCCTGTTCATCTAACTGCAAAACATTAGCAATTGTTTTGGGTTGCAGCACAATTGCACTTAGACCAATAAAAAAACCGACTGAAATGAGAAAAAAATATTTTAATCGTGTTTTCATTTTTTTTGGTTTATAGTTATCCAAAACGAAGTTTTCTTAATTCATCTTCTGCCTTCTCTTTTTCCCGCTCATGTGTTTTTAGCCATTCTTGATTTGGATCGGTTATTACCTGTTTTGAAGAATTACCATTCACTCGTCTACTTCCCTTAGTTCGATAAATATGGCCAATATCATCTTCTTTACCTCTACCATGATTTTTTATGTAAGGATTTGTGCCAAGAATCTCCTTAATTTCTTGGTGCCCATCGCCGTATTGTCCGACCAAGGCCGGGTGTGCTCCTTTTTCTATTAGATCAGCATTATTATCTTCCAAAGTTAAATTATGAAGTAATAGTTTTAATTCTTTATTGTCTGAACTTACGCCCAAGTTACTGTTTGTAATTTTTATTAGCAGCTTTAAAATAATTTTACGTAAATCAGAATTTATTGTTGCTGGATTATCATGATTAAGCCTATCTTCAATTTCGTATAACCAGCTCGATGATATAATAATGTTTTTTCGCCTGGCAATATTGCCAATCTTTTCATTAATCACACCTTCTATGGCATTTTTTAACTCTGGCGAAAAATCTCTTGCCTCCTTAAGCAACGCCGTGTAGTCGATGATTAAAGGTTCTTCAAAAAGGGATGTTTTAAATTCGCTACACATAATGATTGATTATATGTGATAATTATAAACCTATTTGTTCTAATAATTGACGTTGATGTCGGGATAGATTAGTGGGAGTTTTAACTACCACTGTCACTAACTGATCACCCCTGCCTTTGCTCTTTAGTCGAGGCACGCCGCGGTCCCGCAATATGAATACCTTACCGGATTGTGTGCCCTCGGGAATTTTTAGGGTAATGACGCCTTCTAAGGTTTGCACCTCTATTTTAGCACCTAAAGCAGCCTGTGTCATGCTGATTTCTACTCGGTCGAGTATATCATCTCCCCTGCGTTCAAATTGCTTACTCGTTTCAACTCGAATATGTAAATATAAATCACCCATACCGCCACTGTGTAAACCTGCCTCGCCCTGCCCTACTAATTTAATCACCGAGCCATTATCCACACCTGCGGGGATCTTTACGTTGATTGAGGCAACCTTGTGCTCAACTCCGTTACCTCCGCATTGGCGGCATTTTTGACTGTAAGACTTGCCTTCACCATGACAATCTGGGCAGACTGATTGAGTCTGTACATTACCCAGAATAGTTCGCTGTATACGTACTACTCGACCTGTGCCTTGACAGGTCTGACAGGTATCAATTTTTGAACCGGGTTCTGCACCATTACCATGACAATGACCGCACACTACCGCCTTTTTCAAACCGATTTCTTTTTCCGTGCCAAATATTGCTTCTTCAAATTTGAGAGAGAGGGTTACCTCAATGTCTTTGCCGCGTTGCGAACGACCCTTGCCACGTCCGCCGCCAAAACCAAAAATATCACCGAACCCGCCGAACATCTCACTCAAATCACCCATATCAAATTCAACACCACCTTGTCCCTGATTAAAACCGTTGAAGCCGCCAAAACCACCTTGCTGCGCCTGTTCGTAGTTTGAACCAAATCGATCGTACTGCGCCCGCTTATTCACGTCGCTTAATGTTTGATAGGCTTCATTGATTTCTTTAAACTTAGCTTCATCGCCATGCGGTTTATCGGGATGATATTCGTGGGCTTTTTTCCGAAAAGCCTTTTTAATTTCTTCCGCCGATGCACCCTTGTCCACCCCTAATATATTATAATAATCCTTGGCCATTGATTTTTTTGATAGTTAAAATTTTATTACTATTCTCAAGCCGTTGTCCAAAGTTTTGGACAACGTATGAAAATACTACTATTGTACTACCTCGCCCTCAACTGGACCATCTTCTTTCTTTGGTTCTTCTCCTGCTGGTCCAGCTTTGCCCTGACTATCATTGGCAACACTATCCGCTTGCTGATACATCGCTGCGCCAATACGTTGTGCAACGGTTGAAAGTTCATCCATCTTTTGTTTGACCGTATCAGCTACACCCGCCTCTTTAGCTTTTTTTAATTCATCCAACTTACCCTCTAGCTCGGTCTTGTCTTCGGGCTTCATTTTTTCACCAGATTCTTTCAAAAGTTTTTCTGTGGTAAATACAACCGACTCGGCCTGATTCATTATTTCAATCTGATCTTTTTTCTTTTTGTCTTCGTCGGCATGCAACTCGGCCTCCTTTTTCATCCGCTCTACCTCTTCTTTGGATAATCCAGAAGATGAAGTGATGGTAATTTTTTGTTCTTTATTAGTAGCCTTGTCTCGAGCGCTAACATTCAAGATGCCATTTGCATCGAGATCAAATTTAACTTCAACCTGAGGCACGCCACGAGGTGCTGGTGGAATACCATCCAAGATGAAACGTCCTAAGGATTTATTATCCGTTGCCATTGGCCGTTCACCCTGCAATACATGGATCTCCACGCTCGTCTGGCTATCGGCAGCGGTTGAAAATACTTGTGATTTTGAAGTAGGAATCGTAGTGTTGCGCTCAATTAACGCGGTAGAAACACCACCCATAGTTTCAATACCTAAGGTTAAGGGGGTGACATCTAGCAACAACACATCTTTTACCTCGCCTTGAAGTACACCAGCTTGCACTGCAGCACCTAAGGCAACTACTTCATCCGGATTTACACCAAGATGTGGCTCCTTACCAAAAAAATCTTTCACTTTTTGTAAGACTAAGGGCATACGGGTCATGCCCCCAACCATAACCACTTCTTGAATCTGACCAACACTTAAGCCAGCATCTTTTAAGGCGGCCTTGGTTGGCTCTAAAGTTGCTTCAACCAAATCCATCACCAATGATTCAAGTTTAGCTCGACTCATTTTCATTACCAAATGCTTTGGTCCGTTAGCATCGCTAGTAATAAATGGCTGATTGATTTCAGTTTCCATGGCGGTCGACAACTCTATCTTAGCTTTTTCTGCCGCCTCCTTGATGCGTTGCAATGACAAGGTGTCTTTACTTAAATCAACACCTTGATCCTTTTTAAACTCTTCAATAATCCAATTAATAATCCGCATATCGAAATCTTCACCACCTAAATGCGTATTACCATTGGTAGATTTCACTTCAACCGTGTCAGCGGAAATATCTAAAACAGAAATATCAAAAGTGCCACCACCCAAATCGTAAACTACAATCTGCTGGCCGGCCTTCTTATCAAAACCATATGCCAAAGCAGCGGCGGTTGGCTCGTTTATAATGCGTTTTACATCCAAGCCGGCAATCTTGCCCGCATCTTTCGTGGCCTGACGCTGAGCATCATCAAAGTACGCCGGTACGGTAATCACAGCTTCAGTAATTTTCTCCCCGGTTTTCGCCTCAGCGTCTGCCTTTAACTTAGACAGTATCATAGCAGACACTTCCTGGGGTGAATATTCTTTATCAGTCATTACCACTTTGACGCCATCACCAGATTTTACAATTTTAAAAGGCATTACGCCTAAATCGCGTTGCACTTCTGCATCTCCAAAACGACGACCAATTAATCGTTTCACTGCATAGACGGTATTAACTGGATTAGTTACTGCCTGACGTTTTGCTGATAAACCAACTAAACGTTCACCTGCTTTAGAGACTGCTACAATTGAAGGAGTGGTGCGCACACCTTCAGCATTTTCAAGGATTTTTGGTTGGCCACCCTCGATGATAGCCATAGCACAATTGGTTGTGCCTAAATCGATGCCTAAAATTTTTGACATAAAATTAATTACTTATTATTTAAATGGATTTTCACCTTCAAACGTAACTTGCTCAGTCGTGTTAATTTGTTCTTTGCTAATACCATATTTAGCGGCATACAAAGAATCAACAGCGCCGAAATGAGCTTGTTTGTAATCAAAGCCGAGCTTTTCTGCAATATTTCGCACGGCTATTTCTGACGGCCCTTCAATTTCCACAAACGGCTCAAGCCAGGGCCATTCATCAATCATAATCTCCACACTCTTGATGCGCCACAATTCCCGTTTGGTTGTCTGGGTTGCTTTGTGTCTACAGCCGATTGCCTCTAATAACTGCTTCGTTGCGTTAAAATCTTTTACTTCTGTGGTTATTTCGCGCTGATTCTCAATTTTTTCACCATCGACCACTTTTAACGTTAATGTATTTTTATCACCCTCATTACGCACGCGAATCCAGCCGCCGGCAATTTCATGGCCACTGGGTAAAGTATAATTCGAACGCTCTTGCACGTACTCTGAGCGAATCAATTCAGCTCCTACCGCCAACAACCGTGAGCGGATATCGTCTTTGTCGATTGGATAAAATGTGGCTTCGTATTCGATTTGCATAATTTTCGGCTCAAGTCTTGACCGAAGAATATTCGGCCAAGTATCATCCGACAATTATTTTTTCTTGGTTTCAATCTTAATAGTGTTCGGCTTGGTTTCTGGTGCCTTGGGAATCGATATTTTTAATACGCCATCTTCGGCCGTTGCCTTGGCTTTGTCACCCAAAACATGCGTCGGCAATTGAATAGAGCGATAAAAACTGCCTCGACGAATTTCTTTACGATAATAATTTTTTTCTTCAACCTCGCTCTTTTTTTCACCTTCTCCCTTAATTGACAAAACATCATTTTCGATCGAGACACTAACCTGATCCGGATCAATACCAGCCAACTGTGCCTCGACGGTCACATTGTCTTTATCTTCATACATATCCACGGCCGGCATAAAGCCAGAGCCCATCTGCCTGGTTGTTGGCAGAAAATCGTGAAACACTTTGTCCATCTCCTCGAACGGTTCAAGGAGGGGCGTCCATTTGATGAGAGCCATATGGTTTTCTCCCTGTGCCACCTTACTGCAATATGCACTGGGGTGGCCTTAATAATTAATATATAACTAAGCCTTTACTTCGTAGTGATAAACCACTACTCGCGCTGGCGTAATTATCTTGCCATGTAACATGTACCCTGATTTAATTTCACGAACCACCACATCGTCTTGTTTTTCATCATCAGTAATTTGATTCTCAATCGCTTCCATCGAGCTGTGATCAAATTTTTCACCAACGGTCTTTACTTCCTCAACACCATGACGTGATAAAATCTCACTGAATTGCTTAATAACATACTGCACGCCAACCAGCCAATTACTTTTTTCTGCCGCCGCATCGATATGTGCCAAAGATAGTTTTAAATTATCATACACTGGTAAAAATTCATTAATAATTCGCTCGTTCGCGAATTTAATAAATTCATTTTTTTCTTTGGTAGTTTGTTTGAGTAAATTCTGATAATCGGCCAAGGCTCGTTTGCATTGTGCTTCCCACTCATCTACAGGTTTGTCAAGAAAGTATTTTTTAATATTGCCCATCGTGCCAGCATAAACCGAATCATTGTTCTGCCAATCCTCAATTTTTTGCCATTTAAACTCAGTACCTTCATCATTTAATTTTAATTTCTGTGGCTTCTTTACTCTCGCTTTATAATCAATCAAAATCATGTGCTTAACTCCGGCATTATTTTCAGACATAGAATCAACTCGCTCTGAAACACCCATCAATTCTAAATCTTCCAAATCAAGATTAGTTTCTTCTTTAATTTCGCGACGTATTGCCTGTTCCATGGTTTCGCCAAGTTCAACTTTGCCACCTGGAACGACATATTTATCCAACCACTTTGGCGCGGAAATTAAGAGCAACTCATCATGGTCGTTGAAGATGAAAGCACCAACAATGGCTAACGGATGTTCAATTTTAGACTGATTGGTCATATAATAGGTGAATTTAATTTTTGTGATAAATATTCTACAATGGCAAGATTACGTTCATAGCACATCCGCATCGGTCCAAGTATGCCAACCAAGCCAGTGTGGTTACCGTGCCGGTATTTTGAAATCACCGTGGCACATACTGGACTAAACGGATTAGCCGAGCCAAGTAAAATCTCTGGGGTAAAAGAAATCTCATCAAAGACCTGGTCTATTACCTCATCCATACGATCGATGATACCCGAAATATCATAAATTACATTGGGCTGATTGAATTCTGGTTGGGATAAAAAATTAGCAATGCCAGTATAATATAAATTATGTCGATGAAAAGCCCATATAACTGCCAAGCCACTTTGCTGTGCCACTGTTTTGGCTAATTGTTTGAGATTTTGTTCCTCCGTATCGGTTAAGAGTGCGTTAAGTTGCTGTTCCTCCGTATCGGTTAATTTCCGGGCTTTGTTTTTTTCCAAGTAAAACCTATAGGCTGCCTCAGTTGGAACGCGCCCGGCTGAGGTGTGCGGTTGCATAATCATCCCGCCCTCCTCTAAAGCTGACAATTCATTACGAACGGTTGCAGATGAAACACCTAGCTTGTATTTATTAACTAACACTTCAGAGCCGACCGGTTGGCCGCTTTTGATATGTTCCTTAATTAAAGCAAGTAAGATTTTTTCACCGCGCTTTTCCATATTCATTTTATCTTTAAGCAGTAATAACAGTTTACTGCTATTAGCACTCTCCTGTCAAGAGTGCTATAAAATATTTTATTTTTAGTTAAAATTAAATAAAATAGGCGGGAGATTTACAGTACATTGAAATGTATTGTAAATCTCCCGCCTGGGCAGTGCCCTAGTTTTCACCCTTTTTTTTGTGCTCGAGCCAAAAAAATTTCCAGGCGTCAGTAAAGATTCTGACGCGAGTCTGGTTGTCGACCACATGTAGGTTTGAAATATGGCACACCGGATTATCTCCGGTTTGAGTTTGACGAGCCTCCTGCTCGTCGGTTGAATTAATTTGCAAAGAACCCACCCCCTTTCCGGTCAGATTAGACCATGGTAAAAAGATTTATAATTAAAACATTTTACAAAGATAATGTCAATAGCTTAACTTTTACTCATTATTAGACAATTTCAGATATACTTTATCGATTTGGAGTTTATTAATTTTTTTCCCAATTTATTAAGATTTATACAAAATTTTTGGCTAATATTAAAATTTTTATAATTTTACGCTACGCCGGTTATTATCTAGCCATTATATAATTATATTACAAATTTTGAATAAAATAATTACATAAAAACCTCGCTTATTGACATACTTTTGCTCATATGGTAAAAAATAAGGGTATCGCAAAGCGCGATATTATTTATTTTAATAATATTTATTAAATATTGGCTTATTCGGCTTTGAGGCCGCGGGCAAAATACTAGTATGTCTACAAAAAAATCAGGCGGCTCAACATCGAATGGCCGCGATTCGAACAGTCAACGCCTTGGTGTCAAACTTTACGCCGGCGAGATTGCCAAACCAGGGGCAATTATCATGCGCCAACGTGGCACCAAGATTCACCCCGGCAAGAATGTCCAAATTGGCAAAGATGACACTTTATTTTCAACCCAACTTGGCAAAGTAAAATTCGGCAAAAAGAATATTATTGGTTTCAATAATAAACTCCGCCAGATAACCTTTGTTGAAGTGGTGACTGAATAAATTACCCCGGCTATAAAAAAACCGCCTACTGAAGTGTAGGCGGTTTTTTTAAAATATTATTTTTTACCTAAGGGAAATAACCATTTTATAGCCGCGTCCATTTGTGGATCCTTGCTTTTTTCATAATCGGCAGCGGTTAGCTCAACTGCTTGATCTGGGGTAATGCCCTTCTCGGAAATATTTGTACCCTTAGGCGTTAACCATTGGGCAATAGTTACTTTAAGTGACGAGCCATCAGATAATTTTTCTAACGTTTGCACCGAACCCTTACCAAATGATTGCGCGCCAATAATCCTGGCCTTACTGTCGTCCTGCAAGGCTCCGGCGACAATTTCTGAGGCCGAAGCACTTCCTTGATTGATTAAAACTACGGTTTTGTATTTTTGTAATCGAGCCAAACCGACAGCCGGATATTCCAGGCGGTTCTTTTTAGAATCTTGTTCAATAACAACTGGCCCGCTATCTATCCAATTACTGGCCACCTCAACTGCGGTATTTAAATATCCGCCAGGATTATTACGCAAATCGAGGATAATTGCCTTGGGTTTGGTTTTTTCCGCTTCCTGCACTGCCTTTTCAAACAACAACGCCGTATCACTATTAAAACTGGTAATCGTAATTACCATCACTCCGTCTTTACGTAAATTGGTCTTAACACTTTTAACTATAATCACTTCGCGCGTGATTTTTATTTCTCTATTTTTGTCTTCTCCTGGACGATTAATAATTAGTGTTACCACGGTTCCCTTCTTACCTCTAATTTTACTCACTGCCTCATCCACGCTTATGCCCATGGTTGCCTGCTTGTCGATAGCTAAAATTTTATCGCCTGCACGTAAGCCAGCTTTTTCGGCTGGAGTTTCTGGCAATGGCGCGATAACAACTAATTGTTCTTTCTTAATGCCAATTTCAGCACCAATACCCTCAAAGGTACCAGCAAGATCATCGGCGAAAGTTTTTGAATCTTTAGGATCTAAAAAAATAGTGTAAGGATCGCCTGCTGCAGCGACTAAACCACGAACTGCGCCGTAAAATAAATTCTTTTCATTTAAAGTATCTTGCTTGACATAGTCAGTTTTAAGTAAATTCCACACTTCCCAAAATAAATTAAAATCAACCTCTTTTGACAATGACTTATCGGCATTGGTTTTTTGCCCTAATATTTGACTGAGCCGTTCTTTGTTTTGTTCTGTAGATAAAATATTACCTGGCTTAGTGGTTAACTGGCTATACCACATTCCACTCCAAAAAGTAGCACCTAAAAGCGCTAATAAAATTAGCACGCCAAGACCAACTTTAATTACCGAAAGCCCATTTTTTTGCTCTTGTTTCATCATAATTTAAATTTAACAAAGTGCTTTTATCATAGCAGACCGGACTGCAATAAGCAAATCACTACACTTGAATTTAATCTAAAATTAGAATAAAATATATTTATATTAACCAATACTCCTATGAACAAAATTATTATCGAAGGTAAGCATGAATTGGCTGGTGAAATCGCAGTTAAGGGCGCTAAAAACTCTGCCCTTAAAGTTCTTCCCGCAGTCATATTATCGTCCAAACCCATTACCATTTCTAACTTACCCGAAATTGAAGATGTAAAATTATCTCTAGATATTTTACAGGATATCGGTGCAACCATTGAGCAAACCAATGGCACGTACAAAATTCATCTACCCGAAGTTAAAAAAAATCAACTTGATCCCAAATTTGTAAATAAATTCCGGGCCTCAATCGTTTTTGTCGGACCAATTTTGGCGCGTACCGGTGAGGTTTTTTTCCAACATCCTGGCGGTTGTGTCATTGGTGCAGGTAAACGGCCAATTGATATTTTCTTAGATGGCTTGATTCAATTCGGGGCCGAATTAACCGAAGAAAACGGGTTTTACCGTTTAGCGGCTAAAAAACTTAAAGCGTGCACCTATTTCTTTACCACCATTAGTGTTACTGCCACCGAAACCATGATGATGACGGCGGTTTTAGCCGAAGGCACGACTGTCTTAAAAAATTGTGCTTGCGAACCAGAAATCCCTTTTTTAGCCAACTATTTAAACCAACAAGGCGCCAAGATTACTGGTGCTGGTACGCCCACCATGGTAATTGAAGGGGTAAAATCCATTTCAGCCGGCAATATCACCATCATGCCAGACCGCATCGAAACCGGCACTTTTGCTATTCTTGCAGCGGCCAGCAATTCACATTTTCATATCACTAATTGCATTCCCGAGCACGTTGAATCGCTTTTAAGCATCTTTCATAAAATAGGGGTACGTTGGCAAGCTGGCGCCGACTGGCTAGAGATCCTGCCCAGCAAACTTACGGGTAGCTATGGCATAAAGACTCATGAATATCCAGGCTTCCCTACTGATCTGCAATCTCCCTACACTGTCCTCGCCACTCAGTGCCCAGGCAGTTGCATCATTCATGAAACTATTTACGATCGTCGCCTGCTGTACACTGACATGCTTACCCAGATGGGCGCCGATATTATTATGTGCGACCCACATCGAGTAGTGGTAAGCGGGCCAACTGAGCTCTATGGACATAAATTAACCAGTCCGGATTTGCGTGCCGGCATAGGCATGATTATTGCTGGTCTAATTGCTAATGGAAAAACCGAAATCGACAATATCTACCAGATCGATCGTGGCTATGAACAAATTGACACCCGGTTAAAAACCCTGGGTGCCAATATAACTCGGGTTGAATAACCGTATGAACCTCGCCACTAGACGCTGGCTCTATCTCACCTTTATTTTATCTTTTTTTATAATCACTCCCTTAGTGATTATTTATGCTAATGGCTATCAATTAAATTTTTCCAACCGTATCTTAATTAAAACCGGAACAATGGCGTTAGAAACTTCGCCTGCTGGTGCAACCATCTCTATCAATGGCCAGCAGCAAAAAACCATCGGCGATCGTTTGCGTTTCTTGAATCGGTATCAAACCACTCCTGCAAAAATCACCAATCTATTACCTGGTACCTACAACATTGCGCTCTCCCTTGATGGCTACTGGCCCTGGCAAAAACAATTAGTTATCCAACCTGGTCAAACTACTTTTGCTGAAGATATTGTTTTATTTAAAAAAGACCAAGCCAATTTAATTGAAGAAACGAGCCAGGCACAAATCATACCCTCACCCAACACGGAAATTATGCCTCTGAAATCTGCTGCCGGTCTCTCTGTTTATTATCTTAACCGTGAAATTACTGGCCCAGGCAACCTGGTAGCAACTTCATCGATTGACAACATCACCTGGTCAAGCGATCAAAAAAAAGTCTTAATTAATAATGTCTTGTATAACCTTGCCAACAACGCAGAGCCGATCAACCTCGAAGCCTTTATTGGCCAACATGACGGCAAGCTCGTGTTTGGCCGGTATAACCAAACTATTATTTATATCAAAGAAAATCAACTATTAGAATACAATTTAAGTAATGGCACTGTATCGATAATATATCAACTGCCAAGCGACCAAAAAGAAAAAATTATAGACGTTCAATACCAAGCTAATCAAATTTTTATCAGTCTTTTTGGATTAGGTGGGTCTAGTATTAGTATTTTAGATGAACGAACAGGAAAAATCGTAGAAACATTACCCACCCCGGAAGCATTAGCACTTACCATACACAATATAACCATAAATTATATCGCGCTTCTTAATTCTAAGGCGAACAAACTCTATTTATTAAACCGTAGTGACCGTTTGGTAAAAACAATATCACTTGCTGGTTTTTTAAATGGTGTTTGGGTAGCCAAAAATCAACTGTTGTATTGGAATGCTAATGAAATCTATTTATTTGATGCGGCCAACAACCAAAAACGATTGTTAACTCGCATTAGTCAGCCAATAACTAGTGTTGTGTGGCATCCTAGTAAAAACTATATTGTATATGCCACCACCCACCAAGTAAACAGCCTAGAGTTGGATGAACGAGATCGGCATAACACCATTACTCTCTTAACCACAGAAAAAATCACCGGCTTAGCGATTAACCCCACGGGTGATTCCTTATATGTTTCCGGCACAATTAATCAGGTTGACGGCTTATTCCGTCTCGCTTTAAATTAATGTTGACCGAACTTTTGTTTGAGATAGGCATCAAGCTTGTGGCCGATTTCAGGATGTTTTAAGCCGAGCTCAATCGTGGCACGAACAAAACTGAATTTATCGCCACAATCATGCCGTACTCCTTCATATTCGTAGCCAATCAACCGCTTTTTATCTTCAAGCATGTGAACAAATGCGTTAGCCAAACGGATTTCACCTTTGTCGTTTTTTGATGCTTCAATGTAATCCAAAACTTCCGGAGTGATAATATATTTTCCAACCACTGCGGCATTGGATGGTGCTTCCTCGGTTTTTGGTTTTTCCACGAATTGATTTATTTCGTGGGTTCGTTCATCTAATTTTGTCGAACCCACTACTCCAAACTGATGTACATCTTCACGTGGTACTTGTGCTAAAGCAATGACCGGAACTTGATACTTTTCATAAACATCAATTAATTGTTTTAAAGCGGGCACCTGAGCATCGGCTAAATCATCACCGAACATTATAGCCACCGGCTCATTGCCAATTAAATGGCGCGCGCATAAAATTGCGTGACCATCTCCCAACGGCAAAGGCTGGCGTACATAAGCGAAGCTGGCCATCTCACTAATGCGTCTAACTTCTTTAAGTAAATCGGTCTTATTTTTTTCCACTAAAGTGTACTCCAACTCAAACGAATAATCGAAATGATCTTCGATGCTTCGCTTGCCTCGTCCAGTGATAAAAATAATCTCCTCAATGCCCGATGCCACTGCTTCCTCAACTAAATATTGGATCGCGGGTTTGTCAACAATCGGCAACATCTCTTTAGGCATGGCCTTGGTGGCGGGTAAAAAACGCGTGCCGAAACCAGCAACGGGCAAAATGGCTTTTCTAATTCGAAATTGAGACATACATTAAAATTTATACATATAAATTGGTAAATCAATTTCACTGGAGCGACTTACTGCCACTGGCGCTAAATCTTTAAGCGGAAAACAATAACAAATAACTCTCGCGCCGACAGGTAACTCTGATTTTAATTTATTGGTAATTTTTTCGGTCATGTGATTGGGTAAACCATATAAGTAAACCACATCAGCATCCTTAACTGAGTGTTTAAATAAATCACCAAAATGAAACGTTGCTGAGGTTCTCGGCATAAGCCACTGTTTTGTTTTGCACCAGAGGAATAATGGCCACATCAACTCGACCCCAACTGCATCGGCGAAATAATGGTTGGCGGCATGAAAAACTAGCTTACCATTACCACACCCAAGATCATAAAATCGTTCACCCGGTTTCAGTTCAGCTAATTGCAAAGCTCGATCGAGGTCGCGTGAAAAACTTGGCACCCATGGGGCAAATGTGGCACACGCCTTAATAATGGTGTAGCCGATAAATAAAAAAATTAATAAAAAAATTAATTGCATAAAAAGTGCATCACGCCCTACCCTGCCGCCATTTCCAAAAATACTTCAACCATGAGGCAATATGTATACGTGACATTTTATTAATAAAGGGGGAAACATACCAGTGTTCTTTGGCACTGGCTCGTCCATGATGATGCGTTACTACTGCTTCGGGCAAATATACAACGCCGAAGCCAGCGCAAGTAATCCGACGGCATAAATCCGTATCTTCAAAATACATAAAAAAGCGTTCATCAAACAAACCAACCTGATCCAAAACTTTTTTCGCAAACATCATGCAAGAACCCATAACCCAATCAACACTTTGTGGTATTCTCAAATCACTGTCAGTCATCATAAAATGCGCTAACTGTATGGGAGCAAGTTTACCAAAAAAAGTTCTTCTTAGCAATGGCAAAAATATGTTGGGATAATGAAAACAGGATGCCTGCGGACTACCATCCGGATAAATCAATTTGGGACCAACCACACCGACTGCGTCGTGTAATTTTAAATAAATTACCATGTGTCGTATCGCGTCCGAGGCTAACCCAGTATCGGGGTTTAACACTAAAATAAATTCACCAATCGCTTGTTTAATGCCGACATTATTACCGGCACCCATGCCTTTGTTTGAGTCATTTTTAATCAATGCAAGACTAATACCTGACATTTGAGGCATTTCTCCAATATATTCTGTAGAATGGTTATCAACCACAATCACCTCAGTCGCTAAATCAGACAAATCGGATTTGGCAATTGATTCTAAACATCTTGCCAGCTTTTCTCTGGTATTAAAATTAACTACTACGATACTCAAATCCATATTACGCTTACCATCTAATTAATGGCTTAATTATTGACCAATATAAGGTAAAAAACCAATTTGCCAACCGATTAGACCAAGAATCGATTTCTTGATAGCCTATACTAGTACTTATTAATGATATTATGGCCTTATCCGGCACTTTGCGCAAGGATTGGGTTTTTTGTCTGGCGTAAACTAAATATTGCCACGTTTTGGGTCGTAAAAAATAAGCATACAACGCTAATTTTTGTCCAAACCACCCATTGGTAAGTGAAAAAAACAACAAGCCAAATTCCATTAAAACCAGGGCGGGAAATATAATTAGCAGAGTCAGCCAATGATAATTTTTAATAATGGTAATAATTCGATTCCGATCCATCCAATAATATTTTTTAGTACTGCGACTAAATTCATATTTGTGAAATACTACCGCATCAGCGGCTAAGACACAGCTATATCCTGCCAACCAAATACGCCAGGCAATATCCTGATCCTCGGCATACATCCAATACACTTCATCGAATAGCCCAACTTGCATTAAGACATCTGCACGAAACAAAACAGCTGCACCGGAGGGGTAAAAAATTTTTGATCCATTTTGGAGTGAATGACTTGATATTTCATCGCGATACCCAGCACAATAGCCAAAGCCAAGAAAGTGAGTGCAGTTTCCTAAACTGTTGATTTTTGTTTTGTCTGGCCACAACATCAGCCTAGCCTGAACCGCTCCAATTTGTTCATTTTGATCAGCCGTTTTAACCATCTCGCTCACTGCTTCTGGCTCAACAATCGTATCAATGTTGAATAAAATAACATATTTACAACCAGATTCAATCGCTCTGGCCATGGCCGGATTGTGCGCCTCGGCAAAGCCGGTGTTTTTTTTATGAACAATTATTTCTGCTTCAGGTGCTAATGATTTTAAGAAACCAAGGCTTTCTGGCGTGCTTTCGTTATCGATTAAAAACAGTTTAATTTCTCCTGCGTATCGCTGTGCTCGTACGCTCGCCAAACAATCCGGCAAATATTTGCGACCATAATCCCTCCAATTTGGCGATATAATAACGGCGACTTTAGACATATCGGTTACGTGCAATTTAACGCCTTGCGAAATCCGGCTGCTTTAGCCTCGGCCTCGCTGCAAAACCATTCTTCACCTGCTGTTGGATTAATAACGGTTTTTTTATAATAGACACAATTAGGTATGTGATAAATTTTTTCTTTCTTGCTACTGATATTGCCTTTAATGAGACACGTCTTGCTTATTGATGATGTGGTACTGGTTACCGAAATGATTTTGGTTGTACTGTTTTTTTGACCACAAATTCCATCCGCCCACAGACCGCGCTTCGCAGTTCGCGCCTCAGCTTGAGCGAGTTTAAATGATTTTTGATATTTATAAGGTGTAATGTAGGTATACTCATATGCAAAGCCCTGGGTAATCATTTCAAGGTTAACAAACACATCGCCGACTCTTACATAGCGTAGTAATCTGCCATATTTATCCTTATCCGACTGAGAAATATCCATCTCTAAACTAACCATTTTGTTTAAAAGTAATTCTTTGGCTTTTTTTGAAGCCTCTTGGCCAAAACATTCTACAGGTCGACGCGGGTCAACAGTCTCTGGCGTGTTAATGCCAATCAGCCTAACTCGGACATTTTTTTGATTTATGCTTACATCAATTGTATCACCATCAATCACTCGGGTTACCAGATAAGTTTTGGCGACCGGTGAAGCCATTTTAATTTCGGTGGCCGCTTTTACATCGAGCAATTGATTCATTTCTTCGGCTCGTTCTCTGCTTGAAGTGTTTATCGCTCTAGCCTTCTTAATACCATCCAGACCTGGGGTTAATATGGTTTTTTGAGCAGGCTCAATCTTACCGCAACCAGCAGTAAATAAAAGTATACCAAAAAATAAAATAAATTTTTTCATCATATTATGTTTTAGCCTTTCGAGCAAAATGAAACAAACCACCCACCCACGCCAATGTTTGGCCGAATGGCCAAGCAAGTAACAAAACATAATATTGCCATTTAGGCTGCCACTTTAAAAAATATTTTAACATACTCGATTTAAAATACGCTTGCGTCGTTCGGTTTTTTACTTGCTTAAAGCTCTGTCCTACATAATCAATGCAAGTTGCCGTAGGCGTATACCACACCTCGCCTCCTTGAGCGTACACCCGCTTGCAATAATCCACCTCTTCAAACCAGATAAAATATTGCTCATCAAGCAACCCAATTTTTTCAATCGTTTTTTGTCGTAACATAAAAAAGCCGCCTCTAACCGAATCTACCTTTGCCGCCTTAGTATAGTCAAAATTTTCTTGCAGATAATTTTTTAAAATATGTTTGAATAAATGAGGCAATTTCAAGACAATGGCTAATTGATCATTAAGCGTAGGAAATTGCCGTACGTGTAAAATAGTATTTAAATTTTGATCAACTAAGTGGCAACCGGCCAGGCTGGCCTGAGGATTAGCATCCATCCAATTAACCATATTTTGCAAAGTGTCAGGCAGCACTTTCATATCAGGGTTAAGCAGCAATACATACTTGCCTTCTGCTTGGCGAAGCGCTTGATTATTTGCCTTAGCAAACCCGAGATTGTGATTATTTGGGATTAGCCGTACTCGAGGAAAACTTTGTTGAATCATGGCAACCGTACCGTCATGTGAATGGTTATCAACCACAAATACCTCCAAGCCTAAGTCACCAACACTTTGATATAGTGCAGTTAGATTTTCCCGTAATTTTTCCTTAACATTCCACGAGACAATAATGATTGACAACTCGGTCATATGCTATTTAATAATATCGCCTGAAAGCCAATATTTAGTTAGGGCACGAAATATTTTAAATTCAAACACAACTGTGTATCCCAGTAACTTCAACTCTTGTTCTAAAACGTGAGCTTTTTGAATTAATGATAACGCTCGCCAATGTTTTTTAATTAATATTTGCTGATTAACAGCCGACCACAATTTGGTTCGAAAACTTTTTTGCTTACGACTTGCTATTACCTGTAGCCAAAACGTTCCTTTACCTGAGGTTGTCCGATCATGATAGGCGATCGCCTGGGAGACTAATTCTGCCTTAAAACCCGCCAGCTGTAACCGATAAGCCAAATCACAATCCTCTTTATACATAAACATTCTTTCGTCAAAATAGCCGAACTGATCCTTGCACTTTTCTAATGCCGAAAGGCGATACAAAGCCAACGCACCTGAAACGCCAAATATGGTAGCATTATCATATTGCCCATTATCAACAACACCTTGCCCTAAATCCACAAAACGTAAACCTGAAAGCAGCGCTATGCCACAACTATCGATTATATTTGTTTTTTTGTTTTGTAGAAAATCCCAACGCAACAGCTTGGGGCACACGGCTGAAATATTTTCATCCTGCAATATGGCTGCTACCAATTTTTCTACCGTATTCAGCTCGAGCAACACATCAACATTGAGCGTTAAAAAATATTCAGCTCCGGCATTAGCTGCCTGACTAATCATTAGATTGTAGCCCTTGGCAAAACCAAAATTTTGCCCTCGGGATAAAATTTCAATTTCGGGGTGGATTTTAAGAATTTCTAAATTATCATCGGCAGTTTCTGAATTGTCTACACAAACAATTTTAAGATTAACTCCTATTTGATTTTGTAAAGACTCAAGAAAAAAAGGCAAATAGGCACTCGTGGCCTTGCCATAGGTTATAAATCCTGCCCAAATTTGTTTTGATTCGTTCATGATTAAATTACCATTTTGTCTACCAATTTATCCTTGGCAAAATTTTGCGCCTTTAATAAGCTCTCAAAGGTACCAGCATCAAGCCATTCTCCATTTACCATAGCAACTTCAAGCACGCCTTTGTCCATATACCATCGATGTAAATCAGTAATCTCCAGCTCGCCTCGAGCACTTGGTTGGCATTCTTTCGCTACTTTAACAACGCGATTGTCATAAACATACAATCCGGTTAGTGCATAATCACTAATCCACTGTTCTGGCTTTTCTTCAATTTGTACAGCTTGCAGATTAGCATCAAACTTTACCACGCCAAACCGCTCTGGATCCGGCACATGCTTAGCAAACACCTTTCCACCCTTCTTGAATTTTTTAATCTCTTTGGCAAAATTATCTTCAAAAATATTATCCCCTAAAATCATAGTCACATTATCTTTGCCAATAAAACTCTCACCAATGATAAACGCCTCGGGCAAGCCTGCCGGTTTATCTTGAATTTCATAGGTAAACTTCACCCCAAACTGTTTACCGGATCCAAGCAGATTCAAATAATCCCCTGCCCGCTCTGGTGCTACAATTATTAAAATCTCTTTAATGCCCGCGGTAATCAAAGTATTCAGCGGATAATAAATCATCGGCTTGTTGTATACCGGTAAAAGTTGCTTACTCGTAATTTTAGTCAGTGGCCGCAAACGCGTGCCTGAGCCACCAGAGAGTATAATGCCTTTCATAAAATTATAATTAATCTAGTTAATTCAATCACTTATTTATTCTTAACTAATTCAAGAGAACAAATATGCTCAGTTTTTCCGTCAGTTAAACGACTGCCAACATTATCGCCCATACATTCAAAATTATAAAAACCATTTTTATCCTCATACATTTCCAAGGTATTATTATACTGCAAAGATTTTGCTTCTACATTTTTAAAGTCTCTAAATTCAGAATCCTCAAAATATCCTGCAATCTTACAATTAAATAATAATTTACCACAATCACATTCAGCAATAATTACAATATTACCATTTTTTTCTTCAATATCGCGGACGGTTTTACATGACCAGCCCTCATTTTCAAATTTCTCACTATAATAAGTTGGAAACATTTCTTCCTTTAACTTAATAAAATCAACAACACCCAATAATGACAAAAAATAAATCAAAAACAAAGCTAAAAATATTGTTAAAATAATTATAGTAATTTTAAATTGTTTTGACATAATTTATTTTATACAAATACATTGTTTTAAGTCTTATAGTAATGGCAAAAGTTGCTTGTTAGTTATATTTGTTAATAATGGCAAGCGTGTACCTGATCCACCAGACAAGATTATTCATTTCATAGTGATAATTACTAATATTTTTTCAATATATTAAGTGAACAGGTTACCGATGGATCAATCACGCAAGGGTGACGCCCTGCGCATGCATCTGTGCATTCATATTTATAGATTCCGTTTTTATCTGAATAAATTTTATTTGACTTGTCGTATTTTAATGTTTTAGGATCTAAATCTAAAGCGTCAAAAGCACCTGGAGATAAGATAAAATCGGTAGCGATTTTAGTCTTACCGTTGCCACAAGGACATGAAAATATTCTAATATCACCAATAAATCCTTTTGAATCACATAAAAATGCATCAAACGTTTTTTCTTTGCATTCAATATACGTTTCTGAATCAATAATGAAATAATATAAAACTGAAATGACAATAAGTATTAAAACAAGTAACGTTATTTTAAATTGTTTTTTCATTATTTTATTTAATACTCAAATATTCTTTTAAAGCGTCTTGATAACTTCTCATCTTTTTCAACTTAGTTGAAACTAAAACCGAATACTTTGGCCGCTTGGCTGGTCGAGGAAATTTTTCGCTCGACACTGGAATTAATTTTATTTTATTACCAATCTGGCGAAACATAAATTGAGCAGCTTGAAACCAGGTGACTGGTTTAGAATTAACCACATGGTAAATTCCATAGCCGTAATCCCCTTCCACTATTTCCTTAGTTTGTGCGGCCAAATCTGGCGTATAGGTAAAACAACTCATTTCTTCATCCACGATTTCCAATTCCTTTTTTTCTTCACCTAATTTGCGCATTACATCAAAAAAACTTGGTTTCGCCACCTCGCTTTCGCCTTTCGGGCCAAACAATTTTGAAGTACGAATCAAATACCATTTTAACCCACGACCACTCAAGCGGATGATTTCCTGCTCACCCATTAACTTACTTTCACCATAGCGGCTAATAGGACTCGGCTGGTCGCTTTCCGTGTAGCCTTCTGTTTTATCACCAGCAAAGACATAATCAGTTGAATAGTGCACAATCACCGCGTTGTTATCCAGCGCAGCTTGCGCTATATATCCAACCGCAGTCGCGTTCAGTTTTTTGGCCAGCTCAAAGCCTTCGTCAGATTCCATTTGGTCAACCGCGTTATATGCTACCGCATTAATAATTACATTCGGTTTTAAATCTGCTATTTTTTTCTTCACCAAGCCCTGATCCGTAATATCGATCTCGCCTTTATCCCAGCCAATTACTTCATTTAGCGTATTGGATTTAAATACTGTCACCAATTGTTGACCCAAATTGCCTTGCGCGCCCAGAATAACTATTCTCATGATGTTGTGTCTATTTTTTTAAGGCTTGCCACCATTCTTGATTTTCTTTATACCAATTAAGTGTTTTTACCAGTCCGGTTTTAAAATCAATCTTTGGATACCATTCCAACTCGCGTTTGGCCTTACTAATATCCATGGCGTAGCGCAAATCGTGGCCTTTACGGTCTTCAACATATTCTATCATCTCTTCACCCTGATGCATTAATTGTAAGATATCATTAGTAATTTCTAAATTGCTCAATTCATTTTCACCACCCAAGCAATAAGTCTCCCCAATTTTACCTTTCAAAATTATCGCCTCTACGCCGGCGTTGTGATCATCAACATAAATCCAATCTCGGATGTTCGAACCGCGGCCATAGACCGGTACTTTTCTGCCGTCAAATAAATTAGTAATAAATAATGGAATTAGCTTCTCTGGATATTGGTACGGGCCATAATTATTTGTACAATTAGAAATAGTTATTGGCAACTTATGAGTGTGCCAATAGGCGCGCACTAAATGATCTGAGGCCGCTTTAGAAGCGCTATATGGGCTACGTGGATCGTAGGGTGTATTTTCGTTAAACTTAGGATCATCAATATCAAGGGAGCCAAAAACCTCGTCCGTTGAAACATGATGAAAGCGGGTGTTACCATGATGCCTAGCGGCATCCAATAAAACTTGCGTTCCCAGGACATTGGTGTGAATAAACGGACTCGCATTATCAATTGACCGATCAACATGTGACTCAGCCGCAAAATGCACAATAATATCAACACCTTTTATTGCATCGCGAACAGCACCGGCATCGCAAATATCGCCTCTTACAAAACTATAGTTCGGATTATTTTCAATATCACGCAAACTATCCAAGTTGCCGGCATAGGTTAACAAATCAAAATTTACGATTGAATCGCTCGGATGCTTACTCAGCCAATAACGAATAAAATTGGAGCCAATAAACCCTGCTCCACCGGTTACGAGTAATTTCATATATTTATCCTTCCATATAATTATGCGCAACTAACCAATTTCCGACTTCGCTTAAAATTTTACCAAAAATAAATAAACCAATAGTATAAACCAAAATTCCAATAAAAATTTTTGTAAATTTTTTCAATATTAAATTTTTAATGTTTTTTTTATCAATAAAAAGAGCTAATTTTGAAAAAATCCAAGTCACTGCAAAAAAATATCCGATAACCAAAAGTATATTAAACAAAGCAACAAAAACACTTTCCAAAACAACAATTGATAAAAATTTATTCATGGCTATATTTTTAATTTTATTTTATCAACTATTTCATTTATCTTCCCCTCCTCGTATTTCTTCATTGGCCAGCTATGCAAACCGTCATCATAGTATCTCGGAATTAAGTGAATATGAAAATGTGGTATTTCCGTGCCTGCCACCGACACCGAAACGAAATCAGCCCCGAGCGCAGTTTTTATTTTTACCATCAGCTCTTTTGCTTTCACAAAGCAATACGCCAGCAAATCATCCGGTACATCCGGCATCATTTGATGATGCGCTTTGGGGATTATTAAAGCATGGCCATAGTTAACCGGATTGATATCTAAAAATGCCAGCACCTTATCATCTTCATACACCTTAGCAGATGGTATTTCCCCAGCCACGATTTTACAAAAGATACAATTGTCCATATTAAAAAATTATTCGATATGATATGGCGAATCCGTTTTTTCTTCCCAACGAATTTCATCTATCTCTTCCTGTTTCTTTTCGCCCTTATATAATTTATCCGGCAAGTTAATGGAATATGCTGGCCCCTTTACACATTTATAGCCATGCACTACGCCAGCGGGCACAATTACCATGGATGGATTATTCTCACCGACTGTAACTTTAAAATACTCACCATTCGTACTGCTTGTATCACGTCGATCCCATAAATGAAGTTCAAATTCGCCAGGACCGACGAACACAAAACAATCCGCCTGAGCAACGTGCTCGTGCGGACCGCGAATCACTCCCTGGTTTGTTAAGCTGACATAACCCATTTCCGGTCGAAATTCAGTCTCATCGTTACGGAAAATTTCTGTTAGCCAACCACGATCATCCTTATATTGATTTAACGGTTTTATAACGACTTCGTTTATCATATATCTTTTAATATTAGCAAAATTATTTTAAGCCTTTCGAGGCGTTAATAATAAAATCATACCAAAAATTAGCCAAAAAAGCAAGAAATAATCAAGATTTATGACAGATAAAACCACGCCTGGCCAAACTAGCTCCAGCAAGACCAAAAACGCACCGCCCAGTGATAAGCAATACCAACATTCTTCCATGATAGCGCGCCAATGGGTGCTAATTATTTTTGCCATAGTCGTGCAATTTTTTGCCATAACGTTGAGCCATTAAATTCTATACTTAAATCGCTTAACACTAAAGTATTTGCCGTCGAACTGGCATCATTTTTAAGCCCGGGCAAAGCGATCATAAATCCGTATCTTGACCCTTCACGATATGCGCCATGCAAATCCAACGTCGCCTTTTTTTCTCTTGTGGAAGAAATATTTTCTGAAGGTAAGTATTCCGTTAACACATAGTTTATTTTTCGCTCGTCTAGTTTCGTATTAATGCCAAACTGAATGCTTCTCGGGTTAAATAATTGGGAACGGTTAAACGCCACTACTCCGTCTGTCACAATTCGAATATCATTTTTTTCTAGTTTTATTGGGGTGACTGTAGCGCTGGTCTGTTTGCGAAACAATCTAAAAGTGTCATCAACAACTAATTTTTCTTGTCCAATGAGAACAACTTGTTCTTTGGCTGGATCGGTTACTTGCAGACTTACCTCCTGACCATCTGTCCAGGCTAAAATTGGTGGTTTGGTCGTATCAGCCAGCCATAAAGAGCCAGAAAAACCCAGTTGTCCTGAATTAATCATTAATTGATTAGTAGTAATATCATCACTAGCAGCTACCTCGACTTGATAAATGCCTTTTTCTAAAACTGGCGATTCAATGTCAAACGTTCGCACCGGAGTAGCTTGCCAGGTATCTATTACCACTCCATCATCTGGCAATATTCGGGTAAAGACTGACTTGCCGTCTCGATAAACAGTAATAGTAGTAGGATCTGGTTTGTTGTTTTGATTCCGATCAGTAATATTCAATTTAAGCCGCATTTGCCCTCTATTAATATAGGTGAAAAATTGATACGAACCACGCAAACCAACTCTTACCGAACTAGTGGCTAATGTAAAATTATATTCACCTTGCCTCAAAGGCAATTCCGCTCGATAGGTTGCCACTTGATTGGTTGGCGGTAACGATTTAAAAAAATCATCAACGCTTTGATATTTATTTTCCTGCTCAAGTAATGTATAACCGTTGCCATACTTCACTTGCCATTTTTTTGCTAAGTCATCAATAAGCTGATTCTCTATAGCCACGGTTCGATACCGCGTCAAAGTGGGGTGAGCTAAAACCCCAACCTCAACAACTGGCACCTCACCCATAATTTTATATGTTAAGGTAATTTTCGCCTGATCAAAAGTTCTAGGTGTGTACACACTAAAATAAACCGGCTCACCGATTATACCCTGTTCATGCTTGTTGGCTGGCAAAACCCGTTCTGCCGGTGTTAATTTTCGAATAAAATAATCAGGATTATTAAAATTATACCGATATACCACCTGACCAAAAGGCAATAATCCTCTAAAAATGACTATGCTTAGTAAAAAAAAGTATCCCAGCCAAATTATTGTTCGAGTCTTGTTGTTTCGTAAGTACCTAATCATATACAATCATTTTTCCATAATATTAAAATAATTTCAATGTTAGCCAAAATAGTAATTATAAGGCTTGACAATACCCCTCTATTAGTATATACTCCAAATAATTAAACAATCTAACTACTTGTTTGGAGGCAACAGGCAGTTTTTTTGTTTTTTACATACGGTTTAGTGGCAAATCCACCATCGCCACTAGTAGGACCGGAAAAGGGAGGAAGAACGTGAAATGTGTTAGTTTTGTTGTAATCGCGCTGTTATTGCTGTTTGCGATTACACCAACACCCACCTCACGGGCTCATGCCCAAAGTGTTGTGGAAACCAAGTTGGTTGAAGTTCCTGGTCGCAAACATGTTCTCAAATTACGAGGCTACTACGGTCCGGAACCAGGGCAATCACGCTACGTCACTAATCTCAAAAAAGATCTTGAGATGAACGGCTCTGGCAAAATTGCTCATTACAGCCAACTTAAGCCGATTGCTATGAAAACCCTAGCGGTCGACGAGGAAGTCATCAAGCCAGGCACGAAACTTCGCTTGGCAAACGACTTGATCGGACAAGACGGAAGCGTGCTATTACGCAAAGGCAGCATCCTGATTGCCCAAGACAAAGGGGGTAAAATCAAAGGTCATAAAGTTGATCTTTTCACCGGCAAAAATGTCGCTGGACTCGATCGCGCCTTAAATCTCCCCCGTAACATTTGTTTGATAGAGCTTAAAACGGTCAAAAAGACCGTTGCCAAAGCACTATCAAGCTAACACTTACCCGGTCTCGCCTAATGGCACTCTCCTGCCACTGGTGGCGAGATCGGGGCTTTTTTTATTTAAAACGCAGCCGGCGTTGAAGTCGGACTTATTTTTGGATTACTGGCAAAATACCATTGTAATACTTCCCGAGCGATCGGCACGGCGATTGTACTACCTTCCTTACCTTCCTCAACTAAAATCGTAATAACAATTGTTGGGTCGTCATATGGCGCAAAGCCCGTAAACCAGGCATGTGGATCTTTTTTAGTAGACCACTGCGCCGTTCCTGTTTTGCCCGCCATGGGCACGGGCACTTGTTGCAAACTACGCGCACTACCAGCCACTACGGTTTGACGCATACCCTCACGCACAATTTGCACATAAGCGGGGTTTACAATACCTGAACGAATGATTTTGACGGGCACGGGCGTACCAACCTGACTGCCGCTTGGCCTAATTTCCTTAACCAAATGTGGCACTAACAATTTACCCCCATTAGCAAAATAGGCAGTGTAATTGGCCACCTGCAATGGAGTAACATTTAAATCGCCTTGGCCGATGGCAAGATGATACGTATCACCGATATACCAATTTTCTTTTTTAGTTGTTTCTTTCCATTCTTTACTCGGTACAAATCCGTCCACTTCACCGGGCAAATCAATGCCGGTCTGACTGCCTAACCCAAAAAGCTTAAAGTATTTCGCCAAGCGATCAACACCTAGCCCGGTTGTGCCCTCATACCCACCACCAATAATATAAAAAAATGTATTTACTGATTCGGCAATTGCTTTTCTTACATTAGTCATGCCATGTCCGCCAGCTTTCCAATCTGGAAAAAACCATTTATCAATCCGTAAGCCACCATTACTTAGAAATGTCGTACTCTCAGTAATTATGCCCTCTTGCAAGGCCGCAGCCGAAATCACTGGCTTAATCGTAGACCCAGAAGGAAATTCGCCACCCATGCTACGATTATATAATGGACGATCGGGATCATTTAACAAAATATCATATTCTTTTTGACTGATGCCCCGAGCAAAAATATTGTCATCATAGGCCGGTAAGCTGACCATGGCCAACACCTCACCCGACCGCGGATCCATCGCTACTACCGAAGCACGGCTTAATTTTGCTGCAGATAAATATGACTTGGTAATTTGTTCAATTTTCGCTTGCAGATTATAATCTAAGGACAAAATTAAGTCTTGTCCGTCAACCGCTGGCTTAATGCTAATTATTCGCTTTTCTTTACCCATGGCATCAACCTCGACCTGTTTTTGACCAAAGCCACCTCGCAATTCACTTTCCCAATAATTTTCCAAACCAGACTTGCCAATGTAGTCAATGGGTTGATAGCCGGTTTTTACTTTAGCTAATTCCTTGTCATTTATCTTGCCGGTATAGCCGAGGACATGGGCTAACGAAGCGGCTTCGGAAACATTGTATTGTCGTCTGGCCGAGCTTGATAAAACAACACCAGGCAAGCCGGTTGACTCGAGTGAAAGGGCCAACGCTTTTTCATATGGCAAATTATCCGCAATAAATACTGGCTCGAGAGCGGCAATCGACTTCCTGTTTATCGGTTTTATTTTCCCCAAAATATAAGACTCAACTGATGCTTCATTAATATTTTGTTCATTATTTGTTGGTACACCATTTAAATTTCCCAAAGGTCCAATTAATTGACTAACCCGCTTAATAACCGCGGCTAAGCCTGCATCATCTTTAGGCAGATCGCTCGGCACCAAATACAACATAAAATTTGCTTGATTTCGAACTAAAGCTTTGCCATGACGATCGAAGATTATACCGCGCTTAGAATCAATACGTTCAATTCTAATACGATTTCCCTCGGCCATCTTATAATAATAATCGCCTTGTGCAACCTGTAGCCAAGCCGTCCGTCCGAAAAGTAAACCAATAAAAACCAAACATCCAGCAAAGAGATATTTAAAATAAGTTGTTGAAATAGTACGACCGACAACGTCTTTGCGACCTGCGTCCATAATAAACGCATCCTCTGTCCAGCCTAATCGGTATGAAGAAGTAATTTTACCATGCTTTAACCGTCCTTGCTGAATAACAAAAGGATTATCGCCTTGATTTACATTTTTTTTATCGGTTAACATAATTGCTTTTCATCAAAAAGACAGGTTTTAAGCTGTGGCTGATAAATGTTGCTATCTGGAAAGTTATGGCTGATGTTATTAAATTTAAGCCAATTTTCCAGCCCAATAAACGTAATGCTACGGGGTTAAAAAACAAATGACTAGGTGCCGAAAATACAAATCCTGTGGTTATATCAGTTATTCGAATCGCCAACCAATATACCACGGTTGCGATCAAAGTTAAGGCTAAAAATGAATAGAGCGATCGATTAGTAAAAACTTTAGTTAATAATATATAACAAACCACCAGTACGACTTCAATACCAATTACCGCCTGACCAAATGACCAAAAATTCAACACATCAAAAATAATGCCCAGCATTAAACCAAAATAAAACGCCGTGGTGACATCATAAAGCACCAAGACAACTAATAAAAAAATTATCGCAACATCTGTATAGGCCAAGACTCCTGGCATGGCCGGCAAAGCACCCAGCTGAATTTCAGTTACTAATAAAATTGCAAAGCTATAAAAAAAATATTGCCAAAATGTTTTCAGATTCATATTAGGGTTGCATTACCGCTACCGTTAATAAATTATCCGGATTTACCAAAGGTTCAACCCGAGCAGTTTGCCATAATTCGTTATTTTGTTTAATAACTTCGGTAATTTTGCCAACCACCAAGCCGCGCTCAATCGATTTCTCAAGTCCAGAGGTGATTACTGTTTGATCTTTTTCAATTTGTTCGCTTTGTGGAATAAAATCAACTTTAACCACCAAGCCTAGCTCACCTTTGGCAATGCCAATGGTGCGATTTTGGTTTTGAATAGCTACGGCCAACTGGCAACGCCCGCTGGTAACCAAACAAACCTGAGCTTCATGATCTTTCGTTTCCAACACCTTGCCAACGATATGGCCATTTTCATTTACCACAGCATAGCCGGATAACACTCCGTCTTGTTTACCCTTATCTAAAATAATGATCTGACTAATTTGATCAACATCTTCGCGACCAATAACATTTGCCATTACATAATGGCGTGAACGAGGTTGTAAAAATTTCAAATAATTCCGTAAGCTTTGATTTTCTTCGTCCAATAATTTCAATTTGGCATTTTCCTGTGTTAAGGCACTTACCTGTTTTTCTAAGTCTTTGACTGTTTGATTTAGATCACGACGATCAGTCTGCTCTTCATAAAAAAAACGCAAATGACTTGTCGCCCCATATAGTCGTTGTGTTAACGGATTAAATATTTGCGACATAAAACCCTCTACTGGTAGTAGCAAACGACTGTAATGCAAAAATAGCAGTAAGGCGATTACTGCTCCAATCAAACTCAATCGTTTGCTATTGAGCTTTTTCATATAAGTAAGCTGTTTTAAATATTACAGTTCCTCACTCGGTAAAGATAATACCTTATTGAGCAAGACCGGATCGGCCAACAACATTCCCGTTCCTTTGGCCAAACAGATAAGTGGATCATCAGCAACACGTACGGGAATTTTTGTTTCCTGTGCTATTGCCTTGTCCAATCCTCTTAACAGTGCACCGCCACCAGTTAAGACTATACCTTTTTCGTAAATATCAGCCACGAGTTCTGGCGGCGTGGCTTCGAGTGTTGCTTTAATGTTATCAATTATTTGATGCAAACTACGGCCCATGGTTTCGCGTACTTGAGCATCACCAATCGTAATACTACGTGGCAAGCCATTTATCAAGTCTCGACCTCGAACTTCCATTTCCATCGGTTCGCGCATTGGTATAGCTGAACCAATTCTAATTTTAATACTTTCTGCTACTTGTTCACCGATTAATAGATTATATTCTTCCCTAATATACTGGGTAATATTATTATCCAATTCATTACCGGCTAAACGTAACGTTTTATATGTAACCACACCACCTAAAGAGATTACGGCAATTTCAGTTGTACCGCCGCCAATATCAACAATCATGGTTGCGGTGGCGTCTGTAACCGGCAAATGAGCACCAATAGCTGCTGCCATCGACTCTTCAATTAAATACACTTTACGAGCACCGGCAGATTTGGCCGCATCCTCCACCGCCTTTTTTTCTACTTCGGTAATATCGAGCGGGATACCAATAATAACCCGTGGGCGAGGGGAAAAAGTAAAACCACCTTCATGTGCCTTATCGATAAAATACTTCAACATTTTTTCCGTTACCTCAAAATCAGAAATTACCCCATCGACCAGGGGTTTGATAGCTTGAATATGAGATGGCGTCTTGCCAATCATGCGACGAGCCTCTTCACCAACGGCTAAAATTTCATCGGTTCGGGTATTAACCGCCACCACTGTTGGCTCGTTGATAACAATACCCTTATCTTCTACATAGACCAGGGTATTTTTAGTGCCGAGATCAATACCAAGATCATGACTTAATTTACCAAATAATTTATTAAACATTATTTTTAACTATAGTTTCGTTAGGGTGCTGCCACTCACGATGTTGATTGTAGTCAATTTTTTTTACAATCTCTTGACCCAGATCAATTTTGAAGATAATAGCTAATTGAAATAACCGAATAGCAATATCAGCTAATTCCTCCGACAGTCCATCCTTGCCGTCCATTCTTCCTCGACGATAGGCTTCATAGGCCTCACTCACTTCGCTATGCAGTAATACAAATTTTTCTGGTGTATTAATCTCTTCCGGATTAATTCCCAAGCCTTTTTTTGTAGCAAACTCTGAAATAATATTTTCTACCTCTCTAATTGTAATATCATCCATATCCATTTTTATTTCACAATCTCAACTAATCGGCTAATACTGGTGATTTCAGTGCTCGCCGAATTTCTTGCTTTAATCTCAACCTTATTCCCCTGAGCTAAAGTTTTCTCACTAATCACCACTCGATAGGGACAACCAATCAAATCTGATTCGGCAAACTTTTCCCCCGCTGAGATCTCACGATCATCCCATAAGACCTCGATACCTTTTTCCTCGAGCAAATCGTGAATTTCTTGACCGACTTTTGGTTGATTAAGGCTAATGACATGCACCCGAAATGGCGCTACTTCTTTTGGCCAGACAATACCGCGTTCATCGTGATGCACTTCTACTATTGTGCCCATTACCCGACTAGGACCAATGCCATAGCACCCCATCTCCACTGGCTTTAATCCGCCATTTTCAGTGGAATATTTAAATTCAATTGCATCCGAAAATCTCGTACGAAGTTTAAAAATATTACCAACTTCAACTGCTTTTTCTTCTCGCAACTCTGCCTTGCCGCATCCGGGGCACCCATTTTGCTCGGCAATAATCTCTTGATTCACGGCAATTTGACAATCATCACAAATAAAAATTGTGTCCTCTCCCGCCGAAGTTACCGTCTGAAATTCGTGCGAGTATTTACTAAACGCACCACCAGAGGCAAAGGTGAGATACGTTTGATTTAAAAGACCACACCGTTCAAATACCCTGAAATAGGCTTTTTGTGCTTGCTTGTAATAGAGATTCAAATCTTCTTCATTGGCGTGAAAAGAATATAAATCTTTCATTAAAAATTCACGTCCGCGAATCAACCCTGCCTTAGCCCGTTTTTCATTACGAAATTTGGTTTGAATCTGAAAAACTGCTTTTGGGAGATCTTTGTGAGACAAAATATATTTTTTAGCGACCGGCGTAATAATTTCCTCATGAGTTGCCCCCAAAGCATATTCCTTTTGATCTTGGCCAGTTATCCGAAACAACACGTCAAAAGACTCCCACCGCCCGGTTGCTTGCCAATATTCTTTGGGGTGCAAGGCGGGTAATAATAATTCCTGACCACCAATAGCCACCATCTCGTCGCGGATTATTTGATTAATCTTATTTAAGACGCGTAATCCTAGCGGTAAAAACACATAAATGCCGGCGCCGATCTTATCAATAAATCCAGCCCGAATTAAGGTTTGTGCGTTATAGCTCTCCTCATCTTTGGGCAATTCACGGCTTATTTTAGAAAAGAATTGGGATTGACGCATAAATGAATGTTTAAAAATTACTGGCTTAATCTTACCCAAAAATGCCTACTCTGTCAAAGCAATATTTTCCCAAACCATAGAAAAAACCATGGCAAAAGCCATGGTTTTTTCTATGGTTAAAGTCAGTGATTATTTTTTCCATTTTTCCCAAACTACTAAAAGCGGTGAAGCAACAAAAATAGAGGAATATGTACCAATGGCAATGCCAATAGTAAGGGCTAGGGCAAAAGTCCGAATTGAGGCGCCACCAAAAATGGTCACTGCAATCAAGGTAAGCAATACGGTTAATGAAGTATTAATGGAGCGGACTAAGGTTTGGTTTAAGCTCATATTAACCGTACCTTCAAAGTCCAGGTGGCTTTTTGGTAGATTCTCACGGGTTCGATCAAACACCACAATAGTATCGTGCACTGAGTATCCGATTACGGTCAAAATTGCGGTCACAAAGGCGGTGTTAATCTCTACGCCATAAAACTTACCCAAAACAGCAAAGACGCCCATAGTAATGATTGCATCATGAAATAACGCCACTAAGGCCGCTAAACCATATTTCCATGAAGCGACTGGCTTAGACACCTTGCGAAACGTCCAACTAATATACATTAAAATGAAAAGCATAACCCAAAAGATGGAAGAAACTGCTTTGCTTTTTAATTCCTGCCCAACTGAAGCGCCAACCGCGTCAAAACGCAACTCCTCAACTTGGTTCTTTTTGTCTTTTTTAAGGGCTAAGCTCTGTAAATTTTTTACCACCGCTTGGTGTTTTTCCTCACTTGATTCCTGAAAACGTAAAGCCATTTCGGATTGACCCAAAGGCTGTATAATTAAGCTGCCCAAATTACCCACTTTAGTATCTTGGGCAAGTGATTCTTGAACCTCATTAACTGTTGGTCGATTAGTGCTAAAACGAACTTCGAGCAAGCTACCACCGGTAAAATCGATGCCAAGTTTTAAGCCCCATACCATTAAAGCCAAGCCAAAGACCACAAACAGCGCGACTGAAATCCAGAGCCAGATATTTCTTTTTTGAATGATGTTAAAATTTGTCATATGAAATTTGGATTTAATTGGATTGTTTTTTACCGCCCACTAAAAAAGGATATTTTTCGAGCCAGTTTTCCGGAATTAATTTCAAGAACGTGCGGGTGACAAAAATAGCAGTAAACATTGAAACAAGCACACCTAAGCCAAGTGTTACTGCAAACCCACGCACCATACCGGTCGAGGTGTAATACAGTACTGCACAAGTAATTAATGTTGAAACATTACTATCGCGAATGGATGGCCAGGCACGACGGAATGCTTCATCCAAAGCTAGACCAAATGGTTTTTGACTGGCAATTTCTTCGCGTAAGCGGGAAAAGATCAAGACATTGGCATCCACGGCCATTCCAATTGACATGATAAAGCCAGCTAAACCAGAAAGGGTAAGTGCAAAAGAAAATACCTTAAATAAAGCTAATAACAAGACTCCATAAATTCCCAAAGCAACAACGGACAATAATCCTGGGAAACGATAGAACAAAACCATAAAGATGGCCACAAAAGCAAAGCCAATTAAGCCGGCACGAGCACTATCACCAACTGATTTCTGGCCTAGGGTAGCCCCGATATTCTGTTGATCAACTAAAGAAATTGGGATTGGCAAGGCACCAGCATTTAAGCGCATGGCCAAATCCCTGGCCTCTTGTGCCCCAAACTTGCCATTAATTACTGCTTTACCACCCTTAATCGCTTCATTAACCGTTGGCTGACTAATGATATAACCATCCAAAAAGATAGCAACTTGTTTGCCAACGTTACGGCCAGTGATTTCTTCAAAATATTTTGCACCTTGTTCATCAAATTCTAAAGAAACTTCTAGACTACCGTCATTCGGATTAGTCTGAGCTTGAGCATTCTTTAAATTTTTACCGGTAAGCTCAGTATTTTTCCACTCTGTTTGTGGGCCAGTAATGTCAACTTCTGATTTAGTTTTAATCAAAATGTGTTGTACTTTAGCCTCCTCTACTTTTCGTTCAGCTTGCTTATAAATTAAGTGATAACCAAAATCTGATTCAACTGGCTCACTAATGGCACCCACTTTCATACTATAGACAGCATCCTCAAATGGTTTAACCATCTGACCTCGACCAAACCAACCTAAATCGCCACCGCGATCACGGGCACCTGGTTCGGTTGAGTTCTGTTTAACTAATTCGATAAAATTCTTATCGGTTGCTTTGGCTCTTAATTCTTTGATTTTCTTCAACGCATCTTCTTTACTCAAACCACTTTCGCAGCCATCAATGTCTTTGTAGCAAATTAACAAATGACTAGCCTTAACTTCCATTAATGGTTGGTTAGAAAATGCATCAGTTTTAACACGCTTTTCTTCCAGCTTGATAATTTCATAGCCCAACTTCATCTTTACCGGATCGCCGGCAACCTTGCCCACCTTTAACGCATTGGCTACAGGAAAAATTTCTGGCTGATCTTTGGCAGTAATCCAACCAAGCTCCCCGCCCTTTTTATTGCCATTGGTATCAGTGTTGGCCGGATCTTCACTGTATTGATTGGCTAAAGCAGCAAAATCACCATTAGACAATGCTTTGCCTAGTACTTGTTCAGCTTTTTGAGCAGCGACATTATTATATTTATCTAAATCCTTTTTCTCTTGATCGGTTAATTTACGAACTTCGGTATTCTTTTCTTTAAATTCAAGCAATGGAGTTTCGCCAATCATTTTTATGGCTTGGGTAGTGTCTTTTACGCCAGCCAATTCAACAATGACAAAATATTTGCCATTCGAATAGTTGGTCTGAATATTTGGCTCGGCTACGCCAAACGTATTAACTCGTCGCTCAATAACATCACGCACACCATTTACTGCTGTATTACGATCTTGCGCTTTGATGGTCGATACATCTGCCTGATAAATTAACTGAGTCCCGCCTTGTAGATCCAAGCCTAACCGAAATGGTAATTCTTTTACCTTGGGTAAGTTGAGTTTATTACCCGTCTTATTCGCTAACCAGCCCGCTCCACGGTTGTAAAAACCACCCGCGGTGATAAAAAAACCCACAACCACCAAGATCATGATGATGATAAAAACACGCCAGACTTTACTTCTCCCACTAGCGAACACGAATTTCTGAAAGTTTGCCATATAAAAATTATAAGCTTAACCATGCCAATGTTGGCAAAGGTGGTAAATATTCGAATTACTCCCACTATTTTAGGCTAAAAATAAAAAAAATGCAACCTTGACAATTATTTAATAAAATATTGTGGTAATAATTTTTAACCTATCAAATTCCTTTTTTTTAATATTTTTTGCTATACTATAACTAGTTACTTATTTATTAAGAATGTTATTCACATGCCAAATCCAAAAATATCCGAACAAGCAGGCGAACAAAACCATTTTGAAACACCTAGCCAGCCCGAGGAATCTACCATTCAAAAAGAATTTCCATTAGGCAAAGAGCTTAAATTTTCTGAAGGTGAATGGAGTCTAGTTGCCGCTATGGCAGAAGCCAAACCAAATGCATTGTTTGAGGCGACTAAAAAATTTCACGATGTCGAACAATTATTAAAAGATGATTTTATTAGAGATAAGATCGCCAGCGAGCTTCACGTTGATAAAAAAAATGATCCGGAACTCGAACTTCTCCGCTTGGCGGTCTTATTAGAAATTTCTAAAAACGACCTGCCAAATAAAATCATCGAATTATTAGATGATGAAACCGAGCGAGAAGTTGGGTTGACCGTCGATGAACTTGCCGCGCTCGAAGCCAAGGGCTATCAAAAAAAATTCACTACCACTTTTAATCGAAAACAAGCAGTTGAGTTGTGGCACGAAGAAAGCCTCAAGCGCTTTACCACCTCTGGTTTTTCTTCCACCTTAAGTAAATTAATTGAAAGCGGTTTAAAAACAGAAGCGGTTGATGAAATAACACATCATGGTAAATTAGTTACCAAGACGCTGGTTAATTTAATTACCGATGGTCGGCTAACCGGGCGCCATCTCGATCGACAGCAACAAAACTTACGTAAACTTTCGACGCAAAAAAACCCAGTCCAGGGTCAGGAGTATTTAGCTATTATTGAAGCTGAAATTACTGACGGTACTATTGATAAAGAAGTTGGAGAACAATGGCTACGCCTTGAACAAAATCGTTTGGCACGACTAAGTGCTAACATGAATCAAAACGAAGCAGAAAATTAAAGCCAACGATTTTTCTTAAATACGAACCAAAAAATTCCAACAGAAAGCAGAGTTACTCCCACAACACCCGAAAACGCTAACGGCGAGCGTTGAAACGGCAAATCAATATTCATACCGTAAAAACTGGAAATCATCGTTGGCACCGTCACGATAATCGTTAACGAGGTTAATATTTTAATAATCTTATTCAAATCCTGACTCATAATGGTTGAGTAGGCGTCACGGATGTTGACGATGGTTTTTAAGTTGGCCTTGGCCGACTCAATCAGCTGTTCGTTATTTAAAAGTAAATCTTCAAACAAATCATGGTGCTCTTCTTGTAAATTTAACGACTGACTTCGTAATAACCCGCGCAAGCTCCCAGACATGGGAATAAGCGCGGATATAAAATCATTTAAGACCTGCTCAAAATCAACAAATTTAATAATATCGCCATTCTCAATTCGTTCCAATCGAACCCGAATTGAACGCACCTGGCGACTAATTTCCATAAGATTACGGCTATACGAGGCACTAATTGCAGAAATAAGCTGGGCAATAAAATCAAGCTTCTGTGTGGTGTAAACCTTGTAATTTCCATTGATAAATTTTTCCAAAATCGGCAACGACTCCTGGCAGATCGTGAGTAAAAATTGCTCGCCTAATACGATTAAAAATGGTTGCGTTTCCATGCCTTGCTTACTTTTAACTGGGGCCCGAACAAAGAAATATGCTGCATTGTCTTCAAGCTCAAGACGTGGCACCTCAAAAGGGTCTAGCGCATCTTGTAAATGGCCCAGTTCTAAATCAAATTCTTCGGCCAAGCTTGTAATTTCTTTATCACTAGGATCAGTCACACAAATCCAAGAGCCAGTCTTGAAGGACTGGTTTTTTTCCTGCGATTTGGTTAATGATTCGCGATAAAAATATTCAATCATGTTAAATAATTACTCGTGGTAATAATGGAGACACCCTAGTGGTTATTTCATAATTAATAGTGCCAATTTTAGTTGCTAATTCCTCGGCGGTAATCTCTTCCTTACCTTGTTTACCCAATAAAACCACCTCATCTTCTGCGCTAACGCGGGCTAAATGAGACACATCAACCACAAACATGTTCATTGCCACTCGACCCAGCACACGACACCGTTGTCCTCGAATGAGCACCTCACCAACATTAGAAAAACCACGGTCATAGCCATCGCTATAGCCTTGAGGAATTACCGCAACCTTGGTTGGCTTATTGGTAGTGTAGGTTAACCCATAACCAATTGAATGTCCAGTCGGCAACTTTTTTACCTGTGCCACGTGAGTTACCCAACGCATCACTGGTTTTAGATACATCTTCTTAGCCTCAAACTGCCTTCGGAGCGCTTCAGAGGGCCACATGCCATATAAACCAAGTCCTGGGCGCACTAAATCACTTGCTCCACCTTTTTGTTCATAGGTCATAATACCCGAACTAGCAGACAAATGAGTTTTAACATCGATAAACCCCGCGGTTTTAAATTGTGCTACTGCCGATTCAAAAGCCATAATCTGCTTTTGCGCGTGACTAAAATCGGACGTATCTTCAATATTGGCAAAATGCGAGTATATGCTATGAATTTTTATCTGCTCACAACTTTTAAGCGTAGTAATAAACGATGGGATATCAGCTTTAATTAATCCTTGCCTGCCAAGCTCGGCATCAATTTTGATTTGAATTTCAAT
Organism: Candidatus Falkowiibacteriota bacterium; assembly: GCA_037137775.1. GTDB lineage: Bacteria > Patescibacteriota > Patescibacteriia > Patescibacteriales > GWE2-39-37 > JBAXJQ01. The sequence continues at coordinate 28,593 of JBAXJQ010000001.1, read as the reverse complement.
CTTACGCTTTAATTTACGGCCTAATTGATCTATTAACTTCAACCGTTCACTATCATATATCGTTAAAATACCGTTTAATGTAACTGCCTCGGCTAACTCGGTTTTGGCCACATAACCAAAAACTAAAATCGGTTTTTTGGTTATTAGTCGCAAGCTTGCCAATTCAGATAAATCGTCGATGCCAAAATAATCAACCACTTTTTCTAACAACTTCGCTATATTATTTTGACCATGACCATAGGCATTCGCCTTAATTAAGGCCACAATTTTTACATCGGGTTTAATCAGCCGACGAAATTGCTCGACATTGTGCAGTAAATTTTTTTGGCTTAATTCGATATACGATAACATATTCTATTTTAAACTGAGTTGTTTTTGAATATATTCTACCACCATCGGCCATTCCGGATGGTCAAAAAATGGTACAAAACGTTGCTTTTCTTGTTCAGTCAAATTGAGAAGCTTATCAATCGCCCAGGATTCAAAGCCAATTGCCTTCCCTGTCTCAATTTTCAAATCTGAAATCTCACCCGTAAACAAATAAATGTAGGTGGTCCGCATCGCAATATTTTTAATGCTCCGTTCAGGCTGTGAATACTCACCAATCATTTTAGATAGATAAACCAAATCATCATATTCCAATTTTAATCCAGTTTCCTCTCTCGCCTCTTGCAAGGCAGTAATGTGATAATCTTCACCCACTTCAACATGCCCACCAACAGCGACATCGAGTTTGTCAGGAAATACATCCTTATCTTCTGCACGATGCTGAAAAATTATCTCACCCTTGGGTGTATAAAACCAGATATGGATTTCACGATGCAACAAACCTTCGCGATGAATAACTTCTCGCTCCTCCATACCGACAATGTTGTCGTCTTTATTTATAACGTCTAGTGGTCGATTCATAAAATGTAATTTAATTTATATAATTAAAATTCAAGTTTAAAGGTATCCCCATCCTCCCAATCTAAATTTTTAATTTCTAAAAAACCGCTTCTTTTACATAATTTTTGCATTGGAATGTTCTTAATTGCTGTTTCTGTTATTATTCCCTTATAACCAAATTTTTTGGCATGTTTTATTCCAATATTAACAAATTCTTTACCAATGCCTTGTTTTTGATATTTATTTTTAACTATTATTTCTCGTAAAAATAAATATTTATTTTCCTGCCAATCAGAATCAAATGAACAAAATCCTACGAACTCATTATTATCTCGAGCTTTATACCACGGAGAAGATTTATATCAAAAATATTATTAGAAGCTATGATTGAAATCATATTTTTTTGTGATCGTGACGCCCCCTCCCCTTTATTTGACAACCGACAAACCATCTACGTATTTCTCAAAAAAACCTTTTGCTACTTCCAAATTCAAATCAGCTACTCCAAAATTTATATAGCCATTTTTATATTTATACATAATAAAATGTATCATAACAACGCCATCCGTGTGTTGAATTATAAAAACTGGGTTACCTTTATACTTATACTCACTATGGACGGTCCAATAATTATTTTTTTTGGTTTTAACTACAAAATCGTCATATGACAAAGCATTATAAAATGATACCCAAATTTCCCTCGCTTCAGTCGATGTGGCTGGCAAGCCATTTGAATATATATATCCACTAATGCACTCACCGATCTTTTTAGTATAAATCAATTTATACCCAACAGGTATAATTTTATCGTCAGGCCTTTTAATGCAAATCTGTATTGAAATGACCTTGTTAATAACCTGAACCCAATCTTTCGACGAAATAGGCAATTTTTTATTTTTTTGTTTGAACCACTTGATTGCCTCAATCTTGTCCTCAATCCTGTTTATATTTTTCAAATTCTTCGTGCCATAAACCAAAAAATTATTAATAACATATTTTTGCTGAATCGTAATTTTTGAGCCTTTTACCAATGGTTCTGTATATGTCTTCAGGTGATATGCCTGGTTATTTTTATCAGGCATTGTGGCTAAATATGAAATATATGACTTTAAATCTGTACTGCTTTTAACCAGCATCTCCGCATCTTTATTTACGTCAACGTTAGAATCTGCCGCTCTAACTCCCAATGGAAGTAAAATGCAAAAGAAAAAAATTACAAGAACTCTTTTCATAAAATTAAAATATAATTAATAATTTTTTTATGGTGGACCTGAGGAGACTCGAACTGGGGCGGAAGCCCCTTTTCGGTCATTATTCAAGTTTAACATTACTCTCTATTTTGATTATAATACCCGTCTAATAAACTGTCATATTACTCAAAAAAGACTTCTTTCCCTCCCCAATTCACAATTATAAAATATGGCTATACGCCTTATTTTATAATTGTGGACCTGAGGAGACTCGAACTCCTTACCTCTACAATGCGAATGTAGCGCTCTACCAGATGAGCTACAGGCCCTTATAATAGCCCATGAAATGGCAAGCTACACCACTCCCAAAATCGTTGATGCATTGGTCGTTTTGCCCAAACAATTGGATCAATTTTGTCGCAATTTAAAATATCATCAATAAAATACTGTTTTAACTCAGCGATAAACTGTTTATTCTCTACTACCAAATTAGCTTCATAGTTGAACAGAAGGCTTAAATTGTCAAGATTGCTTGACCCAACCGCCGCCCAACGATCATCTACAATTGCTGACTTAGTGTGGATCATGCCGTTTCGAAACTGATAAATCTTAATACCCGAGCGCATACAAGTGCCAAAATGAACTTTACTTGCTGTGTCAACCAAATCGTGATCTGATTTTTTTGGCACAATCAGCCGGACATCAACTCCTCGGCGTGCTGCTTGTTTAAGCCTGATTAAAAAATGCTGGCTGGGCACAAAATAAGGTGTTGTTAAATAAATATAATCCTTGGCCGTTCTAATGGCATTCATTAAACGACGGTAATAAAACCGTTGACGAAAGTGTGGACCATTGGTCAAAAAATGAATATCATTCTGACCAAACTGACCAAAACGAAGAGGTCGATAACGGCCATCTTCCATCGTCTGCCACATTTTTTCAAAAGCGTATTGCATCTCACGCACTACCATGCCCGTCAACCGCACATGGGTATCTTTCCAACCAGCCAACTTTTTTTCTACCCCTACCCCACCAGTAAAGCCAATACGGCTATCAACCACTAATAATTTGCGATGATCTCGAAAAAACCATGAAGTAACATTACGCATTCGCCACGGCTGGATTGGATTATAAAACCGCACCTCGATGCCTTCTTGCCGTAATTTGACCGGCAAACTAGAATTATAAAAACCGTAGCTGCCCGCAGCATCACAAATCAAACGGACCTTAACTCCCGCCTTAGCCTTGGCAATAAATAATTCAAAAAATGCTGAGCCAATTTCATCATTCAGTAAAATAAACTGCTCAAAATCAATACTTGATTTTGCCTGAGCACAATCAGCCAGCATTGCTTCCCAAGCAGTTTCTGACTGAAGATAAAATTGCCACCTTTGTTCTGCCATGATATTTCTAAAATATCAAAGATATCTATAAGTATAGCAAGCAAATCGACAAAACAAAATGCTTACCTAATATTATTTAAATCACCATTAAGCATGATCGGTTGCATGGCAATTAGCTCGTCTTGATATGATAATTCAGGAATAGCATTAACAAAATAAAGCGGTTTATCTAACACATGAGCAAAACCAGCTTCTAAAAATGAATTACCACCAATATAATTTTTAATACCGTGCTTGTCATAATTAGCTATCACCACCGCATCAGCATTTATAATTTCTTCAAAATAGCCGCGAATCAAATCGCCAACAATTTTTTGCTCTGTTGATTCTTGATTGGTATTTTGCCACTCGCCACTGGCGTATTTTTCAACATTATACGGCACCACAACTTCATTACCCCGAGCTTCTAAAAAACTTTTTATTATCAGCATTTCCTTGGCAGCAGACATACTACCACAAATTACATATTTCATATTTATTTATAATATTTTACTTTTGATTTTCTAAAACAATTTCGGACAACAAAATATTGATGAACGTTAAGGGTCCATCGCCAAGTATAACAGTGTCAAAAGCCTGTTTAAACAAGGTTAAAACTGGGTTCATGGACGTATCGTTAAGAATTATCACATCAAAATTTCGCTGGTATTCTAAAAGTTTGCCTTGACTATCTTCATTTAAAAAACCAATTTTTATGACATTTTCTACCTCAAAGCCATTAAGCATATTCGCATCCGTCAACGCATCACCAAGCAGAATAACATTGCGCCGATTTTTCAATTCAGAAAAAAAAGAAAACTGCTTAACAATGTTAAAATCTTTATTAAGCGTGTGAACTATTGGATCTGCAATTGCAATTGCCTGACCAAACTCATCCCAAATAAAATTATTAGAGGCGATATTTACATTAGATGAGAGTAAATTAAACCGTTCTAAATACATAGCAATGGCATCAGCACCAACACCAGCCGCTGATAAGATGGTTAGAGGTACTCCAGCCGATTTAAGCGAACCAAAAAACGCATCCGCTCCAGGTCGCAACTGAATTTTTTGCGATTGAACAACGTTATTTAAATCTCCTTTGGATAATTTTGAAGCGATTAACAACTCGTAATGTGTTCGCCACCATTCATGCATTTGCGTCTTCTTTGCTTCAAGAGTGATATTCGAATCAACTTCTATTGGATGATAATGGTCGTACAGTGCTTGAGCCTTGGCCGAATAATCGGGAGTTAGATAATGCTCATCACGCAATATCGATATTAATGAAGTAATTTTTTTGCCTTCAACAAAACATGAGGTTAAAGTTTTATCAAAATCAGAAACCACCTGAAGTGATGACACTCCAGCATTTACAATATTTTGTTTCAGCCGAGCAAATTTTTTTTCGTCTGAAATAATGACATTTTCTAGCTGCATATCAGTTAGCTATTATTTTTTAGCCACTTGTTGCAATAGATACAAAAAATGATAATATGTCGACACCAGAAAGAGTTGGGATGGCTACCCACCTCGATTTCTTAGGAAATTTTGGAAGCCCCGCCGGCGATGAAATGGATTAGACACCCATGGAGCCGGCGGTTTTTCTTTTATTTTCCGTGGCACTTCTTATATTTTTTTCCGCTGCCACAAAAACATGGATCATTGCGTCCGATTTTATTTCCCTCTTCATCTTTATCTTTGGTATTACCCAAAACCACTTGAATTGCATCAGCATTGCCGCCCGTGCGCTGGATCATTTCTTTGGCCGGTGCGCTAAAACTTGATGCACGATCAGCCAAACTTGGACCGACCGTAATCTTCGGTTGTTGGCCAAGTTTATAAATATTATAGACAACTTGTTTTTGAATAAGATTATTCAATTCGTTAAATAGATGATATGCCTCTCTTTTATATTCAATCAAAGGATCTCGCTGGCCATAACCGCGCAAGCCAATGCCTTGTCGTAAACTACTCATCGCCTCCAGGTGCTCCACCCAGAGTGAATCGATTGAACGAAGAAGTACATCCTTTTCAACCTGCAGCCATCGCAAGCCGGCAGTAATTGCCTCAGTACCCATATTTAAATAAGTTTCTTTGGCATTTTTTACTAAATATTCAATAATGGCCGTTCTGGCATGCACACGATCTAGTTTACTCTGCTCAACCGATAACTTAGCAATGTCATCTGGCAAGGTGGCACTGACTGGGTAAATCGTGCCCATCACCTGCTCAACCTCAACCAGATTCCATTCTGAAGGATTTTCTGCCGCAGTATGAAAACTGACGACCTGCTCAATTTCCCGCTCCACCATTTCCAAAATTGTTTCCGAAAGCGTGGTTGGCATTTCCATTGACTCGCCATCTTCAATCATAATACCTGCATCCCCACCCTTTTCCAAAATTTCTCGTCGACGACGATAAATGGCCTCACGATGTTTATTAATAACATCATCGTAATCGACTAAATGTTTACGTAAATCAAAGTTATTGCCTTCAACTTTTTTCTGTGCTGATTCAATAGATCGTGAAATTAATTTATTCTCAATCGGCATATCTTCGGGCAATTTTAAGGTTGCCATCAAGCTCTTCATTCGATCACCACCGAATATTCTCATTAAATCATCTTCAGTTGAAACATAAAAACGCGAAGCACCTGGATCGCCCTGACGGCCAGCGCGACCACGTAATTGATTATCAATCCGACGTGCTTCGTGGCGCTCAGTGCCAATTACAAACAAACCGCCCAAAGACACTACTTTACCATGCTCAATCTGCCAATTTTTATGTTCTTCACTTTCTGTATCTGAACCATCCTCACTAAAATCCGGTTCGGTGCCACCAAGCATAATATCCACACCGCGACCAGCCATATTGGTGGCCAAAGTTATGGCGCCAACCTTACCAGCGTCAGCAATAATTTCTGCTTCTTTCTGATGGTTTTTTGCATTTAATAATTGCGGCCGTAAGCCTTCACGCTCCATCATTAATGACAACCGCTCATTCTTTTCAATCGAAATGGTACCGATTAACACTGGTTGCCCCGCCTCGTGCCGCTCTTTAATTTCCTTAATTACCGCCTGATATTTACCTTCTTCGGTTCGATAAATCAAATCATTCAAATCTTTTCTAATATTTGTTTTGTTAGTCGGAACTGCAGTTGTTTCTAATTTGTATATCTTATGAAACTCCTCGGCCTCGGTCATAGCAGTACCCGTCATGCCGGCCAATTTTTTGTACATGCGGAAATAATTTTGAAACGTAACCGTGGCTAAGGTTTCGCTTTCCCGTTGCACCTCAACCCCTTCCTTGGCTTCAATCGCCTGGTGCAATCCTTCGCTGTAGCGACGGCCATACATCATGCGGCCGGTAAACTCATCAACGATAATCACTTCGCCTTCACGAACTACATAATCCTTATCAAGCGAAAACAATTCCTTAGCTTTTAAGGCTTGTTCAATATGATGTACCTCGCTAATGCCACCGGTAGTATAAATATTCTCTACCCCTAACCATTTTTCCAATTTACCAATTCCGCCCTCATTCAAAGAAACGGCACGCATTTTTTCATCAACATTATAATCTTCATCTTTCACTAATTGTTCTACCAGCGTGGCAAATTTGGCATACTTATCTGTCGATTCTTCTGCCGGGGCTGAAATAATTAATGGGGTACGCGCCTCATCGATCAAAATCGAATCAACTTCGTCGACAATGGCAAAATAATGCGGTCGCTGTACCATTTGCAACTGACGATTAACCATATTATCCTTGAGATAATCAAAGCCGTATTCATTATTAGTGCCATATAAAATATCACATCGATACGCCTCGCGCCGCGGCACGGGCCGAAAATGTTTCAGCCGGTCATCAAATTGACTTTCGTCAATATACTCCGGATCATACTGTAAAGCCTTTTCATGAATGATGACTGCGGTAGTCAAGCCAAGTGCATGATACACTGGTGCCATCCAACCGGCACCAACGCGTGACAAATAGTCATTAACCGTCACTAATTGCACGCCCCAGCCAGTTAACGCATTTAAATACAATGGCAAGGTGGCTACCAATGTCTTACCCTCACCGGTCTTCATTTCGGCAATATGCCCGCGATGCAACACAACACCGCCCAAAATCTGAACATCGTAATGCCGTTTACCAATTACGCGTCGAGCTGCTTCACGCACCAAAGCGAAGGCTTCGGGTAAAATCTCTTCTAGCTTGGCCAATATCGTTTCATCGCCCATGAGCGTTTCCGGAGTGATACCCAATTTTTGCCGTAATTCTATAGTCTTATTTTTTAAGGCATTCGCATCCAATTCGGTCAACGCACTCTCAAGCTGATTAACCTCATCAATAATCGGCTGAATTTTGGCAATATAGCGAGCGTTAGGGTCGCCTAAAATTTTATCAAATAATGACATAACCATTTTTTCCTTATAAATAAAAATAAGCTCTCATAAGCTTTTATAAATATAGCTAATAATAACAAAAAAATCAAGTTTCAGTTGACAAAATAAACTGATATATCTTCTCTAACATTAGCATCTTCCCTGGTTCGTCTAAAACGTCTAGATCATGATTGTCGGTTGGCACCGCCTCAATCAAGCATTTATTTTTATCCAATAGCATCGCCAATTGATCAATTATCTTTTTACTAGCCAATAAATCACTTCGCTCAGCTTGTACTACGCAGATTGGCATGGACGCACTTTTTAAGTCTTTTAAGGCATGGCTGTTAATAAATCGCCTAATCTGCCCCACTGGCTTTACTGGTAAAAAATCAAAGGCACCGGGCCTTACTAAACTATTTTTTCGATACATTTTACTGCGCTTGGAAACAAATTCAACCCCAAAAAGCTCAAGAATTGGTTGAACGTATTTTAAGCCAAGTGAAATTTTTGGACTAAAAAATAGTGGCAGCTCTAGCAATATGATTGATTTGGGTTTTACCGGCTGAATCGACGCTAGTCGAAGACAAAGCATGCCACCGAAAGAAACACCCACCAAGCTTATATTTGCATGTTCCCTGGCAAGTTTTACATACCACCGATTTGCCTCAGCCAACCAATCATCCGGACCAAATGATTTTAAATCTTTTTTTAAGCCGGTGTGCCCCGGTAAAATTGGGCGGGCTACGGTAAATCCCTTTCTGCATAAAAAATGATACAGCGTGTCTGTGCGCTCAATATTAACAGCAAAACCATGCAACAACAGGATTGCATGGTTATTGTTGCCTTGGCGATATAGTTCTGGTATGGTGTCTTCGCCAATACTATTCATGTTATTTGCCTTTACGACGGCGATCGATTATCCGTTCTTTATATTTAACGATTGATCTGGCGAGATGATCTTTAGCCTTATCGATCGATTTAAACAAATCCGATTCATGTTTAGCAATTACTAACAGTCCATGGGGCATTTCCAAAATTATTTCAGTTTGAAATATCTCACCGGTTTTCTGACCGCCAACCACTAAACCAACTTCAACCCGACAATCAATTACCTGTAACTTGCCGAGGTACTTGTCAAGCATTTGCATTTTTTTATCCACATACTCTTTAACCCGTGGGGTTAATTCTACTTTTTTGGCTTTAAGTGCGTATTTCATAGGGATTGTTGGCCGACGCCTCCTTAAAATCGTTCAGCCTTATTATTGAATAACAAATTGTTTAGCTTTAGCCACGATATCCTTTGGTAAAAACTGCATCTTGATAATAAAATCAATTACTCCCAGGGTTTTACATTCATCCACCAGCTCTTTTTTATTTAAATTACTCAGTACCGCTACTTTAAGATTGGCCGTTTGTTTATCTGCTCTGATTTTCTTTAAAATATCTATACCCTGCATATCACCTAAAATCATGTCTAAAAAAACCAAATCCGGTTTTACTTTTTTAACCGCGTCTAACCCCTTTTGCCCAGTATCAGCCAAAGTTACTTCAAACCCTGCCGAAGACAAGGCCAGTTCATACATTAATCCCTGAGTCGGATCATCTTCAATCACTAAAATTTTAAATTTTGATTTAGGCATAAATTACCTGTAACTTAAGTTTACGCCTGTTTAGTCGAAGTTGCAACAGGCGTTTCTGCCTTGGCCAATGGTAAGGTCATGGCAAAAGTAGTACCCTTGTCAACTTCGGTTTTTTCTATCTTGATACTTGCGCCAGGAATAGCATCAATGATATTTTTAATAATAAACAATCCAAGCCCAGAGCCATCTGTGTAAGCTGAAACTGCATTTTGCGCCCGAGCAAATTTTTGAAATAATTTAGCAAAATCCTTTTTAGGTATGCCTATGCCAGTATCTGCTACTCGAATTATCACGTTCTTTTTTGTAACTTCGGCTAAAACCTCTACCGAGCCTTTGGCAGTATATTGGAATGAATTATTGATTAAATTTACAATTGCCTGTTCTAAATACTTTTCATCGCCAAGCACTAAAGGCAAAGGTTCTTGGGGTAATTTAAACAATAACTGAATTTTTTTCATTTCAGCGGTCCGAATTTTATCCTGCTGGATGCGTTTTAAAATCTCATTTAGATCAGTCGGCTTTACATTCAAATTGAATTTCTCACTATCCATTTCCGAGGCACGTAAAATGTCATTAATTATTTCTCCCAATTTAATCGATTTCTCAAAAGCACCTCGCAAAAATTCTTTGCGTTTTTTGGGTGGGATCGAGCCCTCTTCAATCATACTTAAAACACCCTTAATAACTGTTACCGGAGTACGTAACTGATGAGAGGTGATATCCAAAAATTCACTGCGCATTTCCATTAACTTGCGCATATGTTCCGCCTTATCACGCAACTCCTTGGTCTGTTCATCCACCTTTTTTTGTAGATTTTTGTTAAAATCCTCCACCTGCTGATATAACCGAGCATTTTCAATGGCAACCGCAGCTTGAGAACTGATAATCTGTAAAAAATCTATATCTTCTTTGGTATAAGGGCTTTGTTCAATCTTTTCACCCAAAACAATCAAACCAATAACTTCTTGGCGAATTACCAGAGGGGAGACTACTTCGGCCTTAATTTGATCAAGCTCTTTGACCAAATCAATTAGTCCAGCATTTTCAGCCTCATCTCTAATAATCGATTTTTTATGTTCTAATAATTTTTGACAAACTTGGCCACCCAGACGTAATGTTTTAGATCGATTTTTTAAAACAGAGATGCAATAATCTTTAGCTTTTTGGTTTTTGGGAATAAAAAATACATCAATTTCTTCAGTCGCTAAAATCTTTTTAAATTCATCATTTAATATTTGCAAAAGCTCATCAATTTCAATAACGCTACTTAATTTCAATGCTAAATCCTTTAATATCGCCTTAGGGTTATAACCTTGAAAAAATAATACATCACTAGTCTGTTGAATTTTTTTGAAAAATGGCAAGAAGAATAAGGCAAACGCTAAAGAAAATATTGGGGAGAACAACATCGACTGTGGAGCATAAGCCCCACCCCAGAAAATTTCATCAAGTAAAATAATTAAATAAAATGAGGTAAATGCAAAAACTGCGACAAAAAAATAAATATATATTTTACTAATAATGGTACGAATGCCCATTAATCGATAGCGGATAATCGCATATGCAACCAACACGATATATAAAATAACAAAATAATTTCCAATTGGATAGACATGAATTAATTGTGGAAAAAAATTAGTTGCACCACCCAAATATCCTGCCAATCCAGCAAATAAAATAAACCGCACTTGATTTCTGGCCAATGGATTGAGCTTTTTATAATAAAACAAATCAAGTCCAAAAGAATATAACATTATCACTGAAAAATAGATTGGAAACAAAAAATATATTTTACCGGTATTAATCCAAAAGTTGAAACCATAATCAGGCAACGGCACCATGCCAACTTTAAAAAACGGAGTGAAGCTCAGTCCAGCAAAAATTAAACTTACAATCCATAATAAATAATATTGCCGCTTATATACTTCAGTTTGATTTAAAAGATGGGTGGTAAAACGAAAATACAACAAAGGAATAAAAATAGCACTTAAATCCAAAATTTCCTGAAACGCTAACGCCTCAATTTCAGTCCGTGAGCGCACTACGCCCCATAAACCAAAACTCCAAAAGCCCATTAACAAGCTAACCCAAAACCAACTTCGATTAAGCTCTGATTGATTGTTTTTTTTGTAAACAAAAATTGCTAAGCCAAAGCTCAGAATTGAGGTAATAATGGTTGTAGTAGCAAAAGAACCCATGAATACTAATTAATTATTTGCCAGTGTCTTTTTAGTGCCATATAAATCAATCTTTGATTAGTGCCTACGGCAACGGGATGACCAACCAATTCTAATAAAGCTACATCTGATTCATGGTCGCAATATGCTGAGGCATTATTTAATTCAACCGGAGTAAAGATTTTTTTTATCAACTCAGCCTTTTTATAGCCATACATTATTTCCCCTTCAATTTCTCCGGTATACACTCCTTTAATTTTTTCTGGCGTAGTGCTAAAAAATCGATTGCAATCAAGCTGCTTTGCCACTACCCGTGCTAATGGCTCTAAGGCATTTGTTAATAAAATAACTTCGTCACCACGCAAACGATGTTCTTCTAAAATAGAAATTATTTTTGGGCGCAGTTTTTTAGCAATTACCGCATGATAAAATTCTTCAATAAATAATAATATATCTGCCTCGCTTTTTCTATGTAATAATCGCCTATAAGCAAAGGCGATTATTAATTGCGGATTTCCAGCCAACTTTTTGCTATACGCTAAAAACCAAAACCAAATTTTAATAAACGAATAGATATCAATTTGACGTTTCTTGAGTGCATATACAATCAACATCATTTGTGACTGACCAGTGATTAACGTACCGTCAAAATCAAAAATTGCAATCGCCATATTATTCTGGCGTATATGACAAATTAGCTAATCGTCCAATTTCAATCATTATCTGATTGGTAAGTTTTCGTTCTACTTGTTTGTTGCCAATATCATTTTTATTATATTCAAGCATTATGGGCCTACCGAAATGGAGTTCAATTTTTTTTGCAAATGACATCTTATTACTTCCAGGGGGTAAGACTTCAAATGCACCCCTAATACCCACTGGAATAACTGGGCAACCGCTTTGCATAGCAAATCGAGCTACTCCTGTGAATGTTTTTTCAATTTGACCAGTGCGACTTCTCGTGCCTTGAGGAAAAAGTGCCAACGCCATATTTGACTTTAAAACATTTTGAGCCAGTTCTATTGACTGAGAATTATCTTTACTACCACGGTCTACTTTAATTTGACCAGTCTTTAACATTAATTGACGCCAAATAGCCGATTCAAAAAATTTTTCTGCGGCTAAAAAATGTAATTTATTTGGTAAAACAGAGACCAGACTTATAAAATCAAGGTAGCTTTGATGATTAGCTGCTAAAATAACTGCACCACTTTTAGGAAAAAATTTTTTATTATCAACTTTCTTTATAAAAATTAATCGAAAAATAGGTGCAATAATTAAAATAATTACCAATTTAAGAATCTTTCCACTAATTGTATTTTCTTGCGCAATTACAAAATTAGTTTGATTTTTCATTAATTAATTATTTATTCGATACTATATTATATTATACCCCAAAAACTAATTTTTTCCAAATAAAATTAATTCGATTAGATATATTTTTAATCGATTGGTGCATTGTGTGGCTAAATTAAAATAGTTTTGCGATTATATTTGAAAAATGCTGTTCAATAATATGCCGACGTATCTTTAAGGTTGGCGTCAACTCATCTTTTTCGATCGAAAAAGGCTGCTCTTGTACTTCAAATTTCCGCACATGCTCAAAATGTGCCATTTGATCATTAATACGTTCTATTTCTTGGCCGATTAATTTTTTTACATCAACCTGCACCTCTCCAAATTCTTGTTTTAAATTTTCATAGTCTGGCACCACAATTGCACCTAAGTACGCCTGATGATGGCCAACCACAATCGACTGTGCGATATAAGGACTTAGATTTAATTCTGATTCGATTTGTTCTGGCGAAACATTTTTACCGTTACTCATTACAATCACATCTTTTTTCCGTCCAACTATCGTTAAATAGCCCTCATGGTCAACAAATCCAAGATCACCGGTTAGTAGCCACCCATCTTCAGTAAAGACTTCTTTGGTTTTATCTTCATCTTGCCAATAGCCAAACATAACATTATCACCCTTAACCAACACCTCCTTATCGGCTCCAATTTTAACCATAACGCCAGGCAAGGGCTTACCCGTGGTGCCTAATTTGTTGGCACCGCTCCAATTGACTGAGATAACCGGTGAAGTTTCCGTTAAACCATAACCTTGATAAATGGTCACACCCATGCGCGCAAAGAATCGTATGGCACGTTCGTTAATGGCAGCACCACCACAAATTGCAAAACGCAATCTACCACCAAAAATACCTTTGATCTTGTGATAAAACAACCGATCAAGCCGTTGTTGCCACCAACCATGCTCGCTTTTGCGCAAGCAGCAAAAAAAAAGCCGCTGTAGAACACGCGGCTTATGCCGGATACCGGCAATAATTTTTTCTAATGTCCGTTCAAATATTTTTGGTACACTGATCAGAACGGTCGGACGGATAATATGAAAATCAGCGGTTATTGTTTTAATACTTCGGGCATAACCGATACTCGCACCGGACAACACTGGAATAAACGACCCTGCCATCCGCTCCAGTACGTGAGACAGAGGTAAAAATGACATGAATCGATCGGTTGGAAAAATTGGAATCAAGCTTGTGGAGGCGTCAACATTGTGCAAAAAAGTTTGATTGGTAAGCATTACACCCTTGGGGTTACCAGTAGTGCCAGAGGTGTAAACAATACTGGCTAAATTATTTATGGCAATCTCTGCATCACCAACACCGTCAAGCATTTCTTTATAGGTTATCACCCCAGTTAAATCGTCTTTATTTAACTCATGTTGCATATCCATTAATACCGTAATCGCCTTCATCCGTAACTCTTGACTCACTGTACGTAAGGTGGATTGGTGCAATTGCCACATTTTTGGACTAACAAATAACCATCGACTACCAGAATTGCGTAAAATATATTCGATTGTTTTAATATTGCTTGTAAAATGGATCGGCACACTAACTAAACCCAGCTTGTTGCACGCCAAGTCGGCAACTAGCCACTCCGGTCGATTTTCACTGAGAATTACCACTCGATCACCAACTGCCAGATTGTTATTAGACATTACGCTGGCCACGGCTTCGATTTGACTACGTAATTTTTGATAGCTCATCGTCTTCCACCGAAAACGACCATGCCACATAATCGCAGGTCGGCTGGCATAGGTATTAGCTATTCGATTAAAACGATGATAGATCGATTCCATGATTAATTATTATAAAAATATTTCAAGTCTGACACAGGCATTTGTAATCGACCAGTATCAAGACTTTCCCCTCTGATTATTTGCTCTGCTTCGAGGCGGCTAATCTTGCCTCGATAGTAGGCATACCCAGCGTCTACCATTTCAACGGCCTTCTCTCTTGCTTGATTAAACAAATCATATATAGTAGTCGTTTTTGACTCACCCGTAATAATATCTCGATAATTAATCCGATGAGGGATAGTTCGACTGTCCCTTTTTAAGTTGCCATAAAAAATTCCCAATAACACCTTTAAGCGAGACCAGCTTGAACGCTCCACAATCCGATAAAAAAAGTATAACACAGATAAGACAATATTGCTTCTTAATAAACTATAAATGGTTGCCTTGCGATGCAAAGCCGCCATGATGTCTTTTTGAGAAATATGATATAACTGACTAATAATCTGATTGTAGCTGCAGTGTTTTAGTATTTTAAAACTAATTAAATCATTAAAAAAATAAGATTGATTAATCTGATAGTCGAGGTAGGTTTCAAGGTGGCGGTGAAGATATACAGCGTCAGTTGCCTTAGCTGGGTCAGCATCATAATAATTACCGGATAAGTAGTATATGACCGGGTGAAAAACCATGTCTAGGGCGCAATGGGTAATATACCCAAGCGCCAAACATAAATCTGGTTCACTTTGGTTTTCTTTAGCCTTATCCAGTAAGGCAAAAATCGCTTCATTGGTAAGATTACCGTCTTTACCATGTAATATTGCCGAAACTCGTCGGACATTTGCTTTAGCACTGTAATAAAACGAATCTGGAGCAATACTGCCAAAATAATAATACTTCACTTGCGCCAATATTAATGCCTCCAAACGTTCATTGCCAAACTGTGACAAAAGTTCGTGGGCAAAATAGAGATGAGTATTTTCCTTGGGCATGATTAATAAAATTAAAACCAACCAGAGACCGAGTGCCACAACTGCTGGACTGCACTTAACTTAATAATGTCATGAAAGGTAACAATCACCACCAATAACATTAACAACATGAAGCCAACATTATGCATGGCGCCTTCCAACTCTTTACGAACTGGTTTGCCTTTAATTTTTTCTAAAATCAAAAATAAAACACGGCCACCATCCAAGGCGGGTATTGGTAAAAAATTAATAATGGCTAAATTAATTGAGAGTAAGGCAGTGAACTGAATGAGATAGCTTATTCCCATGCGTGCCACTTGTCCGGTAAGCGTGGCAATACCAACTGGACCAGCCACATCACCACCTACACCCTGCCCCATGAACAACCCCTTAATTAAATCGTAAAAAGCAATTAGTATTACCCAGACCAAAATGCCTGTTTGTTTAATGCCCTGCCAAATTGCCTGATACCACGTAAAACGAATTAACCCGGTCGATTCTAGGTACACGCCAATTACTGCCTGATCAGAACCAGATTGGACCACAGGTTTAATATTATAGATTTTATTCTCCCCCGCACGTTTAATATTGTAAGCCAAAACCTCCCCTTTGTGCTTATTTACATAGGCAGTGAGGCTTTGCTGCTGATCAAAGCGCTGACCATTGATATCTACAATGATATCGCCGAGTTTTAACCCAGCCTGATTGGCTGGCATATTGTCCAGCACTCCCATGATTTGAATTTTGCGATCACTCACCTTGGCGCCGGCTGGTAAATTTTCTAACGACTGTGGCAAACCTATCATAAAGCCGATGGAAAGCAAGAACGCGGCTAAAACTAAATTCATAGTCACGCCAGCAGACAAAACCACAGCTCGTTGCCAGATTTTTTTAGACCCAAAACTATCCGGTTCCAAGTTTTCACCATCTTCACCTTTAATCTTCACAAACCCACCCAATGGAATCCAGTTAATTGAATATATCGTATCAGCGGCATCAGTTACTTCCTTGCTACCGCGTAATAATTGCCACTTGCCGGCTAGTGTTTTATAAAAACCAATAGCACGAGGTGGAAACCCAAATCCAAACTCTTCCGCCTTAATGCCAAATCTTCGAGCGGTTAAAAAATGGCCAAGTTCATGAACAAACACCAATAAACTTAGGACTAGTACAAATATAATTAGAGTAAACATAAAGCTAAATGGTCATGATATCTTCCTCTTTCTTATCGCGAATTTGTTTTATTTCTTCGTTACGCTTGTGCACTTCTTCATCTAATTCTTTTTCGAAACGGAATTTATCATCCTCGGATATTTCCTTATCATCCTCTGCTCTTTCAATCGTTTGCTTTACTTCTTCCCGAATCTGGCGTACGGCGATTCGAGCCTCTTCCATTTGTTCATTTAATTTTTTCACCAAATGTTTCCGACTCTCCTCGGTAATAACTGGTATGGTCAAGCGGATTTTATCCCCTTCGTTTACCACGCCCATGCCTAGGTCGGCTTCAATTATCGCTTTTTCAATATCTTTAAGCACGCCTTTGTCCCAAGGACTTACCACCATGCTTTTTGCATCACTAACCGATAAGCTGGCCAAACCAGATAATGGGGTTCGAACACCATAGGCTTCGGCAGTAACACCATCAAGTAAACTTGGGTTAGCCCGCCCCGTGCGTAAGACAGAAATCTCCTTCTTAAAAAATTCAATCGCTTTAATAAAATCCGCTTGTTTTTGCTGTAGGTAGGTGTTCATATTCGTTACTTATTTTTTATTTAGTCGTACGGTTAAATATATCGTATTTGGCTGGGTGGGGTCAACGAGGAGACCAATGGCTGGCCGAGTAGATGGTAATTTCTTGGTTATCCAGTTCTGGCCACCGTCAATCGAGCGATAAAAAGTGGTATTAGTCACATAATACAGTTCATTGTCATTGGTGGGATTAACCGCAATCGCATTTATCTTGGTGTTTGGCTCTGGGGTTAATAAAGGAATTTCCTTCCAGGTTTTACCAAAATCCGTGCTTGATAACAAGCCCTGATTACTTGCTAAAAACATGCCACCATCAATTACCCCTGAAAACGTAAAGGCTCGGTAATTGGTCGCACCCTTAATCTCCTTTAAGGCATCATCAAATTTTTCCCAACTATTCCCCCCATCCTTGGTAAAATTAACTGAATTAGCTTCGAGTGGTACAGCCATAACCCTTACATTAAATGGACTGAAATAAATACCTGCCACTGGCTTAGTAAATCGATTCACTAATTGCCAGCTCTCACCCCGATTCAAGCTCTTCATCACATCACCGCGACTCGTACCGAGCCACACCTCACTGCTTAATTTCGGATTTACCACTATGGCATTCATGATTATTTTAGAATCATTGTCGTAATAAATCGGCGCCCAAGTACGCCCACAGTCAAGGCTTTTACTTATCTTATTGCTATGGGCGGCGTATAGCGTACAATGAAAAGTTGGGTCAACCGCCAAAGCATTAATCGTTACCTGCCCCAGACTAGCAGCTCGTTGCCAAGAGTCGCCTCGATCATAACTATACAGTAAGCCTTCACCGACTACGCCAACATAAATTGCTTTCGCATCAACAGGGTCCATGGCTAACGCACTCACATTTAATGCATTAAAATTACCCGGACGCCCAGAGACAGTTGCTAGTAACGTTTTTTGGAGCCAGTTTGCTCCTTTATTATCAGTTCGATAGATTCCCCCGTCATTGGCGCCGGACGCAGTGCTATTCGCACCTGTTTTAACCGTTAGGCCACAACCGGACAACACCCCGGTTAGTAATAAAAGCAATGCGAGATAACTAATTTTTGTTTTTGACATACGATATAACATTTGTATTAAAATTAATTGTAAGCCGCTACATTTTCTAAAACCAATCTGGGACTAACATTGGCACGTAAATATTTTTCTGCTTGACCAATTATCTCAAAAAAACCAGCAACCTGCGTAGCAGAGATACGACTTTTTAACCGTTCCAGGCTTGACAGCACACTTTGATGTTGAACCAGGTCTGGTTGGCCTAAATGCAAAAGCAACATATCTCGCATCAAACCACTCCACGTTTCAAGGATGCGACGAGCACTTTTCACTGCTTCTTGGCCAGCCAACTTAGCAGGTAGCAGTTCATCAAGTAGTTGCCACCTGGTAATCAAATCACTTTGCCAAAAAGATAATAACAGCTCGGTTCGCTTGGAATATGTTGTATTAAATTTTTTATCCATGGCAAATTTAATTGCCAAGGCTGGTCGACCCAATGATAAGCGAGCAATATTTTTAGCTTCAGTGCGTGGTAATTGATACTGCTCAATAAGATGCTTATAAATAACTTCGTTTTGAACTGGCCGAAAATGAAGCACCTGGCTCCGGGAAATAACCGTGGCCGGTAGTCGATCTAAATCAGTTGACACCAAAATAAGTACAGTTTTTGGTTTAGGTTCCTCCAGTGTTTTTAATAACGCATTAGCCGCCTCTTCACTTAAGCTATCAGCATGACGCAGAATACCAACTTTATAGCCATTACTAAACGAACTTAAATTTAAGACATGAATCAATTGACGTACCTGCTCTATGGAAACATTTTTTTTATCTGTTTCTCGCTTCACGACATAATAATCTGTATGCACACTTGAGAGATCACCTTGATCTGTCTTATTAGACATTGTGCCATGACGACGGCAAGATTCACACTTGCCGCACGGCGAGAAAGCCATCCCAGTTGATTTACACAATAAGCTAAAGGCAAAATAATTAGCTATTGTTGCCTTGCCTAGATCATCAGGTCCGGCAAAAATATAGCTTTGAGCAACCTTGCCCGAAGCTAAATTACGCGAAAAATATTCCAATATATGGTCATTGCCTAATAGCGGCCAATTTAACTTAATTTTAGCAGTTTTATTCATACCTGTATTATATAAAATTACGAGGTAAAAATCAACCTACTGCCATAGGCACAAATTAGCTAAATTTGTAATAAAATTCGGGCTAATTTGAGCTCATCATAGGAATATTCTCCCCGCAAATATTCATAGACGGGCTTAATCCGCTCTTCACCATAAATTAGGAATGCTTGACACATTGTATCGTACCGATTACGAGGCAACTTGAGATATTCTAAATTAAGCCGCTCACTAGCATCGATTAATTTTTCAATATGATTAATTACGGTGTCAACCGATATATTCTGATGTTTAGCAATTCTCACTAAGGGAATTTTTTTCACTAATAATTCCCGCGTTTTAAGATAAAACTGTGGCTTCTGACTAACCATGGTTACTTCCGCAACAGTGGCTTCTGCATCCTCTGACTGCCTGGCTAAGCCATGCTGCTTGGCAAAACGAGAAATGGTAGCAATAAATTGCTCGCCAAAAAGTTCCAACTTACGGGCGCCTACCCCACTAACCTGAGAAAAAGCGTGACGATCCTGTGGCAAGCTTCTCGCCATATCCTGTAAACTCTTATCCCCAAAAATAATAAATGGCGGCACGTTAGCCTCCTCAGCCAAAGATTTACGCAAAGCTCGTAGCTCGTCAAATAAGGCTTGATTAAAATTTTTATTACCGACTGCAGTTTTTGCCACATTGGCAACACTGGGCCGCGGCTTGTTAATTGGCAATGATTGACCCCGAGATAAAAAATCCGCTCCCTTGCCACTAATCGATAACACTGGATATTGACCCCCACTTGAACGTAAGTAATCACTCTCGGTTAATTGATTGATTATCTGACTTAATTCATCCGCGCTAAAATCGTGAACAATGCTAAAAACCGAAAGTTGATCGTGATGATTAAGGGTAACTTTCTGCGTGCGCTTACCGAGAAGTATGTCGATTAAATGATTTTTACCAAAACGACCTTCAGTTCGCACTACCGCAGATATTATTTTTTTAGCCACTTCAGCTCCATCAATAGTTACGGTTTCAGTTTGACAACAATCGCAACCGCCACATTTGTCCGAATGCAATTCCTCGCCAAAATACTTGAGTAAATATTTTTTTCGACAAGTAATCAAATTACAATAATTTAAGACCTCGGCCAATTTTACCTTGGCCCGTTCACGCAATCGATCATCTGATATTTCATGAATAAAAAACTCATGTTTACGCACATCGGCATAGGTGTAAAACAAAACACACTCACTGTTTAAACCGTCTCGCCCTGCCCGACCAATTTCTTGATAATACCCCTCTAATGTTTTTGGAAAGGTATAATGCACAACCAAGCGCACATCCGGCTTATCAATACCCATGCCAAAAGCAATGGTGGCAACAATAATATTTACCCGATCTTTAACAAAAGATTCTTGGGTACGGCGTCGATCATCTGACTCAAGACCAGCATGATAGGCGGCCGCGCTAAACCGTTGCAATTTTAAATTAGCTGCCACCTCCTCTGTTTCCTTTCGGGAAAAGCAGTAAATAATCACTGATTCGTGACGATATTTCTCTAGTAAATTAACCAATTTAGCAAAAGCCTGTTTTTTTTCAATAACATTCAAATGAAGATTCTCACGATTAAAACTGGAGATAAATAATTTTGCTTTTTCCAAACTTAAGTGTCGAACAATATCTTCCCGCACTTTCACCGTAGCCGTTGCTGTTAGTGCGATGAGTGGCACCTGCGGAAATAACTTTCTTAAGGCACCGAGATTACGATACTCCGGTCTAAAATCGTGCCCCCATTCCGAAATACAATGCGCCTCATCAACGGCAATCAAGCTAATCGGTAATGCTCGTAAAAAATCTTGAAACGAAGACAAGGCAAGTCGCTCCGGTGCCAAATACAATAATTTTATTTCGCGACGATTCGCTCGACGGTAAATTTCACTGATTTGCTCCTGGGACAAACTTGAATTGATAAACTCGGCTTGAATACCACACGCCTTGAGTGCATCAACTTGATCTTTCATTAAGGCAATTAATGGCGAGATTACCAAAGTTATTCCTGAGAATTTTAAGGCTGGCAACTGATAACATAACGATTTACCGCCACCAGTCGGCATCAAGACGAAACTATCTTGCCCTGACATGATAGTATCAATTATTTCTGCCTGCAATGGTCGAAAATTATCGTAGCCAAAATATTGTTTTAGCAATTTTTTCATGCCCTTATTCTATCATCCTTATCAAAATCATAAAAGCCAAAATTGCAAGCGAATTAGTTTAACCCATGTGATATTATGGTATAATATAAAATAGAAAATGAGGTATTGCCAACTTAAAATAAATTAGCCTAGAATGTAATCATGAACCACCCCCATAAAATTAAAAAATTCGTTTTATTGTTAGGCGACTTAGCAGTCTTGTATCTTTCACTTTGGCTTACCTTAGCCATTCGCTATCAATCCTTGCCTGATTCAGAGCGTTGGCTAAGTCATGTTCGACCTTTTTCTTTTATTTTTATCCTCTGGGTAATCATTTTTTATATTGCCAACCTCTACGATTTACGACAAATTTCTAATTCAATCGCCTTTTGGCAACGTTCTCTGCGTAGTTTGTTAATCGCTGGTGCTGGTGCTGCAATCTTTTTTTACATTTTACCAGATCGCAATATCTCCCCCAAAACCACACTCGCCATATATTTAATTGTTTTTGCTCTAGTTTTTGCATTTTGGCGACAATTTTACCACCGAGCACTTGCTGCATATTTACCTAAAATTTCCATTGGAATTATTGGCTACAACGAACAAATCAAAGAAATTATCCAGGAAGTATCCAGTCGCTCACAACTCGGTTATCGGCTCAGCTTTATTATTGACGAGAATGCCGACACCGATATTAATCATGAAGGGCAAACAATTTTTTCAAAACACACGAATTTAGCCAAACTTGCCGCCGAGCAACACCCCAATATCATTGTCTTTACCACCACCCCGCACGAATCAATTGAATTACGTCGTTCACTTTTTGCCCTCTTACCTCAAAAAATCAACTTTATCAGCTTGGTACATTTTTATGAGTCACTTACTGGCAAGGTGCCAATTAGTGCGATTGGCGAAACTTGGTTTTTAGAAAATCTCAGCGAAGGCTCAAAAGGATTTTTTGATCAACTAAAAAGATTTTTCGACTTCACCTTCGCACTGGTATTTATTATAATATCAAGTCTTTTATGGCCGATTATTGCTATCGTCATCAAACTCACTGACAATGGAGCCGTTTTTTTCTCTCAAACCAGACTAGGGCAAAATGGTGAAGCATTTACTATATACAAGTTCAGAACTATGCGTACAGCCAAAAATGATTTTGCACCAACTGGACAAAATGACAATCGTATTACTCCATTTGGTAATTTTCTCCGTAAATCACGGCTTGACGAAATACCCCAACTAATTAATATCATAAAAGGAGAGATGAGTTTTGTTGGTCCCCGCCCCGAACGACCAGAGTTAATAAAAGATTTGGAACAATTAGTCCCGTTTTATCAACAACGCATGTTGGTTAAGCCAGGCATCTCTGGCTGGGACCAAGTATCTGGCGAATATCACTCACCTTCCTACGAAGATACCATGAAAAAACTGCAATACGATCTCTTCTATATTAAAAACAGGTCGTATTATCTCGACCTGTCAATCATTCTTAAAACGATTTATACTGTATTAAGTCGAACTGGCTTGTAAAATCCTTTTAATTCGTGAACAAAAACCACTCAATATCATCATCTTTGAAAGTTGGTGATATTTTTTATTATGCCAAAACAAATGCCAATATAATTTTAAAATGCTATGATAGACCCTAAGTTTCTGTTTTGTTAACTGAACTGCGTGGATCCGATAAAGCGCCACTGGCTCATTCACGTAATAAATTTCTAACTCACCCGCAAGACGTAACCAGAGTTCATAATCCTCGCCAATAGTTAAGTTTAACTGCTCGTCAAACCCACCTACTTTTTCAAAATATTTTTTTAACACTAACACCGAAGAGGTTAAAATAAAATTGTCTCGCAATAATTGCGCTAAAACTCTGCCGGAATGAGGTGTGGTTTTTTGGCTAAAAAACTCACCTTGTTTTTGACCAAGTTCATCAATATAAACATAATTACCAATAATCATCACTGGATAAGCAAAAGTTTGCGCAAGAGTAATTTGCTTGGATAATTTTTCTGATAGCCAAATATCATCAGAATCTAAAAAGGCCAGCCAATTCCCCTTGGCCATTTTTACACCGTTGTTTCTGGCCACAATTGGACCAAAATTTTCTTGATTAACGAAAGATATTCTCGAGTCAGTTAAAAAACCATTAACTATTTCCCTGGTATTATCGGTAGACCCATCATCAACAATAATCAATTCCCAATCGGAATAGGTTTGGGCAATTACGCTTTTAATCGCATTTGGCAATATATTCGCTCGATTATACGTTGGCAAAATAATACTAATCATATCGTTTCCCAAGTGGGCAGTATTAGATCTTTAATATCAACATCTTTAGCGGCCAACCATCGTCTTGGCGAAATCACTTTTTTTTGACTATTCTCATTAAGCCAAGCAGCCCACCAACTAAACGTACTATTGGCAATAATCTGATTGTGGCATTTGCTCATTAGAATCATCTCTTCAACATAATTTAAGTCTGGGCGGGATACGAAAGTTACAGACTGGTCTAGAATTAAATTTTTTTTGGCCCATTCGATATCATCGGAAAAAACAAATATTTCTCCGGTCAAATTGTCTTTGTTCAATTTTGCTAAGGCGGTATTGTAGTATTTTGCATCGCATAAGCCATGATAATTTGCACCTGATTGGTTTACGTAATCACCTCTTCGAATATGAAGCGAAGTCGAATACTTACTTGATAAAATTTGACGCTCAGCTTCAAGACCTATTTGAGACAGTCCGTCCTTGATTTTAAAATCCGCCAATAGCACATCCCTGATTGAATTAAAATATCGAAATGATTGGTAATATCCATCCAGATAATAATTATTCTTTACTGCTACATCTGAGTTATGATACGTATAATGATAATTAGTGTTATATCGATTATTAATTTTTTTTAAAAAAACAGTTATCAATCCTGGCTCAATCGCATTAATTTCATCATCGGTAGCCTCTACTATCGGGATGTTGAATTTATCTAATCCCAACTCCCTGGGCGTGTCTTTTTCTCTTAGATTGTCAAACCAACTCAAATCAAACTTAAGCTCTGTGCCGCTCTCAAGTTGGAGCCGTCTGGCCAGAGCATATTGAAACATCTGATTACCGAGCCCACATTTTAATTTCACTATAATCATCAAGTTTATTTATTATACACATTCAAATAACCATCAATCATCGATTCAATCGAAAAACATTTTGAATTAATAAATGTAGTTGAATTGTTTTCCAACTTTGCTGTTAGTTTGGCAATGAAATCATCAACATCATCAAGCTTGTATAAGCTGCCGGCATCTACAATTTCATGATTACCACCAACTTGAGATACAAGACACGGCACGCTAGCCTGCATCGCTTCAATTAAAGTAACTGGCAAACCTTCATATCGCGAGGGCAGTATAAACAAATCAAACGCCTTAATGTACTGGGAAGCATTACTTACCCCGCCACACAAAAATACTTTTTGATCTAAGCCTAAGCTGACTATCTGTCTTTCAAACTCTTGGCGCATATCACCTTCACCAATGATAATAAAAATTATATCAGGTCTTTTTGCCAATATTTTTTTAAAATTATCAATAATAAAATTAAAATTTTTCTGATAGCTAAGTCGACCGATCGACCCAAAAACAAGCTTTGAAGAAAAATCGAAATTGATCATTTTGCCTAAAAAATTCTTCGCCTCATCACGATTTAAAAAATTAAGTTGTGGCAAGCCATTATAAATTATCCTCCCTTTATGTGTAATTCCTTTTTTTAATGATAAATTCAGATCAGCCGCTGATACAAAAACAATCTCATCAACCAAATATAAAAAAAGCTTAAAATAATAAAAATAAAAGAATTTCAAATATGGCAAAATTTTATAATTATTATCAAGCACAGAAAGTCCGTGCATTGTAAAAATCAATTTTGGATTTTTCGAAATAATTTTTATTGCCAATGCGCCAATTAATGTGTTTGAGCTATGCAAATGCACGATGTCGAATTTTTCATTTAGTACGAAATGTCGCAACTCTTTAGCAAACAAAAAATTTGACAATGGATTATTCGTTCGACTAAGCCACTTAAATTGTTTACATGTAATTCCGTTTTCAACCAGCTCTTTTTCATGCTCGCTTGAAATTCCAAAACCAACCGTAATGTCATGCCCCCTCGATTTCAAACCATTAGCTAAATTCAAGATCACGTTAGTAGCGCCACCGTATTCAATAGTAGTAATAATCAGTAAAATTTTCATGCTATAACTCTTGGACTTTTTTAAATTCAGTTATGTTAGAAAATAATTTCCAATTTTCTTTTAACCATTGCTCATCTTTATTCCACCATTTAAATTTAAGCAAATATGCAATATCGTCATCGTTAAAACGAAATCTGATTGATTTAGCGGGAACCCCGCCAACTATTTCATATGGCATAACGTCTTTGACTACTACTGCGCCAGCACCAATAATGGCACCATCGCCAATCGTTACTCCGCTTTTTATAAGGGCATTTTGCCCGATCCAAACATCATTGCCAACAGTTGTCTTAATTGATTCGCTAAAAATGTTTTTATCTGCAAATACGGCTTGTGATTGTCCGCTTACGGAATAAAATGCAGGATGGGTAGATACAAACTCTCTGACTGGATGGGAAAAAAGTCCAATAGTCACACCTTGACCGATCGAACAAAAACGGCCGACACTGCAATTAAATAAATAACTCTCGCCGGCTAAATATGAATATTTACCCATATTTACATTAGTAAATTGAGCAGAACCATTTACCTTTATCCCTGTTTCAAAAGTTGATTTGCCATAAAATAAAACATTATTATAAAGTATGATGGGAGGTATAAATCTACCATTTTTTTCCTTTTCATATTTAACATTTTTAATACGGCTATATCTGCTATAGCAATATTTTAAAATAATGTTTGGCAAGATTTTTTTTATCATTTTTTTTAACATAATTTTATAATTTACTTTTATTTATAGGTTGCGCTAAATCCAATACAAACATATTACCATCATCAAAAATTCTTTTTTTGGTATAGCCCAATTCTTTTAAATTTTTATTAAAATCAAAAGTAACTTTAACCGCGGTATTTTGCCAAATATTTGTTGTTGAGGTGGCATAGCCACCGTAAATCGTTTCAGATGCTGAGCATTCTGTGGCATAGGTATATACAATATACTGTATATCATTTGAAAGCAAATACTTGCTTAACGCCTCCCCGCCCTTGTACGAAGGCATTCCGGGTGGCAACGATGCACCACCTGGTAAATCAATAATATAAACATTGTTTTGTTTTAAATTAAACAAAAATGGTTTTTCGGTTCTGGCTAATACCTTTTTTTCAAAAGGAATTGTGTTTTGAGCATTTTGATATCTTGCACGCTCATCCGGAGTTGAGGCAAAATTTCCACTTACCCGCTTACCTTCTTTAAATGCAACAGACTGGTTATCTCTTAAATGCATTTGAATCAATTTTAAATTTGGTTTTAAGCTGGGCGTATTGTAAAATACACCCGAGCCAAACATTACTGCTAATAAAACCACAGCAATTTGATCATGACGCCACGAAGAAAATAATCCACTCAGGGCTTCACTTTCACTAATAAAAGCTGCCAACATTATAATGACCGACGCAATTACTATTGGATAAGTGTAATAATGAACCATTAAGCCAGCAGTTAAAAATGCAATCGAAAAAATACTTAAAAACGTCAATAGAATTAATGATTTTAAACGAGTAAAAACTTCAATTTTAGTGCATTTAGACTTCCAAATAAATATCCCTAACAAAAAAAGGATTAAAAAAATGATATTTGCTAAATTAAGAAACAAGGTTAAAAAATTGGCAAATGACCATTTTGAATATGGAGCATCATAGGTTCCATATACAGAACCATGAAAACCTTTTCCAAAAATTGGATACAACAACGTGCCAGATGATTGATACAGCATAACCATCCATGGAAATAAAAAAATAAATGTTAATAATACGAATACTGCAAGCGATTTAATTACCAACAATTTTTCTTTTTGGCCAACGGCTTCTTTGTAAGATATTATGAAATAAAAAATCAAATAAAAGAAACAAGCGACAATAATATTTGATTTGATAGACGCTAGTGCGGCCACCAGAAACGCAAACAGGGTGGCTTGAGTTAAATAACTATTTTTACTTAATTTTTCTTCAAAAAATAAATACCCTAAAAATACGAGTAAGGCCGTGGCAGTTACATGACCGGTAATGTTGCCAAAAGCTGAATAAAAAAGCATTATCGAAATGGTCGACAAGGCCGTCATGGTGCGGGAAGACTTAAATTTTCTGAACAATTCCCACATAACCAAGATTAAAATAAGCCAGCCAACACCCCTGTCTGACAAATTTAGATAATCATAGGGCAAAACGGACAATACAAATGTATCCAAGAATGACTGCCCACCCAAAGCTCCGGTCAAGCGACGATCACTAAAAGGGTTATTACCCATCGAACCAGTTTCCAGCATTTGCCCAGGAAAAACAAAATAAGCAGGATAATCATCTTGTTCGTTTGCCGGAGAAAAAGTTGTGAAGAGCGCGGAAGAACTGAAAAAAGGCGACAGTATAACGACGAAGCTTGCGAAGGGGCGGTTCATTTCGAGGGTGGAAGGGGTGGAGGCATGATGAAGGAAGAGAAGACAAAGGACGTTACTTTCGAAAAGGCGCTCGAGAAACTCGAAGAGATAGTCTCAGGCCTTGAGGCGGGAGACCTTGCGC